>NZ_OW968402.1:737230-1474460 GCF_943169825.2 Varibaculum prostatecancerukia
ATGTAGGTTAGCCACTGGCCGCCCAGGTTAGTTATTTCCATCGTTCCCCCTTCCTCTCGAATCTTGCTGTCGAGGTTCGCAAGGCCGTAACCGCTGCTGATCCCGGTAGTAGCCGGGGTGTCTGCAATCTCGTTACTCAGTGAGATGGTGAGTTCTTTCTGCTCGGCTTGTAGCTCGATGATCAGGTTTGCCTCCGAAGCTGCAGGTGCATATTTCAAGATATTTGAGGAACATTCTCTGATTGCCAATGCTCCGGTGAGGAGCTGTTGCCGGCTTAGTGCATTATCTAAATTTTCGGGTAACACCGTATCGAGAGTGATGCTGCGAGTTTGCAACATTCTTTTTACTTGTTGAACTACTTCAGATAGGGGAGTTTTGCTGGCAGCAGTGTCAATCGAGAGGATCATGGGACGAATTCTTCTTGAAGCCTTAGTGGCGGCTTGCACTAGCGGATTCATCTCGCTGCTCAGCTCGGGGTGACGTACCGCAATATCTTGGGCGAGTACGGTCACATGGGCCAGGTCTTTGGCAGTAGTATCGTGCAGTTGGCGAGCTAGTTCTTTACGGGTTTGAACAGTGCTTTTACGTATTTGCTCTCTGTCGTGTTCTGCCAGAATCCGGCGCGTGTTTTGCCACCGTAACGCCAATCCAATCACCAAAACCATAACCGCGATTAATGCGGAGCTAAACGCTTGGAGGCTGGGCGTAGCACTGACCGCTACGGAAATTACTCCCTCTAGTAACAGTACTAAGACTGCTGGGGCAATCCAGGAGCGTATCAGCCAAAACACCAGTAAAATATCAAGATCAAAAACCACCATCGCGTAACCATCAATCAGATCCAGCAGGTTGAAAAGGAGATAGCAGGCGATAAAAATGAACTCACATGGCTGAAACCACCCTGCAGCCATAAACACGGCAATCAGGATGAGGGTGAAACAGATACTTTTTGTGGAAATTGATTGCTGCCCCATTAGCACCGAAATTGTGTCCAGTATCAGCAGGAAAACTGACGATAACCCAAAAACCAGTGGCTGTATCACCGGGTAATGTCGATAGCTGGGAAATAAGGAAGCAAGCATGCCTCAAAAATATATTAAATGCTTAGCGAGGTCGATACTTTTCGCATCTAGATATTCCCAATGCACGCAATACCGACGAATGTCGGTATAACTGACCGACAATCGTCGGTATCTATATTTAGGTTTGTGTGGGTAGGTTGGACAAAGGTGTGTAGCTAGCAAAGAAAGTGCAGGAAAACATGACAGCCAGACTTGTCGTAGCGAAAAATGCAACCCCAGGTTAGTTAGCTCTTTGAAGGATATCCCGGGAGCGGGTTATTGATGTGCATAAAGTCCGTGTTCAATACTCTTGTATCTAAAAGACCGAAAAACCTATTGCTCAAATATTGTTACCGTGTATTTTCTCGGCTATTAAGCGAGGCAAAAGGATTATTTTTTAGGCGGCTTTGGAGATAGGGAGTGTACTTGTGTTAAAAAGATTAGTCCTCACGGTTTTTATTGGGTTCATTGTTGTTGTTTTAGCGCTGGGGTCTGTGCTTTTTAATTTGAAAAACAACTCGGTTTATTATGCTCAAAATACTCCACACAAAAAGGGTGTGGAGCCGGTTCTTATGGAACTAGTGCGTAATTTACGTTGGGTTTCGAATCCCGATATTGAGGGAATAAAGTACGATTTTGATGGAAATAATGTAATTAAAAATACTAATTCCGCCGGGCGGACGACAGCTCTTGCATATTATTATGATGAAACCTATAGATATTATGATGGTGGCGGAGCTAATGCTTATAAATTTGATAAACAATTTAGATTTATAAGTATATGGAATAGAAAAACCAGAAAATATGTAACTAAAATTAGCGATCTTTCACAAGTGAAAAGGGATATTTATCGTACTGTTCAGCCGGTGATTGATGCCCAGCCGGAGCCGTTGATTAATCTGCAGTGGATTTACGATTGGGTTAATAAAGACAGATTTAACTAATAATCGTCACGATTTTATTTTGTAGTTTAGCTTTTTAAGGACCGCGGTAGGGAGGTGGGGTGCCTGTGCTGAAGAAAGTTGTGCTTTCGGTTTTTATTGGGTTTATTGTTGTTGTTTTAGCGCTGGGGTTTGTGTTTTTTAATTTGAAATCTAACTCGGTTTATTATGCTCAGCGCACTCCTCATAGTGAGGAGGTGGAGCCGGTGCTTATGGAAGTAACGAGTAACCTTGACTGGATCTACGCTCCAGATATTAAAGGGATAAAGTATGATTACGACGGCTATAGAAATATCTACAATAATAAATATGGGAAGGATGAAGCTGCTTCCCTTGCCTATTACTTCTCGGAAGAATGGTCGTATGATGATGGCAATTTTTTTCTCTATAGGTTTGATAAAAGATTTAGATTGATATCGGTGTGGAATGTGAAAACTCTAGAGTTCACTTCTAAACCTGTCGATGTTTCAGCGGTGAAGAGGGATATTTATCGTGTTGTTCAGCCGGTGATTGATGCGCAGCCGGAGCCGTTGATTAATCTGCAATGGATTTATGATTGGGTTAATAAAGACCGATTTAATTAGAAGTCTGCGGGGTTTTATTGCATATTTGCGATTTTCAAGGATGCCGTAGGGAGGTGGGTGCTTGTGTTGAAGAAGGTTGTTCTTGGCGTTTTTATTGGGTTTATGGTTTTTGTGCTGGCGCTGGGGTTTGTGTTTTTTAATTTGAAATCAGACTCGGTGTACTATGCGCAACGTACTCCGCATAAAGCCGGGATGGAGCCGGTTCTTATGGAACTAGTGCGTAATTTACGTTGGGTTTCGAATCCCGATATTGAGGGAATAAAGTACGATTTTGATGGAAATAATATAATTCACAATTTTAATTATGCTGGGAGGGATTATGCGTTTACTTATTACCCTGATGAAAGATATAGATATTATGACGGTGGGAGAGATTTAGCTTATAATTTTAATAAAGATTTTAGGCTCATAAGTGTATGGCAAATCGGAATTGGGGAATTTTCTTCTAAACCTGTTGATCTATTAGCGGTCAAAAGGGATATTTATCGTACTGTTCAGCCGGTGATTGATGCGCAGCAGGAGCCATTGGTTAATTTGCAGTGGATTTACGATTGGGTTAATAAAGATAGATTTAACTAAATCTCGGTAGGAGTTTATTTCGTACTTGCGATTTTCAAGGATGTCGTAGGGAGGTGGGGTGCCTGTGTTAAAGAAGGTTATTTTTGGCGTTTTTATTGGATTTATTGTTGTTGTTTTAGCGCTGGGGTTTGTGTTTTTTAATTTGAAATCAAACTCGGTTTATTATGCGCAACGTACTCCGCATAAAGCCGGGATGGAGCCAGTTGTTATGGAACTGGTGCGTAATTTACGCTGGGTTTCGAATCCTGACATTAAGGGAATAAAGTACGATTTTGATGGAAATAACATAATTCATAATATTGATTCCGCTGGAAGGGATAACGCTTTTACTTATTATCCTCGTGGGGTTTACAAATATTATTATGATAGCGGCGCTTTAGCTTATTATTTTGATAAACATTTTAAGTTTATAGGTACTTTCAATGGGAAAACACTAAAATATTCTACTAAACCTGTTAATCTATCAGCGGTGAAGAGGGATATTTATCGTGTTGTTCAGCCGGTGATTGATGCGCAGCCGGAGCCGTTGATTAATTTGCAGTGGATTTACGATTGGGTCAATAAAGACAGATTTAACTAGCGACATCCTCACGGCTTTTGGAATGCATGATTAGGCGCGGTTGCTTTTTATCCCCGATACTGCCGCAGAAAAAATCTTTACTTCTTACGGCAAGAAAGCAGCAAAAAGTAAAGATTTTAAGGGTACGAGGTAAAGATATGGGTCTACGTTATGTTCTGGCGGTCAAAAATGATTTTCATGCTAAAGAATCCAGAAAATCTGCCGCCTGGTTTGCGTCCTCAAAAACTGCCCCATCTTCGGGATCTTTACCTTCGATAACTCTTTGTGCGTGTGTCAGGGCGCGAGCTGTCTGCGCCTTAGGTACTGGGCGGCGCGGGGCAGAGGCCAGGGTATCCCACTGGGTGGAGGCAAGGCGACGTTCACTGCCACTGATCAGGTCAAACAAATCTGGTTGCCACCAGCCGCGTTGCCCACGCCCGATACTAAGCGGCGCCACTATTCCCGCCGCAACTAAATCTTTGGCAGCGTTCTCGATAGCGGGGCGAGAAACCTTTAAGGTTTGAGCGGCAGAAGCGATAGTGAACATCGGCAGGTTAGGCAGTTTCTCCCGCAAACGGTTAGCGGCCGCATCAATGCGCAAGGAGCGGTGGTGCTCACTGAGGTACCAGGAATCTAGCCGCGCCTTCCAATCGGTTTGCAGCTCCTCGACTTGGTTCTTGAGGCTTTCGGAAATGGTGAGCGCAATCTGGCAAGCATCCAAGAATACTTTGATCCAACGATTCTCCGCTGATATTGCCTGTTCGCTGCGGGGGACGGCGAGGTGGCGGTAGGAAGAAAGCGCGTCCTCGTAAAGGTCAGTTCTAGTGGCGAGCGCCAAAGATAGCGGCAGGGTAGCCCCCTGGGTGAGGCCGCGGCGAGTTAAAACAATATGGATCAGCGCCCGCCCGATGCGGCCATTGCCATCGGGGAAGGGATGGATGGATTCGAACTGCGCGTGCACCAGCGCCGCCTGTAGCAGCGGGCCGTGCTCCGCCCCATTTAAATATTTTACCAGGTCATTTAATAAGGCATCGAGGTGTTCGGGGGAGGGTGGGATATAGCTGGCGGCTAGGGGATGGTAGGAGCTGCCCCCTAACCAGTTTTGGCTGCTGCGGATCCCTTGCCAAGTTTCCTCGTGGATTAGCTTCTGCTGCAAATCCACAATGTCGAGAAGTGAAACCGTCTCGGCGCTAGCTAATTTGTTGGTTGCGTCCTCCAATATCTGGATATTGCGGATGACGTCCCCAGCGGTGCTGCGCGGATCGGTGCCGCTTTTTTCCTTCAGCTCGGCGCGAGCCAGTTCGCGCGGAGCAACCTGTAATCCCTCGATATTACTGGAGGCGATAGCTTCACCGCGCAAGATTAGCCGTGCCAAAGACTCCATCCCTAGCTGGGAGATTAGCGGGGAAAACGCCAGGATTTTTTGCTCCAAAATAGCTGCGGTAGCGGAGTTTTCTTCGGTAATCACAATATTTCCCGCCAGCAGGTCAGGGACGTAGGAGCGGTAATCGCCGCTGCGCCGCCCTTCCCGAGAAAACGCAGACAAATTCGCTGGCCAATGACGCTTTTCGTAATGTCCCATGCGTTTCGCCTCCCCAGGACTTAGTTTCCCGCCACCTTTGCGGCGGCGCTGCCGTATTGTGGGTGTTTCCGGTATTGCTGAAAGTTCTTACTTTATTTTCGCACTTTAAAGTAGGTGATTGCAAGGATAAGACTTATCCTTACAAAAGTGAGGGGCGGGTGAAAGGATAAACGCTATCCTTACAAAACTTGCCGGTGGGTGTAAGGATAAGCATTAAGTTTGCGCTAGGAGGGCAGACTTAGGAGATAGCCGAATTAGGGGTAACCGAGTTCGCCCACCTATTTGGATCCTTTGGAAAAGCCGGTTTCAGCTCACGCTAGACTTTAACCATGGCAAATAATGAATGTTCCCCGCTAGCATTGCCTGAAAACAGGCAGTCAGCAGGGAAAGCCCTTCCTCGGAGGCTCCCAAGCACAAGGATCAAAGCACTGGACGGGATGCGCGCGTTAGCAATAGTGGCGGTAGTTCTCTACCACCTGCGCCCCAGCGTGTTACCCGGCGGATTCATCGGGGTGACCGTATTCTTCGTGCTCTCCGGGTTCTTGATTACTCGCAGCGTTATCAGCGCCCTGGATAAGAGAACTTTTTCTTACCGGCGCTACCTGCTGCGGCGTTTCTGGCGCCTATTTTTCCCGATAGTTATCACTATTGCGCTTGCCGCCGTCCTGACCTATCTATTCGCCCCCAGCCTGCTGCTGAAAGTGCAAAGCGACTGCCTACCGGCGACTTTATTTGTCAGCAACTGGTTCTATATTTTTCGCAACGTCCCCTATTTCGCGGCGGCGGGGCTGCCGTCCCCGCTCACCCACCTCTGGTTCCTGGGGGTACTCGCGCAGTTCTATGTAATCTGGCCGCTGATTGTTTACTTGTTGCAAAAAATCAGGCGCGCGGCTCCGGCGATTACCGCGGTCTTGATTCTGGCGTCTACGGCGGCCATGGCCTTCTTCTGGCTGCAGGGAAACGGCGTTACTCACGCGTACTACGGCCTGGATACTCGCGCAGGGGAACTGCTGGTGGGCGCATTTTTAGCGTTTATTTTCCCGCAGGTTTCTTCACCGGGTTCCGGTTCTGTTTCTCAGGCGAAGACCGGTAAGAGCGCGCTGCTGCAGGTGCTGGCAGTCGGGAGCCTAGTGGGGTTAATAGTCTTCAGCATCTTGGGAAATGGGGAACTCGCGGCGATTTATCTCGGCGGTTTCTTGCTGGCGGCAATCCTCAGTGCAGTGATAATCGGGGCGGCGGCCTCCGCTGGCTCTCTAATTTCAAAACTGCTAAGCAACCCAGTATTCAACTACCTGGGTTCCCGCTCCTTCGCCCTCTACCTAGTGCATTTTCCAATCCTGCTGATACTGAATCCGGCTACCCGCACAGTTCCGCCCTCCTGGTGGCAGCAACTCTTGCAGCTACTGATAGTGGCAGTTGCCGCGGAAGTTTTCTATCACCTGGCAGAAGCGCCCGCCACCTTGCTGAGTTCTCTTTGGAAAAAACCAGGAGAAAAGAAACGCGCGAAACTTCGGGCGCAGGGCTGGCTGCGTAAAGTGCAGCTAACTGTGTTTGCGGTACTGGCGGCGCTATCACTGGTGGTAGCGGGGACGCTGGCTTTTTATCCTGCGAACTGGCAGCAGATAGCTAAAGACCGAGCCGTACAGTTGCGCCCAGAACTTGCCTCCGTCTCGTCCTCGAAATCAGAAAAGCAAGAAAATAAGGATAAAGACAGCCGCGCGAAAGAAGATAAAGCCCCCAAAGGGATGAAACCGGTGGCGAAGAAGATTCCCCGTAACCTGGATACCACCGGGTGGCAGATCGATCCCGAAACCGGCAGCTGCAACGCAGATGTGCTGATTATTGGCGATTCGATAACCGAGGGGGCAAGCGCCGCCATCAAGAAAGTGTTGCCACAGGCGGTAGTGGATGGGGCAGTTAGCCGCCAGATTCAAAGCGGCCCGGAGATACTTGCCAACTACCACAACCAGGGGATTCATCCTCGCGTCCTGGTGTATGCCCTGGGAACTAATGCGGCGCTGCGCGGTGATTTGCTGGCGCAAAACCTGATCGACAGTGCCGAGGGCGAGCCCATGTATATAGTGACCATCCGCAATCCGTATCCTTTGCAAGATATGAATAATGAAGTGTTTAACCGGCTATCTAAGGACAATCCGAATGTGGGAATCATTGACTGGTGGGCGGCCACCGAGGGGCATCCGGAATACCTGGTAGATGATGGAACCCATCCCACCGCTGCCGGCAACGAGGTGCTCGCGAACCTGTACAAGCAAGCCCTGTGTGGGCGGTAGGGGGCTTCGGCGCATCTAGGAAGTGTTTTAGCTTCAGCGGGTGATAAGTGTGGCTATACCAGAGAGAATGGCTGCCAAAACTGCCACCCCGACCGTGCCGAATAGCCATTTGATGACCTTGTCGCGGAGTCTAATGTAGGGCTGTAAGTCCTCGGTACCAGGGATAACCCACGCCCTGGTGTGTCCCACCCAGTATTCGTCTACCAAGAAACGGTCGATGAGGTTAGTGATGAATAAAATTGCCGCTATCTGCCAAAAGCCTGCCAGGAACCCCCGGGTGTCATTTATCGCATAAACACAGACCAGCGTGTAAATAATGTAGCCGGGAATGCAAATTGCTTTGAAAATCGCGCGGCCGCGTTTGATTTTATTATGCGTGGTCAATCCCAACTTTACGCACCGTTCCTGCACCTGGGAAGGGTAAAGATACACCATATTAACCGGGCTTTTGCGGATGCCGATGGCGCAGAGCAGAATCAGCAGCGCGCCCAGCACCAGTCCTTCCAGGACAACTCGTAAAATCATCGTTCCCTTTCCCCTGAAACGCCAGCCGGATCGGGCTTTGAACTCAAGAAAGTAGCCCTTTGACCTGGCAAACTCCACTTTTCGACTTAAATAGTTTCGCTCATTTTCCCTAAATTTAAAAGGTACCGGATTTGCTCAATCCCTTTGTTCGCGCCCCGGGCTTTATTGGCGTTAAGGACGTTAGCGTTGAGGTATCTTTCGAGGGCGAGGCAGAGGGGTTACCTTAGGGGACTGCTACGTCTTGGGCAGCGCTGCGGCGCTCCGCGATCAGTTCCTCAACAAGGCTGCTCGCCCCAATTTGTCTCTTTATCAGCTCTTTAGCCTGCTCCACAGTCATGGTGATAACTCCGTGCGGCGTTTCCATCATCAGCAGCTGGGTGCCTGGTTCCCATTTTTGTTTCCGGCGCAGCTTAGAGGGGATAACCAACCGCCCTCGGTCTTTCATAACAGCCGTATAGGTGGTGCTCATAACTTGAGTTTGCCACATTGAGAATGCGCGAGTTTACTCCGCGGGGAAGTCGGGAAGAGTACCGGGGACCTGGGTGCGCTGGATACGGGGTGTGTTTTATCCGAAGATATTAATTATTACTAATTGCTTCTACCAGCAAGAAAGCCTTAAATTTGTGTAAATATTTGAATTCTTGTCCCAAATTACTTGCATATGTTCCAAATTGTACCTATGCTTGCGGGTAACGAAAGGGGACGGCTTGAAGAAACGCAATGTTATCAATCTGATTAGGTATCACGAAGATAAAAATGAATCGGCCTTCCGCGCCGAGGCGTCAGAAATCGCTCGTGACTTTGAGGTTGCCGGTGACGTGGAGTTAGCCGCGTATATTATGGCTCTTATTTCGGACGCTAACGCTTTTGTTCCACAAACGCTAGGGGAGGGCGGAAAAGATTTTCTCCGGCCTCTGGAGTCTGCCTCAGCGCCATTGCCTCTTCCGGACGCTATAGCCATGGACGTGACCGGTGTATGCAATGCAATATCCCACAATATTGGGGTGAATAAGTTTTTGTTCCAAGGCCCCCCGGGCTCGGGGAAGACCCAAACGTCTCGTCAAATCGCCAGAATAACTAATCGTGACCTTTATCTGGTCGATTTTAACGCGGTTATTGATAGCAAACTTGGGCAAACGGGCAAGAATATTGGTCGCCTTTTTGCAGAAATAAACGAGATGCGGCATCCCGATAAAGCAGTGGTCTTGTTCGATGAAATAGATGCATTAGCGCTCGACCGGGTAAACCACCATGATGTCCGGGAAATGGGGAGAGCTACTTCGGCATTATTAAAGGAACTCGACTCTCTAAATGAACAGGTGGTATTGATAGCCACTACAAATCTTTATGAGGAGCTAGATAAAGCCCTCGTCAGAAGATTTGATTCCATTATTGATTTTGGTCGCTACAGCCGGGATGACCTGTTAGAAATTTCCGAAGTGATGCTGAGTGGATTGTTGGACAAGTTCAAAAATGTGGCACGCAATATGCGCTTGTTCCGAAAAATCATGAATCAAATGCCAGAGATTCCCTATCCGGGAGAACTTGAGAATATGCTGCGAACTTCGCTTGCCTTCAGTAAACCGGGTGATCTCTACGATTATCTGCGCCGTCTTTACTCTCAGGCTTGTCCAGATACTTCTATTAGAGATTATGCAAAACTGAGTCAGCAGGGTTTCACGTTGCGAGAAATTGAAGTGCTTTCCCAGGTGCCAAAGACAACTATTTCCCGGGAACTACGGGAGGTGCGTGGTGAATAACCTGCTTCAGCTTAAAGGCCAGTTCCAAACCAAAGGTGCTCGCGGACCGGGTTTGCCTCAACTACCCAAGAATGGGGAAGTTACTGCCAAGCACCTGCTAGATTTGCGTCAACAGCTGATGGAAATAAAGGAGTATTGGCATAAAAAGCAGATACCCTTCGATCCCTTGATCAGCGTTTACTATAAAAAAATAACGGCTAAAAGTAACCGGATTCGCCGCCTACTCGGCGGAGGTAGCTCTAGGGCTAGTAATTCCATTGTAGGAGCCTGCTTCGAGGGGAACTACCAGAACACCCACCATGTGATTACTTATTGTGTCAGCGAAACCACGGTTGATGATTCCATCGATGTTTTGGATAGTTGCGCAGCAATTGTTGAGCAACACGGTGGCACTATCAATTATGAAATACTGGAGCAAATAAAAAAGACTTCCAAAAATAAGTGGATTTATAAACTGCCGAAGAGCAGCTTTTTCCAGGTAATCAGGGATGCTTATTTCGCTGAGCGTTTCGGCATACGTGCTCAGCAGGAGGCAGTTGACGGCTGGGTAGTTGTAAATCTTTACGATACCGGCTACAGCGATGTTCGCGATTTTCTAGATGGTTTGGGTTTAAGAGTCACGCCTGACCAGGTGTTGGGAAGCGCTCTCCGGCTGAGCCCGGAGCAATACAGTGTATTGATAGGGAAATATCCCTTCCTGGTATCGATGGCGATTTCCGATATCTCCGAATTGACCCCCGAAGAGTTCGATGAGGCGGGTATCAATCCTTTGGATATACCTAAAGCTGGTAATGAACCCATTATCGGAGTTATTGATACCCCGTTTGATGAAAATGCGTATTTCTGCGATTGGGTGGAGTCAATAAATCGGATTCCCCCTGAAATTGAAATACGACCGGAGGATTATGCTCACGGGACAAAAGTTACATCGCTTATTGTCGACGGTCCGAGTCTAGTACCGGACTTGGATGACGGTTGTGGTCGTTTCCGGGTGCGACACTTCGGGGTCGCTACCGGGTCGCGGTCGGATTCGTTTGCATTCATGAGGCGCGTGAAAAGTATCGTGGAACAGAACCGTGACATTAAAGTATGGAACATTTCTCAGGGTTCTGTGCGAGAGGTAGCGCGTAACTTTGTATCTCCCGAGGGTGCTATTCTGGACGAATTGCAGTCTCGCTTTGATGACATTGTTTTTGTAGTGGCGGGTACTAATCAAACCCATGAAAAGCAGCAGAAAATTGGGGCTCCTGCTGATTCAATTAATTCCTTAGTTGTAAATGCAACCTCATTTTCAGGTGAAACTGCTAGTTATTCTCGAAGTGGTCCCGTCTTGGAATTTTTCAAAAAACCTGACGTCTGCGCAGTTGGTGGAGATACCGGTGGTCTCATGTATGTCTATGCAGGAAACGGGGGTTCTTGGGTACAGGGAACTTCTTTCGCGGCACCGTGGATAACACGGAAAATGACGTATTTGATGCAGGTAATGGGATTTAATCGTGAAGTAGCCAAAGCACTGGTAATTGACGCGGCTGCGGGATGGGATTTTCTTGAGGATTCTAAGCGAGGCTATGGTCAGGTTCCTATTCGTATAGAGGACGTGGTTCAGTCTAAAGATGATGAAATTAAATTTGTCTTGACTGGGGTTGCTGATTCCTACGAGACTTATAACTTTGGTATTCCAGTGCCGGTCGTAAACAGCAAGCACCCGTATATTGCCCGTGCCACCTTGTGCTATTTTCCCCCGTGTGACCGTCGTCAAGGCGTGGACTATACCAGTACTGAATTGGATTTACACTTTGGGCGTATTGACGACAAGGGTAGTTTGATAGCACTTAACAATAATCGCCAAGGTGAAAATGATGATTACACTACTGAGGCTACGGCGCGTAATAGCTACCGCAAGTGGGATAACGTCAAACATATCGGTGAGGTTTTTCGTAACGGTCAGCGCGGTAGGAAGGCATACGGAACACAGATGTGGGGTTTGAAAATCCGCAAGACCAGCCGGTGGGATAATCCTGCGAGTGCCCCATTTGGAAATCTGCGGTTTGGGATAGTGGTTACTTTGTGGGAAATGGATGGCGTGAACCGTATAGATGAGTTCATTCAAAAGTGTTCACTGCGTGGTTGGATTGTGAACAAGGTGGATATACAAAACCGCTTGGATATCTACAACGCCGCCGAGGTCGAGATAGATTTTAAAGAATAGCTTTTATCTTTACAGGAGAAATGTGCCACCGGAACCCATTTTGCTATCGGAAACAATCCTTTGGATTTAGTGGGGGAGGGTGAGAACCGCGCGGCGCGAACAGTCGGTTCAGACTCAGAAGTGACGGTTTGCGAGTTAGTGATGATTTGCGAATGGAAAACCTCAATCGAAGGATGGTTAAGAAAAACGGTATGACGAAGAATAGTAAAGCTGAAAAAAGCCTTGGAAAGGCCAGTTCTCGGACGATAATTAAGCATGATTCCGGGCAGGTTCTGATATTTACCGCTCAGTCCGGTGTAGGTGTGGAAGTGCGCTATGAGGACGGCACTATCTGGTTAACGCAAGCCCTGATGGCTGAGCTGTTTGGCGTAGAAAGCAACACAGTCACCTATCATCTGCAACAGATTTTCGAGTCCGGCGAGCTGGCGGAAGAGGCAACTACTCGAATTTTTCGAGTAGTTCGCCAAGAAGGCTCTCGCCAGGTAACTCGCCAAATCCAACATTACAACCTAGACGCGATTATCTCGGTCGGCTACCGCGTAAACTCTATTCGCGCCACCCAGTTCCGGCAGTGGGCAACCGCAGTGCTTCGCGACTTTACTCTGCGCGGCTATATTATTGACCGCGACCGTATGGAGTCGGGGAAGATACTGGGGCACGACTATTTCGAGGAACTACTCCAAGAAGTACGCGAAATTCGTCTCTCCGAGCGCCGCTTTTACCAAAAAATAACCGACATCTACGCCACTGCAGTCGACTACAACCCCAACGCCCCCACAACAAAAACATTCTTTGCTGCCGTTCAAAACAAACTGCATTACGCGGTGCATGGTCATACCGCTGCCGAGTTGATTACCCAGCGAGCTGATGCCGCCAAACCACATATGGGGTTAACGACTTGGAAAAACTCCCCGGAAGGGAAAGTTCTAGCCAGCGATGTTACCGTCGCCAAAAACTACCTCACGAAAGACGAATTGGCCGATTTAGGACGAATCGTTGAAGCCTATCTAAACCTGGCAGAATCACGTGCCAAGCGGCATATTCGCACCACCATGGAAGAATGGGAAGAATTCCTGAACCAAGTACTCACTCTTGATAGTCGCGAACTCCTAGACAGCGCCGGGAAAATCTCCAAGAAAATCGCTGACCAGAGAGCCAAAGAAGAACTGGAAAAATATCGAGTAATCCAAGACGTGGAATATCAATCCGATTTTGACAAGTTCGCTGCGAGAGCCCTGGAGGCCACCAGGCACCACGATGAAGCTAGATGATACACGGTAGAGCGTGTAAACCGGCAGGGAGCTTAGGAGTGGGGTTCTTGGGGCGGTAATATCAGGGTATCTGGGAAGTGTTTTCATTGGCGCGCAAGGGAGAGGGCTATTAGATGTCGCAACAACGCCTGCAACTTACTTGGTACAACAAGGACAAGGCTCTGATTCCTACCGAGACCGGCAAATACGGCTATACCTGGGTTGATCCTGCGGATCCGCGTTACTGTGAAACCCACACCCTGGTCTATGACGAATACGTTGAGGGTAAGCAAACTCAAAAGAGTGAGGAGTTTGAGTATTCTGAGCGTGCCGACCTAGAGCCACAAGACGATAACCTGCTGATTTTGGGAGAGAGCGGGGACGTGCTGGAGGCGCTTACCCGGGTGCCAGAGCTGGCGGAAAAATATGTGGGCAAAGTGAAGCTGATCTATATTGACCCGCCGTTTAACACCGCGCAGACTTTCGCCAATTACGAGGACAACCTGGAACACTCCGTGTGGCTGACGATGATGCGTGACCGGTTGCTGCATTTAAAGAAACTCTTGAGTGAGGACGGATCTATTTGGGTGCACCTAGACGATGTCGAGGTACACAGGATGAGACTGCTGATGGACGAGGTGTTCGGTGCTGGGAATTTCGTGGCTGAAATATATTGGCAAAATACCTACAGCCCCAAAAATAATGGATCAGGAGTATCGATTGATTCAGACGTTATTCTTATCTACCGAAAGTCATCATCGTTTGAGGTAAATAGGCTTCCTAGAACAAGTTCAATGAATTCTGCCTATCAGAATCCGGATGATGATCCAGCAGGATCGTGGGCTAACGACAATCCGCACGCGCGTCATGCAGCTGGTAAATATCAGCACCCTGGCGTGTATGGGATTCAGCATCCGATTACCGGTAAAATGCTTTATCCCTCAACATCTGCAAATTGGTGTTACGCGCAATCAACAGTTCTAGAAATTATGCAAGGGTGGGGTGACTATGTCTATGGGGATAACACTCCTGAGGAAATGGCAAAAAGACGCGAAATAGAACCCCCTGGTGTGCAACTACGTGATGATGTGCATCCACTTGTTTTGCGGAACTTTAACTCGTCCAGCGTGAAACGCGCACAGGAAATTCAAGATGGTGGACCTTGGCCAGTTTTTTGGCTTACTAGGGACGGTAAGGGAGCTATTAGGCGCAAAACCTATCTGTCTAATGTTGCTGGGCGTATTCCGCAAAGTATCTGGCCGTATAGCGAAGTCGGACACACTGACGAAGCGAAAAAGGAAAACCAATCTCTTTTCCCAGATGAAACTCCTTTCTCTACCCCTAAGCCGGAGCGTCTTTTGGAGCGGATTATTCATATTGGTTCTAATCCGGGGGATATTGTTTTGGATTGTTTTGCTGGCTCGGGTACTACGGCGGCGGTGGCGCAGAAGATGGGGCGGCGTTGGGTGACCTGTGAGCTGGTTGAGGATACTTTTAACCGTTTCACGAAGCCTCGTTTAGAGAAAGTAGTTAGCGACAGCGATCCGGGTGGTATCACTCGCACTAAAGGGCAGCGGGTGGATGCTACCGATGAGGGTTTACCTGAGGGGTTAAGTGCTGATGATGCGCAGAAGCTAACTTCGCTGCTCAATAAGGCAATTAGTGAAAGTCCTGATCTGAAGAAGTCAGCGGATATTCGGGCAGTTAAGCAGATGGTGAAGACTCGCCGCTCGAAAGACGTGGTTAATTGGCGTGGGGGTGGCGGTTTTCAGGTGGCGCACTTATCGCCGGCTTGCTTTGATTACGATCCGCAGTTGGGTCGGGTGATGCTGACGGCGGCGGCGACTGGGCAGGTGTTGATTGAGTCGGTAGCGGCGAATCTGGGGTTCTCTTTGTTGCATCCCGATGATGATTATGTGTTTGACGGTCGGCGCGGCAATTCTTTATTGAAAGTGGTTGAAGGGGTAGCAACCGTTGAAATCGTGCATTGGTTGGCTTCGCAGGTGCGGCCGGGTGAGACGATTGTGTTGGCTGCTACCAGCGTGATGGATGGGGTGCGACAGCATTTACGGAAAGCGGTGAAAGGTTCACGGGTGGTTGCCGTGCCGGATGATGTTTTTCCTTACAGCGCAGGGGGTGAGCGGTAATGGCGGATCGGCTTAATATTGGTTTTGATTCCGACATGCTGGAAGAAATTAGCGCCCAGTTTGATTTGCGGGCTCCTAATAAAGAGGCACTGCGCAAGCTGGTGTTTACTCTCGATGGGGATTATGACCCGGCGGTGATGCAGGTGTTGAACCTGGCGACCGGGGTGGGGAAGACCTATTTGATGGCGGCGTTTGTGGAGTATTTACGCCGGCAGGGTGTGGGTAACGTGATGATTGTTACCCCTGGTAAGACGGTGCAGGCGAAGACGGTACAGAATTTCTCGCCGGGATCGCCGCGTTATATCGCTGGTTCTGGGGTACCTCCGCAGGTGGTTACGCCCCAGGATTATTCGGCGTGGGTGGCTCGCCAGAATGGCCCGGCGCAGCTGGCTTTTGGGCGCGAGGTGCCTTTGTTGGCGTTTATTTTCAATATCCAGCAGTTGATTGCGCCTAAGTCTGTGGATGGGGATACTCATGGTGGCACTCAGGATGCGATGCGGCGCAAGCCTCGCAGGTTTGATGAGAGTGCGGGGGTGCTTTTTGATTACCTTAAGAATCTTGATGACCTGGTGGTGATTGCTGATGAGTCGCATCTTTACGGTGCGAGCGCGGTAGCGTTTAACGCGGCTCTTAAAGAGTTGGATCCGGCAGCGGCTATTGGTTTGACTGCCTCGGTAGACAGGAAGACAGATAAGGTTATTTTTGAGTATCCCTTGTATAAAGCTATTCAGGATAAGTATGTGAAGGCTCCGGTGTTGGCGTTCCGCAAGAATGGCTATGGCGCGGATGAGGCATCTGAGGAGCAGCAGTTGCGGGATGCCTTGCAGCTTCGCCAGATTAAACAGACCTGTTACGATGCTTACGCGAAGAAGCAAGAGCGCGCTCATGTGAATGCGGTGGCGTTCGTGGTGTGCTCGGATGTGGAGCACGCGACCCAAGTAGCTGATTTGTTGCGTACCCCGGAATACCTGGGTAAGGCTGATGCGGTGTTGCAGGTGGATTCTAAGCATGAGGACGAAGCAACTCAGCGCCTGCTTGATGAGTTGGATCGGCCTTATTCGCCGGTGTTGGCGGTGGTTAGTGTTAATAAGCTTAAAGAGGGTTGGGATGTTAAGAATATTGCCGTGGTGGTAACGCTGCGGGCGATGGCTTCGGAGGTTTTGACCCAGCAGACCATGGGGCGCGGGTTGCGTTTGCCGTTCGGCAAGTATACGGGGATAGGGCAGATTGACCAGTTGGATATTATCGCTCACCAGTCGTTTAAGGAGTTGTTGGCTGCCGAGAATGTGTTGCAGCAATTTGGTTTGGAAGAAGCGGTAGCCAGCCAAGATGTAGGTAGGGTGCGTGTGGCTATTGGAAGTGCTGGTGGCGAAAACTCTGCCGTTCCTGCCGGCGTTGGCGGTGATAGCGCCAGCCAGTCTACCGGGGTGCCGGTGGATACTACTTTCTCGTTTGGGGAGGGTGCGGGCGTGTTTGCAGGGCAGGAAGGTTCGGTGCCAGTTGGTGAGCCTGGGGAGCCTGGGGTGAGAGTTCGCACTATTAGTGAATCTGGGGTAGATGAAGGCCCGGTGTTGGAGTCAGTTACGATTACACGTAACCCTGAGTTTGCTGGAGTGAGTTACCAGTTCCCGGTGACCACCATTTCTGTTTGCCCAACCCCTATTCACCTGTCAGAGATTAGTGCTGAGCAGATCGAGCAGGCAGCACGGCGGGTTACTTCTACTGGTGACGTGTTATTTCGTCAGGAAATCGTTGCCGTGTTAGGTAAGAAACTAAAGGCTGAAGATCGGGAAAGCGCGGAAGTAGACTCGCTTCATGTTGATGATGCTGATGCCCAAGAAGGCCTGGTTAAACTGGTGATGGACATGCCGCTTGTCCCCAAGACAAAACAAGACGTTCTCTACGTATCTGAGTTGCTGGTTCCAACGTTTATGAAAGGCGTGACTTTCACGGGCTGGACGGTGAAATCGCTGGCATCTGCACGCGATGAGTTATACAACCTGGTGAAAGAGTATGTAGATACAACCTCGCGCGCCGCTCCTACAGAGTTAGAAATACACCCCAAAACGATGCCGGGTAGTGGATACACCTTGGAGCCAGGTGAAATAGTTTATGACCAGATTGATAGCCGTGAACAGTTCGTACAGAGACGGGTTTATAGGGGCTGGTTCAAGTCCCTTTTCGCTGAGGAATCTTTTGATTCTTACAGTGGCGAATATGTACTGGCCAAGCTGCTAAATACTTCACCAGGGATCAAGTGGTGGCACCGTTTGCACCGGCAAGATGAGGCTTTTGTGCACTACAACTCTAAAGATCGGTATTTCCCAGACTTTGTTGCCCGCGACAGTGATGGCGTGTACTGGATTATCGAAGGCAAATCAGAACGTGGTCACGATGATGAGCAGGTGCAAGACAAACGGAAAGCAGCAGAATCATTAGTGCGGCGTTTGATTGCCGAGGACGCCTACGAGGGGCAAAAGTGGGGATACTTAATCGCCTACGAAAATGACACCGCCCGCGCAGATTCCTGGGAAGACCTCAAAGCCTACAGCCAACCAGTCACCAACGTTATATAACTACGGCAGAACCTCCGTCTAGGCGACTTCCAGCCCAACAGGGTAACGCCGTTTTTAACCACTGAAAACATGTCAATATCAGCGGAAAACACCTAAAGAATATAGAGTTTAGAACATGAATGTTCCGGTGCAGTATCGATCTTTGCTCGCTCCTCCTGAACCGCGCGAACAGCGCTATAAATACGGGCGTTCGCTGCGCGAAACCGTCCCCTTTAGTTCCCTGGCGGCCTGGGTGCCGTCACCGGATCGTGACCCTATCGCCCTGATTCAAGACTCCCACCAGGGCAGAGTAGAAAATCTGGTTCCGATTCGGGTAGGGCGGATGGCGTCCTCGCCCTACGGTTTCTTGCGGGGAGCCGCCGTAGTCCAAGCCGCCGACTCTGCCGCTCTGCCTGCCACCGGTATCCAACCGGTAGTTTGCGGGGACTCCCACCTGGGAAACTTCGGTTTTTACCGTTCCCCCGAAGGGGAACTGGTAATGGATCTCAACGACTTCGATGAGGCGCATACCGGCAGTTGGGAGTGGGATCTGCGCCGCCTAACCGCTTCGATTCACGTGGCGGGGCGCGAAAATAATCTTTCCGAACCCAAATGCAGTGATGCCGTAATCGCCTGTGTAAATGCCTACCGGGACGAAATCTCTTACCTGGCGGGGCGTCCCCTCTTTGAGCGTGCCTTCAACCGCATTGACCTGGATAATCTCAACTCAAGAGAGCTGAACCCGAAACTGGTAAAAGAAATAGAACGCGCCGCTGCTAAAGCCGTGAAGCGCACCTCGGATCGGGTGCTCCCCAAGTTTGCGCAAGAAGAAAAAGGAAGCCTGCGGATTACCCCCGAACCTCCGCTGACCACCAGAATCTCTCAAGATGATTGGGATGCTTTGGCACGCGCCCTCGACGGATACCTGCACACGATTTCAAACCAGTGGGCGCGGATGCTGGGCGGATACACCCTGGTAGATATCGCGCAACGGGTAGTAGGCGTAGGGTCAGTAGGGCTGCGCGCCTATATTGCGCTGCTACAAGGATCCACTCCCACGGACGTAATCTTCTTGCAGCTCAAACAGGCGCGCCGCTCCGTGTTGGCGCAATATGTGCATGGCTCCAAAGAATGGCACTCTCACCAGGGTGAACGAGTCGTGGAATACCAGCGAGCGCTGCAAACCGTGTCGGATCCGCTGCTGGGCTGGGCGAGCGTAGGCGAACGCCAATACTATGTGCGCCAGTTCCGCAATATGAAAGGAACCGTGCCTTTAGATCGCCTGGGCGCCAAATCCCTATGCGACTATGCGGGAATCGTGGGGCTGCTGCTAGCGAAAGGACACGCGCGCACCCACGGAGCCGCTATGATTGCCGGCTACCTGGGTAAATCCGATAAACCGGGGCAGGCTTTAGCTGATTTTGCCCGCGCTTACGCCGACCAGACCGAGGCCGACCACGCCGAATTCTTGCGGGCAATCAAAGACGGACGGATGCCCCAACCGGAGGGCGAAATGTCCAGTGCCTTCCGCGCGGGCTAGGGCGTACCACCTGCCGCGCGTGTCCTAGTTCACCAGCGTCAAAATAGCATAGCGAGCTGCGGTGATGTTAGGCTAGTAGAGCCGTTACAAGCCGGCCACGGATGCGTCATGCCCGGGTGAAACTGCCCCGGTGCTCCGTGCAACAAGTAGAAGTAAAGGAGAACCCAGTGGCACTGAGTAAAGAAGAAAAAGCCAAGATTATGGAAGAATATGCGACCCATCCCGGTGATACGGGTTCGCCTGAGGTTCAGATCGCGCTGCTTTCCAAGCGGATCTCGGATCTAACTGAGCATTTCCAATCTCACCAGCATGATCACCACTCCCGTAGGGGACTAATGCTGCTGGTGGGGCAGCGGCGCCGCCTGCTAGGCTACCTAAAAGACATCGACATCGAACGTTACCGTTCTTTGATCGCCCGTCTAGGTTTGCGTCACTAATATAGAAATATCGGCCCGGTTTACGCCGGGCCGAATTGCTATCACCCAGGTTTCGGTCTTCGGTGGTGGCCTCCGGATAGGGCGCTGCAGTTTCTAGTCGCTAATCTCCGTGGGTCTCGATCGTTGACCGCCCATCGCAAGGTGATAGCTCTCAGGAGGGCATAGGCCCTAGAAGATGGAATACAAGGAGTAAATAAAAGAAAATGATGGACGATCCAGAAGTGATTGCCTCCGAGGCAATCATCGATAACGGTCGTTTCGGACAGCGCACGGTGCGCTTCGAAACTGGCCTACTCGCCCAACAGGCTGCCGGCAGTGCGCTGGCTTACCTGGATGATCAAACCACGGTTTTATCTGCCACTACGGTAGGTAAAAGCCCGCGCGACCAGTTTGATTTCTTCCCGCTGACTGTTGATGTGGAAGAACGTCAATACGCGGCCGGACGTATCCCCGGAAACTTCTTCCGGCGTGAAGGCCGTCCCGGCACCGAAGCGATTCTCGCTGCTCGCCAAATTGACCGTCCGCTGCGCCCCTCGTTCGTAAAAGGGCTGCGCAACGAAGTACAGGTAGTGGAAACTATCCTGACCGTACACCCGGACGACGCCTACGATGTGCTGGCCATTAACGCCGCCAGCATGTCCACCCAGATTTCCGGTCTGCCCTTCTCTGGGCCGATCGGCGGTACCCGCATCTCCCTAATCGATGGACAGTGGGTAGCTTTCCCGCGGTTCAGCGAAATGGAACGCGCCACCTTCAACATGGTGGTTGCCGGACGGGTTATTCAGACCGCTGACGGCGGCGAAGACGTCGCCATTATGATGGTCGAGGCCGGTGGCGGCGAAGGTACCTGGGATCTTATCCAGCAGGGACAGACCGCGCCTACCGAAGATGTAGTAGCTGAAGGCCTGGAGGCCGCCAAGCCCTTCATCAAAGAACTGTGCCGCGCACAGGCGCAGGTAGCAGCCAAGTGTCAGAAGGAAACCCTAGAGTTCCCGCTGTTCAAAGACTTCGAGGACGAACACTGGGATGCCGTGGCCGAAAACTGCCGTGAACAGCTCGACCAGGCTGTACAGATTGCTGAAAAACTCGAGCGGCAAGACCGGGTTGATGAAATCAAAGACAAAATGCTCGCCGATCTGGAAGAGCGTTTCCCCGAAGGCGAGAAAGAGCTAAAAGCTGCTTTCCGCGCCCTCGAAAAAGAGCTAATCCGTACCCGCACCCTGAACGAGGGTGTACGTATGGACGGACGCCAGCCGAACCAGATTCGCTCGCTATATGCGCGCGCCGGAGTGCTGCCCCGCCTGCATGGATCCGCGATTTTCCGTCGCGGCGAAACCCAGGTGCTGGGGGTAACCACCCTGAATATGCTGCGCATGGAGCAGCAGCTGGACAACCTGGGGCCGGAGACTCGCAAACGCTATATGCACCAGTACAACTTCCCGCCCTATTGCACCGGTGAAACCGGGCGCGTAGGCAGCCCCAAGCGGCGGGAAATCGGGCATGGTCACCTCGCAGAAATGGCGCTAGAGCCGGTACTTCCCTCCAAGGAAGAGTTCCCCTACGCTATCCGCCAGGTATCCGAAGTTATGGGTTCGAACGGATCCTCCTCAATGGGTTCAGCCTGTGCCTCCACGATTTCGCTGCTGAACGCGGGCGTGCCGCTGAAAGCGCCGGTCGCAGGGATTGCCATGGGGCTAATGAGCGAACCGAACGAGGACGGCACCACCAAGTACATGACCCTCACCGATATTTTGGGAGCCGAGGACGGCTTCGGGGATATGGACTTCAAGGTCACTGGTACTCGCGATTTCATTACCGCCCTACAGCTGGATACCAAACTAGACGGTATCCCCTCTGACGTGCTGAAAGGCGCGCTAGCGCAGGCGAAGGAAGCTCGCCTAGAGATCTTGAACCTGATCGAACAGGCGATTCCGGAACCGGACGAAATGAGCCCCTATGCGCCGCGCATCATCACCGTACAGGTGCCGGTAGACAAGATCGGTGAAGTCATCGGGCCCAAGGGCAAGATGATCAACCAGATCCAAGAGGACACCGGAGCCGAAGTTGTGATTGAAGACGATGGCACCGTTTATATTTCCTCCTCCGAGGCCGAATCTGCCGAGGCCGCCCGGGCAGCCGTCAATGCGATTGCTAACCCGCAAATGCCCGAGGTAGGGGAACGTTTCGTAGGAACGGTGGTTAAGACCACCTCCTTCGGGGCTTTCGTTTCTCTGACCCCCGGCAAGGACGGACTACTGCACATTTCGCAGATCCGCCGCCTGGTAGGGGGCAAGCGCATCAACCAGGTTGAAGACGTGCTAAACGTTGGCGACCAGGTGCAGGTAGAGATCGAGGAGATCGACGAGCGCGGCAAACTTTCGCTAGGCGCAGTCCTCAGCGAAGAGCAAGAAGCCGAACTAGCCGAAAATGAGGCTAAGCAGGAATCTCGCCGCTCCGAGGACGGAGATCGTCCTCGTCGCTCGCGGAATCGTACCCGTCGTCACCGCAACAATCGTCGCGACGACCGTCGCGACGAGCAAGCAGATAATGACGGCGAATAATCGCTAAGAACAGTTGGCGAGGGCGAGAATATCTCGCCCTCGCCTGCTTTTATAATCTAGAAAGTCATTAATAATGCGTAGATTCTTAGACCTGGTAGTCGCCGGGGTGGGACTGTTTCTTTGTCTGTTTTCTGCCCTTGCCTTAGTGGCAGTTTCTGCCCATAGCGAGGCGGGACTGTTGCAGATATTAACCGTATTCCTGGCGTTAATCTTCGCTGCGGTAGCCTGCGCGTTTCTACTGGTGTTTGCAGGTCTGCGCCTAGTCTTTAAACTTGCTCCCCGCCGCTTTTGGGGGAGGGCGCTGCTAGTGGCGCTAATAGTCACCCTAGTCATCTTGATTTATGCGTTTGCTAGCGGGAGTTCCCAAGCACAGCTACTGACCTTGGCGCTGGGGATTTTTAGCGCTCTTACCCTGCTGCAGTTTGTTTGTTCTTTCGCAATAATCCCTGCTAGCAGCCAGAAAACCACGAAAGCTAAAGCCAGTGCCGCTCGGAGCCATAAAGAAAAACCGGGACGCTAAAGCGAATAGACTCCAAACATATTTAGGGGACAAATTGCCTGAAAAAAATTATTATGAACTGCCGCTGTCAGCTAAAGCGCCGCGCCTGCGCATTAACGAAGGTGAAACCCTGATTGAGCGTTCGGTACTTGCGGGCGGTATTCGCCTGATTACTCAACAGGTACCGGCTTCGCCCTCGGTAGTGCTGGGATTTTGGATACCGGCAGGTTCACGCGATGAAGGCCCCGACCATTTGGGATCCACCCACTACCTCGAGCATCTACTGTTTAAAGGGTCAGCTACTCGTGATGCCCGGGAAATTTCGCGCGCATTCGACGCGGTAGGCGGGGAACTAAACGCTGCCACTGCCAAAGAATCCACTCACTATTACTGCCGGGTGCTCTCCCGCGATTTGCCGATGGCGGTGGAAGTGCTTACCGAAATGTTGGCGCGCCCCACTTTGGCGCCCGCAGATTTCGAACTGGAACGGGCAGTTATCCTGGACGAACTGGCCATGTCACAAGATGATCCCCAGGACGTGTGTTATGAAAAATTCCTGGGGCAGCTTTACCCCACCTCTCCTTTGGGACTGCCGGTAGGTGGGACTGCGCAAACCGTGGCTGCCACCCCCTTAGAGGCGGTAAAAGCCCACCATCAGCGCTGGTACCAGCCCCAACATTTGACAGTGGCGGCGGCAGGCGACATTGAACATGATCGCTTGGCGCAGTTGATTTTAGCGGCGGCCGAGAAAAACGGATGGGAACTGCCCGAACAAACAGATCCCAAAATTCCCCAGCGTACCCGGCCGGAGCCAGGCGCTCACTCAAGCTGCACCGTAGAAAAAACCGTGGAACAGGGGCAAATAATTTTGGGAACCCGTTCCTTGCCTGCAAACGACCCGCAACGTGACGCCCTAAGTTTGCTGCTTACGGTACTTTCTGGGGGAATGTCCTCTCGACTTTTCCAAGAAATCCGGGAAAAACGGGGACTGGCCTACTCTACCTATGCCTTTGACTCCGCTTATAGCGATAGCGGAGCATTCGGCCTCTACGCCGGGTGCGCGCCTACAAATCTAGCGCAAGTAGGACAGTTGCTAGCGGCGGAACTAGAAAAACTCGCTGATAATCCCGTCGGTGAGCAAGAACTTTCTGAGGCTTTAGGCCAGCTCAGCGGGGGAGTGCTGCTGGGCATGGACGATAACCGCGCTCGGATGGCGCGCCTGGGACGCTCCGAAGTCAACGGAGGGCGCCTGCGCACTATTGAGCAGCTAAATAGGGCGCTTCGGGAAGTAACCGGAGCTGATATTGCTGTTTTGGCAGGGCAATTCCTCGGCTCACCACAGGTAAAAGTCGTGGTAAGTCCGGCGGTGGCATAAGCTGAACGGGTGAAACTAAAGAAACTTTTTCCGATTATTGCCGCCGCGGCGCTGTTGAGCGCTTGTTCGCCCTCCGCGCAGTCGCCCTCCACCCATGAGAAAAGCACCAATCCCAAGGTGACCAGTTCGGTATCTAAACCGGTGACTACCCCTGCCACTCCGGAAACCCCGACGGTGGCGTTCACCCCCAAAGATAACCTCAGCGAAACGCAGAACTCTTTCGTAAAACAGGTTATGGAAAAGAACCACTATGACCAACGCACTGCGGAACTGGTGCTAGGTCCGGTGCAGTCGCTGTGCGGTTTGCTAGATACCAAGCAGCCAGATTCTGCCGCCAATAAACAGACTTTGTCCGATATCTACACCAAGGTTGATTCTGCTGATCTGCGGCAAGAATGGTACAACAATCTGCAAATAGCGGGGCAAACGATTTGCCCCGATAAAGCGGAGATTATTAACGCCAATAAACCCGAGGGCGTGAACTAGATGGCAGCAAAAATCGCGGTTGCAGTAGTGGGTGCTACCGGGCGGATGGGGCAGACTACCTGTGAAGCCATTGAGGACTCCGATGACCTGCAGTTAGTGGCGCGCTTGGGCAGTAAAGACCAGATCACTGCCGAAAGTTTGGCGGGAGCCGAGGTGGCAGTGGAGTTCACCGTCCCCAGCGCCAGCTTTGCTAATACCGCGGCGATTTTGCGCGCCGGAGCCCATGCGGTGGTCGGTACTTCCGGGTGGGACGAGGATGCACAGGTAAAAATCCTGGAAGTGGCGCGCGAAACTGGACGTAACGTGCTGATTGCCCCTAACTTTGCGCTCTCAGCGGTGTTAGTGATGGCGTTTTCTCGACTGGCAGCACCGTTCTTTGCCTCTAATGAAATCGTGGAAACCCATCATCCTGAGAAATTGGATGCTCCCAGTGGAACCGCCCTGGCAACCGCGCAAGAAATGGCGGCGGCGCGGCAAAAAGCGGGTGTGCCTACAGCTCCCGATGCTACTACCACCGACCCGGAGGGTGCGCGGGGTATGAAAGTTGGTGACGTGGGGATTCATTCTCTGCGGGTATTGGGCGCCAATGCCCACCAGGAAGTAATCTTGGGTAATCCCGGCGAGCAGCTGCGGCTGCGCACCGACTGTTTTGATCGTTACTCCTTTATGCCGGGAGTGCTGCTGGCTGTCCGCAAAGTCGGCTCCGCCCAGCCGCTGACAGTCGGGCTGGATAAAGTCATGGAGTTAGGGATCTAAAGTGACGCTGTCACCTGCCGCTCAAGACGCAGTGCGTTTGGCGAAAAGTGAAGATATGCCAGCGTGGGGGCAAATCCAGGCACAAGCCATGCACGCGGATCTGCAATCTCATCTAGGACAGGTCGGCCCACAAACCCTAGCGCTGATTGATCCCGGTGAAATCGCTAGAGCCTGGCAGCAGGCGCTGGAAAACCCGCCCTCCCCAAAACATCACCTGTTATCGGCAGTATCCGGAACTCAGGTAGTGGGGCTGGCAGCGTTGGCGCCTGCCCCCAAAATGCTGTTTAAACCGAAGCAGTCGCCCCTGGCTGACAAGAATGCCGATGCCGAAATCGTGGCTTTAGAGGTCGCCGATTGGGAAAACAATCTGGCAGATGCCTCCCGCCTAGTAAATGCGGTTGCCGATATGCTGCGCCTATCCGGGGCTAGCCGAGTACAGATTTGGTTAGCGGCCGAGGCAGCCGAAAAGATCCGTTTCTTTTCCGAATGTGGATTCGCGCCTGCGGGGCTGCGTCAAGGTTTACAAGTAGGACACGAATCTATGGTGCAGCACCTGTGGTTCACTGATCTTTAACCCTTTCCGCCCGTTTCCTGGACGGAAGCATAATCGCCAAGTGGGGGCAGGTAGAGTAGAACCATGAGTAATGCAGAGCACACTTTTCGGTTAGCAGGTCAGGTCGGGGTAGCGATGGCTACCCCTTTTCACCCAGATGGCAGCGTAGACTATGATGCCGCCGGAAACCTGGCAAAACACCTGGTAGACCAGGGTGTTAATAACCTGGTGCTGTCTGGTACTACCGGAGAATCACCCACCACCCACCTAGATGAAAAAGAGCAACTGATTAAGGTTGCCCGGCAGGCAGTGGGGGACGATGTTTTCATTACCGCCGGTGCCGGCTCTAATGACACCGAACATTCGGTGCGGATGGCGCGTAGTGCCCAGGAGGCGGGGGCAGATGGAATCTTGCTGGTCAGCCCCTACTATTCGCGTCCCTCCCAAGAAGGTCTCTATCAACATTTCGCGAAAGTGGCCTCCCAGGTTGAGCTACCGGTAACCCTTTACGATATTCCCGGACGCACCGGGGTGGCTATCAGTGATGACCTGCTGAAACGTATAGCTGAAATCGAAAACATCGTGGCGGTCAAAGACGCCACCGGCAAAGTAGAAGTAGGCGCCCGTCGCATGAATGAAACCGGGCTGGCTTATTACTCCGGTGATGACGGCCTCAACTATTCCTGGCTCACCCATGGCGCGGTGGGGGTAATCAGCGTGGTTGGTCACGTAGCCGCCCCCAGCTACCAAAAAATGGTGCAGCTGGTAGAAAACGGCGACTACCAGGGAGCATTACAGCTTTCCCTAGAACTAGAACCCCTGGTGAAAGCGCTAATGGGAGGGGGACAAGGGGCAGTCATGGTCAAGCACGCCCTCGCCCTGCAAAAAGTGATCCCCTCCGACACCCTGCGCCTGCCGCTCGCTCCGGCCAGCGAAGAGGAAATCGCGCAGCTACGTGCCACCCTGGACCGCTTCGGTCTGCTTTAAAGTTTTTTGGGACGCCCTCCTCACCACCCTTAGCGCATAGGACGTTCGGTAGAGCTTACCCTTAGGGCTTCTTCCCGGCTACCTGCCACCAAAGGACTATTCCAGTCCTAGTGCGCGCGCAAGTTTGCCATAGGGGCGCAAAGCCGGAACAATTAGAAACGTGAATCCGCTTTATCCTGAACTTCCTTTACCGCCGAAGCTGAAAGCTGGCACCATCCGCGTTGTTCCCCTGGGAGGTCTGGGGGAAGTCGGACGGAATATGACCGTAATCGAGCTGAATGGCAAAATCCTGATTGTCGACTGCGGGGTGCTTTTCCCGGAAGAAATCCAACCCGGAGTTGACCTGATCCTGCCGGACTTTTCCTATCTAAAAGGACGCATGGATGACGTAGTCGCGCTGGTGCTCACCCACGGTCACGAAGACCATATCGGGGCGGTGCCCTACCTGCTGCGTCTGCGCGAAGACATCCCCATCTACGGATCTAAACTGACCCTAGATTTCCTGCGCCCCAAACTGGAAGAACATCGCCTAAGTGCGGCTCATCTGCATCAAGTCAGCGAGGGTGAGCGTATAGAACTAGATATTTTCGCTTGCGAATTCTTGGCAGTCACCCACTCGATTCCCGATGCCTTGGCGGTCATGATCCGCACCAAAGCCGGAAACCTGCTGGTCACCGGGGACTACAAAATGGATCAGCTGCCTCTAGATAAAAGAATCACCGACCTGCGCGGTTTTGCGCGCATGGGTGAAGAAGGCGTGGA
The DNA here is from genome assembly GCF_943169825.2 of Varibaculum prostatecancerukia. NCBI lineage: Bacteria > Bacillati > Actinomycetota > Actinomycetes > Actinomycetales > Actinomycetaceae > Varibaculum > Varibaculum prostatecancerukia. The sequence continues at coordinate 765,230 of NZ_OW968402.1, forward strand.
TTTATTCTTAGTGGACTCCACTAACGCGGAAGTTCCCGGCTTTATCGCACCCGAACGCAAAATCGGTCCGGTCATCCGCCAGGTGCTATCCGAATCTACCGGGCAAGTAATCGTGGCCTCCTTCGCTTCCCATGTGCACCGAGTGCAACAGGTGCTAGATGCTGCTCGCGCAGTAGGGCGCAAAGTGTGTCTATCGGGGCGTTCTATGGAACGCAATATGAACATCGCCGCCCAAGCCGGATACCTGGATTTGGATCCCGAAGTAGTAGTGGGCATCGATGAAATGAAACAGCTGCCCCCTAAGAAGCGGGTGTGGATGGTAACCGGTTCCCAAGGCGAACCCATGGCGGCGCTCTCGCGGATTGCCCAAGGTGAGCACCGGTTTGTGACCTTGGAACCAGACGACACAGTGCTGTTGGCTTCTTCCCTGATTCCCGGGAATGAAAACTCGGTTTACCGGGTGATTAACGCGCTGATGCGCCAAGGGGCAAATGTTGTACATAAAGGTAACCGCGCAGTACATGTTTCCGGGCATGCCGCCGAAGGGGAACTGCTCTATACCTACAACATTGTGCAACCCAAGAACGTGATGCCGATTCACGGAGAAATCCGGCACCTAATCGCGAACGGACGGATTGCGCAAGCCACCGGGGTGCCAGAAGAAAACGTGGCTCTGGCCGAGGACGGGGTAGTAGTCGACCTCAAAGACGGGAAAGCCCAGGTAGTCGGGCAAGTCGATTGTGAATACGTATATGTAGATGGCGGATCCATCGGGGAGATTGATGAAGATCAGCTAAAAGATCGGATGACTTTGGGAGAGGAAGGCTTCGTTTCCGTATTTGCGGCCGTGGATCTGCCCACCAAGATTATTGCGGCCGGTCCCCATATCACTGCTCGGGGAATGGCTGAGGACGAGGGGGTATTCCGCGAGGTGCTCCCGGACGTGACCGAGGCGCTGCAACGAGCATTAAATCAGGGCGATAGCGATCCCTATCGTCTGCAACAGGCCATGCGCCGCGCGCTGGGGCGTTGGGTGGCGCGCCGACTGCGCCGCCGCCCCATGATTGTGCCCGTAGTGGTGGAGATCTAAATGGTATTAGCTAGCAAAGAAAAACTGAATAGTTCGTGGCGTCAGCGAGTTCCCGCCTGGATAGGTTGGGTCTATACCATTGCGGCTCTGTTCTGCCTAGTAATGATTCCTCTACGCTATACCGCAGGTAGTGGCTTCGGGCAATTTTCGTTTCTGGTACTAACTACTCTCGGGGTGCCATCCACCGCCACGTTAAGCACTGCGGTGCTATTGGCTTTCTTGGGTCTGCTCTGTTTTTCTCGCAAGCGAATCGGAGTTATCGTCCTCATCGCGCTGCATGCCCTGCACGCCTTGCTGTATCTAGTCGCTCTCATATTTTCTTTTTCCGACCCGGATTCTGGCCCGACAGACCAGATAATCTTCGGGTTGCATGTGGTGATAGGCGCGCTGATTCTAGCTATCTTATTCGCATCAGCGCGCAGTTTCTGGGGAAAAATCAACTTCCAATCCGCCTGGAAAGCCATTGTTATTTTGTTAAGCGGACAACTGCTGGTGTTCGGGATTGGGTTCGCCGTAGCTCGGATTATCGCCCCCAGGAGCTGGGTAAATAGCCCGCTGGCGCTATGGGTTTACGGGCGCATGTCCGGGGTGCCTTTACATCGCGGCCTCAATATCCACTTCGCCTTTGCCCATCAGGGAGATTTCCGCGTCCTCGGTTTCTTCATCATGATGCTTTCTGGCCTGGTGATGCTGGTTGCGGCCAATCGTTTCATCCTGGGGCAACGGGCAAAAGCCCGCACGCGCAGCGAAGATCTGGCTCTCCGCGCCCTGCTAGTAAAATGGGGTAAAGATGATTCTTTAAGTTACTACGCGACCCGCGATAACCGGGCGGTGGTTTTCAGTGACGATGGTGAGGCAGCAGTTTCCTACGGGGTGGCGTTGGGGGTGGCGCTGGCTGCCGGAGATCCTATTGGAGATCCCTCCGAATGGGATAACGCGGTTAAACGCTGGAAAGAATACTGTTATCGCCAAGGTTGGGTGCCCGCAGTAATCTCGGTCAGCGCCCAAGGCGCACGCGTCTATCGCCGCCAAGGTCTAAAGGTTCGCAAAATGGGGGATGAAGCCATCATCAGTCCCGACCGTTTTGAACGAAACTCCAGTGCCGGACGCGCCCTTGCCGCCGCACAAAGAAGAGTGGCGCGTGCAGGAGTTGAAATCGAGATTAGGCGACAAAAAGAGCTTTCTCCCGCCGAATTACGCGAAGTAGCCATGAGCGCGGAGCTGTTCCGCCGGGGCGATGAGCGCGGTTTTTCCATGAGCCTAGATAGAATGTTTGCACCCCAAGAGGGCGAACAACTAATCGTGACTGCCCGCGGCAAAGATGGAAATTTGCAATGCCTGCTTACTTTCGTTCCCTGGGGGCAGCGGGCGGTATCACTCAACTTGATGCGCCGGGCAGAAAATGCCGTTAACGGGGTAGTAGAAGCCATGGTTTTAACCCTGCTGCAACAGGGTTCGGAACAAGGCATCGAACGTTTTTCCTTGAACTTCGCCATGTTTAGGGAAGTTTTTGTGGAGGGCGAGGCAGTAGACGCTACCATTAACCGCCGGCTCAAGCGGGCAATCTTTGTGAAAGCCTCGCGGGTATGGCAGCTAGAGTCCCTCTATGAATCCAATGCCCGCTACAACCCTAAATGGTTGCCGCGTTACTTCTGTTTCCTCTCCGATCCCATGGTGCCTTTAGTGTTGATAGCGGCGGGAATGCTGGAGGGATTCGTGCCGGCTCCCGCTGCCGCCTTGCAGGGGGAACCCTTCGATTGGGAAGTAAATAGTAAGTATCTGGCCGAGTTGGAAGCACTGCGCAGCGAATATACGGCCGCCAAGTTACAGGTGAAGCTGAGCGAACAGCAGCGCTCCCGGCGCGTCAAAGCTGAAAAACTTAGTGCGGCAGGAATAGAGCCCTTCCCGGCAGGTTTTGATTTAGGGATCCCCTTACAACAGGCAAAAACCCAGGTAGATACGGCTCAGGCGGGGGGAGAGCGCAAAGAGATTCGCACATTCGGAAGGATTGTGGCCCGGCGAAATCACGGAGGCGTGGTTTTTTGGGATTTGTACTCCCAAGGCAGCTACCTGCAGGTGGTGCTAGAAAAACAGCATCTTAGCCCGCAGCAATTTGCAGCTTTACGCCTGCTTGACCTGGGAGATTTGCTAGTAGTTAGCGGCAATACTGGAGCTTCCCGCAACGGCACCCCCTCTTTAATTGCCCAAAGTTGGACGCTGGCCGCCAAAGCGCTGCGCCCTATGCCGCACCCTGCTGCCCGCCTGGACAGTGCTACTCGCACCCGCGAACGCACTATGACTTTGCTGAATGATGCTACCGATTTGCGCCGCCTGCAGGCGCGTTCCCGGGCATTGAGTACGGTACGTAAAGAACTGATTGACCGGGGATTCCTCGAGGTAGAAACCCCTATGTTGCAGGCAGTGCAGGGAGGAGCCAATGCTCGCCCCTTCATCACTCATTCCAATGCCTACCAGGTGAACATGTTCTTGCGGATTGCCCCGGAACTGTATCTAAAACGGCTGGCAATAGCGGGTATGGGCGCGATTTTCGAGATGGGACGCTCTTTCCGTAATGAGGGCGCAGACGCCACTCACAACCCCGAATTCACCTCCCTGGAGGTCTATAAAGCTGGCTCTGACTATCGGGAAATGATGACCCTAACGCGCGAGCTTTACCAGGCCGCAGCCCGAGCAATCCACGGTAAAGAAATCGCTTTGCGTCCGGTAAACGCGGAAGGCGCCGCAGCTAGCAGTAATGACCCGGAATTAGTGGAGGTGGATATCTCCGGTGAGTGGCGGGTGATCTCGGTTTTCGAGGCAGTGTCCCAGGCAGTAGGCACCTCGGTTACCCCCGACACCGATGAGGAAACTTTGCGGGCATTATGCGCCCAGCACCACCTCACCCCGCCTCCCGGTGCCACCAGCGGGACTCTAATCGGCAGTCTCTACGACGAGTTAGTAGAGGCGCGCACGGTAGAACCTACTTTCTACTGCGATTTTCCGGTAGATTCTTCTCCGCTTACTCGCCGGCACCGCAAAGACCCCCGCCTAGCTGAACGCTGGGATTTGGTGGCTTTCGGGATGGAACTGGGAACTGCCTATTCCGAACTGACCGACCCTCGTGACCAGCGGGAACGCTTTACTCAGCAGTCCTTAGCGGCGGCCGCAGGTGACCCGGAAGCGATGAGCCTGGATGAAGACTTCTTGAACTGCTTGGAACTAGGAATGGCGCCCCTGGGCGGATTGGGACTAGGAATGGATCGCATGGCAATGATGCTGATGGGATGCGATATCCGCCAGGTGCTAGCGTTCCCGTTCGTTAAACCGCGAAATTAATAAATGGTTTAAGGTGGAACAGATGGCAGCAGAAAATAACAAGTTAGTTTCGGTAGCAGCGGTGGTGCTGACCCTGCCCTTAACCATGGCGCAGCTACCCGAGCGGGGCACCACCGTCTTGGGTACCGCGCAGCGTCCAGGAGTAGGGGAGGCCGCCGAAGTAATGCTGGCTGCTGCCCGCCAGGGAGTGTCGGTAGTTAATATGTCCTGCCTGGGGACTGGCCCCAACTCCACCCAGGCGCGAAAAGTGCTCAGAGAAGCAAATATCAGAACCGAAACGGTAGAAGTAGTCGGCGATATCGGGATGAAAATCCAGATGATTGAAGCCGCTGGCTACTATGCATCGGTGCTTACTGCCGGGGTAGAAGTGGATATTTCCAGTCGGGAACTCAGCAAGGTTGCCATGAACCCCGGGGACGTGGTTTATATTTCAGCGGGGGATCTGGCACACGCCTCCTATCGCACGGCGCTGGCCAATTGGTTTCCCACTTTGCCCGAGCAGGTAAAGGTAGTTATGGCAGCAACTCCCCAGATTTCACAAATCGAACCGCGCCACGTTTCCGAGGTTTTGCCCCATGTGGATGTGCTGACTTGCAATGAACACGAGGCTCGCTTCCTACCAGGATCAGTTGGCTACCTTAGCTGCGGGTATGTGGCGGAAAAACTACCTGAATCTGCCTGGGTAGTAGAGAGAATCGGATCGTACGGTGCCAAGTTAATTGATGCTCAGCGGGAAACCATGGTTCCCTCTATCAGTGTGAAAGTCGCTGACACTTTAGGGGTGGGTTCTGCCCATACCGGGGTGTTGTTGGCGGAACTGGTTAAAGGACAAGAACCCACCCAGGCACTTGCCAGAGCCAATGTGGCGGGGGCGTTGGCAGCCGGGAAAATCGGAAACGATACCTGTCCGACTATTGAAGAAATCGATCGGCGTATTAGCGAAGTTAACATTTATCGCTAGGTGAATCAGTTAAGAGCTAAACTGCGTTGAACAGCTATTTTAGGTGGTTACGGCGTGGCTGTCGGCCTCTTTTAACCCTGGAAAGGTAAAGTGCCAGTGTTATGGTAGCGAGAAAAAATAGCAAGAAACAGAACTCCGGCGCCCCGCTGAATGATAGTTCGCGGGTGCGCGATGGGGTAGCTTTCTTACTTATTGCCCTGGCCACTATGTCGGCGCTAACCGAATGGTTCTCTATGGACGCCCTCGCTACTCGCGCTTTGCATCACCTAGCGGCGGGACTACTGGGCATTTACAGTATTATTGCTCCTCTACTTTTAGTTTGGGCGGCGATTAGCCTATTTCGTAACCGGGATCCGGAAAACTCCCAGCTGCATATTTTACTGGGCGCAATCGGGATAGGAGCCGCGTTAACCGGAATCACCCATGTAGCCTGTTCTAGCCCGGCTATCAGCGATTTTATGACGATCGAAAAATCGGGCGGTATCTTGGGGTGGCTATTTGGGCACCCGCTGCAGATTCTAGTTTCCCCGGTAGGCGCGGTAATCCTGCTGCTATTGTTGGGACTATATTCTTTGCTGATTGCTACTAATACTTCTCTGGCCAGTGCTTTCGAGGCGGTGCGTGCCCTGAGCAAGCGAATTAAAGACAAGATTTCTACGGGTGAAGACGATTCCTCGAGCGAAGAGGACGCCGCCGGAACGGGCAGTGAAAGCCCGGAGGACGAGGCACCTCCCACCCGGCGGCTGAAGCGTTGGGAACGGATGGCGGCGGCTACAGAAAATCAAGACCAAGAAGAAACCGAGCCCGCTACCAGCGTTTTAACCCCGCAAGACGCGTCCTCGAAACCGAAAACAAATGGGCGAACCAGCCGCTTGAAACTGCCTGCTGACGCGGAAGAAACCGAGGTGTTAAGTCAGGGCAAACCCGCAGCTACCGGGAAAGATAATAAAGACCAGTCCAACGAGCAAACCGCACTGTTATTGCCGGGTGCCGGTAACAGCGGCATGAAACTGGCTGATGGACAAACCTATGAGCTTCCCGGGGAGGAACTGCTGGTCAAGGGGAAGCCTCATAAGGTACGTTCTCAAGCTAATGACCGGGTCGTATCTGCCCTTGAGGAAGTGTTCGCCGAGTTCGGGGTGGATGTGGAAGTTACCGGGTTCTCTCGCGGACCTACGGTTACCCGCTACGAGCTGGAACTGGGGCCAGGGGTAAAAGTAGAGAAAATTACTAACCTCAAAAACAATATTGCCTACGCGGTGGCCAGCGCGGATGTACGGATTTTATCTCCGATTCCCGGAAAGAGCGCCATCGGAATCGAGATTCCCAATACTGACCGGGAAATCGTGGCGCTCGGCGACGTGTTGCGCTCGGCGGCGGCACACCACTCCACCCATCCGTTAATGGTAGGGGTAGGCAAAGACGTAGAGGGTGGATATGTAGTTACCAACCTGGCGAAGACCCCGCACCTGTTAGTGGCGGGAGCAACCGGGTCTGGTAAATCGTCCTTCGTAAACGCCATGATTACTTCCCTGTTGATGCGAGCCACCCCCGAGCAGGTGCGCTTGATCCTAGTAGACCCCAAGCGGGTGGAACTCAGTATTTACCAGGGGATTCCTCATCTAATTACCCCGATTATTACCGATCCCAAGAAAGCGGCAGAAGCCCTGGAGTGGGCGGTTAAAGAAATGGATCACCGCTACAACGATATGGCCAACTTTGGGCATAAACATATCGATTCTTTCAATCAGGCCGTGCGGGAAGGGGCAGTAGTGCCCCCTCCGGGATCTGAAAGGGAAATCAACCCCTACCCCTACCTGTTAATCGTGGTGGACGAGTTGGCCGATATGATGATGGTCGCTCCCCGCGATGTAGAGGCTTCTATCCAGCGCATCACCCAGTTGGGGCGGGCAGCCGGAATTCACTTGGTAGTGGCTACCCAGCGCCCCTCAGTAGACGTGGTTACCGGCATTATTAAAGCCAATATTCCCTCTCGGCTGGCCTTCGCCACCTCTTCAATCACGGATTCGCGCACGATTTTGGATCAAGGTGGCGCCGAAGCCTTAATCGGTCAAGGTGACTCCCTCTATCTGCCGGCCGGAACCCCTAAACCGATGCGTATCCAAGGCGCCTGGGTGGGCGAGGACGAAATTCAACGGGTCGTGGACGCGGTGAAAGCGCAGGCCAGTCCGGAATATCGCGAGGATGTAATCGTTAAAGAAGAAGATAAGCCGAAAGTTGCTGAAGATATTGGCGACGACCTGGATGACCTGTTGGAGGCAGCACAACTGGTGATAAATACCCAGTTGGGTTCGACTTCCATGCTGCAGCGTAAACTGCGGGTGGGATTTGCCCGTGCCGGCAGGTTAATGGATCTGCTGGAATCTCGGGAAATCGTAGGGCCTTCTCAGGGTTCTAAAGCCCGAGAAGTGCTGGTATCGCCGGAAGAATTACCTAAAGTGTTGGCCATGTTGCGAGGAGAAACCCCGGCGGCACCGGCAGTGGATTCTTCTGTAGACGATGGCGCCGGGAGTGCAGAAGAACCTCCGTTAGAGGAAGTGGAAGCCGACAGTGATGAGGACGCCTGGGAGCTAACCGGACGCTAAGCACCTATAATCCGTTTTAAGAGCGCAGAAATCTATTAGGGTAGTAGTTGATGGAAAGCAAAGAGAAACCCGCAGCTTCTTCGGAAACTTGGCGGAAAAAAATCCCGAACCTGCTTACAGTGTTGCGCATTATCCTGGTGCCGGTATTTATCGCCTTGATGATCGCGCAGTTTCTGCAGGGGACAGTAACCTTACTGATTATTGCGCTAGTGGTATTTTGCGTGGCCGCCTATACCGATCATTTAGACGGCAAATTGGCTCGCCGCTGGGGGGTGGTCAGCGATTTCGGGAAACTGGTTGACCCGATTGCCGATAAAGCCCTGATGATTTCGGCTTTCGTTTTACTTTCTCTTTTTCAGAATCTGTGGTGGTGGTTTACCGCAGTAGTAATTTTGCGAGAGGTAGCGGTTACCCTGCTACGGATGTATCTGCTGCGTTCAGGAGTGGTATTACCTGCCTCTAAGGGCGGGAAAATCAAAACCAGTCTACAGATTTTAATGGTCTTCTTGTGGATGCTGGCCGGAATTTGCTACCCCTTCAATACTCAGGTGGGCGTAGTGGTTATGTATTTGGCGATAGCCGCCCTAATCGCCGCGTTTGTCGCCACGGTTCTTTCCGGAATGGTCTATTTCCTGGACGCCCATGACAACCATAAAGAGCAAGCGAAAACTGCCGACGATCAGGATAAGTCTGCAGAGGCAGACGAATCCGCAGCGGAGGAGGACTCCGAAGAAACGGACAAATCTGCTGAAGCAGACCTTGCTGCGGAAAAGGACGAGCAGGCTGCGGAAAAGCCCCTAAAGCGGCGGCGTAGAAGGAAAAACCGTGCCCACAAGCACGCCAAGATCGGTAAAGGCGCGGCAGAGCTCAAATCGAAGGAGAAAGCCGCGGCAGTGGACGCAGACGGGGAAACTGACTCTAGTGATGAGGGCGCAGAAGAAGACCAAGACCTGATCGATGACTTCGCAGGTTTTAAAAAGACCTGGATCCCTCGGAAGAAACCGGGTGAAGTCAAGCCCGAGACCGATAAAGCGGCGGAAGAAACCGCCACGGTAGAGCCGGTTTCAGTAGCAGAAAAATCTGCGGACGATAGCAAAAACGCCCCCAAAGTCACTAAGAGTGCTGAGAGTGCAGAAAAGACCTCGGTAACAGCGGGCGGGGAGCATAAAGCTAAGTTCCCCTCGCGCAGACAACGGCGCGAGCAGCAAAAAGTCCAGGAAAATAAGGACGCAGAAGCAGAGGGAGACTTAGCCGAGGAATCCTCGAAAAGTTCTATCCCGCAGGCAGTGGTAAATATCCCGGATCCAGCTGCCAGTGGCGCTGCAGCTAAGAATAGTGAAGACATCCTCGCAGATGAGAATAATCCGGAGGAAGAAGCCGATATCGAAAAAAGTCCCGAGCTGAAAGATAAGGCCGAGGGGTCCCGTTTTGCTTTTAGTCGCTCCGAGATGCGGCGACGGAAGAAAGAATAATAGGGTAGCCAAATAGGTCACTAGGGTGTGAACACCCGCACTTTTTTCGCTTAAGGGAATGAAAAAATGGGTAGCGGTGTTGAAATAAGCGTGAATGGAAGAGAGTATCGAAGGAAGAGCTCGGTGGGCAGTTCCAAGCCTGTGGGTGTCCAGCCAAGAGGGGGATATGCTATGGATATGACGGAAAAGAACGCAGGGAACAAGACTCCCTTGCTACGCGAAGAGATCGGACAAGTTTTGCGGATGGTGCGCCGATCCCAGGGGCGTACTTTGCGGGAAGTTTCTACCAGTGCCCAGGTGTCTTTGGGGTATCTATCCGAGGTTGAGCGGGGACAAAAAGAGGCATCTTCGGAACTGCTGTCTGCTATTTGTAAAGCCCTAGAGGTGCCGATGGCGATGGTACTGCGGGAAGTGTCTTTGCGGGTAGCTGTGGCCGAAGGTCTATCAGTGCGCCGCCAGGTTCCGGAAGTACCGGTACATTCGGTAGTTTAGCCAGGTGAAACGGTCTGAATTCAACAACGCCCTGAAAGCTGTCTTTGGGCAGGCTTTCGGGGCGTCACTACTTTCTGATCTTTATTTACCAGATTTGCATGCTACTCCGGTCGAAGCTTTAGCCCAGGGGAAAGATCCCCAGCAGGTTTGGGATTTATTGCTTGTGCAAACAGATAGTGATCCCGACTTGCGTTTCATTCACCGCGCTGACCGGCGCGCTTTAAATGAACTAATGCGAAAAGGGCTGCTCAGAGGGGATGCTGGCGAATTTAACTCCGGGAAGTAATTCGGGGATGCCGGGATTTTTGGGGAGGGCGCAAGCAGCTTAGCGCTTCGTTTATCTTCGTTTTGTTCTTTCCCGGTGTTTCATTTGTCGAACATCTGTTCGCTAGGTAGAGTTGTACCCAGACGCGCAGTAAACGATATTTCCCCAAGGGATTATCGCCAAACTGTAAAGCGTATTTGGCCATACGTAGCGTTAGCTTGGCTCCTCGGAGAGGGGAACCCCAAGCCAGAAAACCAGGCCAGCCTATTAACCGTTCGGAGAGAACCAGAGAGGATCGAAACCATGGCAAAGAAGACCGCAAAACGGCAGGTAAATGCAGGCGGAAATCGCGAGCAAGCTCTAGATATGGCGCTAGCGGCGATAGATAAACAGTTCGGAAAAGGCTCAGTGATGCGCCTGGGGGAAAACACCCATCGCCAGGTAGAGGTGATCTCTACTGGTTCAGTGGCGCTAGACATTGCCTTAGGGGTAGGTGGCTTGCCGCGCGGACGCATTGTAGAAATTTATGGCCCGGAATCCTCCGGTAAAACTACGGTGGCTTTGCATGCGGTAGCAGCGGCGCAAAAAGCCGGGGGGAATGCCGCTTTTATTGACGCCGAGCACGCCCTGGATCCCGAATATGCCAAGAAGCTCGGGGTAAACACCGATGAGCTGCTAGTTGCTCAGCCAGACACTGGGGAGCAAGCACTGGAAATCGCCGATATGCTGGTGCGTTCCGGGGGAATCGATATTTTAGTTATCGACTCGGTAGCAGCCCTAGTTCCCAAAGCGGAAATCGATGGGGAAATGGGGGACTCCCACGTGGGACTGCAGGCTCGGTTAATGAGCCAGGCGCTGCGGAAAATGACTGGGGCGCTTTCTGCCACCGGCACCACCGCAATTTTCATTAACCAGCTACGGGAAAAGATCGGAGTTTTCTTCGGATCCCCGGAGACCACCACCGGTGGTAAAGCGCTCAAGTTCTATGCCTCAGTCCGGATCGATGTGCGACGCATTGAAACCTTGAAAGACTCCTCGGGACCGATTGGTTCGCGTACCCGGGCGAAAGTGGTAAAGAACAAGATGGCTCCACCTTTCAAGACCGCCGAATTTGACTTGATGTATGGAGAGGGAATTTCTCGCGAAGCCTCCATAATTGACTTGGCTACCGATCTGGGGATTATCCGCAAGTCGGGCGCCTGGTACACCTACGAGGGTGACCAACTGGGGCAAGGTAAAGAAAACGTGCGGCAATATCTGAAAGATAATACGGAACTTGCCAATGAAATCGAAGAGAAAATCCTCAAAGCGGTGGGCATTATTCAAGAGGATGATGCTGAGGACGCCGGGGAATCAGCTGGAGATATCGCCAAGTAACCTGGGCTAAGTCAAGATGGTTAAATATCTCGATCCCGAAAGTGATTTTGGAGCCCCTCGCCGCCGGAAACCAAACCAGAATCTGGCGGCGAGGCGGCAAAAAAATGCGGAGCTTCCTCGCTCAGAAGCCCTCGAAGCGGCCAGGGAATCCGCATTGCGGGTGCTAGATCATACCGCTGCCTCTAGCGGGCAGATTCGCGAAAAACTCACCAAGGCGGGTTTCTTGCCGGAGATTACCGAAGAAATTGTCACTCGTTTTCTTGAAGTGGGGTTGCTAGATGACCGCGAATATGCGGCAATGCTGGTGCGTACCCGTTTTCGGGAACGGGGATTAGTGGGGCGAGCCCTCGTCCAAGAGCTAAATCGGAAAGGGATCGCCCCCAATCTGCAGCAAGAAGCATTAGCGCAGATTACCCCTGAGCAAGAGGTGGAAAGTGTCCAGATGTTGGCGGAAAAGAAAGCTCGTTCGCTGGGCAATGCTACCTATCCGCAGGCAATGCGGCGGATAGGTTCTTTCTTAGCGCGCAAAGGCTACTCGCCGGCTCAATGTCGCAGCGCAACCAATGCCGCCTTGGCCGATAGAGATTTTGAAACCGAATAGACAGCCGGCACTCGTGCCATGATGGAAGTATGAATCAAGAACTAGATGCGCTGGCGCGCCGCCTACAAGAAATTCTCCGTGAAAACAGCTATACGATTGCCTGTGCGGAATCCTTAACCGCCGGGCTGGTCTGCGCTACTCTCTGCGATATTGCGGGCGCCTCTGAGGTGGTAGCCGGGGGAGTCACCACCTACCAGACTCGCACTAAGAGCGAAGTGTTAGGGGTTTCGCGTTCCCGCTTACAGGAAACCGGAGCGGTAGATCCGGTGGTAGCGGAACAGATGGCACAAGGAGCCGCGAAATTATTTTCCGCCGACGTCGCCCTCGCTACTACCGGGGTGGCCGGCCCCGGCAGTCAAGATGGGCATAGCGCCGGTACCGTGTTTATCTCGGTAACTACCCCTGCCGGAGGCGCAACCACGGAACTGTCGCTATCCGGGGATCGTAACCAGATTCGCCTGCAAACGGTGGCGGCAGTGCTAGAACTGGCTATTGGGGCTTTAAGCTAAGCGCTTATTTATGCTGGGGATTCCTCAGGTAACCTAGAAGCGTGGCATACGATTACGAAGAGCAACTCGGCAAGGCGCAAACTACCCTAGAGAAGATTCGGGCGGTTACGGATCCCGAAAAGTTAGGTGCTCAAATAAAAGAGCTTGAAAAAGCCAGTGTAGATCCTAACCTGTGGGATGATCCCGAGCATGCTCAGCAAGTAACTTCGCAGCTTTCGCATCTAAAATCTCGGCTCGACCAGGTTGAACGCTTGGATCAAAGTGTTGAGGACGCCCAAACCCTAAAAGCTATGGCGGGGGAAGAGTTGGGTAGCGACCGGGAAGAAGTATTAAGTGAACTGCGCTCTCTGCTAGAGAAATTAAATAAAGAATTAGCCGACCTAGAAGTGCAAACCCTGCTTTCCGGTGAATATGATGAGCGCCGCGCAGTGGTCAGCATTCGCTCCGGAGTAGGCGGAGTTGACGCCGCCGATTTTGCGGAAATGCTGCTGCGGATGTATCTACGCTGGGCAGAACGCCACGGCTACCCCACTCAGGTTATGGATACCTCCTATGCGGAAGAAGCGGGGATAAAATCAGCTACTTTCCAGGTAGACGCGCCCTACGCCTATGGCACTTTATCGGTAGAGGCAGGCACCCACCGTTTGGTACGGCAAAGTCCTTTCGATAACCAGGCCCGGCGGCAAACTTCCTTTGCCGCGGTGGAAGTGATTCCCCTGATTGAATCCGATGACCATATTGAGATTCCGGAATCAGATTTGCGGATCGATGTGTTTCGCTCATCTGGTCCGGGTGGACAGTCGGTAAATACTACCGACTCGGCGGTGCGGATGACCCATATTCCCACTGGAATCGTGGTCAGTATGCAAAACGAGAAATCCCAGATTCAAAACCGGGCAGCGGCGCTTAGGGTGCTGCAGTCCCGATTATTGCAGTTGCGACACGAGGAAGAACAGGCGAAGAAAAAGGAACTCGCCGGAGAAGTAAAAGCCTCCTGGGGGGACCAAATGCGTTCCTATGTGCTGCACCCTTATAAGATGGTGAAAGATTTACGCACTTTAGAGGAATCCTCACAGGTAGACGCAGTTCTGGATGGAGATATTGATGCTTTCTTGGATGCGGGGATTCGCTGGCGAAAAGCTCAGGAAGAAAGTGAGAACTAGCACGTCAAGGCACTAAGCCCCCCTTAATCGGCGTGTGAGCGCAAATGGCAAGCCCCTAGGCGCTAAGTTGGTCAGTGCCGGAAGCTTCCAACACATAGTAGGGGATGCATGATTACTTTTGACGACGTGTCGATGGTGTACAAGCGGGGAGCCCGCCCTGCTCTAGACCATGTGAGCACCAATATCGAACGGGGAGAGTTTGTGTTCCTGGTGGGTAAATCAGGTTCCGGGAAATCAACTTTCCTGACCATGATTTATCGGGAGAATCGTCCTACCCATGGAAAAGTGACGGTACTAGGTAAGGACGTGGGCAGGCTGTCCCGCTGGAAGGTACCAAAGCTGCGGCGCCAGATTGGGACTGTGTTCCAAGACTTCCGCTTACTTGACAACAAATCGGTGCAGGCGAATGTGGCCTTGGCGATGCAGGTGATTGGGCGGCCGCGTCATGCTATAAAAACCGAAGTGCCTCAGGTGTTATCACTGGTGGGGTTGGAAGGCAAAGAAAAACGGATGCCCTATGAACTATCTGGTGGTGAGCAACAGCGAGTCGCGATTGCCCGCGCGATGGTCAATCGGCCTGAGATATTGCTAGCCGATGAGCCCACCGGAAACCTAGATCCTAAAACTTCTCTAGGAATTATGCGGCTGCTGGACCGGATTAATCGCGCCGGTACCACCGTGGTGATGGCAACTCACGATGATGAAATCGTTGACCAGCTGCGCAAACGAGTAATCGAGTTGGTAGATGGGAAAGTAGTGCGCGACCAGGATCGCGGCGTGTACGGATCGAGTCGTAGCTAGGAGAAAAAATGCGTTTGCGGTTTATTCTCGGCCGAGTATTTTCCGGTCTGGGACACAATATGGCGATGACCATTTCGGTGGTGCTGGTAACTTTCATTTCCCTGCTGTTTGTAGGGGTGGGCGGCCTGGCGCAAATGCAGGTGGCCGCGATGCAAAAGGAATGGTACGCCAAGGTCGAAGTGAGCGTATATATGTGCGCTCAGGATGACCAAGTAGCGAACTGTAATGGTCAGGCGGCTACTAAGCGGCAGATTCAAGATGTCAAAGACGAATTAGATCGGGGTACCCTGTCCCAATACGTTGACCATTACGAGTTCCAAAATCACCACCAGGTGTACGCGGATTTCCAAAAGCAATATGGCGACACCACTTTGGGGGAGGCCACTAAACCCGAGATGTTGCCGCAAGCCTTCCGGATAAAAATGAAAGACCCCTCTCAGTACGAGATCGTTTCTGCCCAGTTATCGGGGCAACCTGGGGTAGAACAGGTACAGGATCAGTCGCAGCTAGTAAAACCGTTAATGAATCTTTTCAGTCAATCGATGCGGATTTCCTGGGGACTGGCTGGGGTAATGGCGATTGCGGCCATCCTGCTGATTGTCACTACTATTCGGCTTTCCGCCATGTCGCGGCAGAAAGAAACCGAGATTATGCGGATGGAGGGGGCTTCCGGGCTGTTTATCCAGCTGCCCTTTATGATTGAGGGCGCCCTCTGTGCCCTTGTCGGTGCGCTGCTGGCCTGCGGAGCCTTATTCGCGGGGGTGAAATACCTGGTGCAGGGATGGCTGCAAAAAACTATTCCCTTTATCCAGTTCGTGAACCTGCGGGAGGTGGCGATTCTTTCCGGAATGATTGTCGCTGCTGCCTTGATTATTTCGATCGTTGCTTCCATTGCTTCTCTAGCTAAATACGCGAAGGTGTAACCATGTTTTTTAGGAATCGCTTTGGAAAAGTAGCCGGCACCGCCCTGTTGACGGGGGCGCTAGTGTTCGCCGGTGCCGCCGGCACTACCATGGCTTCTGATCGCAGCGACCAGGTTAGTAAAGAAAAGGCAGCCTCCGATAAAGCAGCCAAGTTACGCTCTTCCTTGGAGGGAGTAAGCGCTGATTTAGCCAACTCGGTAATCGCCCTCGAAAATGCGAAAGACGCCCAAAAGAGCGCTCAGGGAGCCTATGATGAGGCCGTGCGGGTACAAGCTGGTGCAGCGCGGGAACAAGCCCAGGCGCAAGACCAGTTGGAAGTAGCCACTGCCCAGCTGAAACAGGTAGAAAAAGCCTTAGCGGCTTCGCAGGAAAGAGAGAGCGAAAACCTTAGCAATATCGGCAAGGTAGCACGCGAAACCTATACCAATCCTTCCTTGGGCGGTACTTTTGAGTTCTTTATTTCCGATAAGAATAGCGGTGATTTAAGCACCTACGCGCGCAATGCGCAGCTGGCTGCCCAGATGCAATCTGATTCCTTGAAATCGGTACAAAACCAGATTGTGGGACAAAAGAATTCCCAAGCGGAACAACGGGAATTAACCTCTCAGGTCAGGAAGTTAAAAGAACAGGCAGACGCGGCTCTGCAGGCTGCCGATGGTGCTAAGGCGGATAAAGAGACCAAACTTGAGGAGTTAAATCAAACTCTGGAAGAAAAGAAAAAGCAAGAAGCCGAACTAGATGCCAAGAAGGGCGAGATTTCTAAACAGCTAGCGGAAGCTGAAAAAGATCAGCAGGCGGCGCGTGAGCGAATTATGCAGATTGATGCCCAAAACCGCAGTTCTCAAGCTGCTAGTAGTTCCAGCAGTGCCAGTAGCGGCAGCGCCAGTAGCGGAAACGCGGGTAGCAGTAGCGCTGGCTATATGGCGGGAGGAATCTTCCAAGCTCCGATTAAAGGCCCCTTGCACCTAACGTCACCGTTCGGATACCGAATTCACCCGGTGACCGGACAGCGTCGTCTACATATGGGAGCTGATATTGCGGCTGGCTGCGGATTACCACAATACGCGGCGGCTAATGGCACGGTGGTTTCTACCCGCTATGAAGGCACTGGGGGAAACACGGTCACTATTAACCATGGGATGCTGGGAGGCAGTTCCTGGATCAGTGTTTACCGTCACATGACGCAGTTCGCTACCAGTCCCGGGGCGCAGGTTTCCAAGGGGCAACTCATCGGCTATACCGGGGCTACCGGCAGGGTTACCGGGTGCCACGTGCATTTCGAGCTCTGGAAGAATGGAACGGTAATAAATCCCATACCTTTGCCGTAGTTTTTTGCGATAGCGTAGGAACGCTATGAGTAAGAAAGATAAGAGTCGCGGCACCCAAGGTAAAAGTAATGCCGGGGTGCAGATGATTGCGCGCAATAAAAAGGCGCTGCATGACTTTTTTATCGAAGATACCTATGAGGCCGGGTTGGTGCTTACCGGCACCGAAGTTAAGTCTTTGCGCATGGGCAGGGCTTCTTTAAGAGAGTCCTGGGTAGAGATTGATCGCGGGGAAGCCTGGCTGCAGCACGCCCACATCCCCATGTACATTAACGGTACCTGGTCGAACCATGCCCCGCTACGTAAACGTAAGCTGTTGCTGCACCGTCGGGAAATCGACAAACTCGCAGCTGATTCCGCGGCGAAAGGCTACACCATCATGCCTTTAGAACTGTATTT
The DNA here is from genome assembly GCF_943169825.2 of Varibaculum prostatecancerukia. Classification (NCBI taxonomy): domain Bacteria; kingdom Bacillati; phylum Actinomycetota; class Actinomycetes; order Actinomycetales; family Actinomycetaceae; genus Varibaculum; species Varibaculum prostatecancerukia. The sequence goes on from NZ_OW968402.1 coordinate 782,550, forward strand.
TTCCGGTGGGCGGGTAAAAGTAAAAATTGCGCTTGCCCGCGGCAAACAAGAGTGGGATAAGCGCCAGACCCTACGTGAGCAGCAAGATAAACGCGAAGCTCAAAGGGCGATGAAAAATTGGAATCGGCGCTCGCCCCTTAGCTAGGGTGCAGGATACTTTGGTAACCCGATAACCAGGGAAAGAAGCTTAGCTATTTTCCGTGGCACCGCGGGCAAAGCCGAGAAGACATACAAATAACTCTCTGTTACTCGCTTCCGGGAACGGGCAACAGAGAGTTATTAGTTTTGGTCTTTTAGCTTAGAAGGTGCGGCGGGCACGAGCCTTCCGGCGGCGCATGCTGCGACGCTCATCTTCGTTTTTACCGCCCCACACTCCGGCGTCCTGGTTGTTGTCGAGGGCCCACGCCAGGCAAATCGACTCTACCTCGCAGCGGGCGCACACCATTTTTGCGCGCTCAGCTTGGGCAATAGCCGGACCGGTGTTTCCGATTGGGAAGAAGAGCTCGGGGTCTTCTTCTAGGCAGGCAGCGCGTGAACGCCAATCCATCTGCGTCTCCTTTGCAGGTTAACAATAAGTATCGTGTTTGCGGGTAACTGCCCGCACAGAACGCTGTCTTGGCGGGCAGCTCCTTTGCTACTTACTATTTTTTTAGTTAACGGCAGATAAATCAAGGGTTTTAACAGATCAGAGTTGAGTTTTCGCGTGCAACGTGTCACAAAAGAAGAAAATTTTAGCAAGGTTTAGCAAAAATAGCCATTTGGATGGCTAAACCTTTACCATCTTTGACCAGCATTCCTCGTCCGGGAATTAACCCTACCTGGTCGGGGAGCGCCTGGTAATCAACGCCTTTCAAGAAAGGACGACACTGGGAAGCACTACCTAGAACTATCAAAATCGCTCGCTGTCGCAGTTCCGCCAGAGGACCGGAAAAAGTTGTCTGCAGCACCTGGGGACTGACGCTGGCAAGCACCATTGACGATTCTGTGCTATCTCTTCCTGGCTCTAGGTTGGAAGCTACATCCGGCATCGATATATCAAAGGACAGCTCCGGATCCGCAGTTAGCTGGCTCCAGCGGGAATCGTGGGAGCTTAAGTCCTCCAGCACTTGATGCTGAGGCATAAAGGCGTTAAGTAACTGGACGGCATTGGTTTTCCCGGTGCCGCTTTCCCCGATAACTAACCAATCGCGCTGTAAATCGGATTCCTCCAGGCCTATTGCTCCCGTTAACCCCTGGGCAAAAATGCTTGCCAGCTTGCCAGACTTTAGGGGAGGTGGAAGCGAAAAACAAGAGGGGAGGGCGCGAAGACGAAGATTAGGAAGCTTCACAAATTTTTCTGGGCAGGGGGCAGGCGCCTCGGCTGCCCGGAAGGGAGTAGCTTTCCCACCAGGAGAAAACACAAAAACTCCTGCTCCGCTAATCTGTTCCAAAGCTTGTGGGCTGAAACCGGCCTGCGCTGCCTGGATACTATCGCGGATCCCTCCTACTACCTGGGTTTTTAACCCCTGGAAAATACGCGAAGACGCCCCGGCGGGCCCGGACACTATCAGCAGGGAAATCCCTAGAGCTTCACTTTGTCGACACAGCCCCGCTAGCAGATCACTACCGGAGAGCGGGCCATAGGCGCGTTCTAAAGCATCGAGCCAGTCTTCACAGTCATCAATAATCAGGGTTCCACTTAACCGACCGCTGCTGGCGCGTTTTAGCACCTCGAAGCTCACTTGTGGGCTCCTGGCGATAGTCCCTGGCCAGGTTTTTTCATGATGAGCCTGAAAAGAAGGGCCGAAAAACTGGCGGGCAGAACGGCAAATAACGTGGACTTCCCGGGCGCTATTGGCCAGCTGTAGCGCTAACATTAAAGCTAAGGAGGTTCTACCAGACCCCACTGAACCTACTAGGTGCACAGAAAATGGTAACGGCAGGGTCAAAGGTGCGGTTTTCTGGCGACGCGGATAATCACCTAACCCCAAAACAACTTTTCCCGCTCCTGCTGGCAACTGCGATAACCCGATTCGGGCAGGGAGCGGCGGAGCCCAAGGAAAATGCGGCAGGCAGGTAGGCTTCCAAGCCGCTCGACACCATTTGGCAATCCGTTCTGCCTGACTTACCTGCGGAATCCAAGCAAATTGCACCAGTTTTCCGCTGGCGTCGAGGGCTGATTTTATCCAGGCACGGCCAGGAATAGCCGGCAGCTCTGCGCAACGCCCATCGCCTACCACATCGCAAGAATCGGCTGCTTCCAACACTCGCAAACAAATCCGCAGCGCCATATTCGACTTGATCTGTCCATCAACTATGCCCGCAGGGCGTTGAGTAGCCAAAATTAGATGAATCCCCAGCGAGCGTCCCAAAGTTGCCAATCGAATCAAAGAATCAAGCAAATCCGGGTGATCGGTCGCCAGCACCCGGAATTCATCCACCACCACTACAATTCGGGGATGCGGCAGGTTTTTGTGCTGCTCCCGGTACTTGATCTCGGCGTTAAGCGACAAGATGGCTCGCCTGGTGAGCGCCGGTTCCAGGTCAGTTAAAATCCCCAGCACATGCGGCAGAGCTTGCAATTTGCTAAAAGCATCCCCGCCCTTATAGTCCACCAGCACATATTGCAGTTTGCTGGGTGGATGAGATAGCGCCATAGAAAGCAGCCAGGTAGTCAGCGCCGCCGATTTTCCGGCTCCCGTGGTTCCTGCCAGTAGGGCGTGCGGCCCGTCCTTGATTAAATCCAGATAGCTGATTCCGTGGGCGTCCCGTGCCACCGGAGCTCGCAGAGACTGAGACTGTTTCCAGTTCGCAGCAATACTTACTAAAGGATTGCCAGCTTCCATGAATTTTGGCCATAGCTGCTCAAAAGTAACTTCATCAGCTAGTTGCGCCTGCCTGGAGGTTTTTCCGGAGTCAGCAAGGAGGTGGCACCAGGCCAAGGAGGGTAAATCCGCGTGGCGAGTAGCGCGCCTATGGGACGGGACTTGCACAATCCGATTCGCCCACACCGCCGCCTCGCCGGGGGTGTCTGCCCAGGTGATGCAAATATCGTTCCCGTTTGCTTGCGGTTTTTTCGAGGGGGAAACCACGATTACTCTCGGAGATTGCTGGTTGCTTTCCGAAGCACTAAAGTCTTGGGAACTCCCCGAAACGAAAAGGTCCTCCTTAAGGTTCTGATCTTTAGCTTTATCGGCATCATCAACAAGATGGTCGCTGTCGACGGTTAAATCGGTCGGATGCAGCTGCAAATCTAGGTGATAGCGGGAGCTCTCCTGCCACGCCAGTTGTGCCGCCCACCATAGGGCACGCTCGCGGGCATAGATACCGGTAAAGCAAAGTTTATCTCCCGGGAGGGCGCGCACTACTTTATGGGGGCTAATCCAGGCTGCAACCTCCCGGGATGCGGGTTCGGTGGCTGCTAGGGATGCAGCGGAACGTTTTGGCTGGCTGGCTACCAGTAATAGTTGTGCAGGAGTCACCGGGCGGGGGCGGCGATACAGCCAGATACCCACAGCACCGGCAGCTAAGGCTACTATCAAAATCAGTCCCCAAATCCGGGGAATCCGCAGCAGCGAAGCAAGAGAAATAGGTAAGAAAATCAGCATTGGCAAGAACAGCCACTGTCTCCAAGAGGAAACTCCCGATCTTGGATGCGGGGAGGGCACGGTTAGGCGGTGAGGCCGGGGTGAAACCTTTAGAACAGTGTTACCTGCTCTAATACGTGAGGAAGTACCGATTTCTTGTTCAAATCGCAGCCGAGAAAAGACCGTGGCGGTTTTGCCGCGGAAACTGCCATTGCGAGAACCCAGATCCCTAACCCGCAGTCGGCCGTTCCTGGAGATAAAAAGTAGATGATCGCGCGACACCTCTCGATCGGCAAGTTGTTGGCGACCGATACTGCAATAGCTACCTTTCAGGGGCAGCACCAAGCCGGCAGCAGGGCCGCGCTCGACCTGCAAATGGCAGGGAGCTGCCAGGGCTTGCCGCACCGATTCCAAACTCACCTGGTTAACCTAGCCTTAAAGGCAGCGCGGTTGCGAAAGTTTCTGGTCACCTGTGGAAAACTTTTGCGGCGCGGATGCTTTTTCTTTTCTGAATAAAAAGGGGAAAATGAAGCCATGGCGAGCGAATACGAAGAGGCATTGGCACAGGCGCAAAAGCAGTGGGAAGACCTGGTTGCTCAGATTAACCAGGCGCGGGTTCTCTACTATGACCGCGATCGTCCCACGCTTTCTGATGCTGCCTATGACCAGTTGTTTCGCCAGCTAGAAGAACTGGAGGGACGTTTTCCGCAGCTAATAAACCCCGATTCGCCTACTCAAACTGTAGGGGGGAGCGCGCAAAAAACGTTTTCTGCGGTCACTCACCTGGAGCGGATGGCTTCTCTCGATGATGTGTTCGATACTGAAGAGGTCTCTAGCTGGTATCAGCGGATGGCGCAGGCAACCGGGGAAGAAAATCCGCAGGTGAGCGCGGAAGTAAAAATCGATGGTTTGGCGGTCAATCTTACTTACCGGAACGGGAACCTGGCCATCGGAGCCACTCGCGGGGACGGGAGCGTGGGTGAGGACGTGACTGCCAATATCCGCACTATCGCTAACATTCCCCAAAAACTAAGCGGAAAGGTCGTGCCCGAGCTTTGCGAGATCCGGGGGGAAATCTATTTTCCGCTGGCAGATTTTCACCGCTTAAATGAACAGCGAGCTGGCTGGTGGGAGGACTATAGCGAAGCTAAGAAAGCGGGGGAACTGCCTGCTTGGCGCGCGCAGCGACAAAAAGCGGGACTGCCCACCAAGGTGGAGCCCCCTTTCGTTAATCCCCGCAATGCTGCCGCCGGGTCGCTGCGGCAAAAAGATGCCCGGATAACTGCGGCTCGCCCGTTAGCGTTGATTGCCCATGGAATCGGGAAAGTGCAGTGGAAAGAGGCAGATTTAACTGCCGGTTTTACCCCGCCCACCACCCAATTGCAGTGGTATCACCAGCTTTCCGAGTGGGGGCTGCCAGTCAGCGAATATACCCGCCCGCTGCGGGGTTTGGATAAAATCCAGGAGTTTATTACCCATATCGGTAAAATCCGTCCCGAGATTAGCCACGAAATCGATGGGGTAGTGCTAAAGATTGAAGACCTGAAAACTCAGGGGGACCTCGGCTTTACTGCCCGCGCCCCCCGTTGGGCAGTCGCTTACAAGTTCCCGCCCCAAGAAGTCCACACCAAGCTGCTAGATATCCGGGTAGGGGTAGGGCGCACCGGCAGGATAACCCCCTACGGAGTAATGGAAAAAGTACTGGTAGATGGCTCGAATGTGGAGCGGGCAACCCTCCATAATCCCTTCGAGGTACGCCGCAAAGGCGTAAAAATCGGGGATACGGTGGTGCTGCGTAAAGCCGGGGATGTGATCCCCGAAATCGTCTGCCCGGTAGTGGATTTGCGGGACGGCAGCGAACAAGATTGGGAAATGCCGGGGCACTGTCCCTCCTGCGGGAGCGAGATTCGCCCTGAAAAAGAGGGGGACAAGGATCTACGCTGCCCCAATCAGAGACATTGCCCCGCACAGATCAAAGAACGTCTTATTTTCTTAGCTTCGCGCGGCGCCCTCGATATTGAAGGTCTGGGGGAGCAGTCCGCGGCGGCGCTCACTATGCCTGAGGCTGAGCGCGAACGGGTGGCGCTTGCCCTCACCCAAGGTGCAGCAGCAGCGGTAGCGGGCAAATATGTTTATTGTTCCGAAGCGGACCCGGCTGCTACCGAGCCATCGGAAGAGGCCAAGTCGCTGCTACCGGCGCCCGCTGCTCCCGCGCTCCCGCTAGAGGCCGGGGTATTCGATTTAGATGCTGGGCAGCTATTACAGGTAAGAATCTGGAACCAAAAACAGGTGACCAAGGGGGACCGGGAGACGCTTACAGCTCAGCTAGTGGCCGCCGGCAAAAATAAAAAAGAGGCAGCAGCCCTTAGCCGCAAGCTGCTGCAGAGTGGCCAAATCTGGGCTTATGCTGCCTATTTCGGATCTGGAGACCCGCAGGCCGCCACCTTGGGGGCACGCGGAAAACTCTTGTTGGAGGAATTAGAAAAAGCGAAAACCCAGCCGCTGTGGCGGATTTTAGTGGCGCTTTCAATTAGGCATCTCGGTCCGCAAGCCTCCCGGGCATTAGCGGCGCGGTTTGGTTCCCTGCAGGCGATAGCTAGCGCCAGTGAAAATGAGTTAACCAGCGTAGACGATATTGGCGCCGAAATTGCCTCCTCCATAAAGAGCTGGTTCGCGATTGATTGGCATCAAGAAATCGTAGCTGCCTGGGAAAAAGCGGGGGTAGTTATGCGCGAGGAGGGCGCCGCAAGCGGAGAGCAAACCCTTTCCGGGCTAAACGTGGTGGTTTCGGGACGGGTAGAGGGTTTTACCCGGGACGAGGCTAAAGAAGCGGTTATGCGGGCGGGTGGAAAATCGGCGTCCTCGGTATCGAAAAATACTGACCTTTTGGTTTACGGCGAAAAGGCGGGGTCTAAACTGACCAAAGCCCGCGAACTTGGGGTTGCCTGCCTGCCGCAAGAGTATTTTTCGCAGCTTATTGAGCAGGGACTGGAGGCTACGCTTGCCCAAGCCGGGCAAGGAGGCGGGCAAGCTCTGGAAACCCCGAACTCCTCCTCGTCGGTGAAAATCTCACCTTCTGGGGAAGAAGAATTTACGGAGAGTGCTGATAGCCTTTTCTAGCGTTTGTTCTGCGAAGCGCCTCGGCTACGCGCTAGAGTTGTTACCATGTTCCGGATCCCGAAGAAAACGATCCCGCCGCTGCTGCGAGGTTTGAAAATCGCAAGTGCGGTGATTGCAACGCTGCAGGCCATTACGATTTCGGTCATCGTGTCGATTGACCAGCTGCGTAAACTGCGGCAAACGGGTAAACCGGGTGGTTATCCTCAGGTTGATAATGAACCGCTACGCGTGGATCGTTCCCGTCTAAAAACCTATACGGATGGGGAAACTCTTTACCGCGATATGCTGGCGGCCATTGATGGCGCTAAAGAGCGGATATTTTTTGAAACTTTTATTTGGAAATCAGACGAAATTGGTCAGCAGTTCAAAGAGGCGCTGATTCGGGCAGCTAAGCGTGGCGCCGAGGTCTACATCATTTGGGATCACTTTGGTAACCTGGTCGTCAGTCCGCGTTTCTTCCGCTTTCCTCGCCTAAAAAACCTGCACGTCCTGCGGTATTCGCTGAAGCACACGGCGCGTGACCACCGTAAAATCATGGTAGTGGACTCCAAGGTGGGATTCGTAGGCGGATATAACATCGGCTCCTATTATCTGGAGAACCAGTGGCGAGATACCCACCTGCGGATCAGTGGCCCTAACGTGTGGGAGCTAGAGAGCGCGTTCCTCGACTTTTGGAACTATGCTCAAAAATGGCATTTACGGCTAAAGAAAGTGCGAGACCCGCGCGCCAAGTCTTGGAATTCAAAAATCCAAGCCTGCGTTAATGACCCGAAACGCCTGCTATTTCCGGTACGCGGAATGTACGTGAACGCCTTGGATAAAGCGCAAGAATCCGCCTATATAACTTCGGCGTATTTCGTTCCCGATCGGGTAATTCAGCGTTCCCTCATCGATGCTGCCCGCCGCGGGGTAGATGTAAAAGTACTGGTACCAGCAAAATCAAACCATATTATTGCGGACTGGATTTCCCGTTCCTATCTGACCGACCTGCTCGATAACCAGGTGGAACTGTGGCTGTACGACAATGTGATGATCCACGCCAAGACCGCAGTTATCGACGGATACTGGTCCACTATTGGCACTGCAAATATCGACCGGCTATCGATGACCGGGAACCACGAAATAAATATGTCAATTACTTCCCGCCCGTTAGCGGCAACTATGGAGAATATTTTCTTTACTGACCTTTTAAATGCCCGCTCGATTAGCCGCCACGAGTGGAATCAGCGTCCCTTTATCGCCCGGATAGCGGAACGACTTTTACGTCCCTTGGCCTTCTTCGTTTAGGCGGGACGCACCCGGGCTCCGGGGCGTAATATGACCGGGAGTGCCGCGGGCATTAGACTGGGGCTATGTCGACAATTGATAGGGATGAAGTAGTGCGCGTAGCCGCTTTGGCGCGGATCGCACTCACTGATGAAGAAATAGACCAGTTCGCGGGGGAGCTGGGGCAGATTGCGGCGGCGGTTGCCACCGTGTCCGAGGCTGTAGGTCCAGATACCAAAGCCACCTCCCACCCGATTGAAATGAGCAATGTGCTCCGCCCGGATGTGCCAGGAAAATGCCTTGACCGGGAGGAACTATTGGCCGGGGCGCCTTTGGCCGAGGATGGCCAGTTCCGGGTACCGCAAATCATTGGGGAGGAGTAACCGTGGAAGACTTTTTGAAACTTTCAGCGCTGCAGCTAGCAGAAAAGCTGCGTGGCGGAGAACTAACCTCCGAGCAGCTAACCCAGGCTTGCCTGGATCGGATTGAACAGTTAAACCCGGAGCTAAACGTATTTGTGCATCTAGATCCGGAGGGCGCCCTAGAAACTGCCCGCCGCGTGGATCAGGCTCGTAAGAACGGGGAAGAACTCCATCCCCTGGCAGGGCTGCCGATTGCCTTGAAAGACAATATGGTTACTCGCGGCCAGGAAACTACTTGTTCCTCGAAGATTTTGGCTGGTTGGAAGCCTCCCTATGATGCCACGGTAGTTGTAAAAATCAAGGATGCGGGGCTGCCGATTATCGGCAAAACCAATATGGACGAGTTCGCGATGGGATCTTCCACCGAACATTCTGCCTTCGGCCCCACCCACAACCCTTGGGATCCATCTCGGATTCCCGGTGGCTCCGGGGGCGGCTCAGCTGCGGCAGTCGCCTCCTTCATGGTTCCTTTAGCCTTAGGTTCCGACACCGGCGGCTCAATTCGCCAGCCCGGTTCGGTCACCGGCACCGTAGGCGCCAAACCCACCTATGGGGCGGTTTCCCGTTACGGTCTGGTAGCCATGGCCTCCTCCCTAGACCAGATTGGTCCGGTGACCCGTACGGTTGCGGATGCCGCCGCGCTACAAGAACTTGTGGGCGGGCATGACCCCTTTGACTCCACCTCTTTGGATGAGCCGGTTCCGGCTTTGCTAGAGGCGGTTAAGGAATACCAAGGTAAAACTGATCTATCCGGGCTGCGCCTAGGGGTAGTTAAACAAGCCGGTGGAGACGGCTACGAAGAGGACGTGACCCGCGCCTTTAACGACACGGTTGCGGCTTTGAAAGAGCGGGGAGCTACGGTTACTGAAATCGATATGCCTTCCTTTAAAGATGCCCTCGCCGCCTACTATTTGATTATGCCGGCGGAAGTTTCTTCTAATATGGCACGCTTTGACGGTATTCGTTTCGGAATCCGGGTGGAGCCGACCTCGGGGCCGGTGACTGCGGAAACCGTAATGGCTGCTACCCGGGAAGCCGGGTTCGGGGCGGAAGTGAAACGCCGGATTATTTTGGGTACTCACGTATTGTCTGCCGGATACTTTGACGCCTATTACGGCAGCGCCCAAAAGGTACGCACTTTGGTGCAAGAAGACTATGCCAAGGCGTTCTCGCAGGTAGATGCGTTGGTGCTGCCCACTTCGCCCACCGTAGCCTTCAAACTGGGGGAGAAGATTGGTGACCCCCTGACCATGTATAACTGCGATATTGCCACTATTCCTGCGAACCTAGCGGGGATCCCGGCGATTAGCGTGCCCATCGGGCTGGATCATCAGGGATTGCCGATTGGATTCCAGGTGATGGCACCCCAGCGCGCCGACGCCCTGATGTATCAGGTAGCCCAAGCTGCAGTTGATGCCTGCGGCACCGACGTTCCGGCTGCTTGCCCGGTGAAGTAGAGGAGAAGCAATGAGCGACTTAATGAAATACGAAGATGCAGTAGCCGAGTTTGATCCGGTATTGGGGCTGGAAGTCCACGTCGAGCTAGGCACCAAAACCAAAATGTTTGATAGCGCCCCCAATTCTTCGCTGGGTGAACCCAACACCCGGGTAACCCCAGTTTCGGTGGGGTTGCCCGGATCCCTGCCGGTAGCCAATGAGCGGGCAGTGGAATACGCGATTAAAATCGGGCTGGCACTGAACTGCGAGATTGCACCTTTCTGTCGGTTCGCGCGCAAAAACTATTTCTATCCCGACCTGGCGAAGGCCTACCAGATTTCCCAATACGATGAGCCCATAGCCCATGACGGATACGTGGATGTAGAACTCGAGGATGGGGAAATCTTCCGGGTCAATATTGAACGCGCCCATATGGAAGAGGATGCCGGCAAGAACACCCATATCGGGGGAGAAGCCGGCCGTATCCAAGGCGCCGCCTATTCCCTGGTCGACTATAACCGCGCCGGGGTACCGCTGGTAGAAATCGTTTCGCGTCCTATCGAGGGCGCAGGAGCTAAAACCCCGCAGGTAGCGGCGGCTTATGTGCGCACTTTGCGGGATATTTTCCGGGCTTTGGACGTTTCGGAGGCGCGGATGGAACGCGGAAACGTGCGCGCTGACGTGAATGTGTCTTTGCGACCCAGCCCCGATGCGCCGCTAGGAACCCGGACTGAGACCAAGAACGTGAACTCGTTTAAGGCCATCGAAAAGGCGGTTACCTTTGAGATTCGCCGCCAGGCGAAGATTCTTTCTGAAGGCGGTAAAGTAATCCAGGAAACTCGTCACTGGCACGAGGATAGCTCCTCTACCTCTGCCGGGCGGGAAAAATCCGATGCCGAAGATTACCGTTACTTCCCGGAACCGGATTTAGTGCCGGTGGCTCCCGCGAAAGAATGGGTTGAAGAGTTGCGTGCCAACCTGCCGGAACTGCCGGTAGCCAGACGCCGCCGCCTGCGCGAAGAATACGGTTTTTCCGATATGGAAATGCGGGATGTAGTAAACGCTGACGCATTAGATATTATCGAGGCCACGGTAGCAGCGGGTGCCGCGCCGCAGGCTGCGCGCAAATGGTGGATGGGGGAGATTTCCCGCATCGCTAAAGAAAAGAATCTGGAGCTCGAAAAGGTAGCGGCCACTCCCTCCGATGTAGCGCAGCTACAAGACCTGGTAGACCAGGGCAAACTCAACGACAAATTAGCCCGTAAAGTCATTGCCGGAGTACTTGAAGGCGAAGGCACCCCCGCAGAAGTAATGAAAGCGCGGGGACTCGAAATCGTGCGGGACACCGCTGCCCTCCAGGCCGCAGTTGCCCAAGTGATTGCGGATAACCCGAAAGTGGTAGAGCAAATCAAAGGCGGCAAAGTCAAGGCGATTGGCGCCCTCATGGGGGGCGTTATGCGTGCCACCAAGGGGCAGGCTGACGCCGGTGAAGCTCGCGAAATGATTCTTAAGCAAATCAACGGCTAATTCCCGTATTTTGCGCGGGTACTACTTGCGGGGTATGCGCCGGGGCGGATTTCGCCTCCCGCCCTAAAAACTGGATGTAGATACTACGTACGCGCGGGGGAGAGATTTTTCCTCCCGCCCAAGAATTCGGAAAACGTAGCGACGTTTTCCGAATTCTTATGCCCACCGCACCCACTCGGATAAAATCTCTCCCCCGCGCTTATTTCGGATTATTCTCGCCGTCCGCATCCTCTTGCTAAGACCGGTCTGCAGGGTTCACTCGGATAAAGTCTTTTCTCCGCGCTACAAAGGCAAACACAACCGTAATTTTGGACTAAATGAGGCTCGTTTCCGCGGTAATCCCCGCTTCATAAGGCATGGGTAACTGGCGTAAATTTCCTGCACATGAAACGCAAACGCGCGAGGGCGGATTTATGCCGAGCAGACAGACTTCACATCGATAGCTGTCAGATTCGGAAACTCAGTCTTCAGTTCTTGAAACCTATAAGTCTCCGGGCGTAAAACTCGTAAAAGACCCTGGTCTTTTGCGAGTTTTTGGGCAGGAGGCGAAATCCGCCCTCGTGCGTACGTATCTACACGGAGTTTGGGCGGGAGGAAAAATCTCTCCTTCGCGCATAAATCCGCCCCCGCGCCTTCGAGAACCTCGCTGCTACTGGGCGATTGCTGTTAACGCCTGTTGGTAGACTTGCTGGTCTTCTGGGCTGAAACAGCAGATAATGACGGATTTTAGGGTGGAGGGGGAGGCGGAGAAGTCTTCGATTTCCTTGAGGGCAATCGCGGCGGCCTGATCTATGGGGAAGCGGTAGACCCCGGTTGAAATCGAGGGGAACGCGATAGAACGGCAGTGATTTTCCGCGGCCAGGTGTAAGCAGTTGCGCCAACAGGATGCTAGCTGATCGGCTTCTCGGCTACCTCCTCCATGCCAAACCGGGCCGGGAGTGTGAATCACGTATTTGGCGGGCAAGTTGTAGCCCCCAGTAATCTTGGCTTCCCCGGTGCGCGCCCCACCCAGCGTCCGGCATTCTTGCAGCAGACCGGGGCCGGCTGCGCGGTGAATAGCGCCGTCTACGCCTCCTCCTCCCAAGAGGGAAGTATTAGCTGCGTTTACAATTACGTCTACTTCTAAGGTAGTGATATCGGATAAAATTACCTCTACCTGCAGTTTTCCTAGTTGCATTTCATTAGTCCATTATCTTTGATTGAGCAGTACCCAAAGGGATTCTTTTCTAGGTAGCGTTGATGATATTCCTCAGCCGGGTAAAAGACGGGAAGCTGAGTGGCAGTCGAGATTTGGGTGACTGGCTCGGCGCCGTAGAGGTCTAAGATTCGGTGTTTGAATTCTAAACGCACTGCCTGAGCTGCATGTTCTTGAGCCGCAGTAGTTGGGAAAATCTGGGAGCGGTATTGGGAACCAACATCGCCGCCCTGACGGTTACGGGTGGTGGGGTTGTGGTGGGAGAAAAATATCTCGAGCAACTGGAGGTAACCGACTTGCGCAGGGTCAAAATCTACGCGTACCGTTTCCGCATGACCGGTAGTGTCAGTACAAACCTGCTGGTAGCTGGGATTCTCGGTACTTCCTCCCATATAGCCGACCGCGGTTTGGATAACCCCGGGGATGCGCGCAAACAGGCGCTCTGCTCCCCAAAAACACCCCATCGCGAAATAAGCAGTCTCGGTAGTTGCCATAGTTTCAGTATAGGGGGAGAGAAGTCGCTACTTCCGGTAGTAGTCAGGTATTTATTCCAAAAAGTCGTCGGTAACCGGAATTAGCTGCGGGTATTTGGGGCTGCGCCCGTCTCCGGAGGAGCGTCCTCGAGAATGGCGTTTTACCCAAGGCCAGAGATGATCCTTTGCCCAAGCAATATTTTCCGAGGCAGCAAAACGGTCTTTGCCCGCAGCAGCCGGGGTTTGGTAGTCCGGATCAGCAACCGACTGCCCTAATGCTTCTAGGGCGGCGTTCATCATTATCCGGTGTCCTTCTCCGGTTAGATGTAAGCGATCGGGCGCCCACAGGGCAGTATCGCGAAGCGAGCGGAGCCCCCATTGATCTATCACATAGCATCCGTGGCGACGCGCAAGCGACCAAAGATTAGAGTTGAAGACAGCCACCGTAGACCTAGTAAGCCCCAATATCGGGGAGTGATGCGGATCGTATTGGGCGCAAAGTATTACTTCGATCCCCTGCGAACGAGCCTTGACCACCATTTCTTCTAACAGCTCCGTCACTTTATCTGCCGAAGAACCGGGACGAATCATATCGTTACCACCGGCAACAATAGATAACAGCGCCGGTTTCATCGCGATGGCGACGTCTAATTGTTCCTGGTTTACCTGGCCAATAAGTTTTCCCCGCACCGCCAAGTTAGCATATTTCAGAGGCTCCCGGCCGGCGGAAATTCGGCGTTGAGAGAGTTCCATAGCCAAGCGGTCAGCCCACCCTACGTAGAGGGGGTCGTCGCTGTCATCTTCCAGGGGGTCAGTCATTCCCTCGGTGAAAGAATCCCCAATCGCTACAAAACTATCCCAAGGAGGAATCACCGGGGATGCTGCTTTATTGTCCTTATCAGTTGTCTTCACGCTTCCAGCCTAAGCGCCAAGAAAACTATCTGCAATGGTTACGTAGAACTCGAAAATGGGCATTAGCCACCCGAAACCATCAGGGCGGGGAATAAAAAATATCCCACTACCTGGGGCAGTGAGATATTTTTTCCGGCAACGCACCTTAAAGTGTCGCTGCCAGGAAGTTAAACGCTAGAAAAGCGGTTACTTCTCCATGGAGTTAACCAGCTTCGCCAGTTTCGACTTGCGGTTAGCCGCCTGGTTACGGTGGATAATCTTCTTTTGCGCGGCGCGATCCATTTTCTGGCTGGTCACGCGCAATTCAGATTCTGCCAACTGGACATCGCCAGCTGCCACCGCTTCGCGGGTACGACGTACCAGCGTCTTCAGCTCGGACTTTACCGAGCGGTTACGCAAACGGCGCTTTTCGTTAGTACGATTACGCTTCTTCTGAGACTTAATATTTGCCAATTTTTCACTCTCTATGAGTACTAATATTCGGTCCAGAGGGCTGAGCCGGATTCGGACTGGCGTGTGGGGCACGCTGGCAAGAAACCGGCAAGACTAAAGCCGACCGGGGCTAAAGTCCGCAAATCAGTCTAACAGGCACGCAGCCGCTAGCGCTAAAAAAATCGGCGGTGGTAATCAAGTTCACTTCCCCAGCCGTCTCCAAAGCTAGTTTTTGCGCCTTTAGTGAGGATTGCGGCGTCCTCGCTAACGGTTCTTGACCGCTAAACCTGACTAAACTATCCCTCCAACGCTTCTTAACGCCGTCCCTGATTAGGGTTGCGTCCGCGCAGCCGATCCAACTGGCGCCGTTCTTTCTTGGTCGGCCGCCCACTGCCGGCATCGCGGCGAGGCAAAGCCGGCAGGGAAAGTTTCGGAAGCCGCTGCGGAGTTAAATCCTCATAGGCTAAACGTGCCAAAGGATAGCTCACCCTGCGTTCCAGCAGTTGTTTGACCTGCAAAATATGGTCAAAGCCCCCGATACGCACCACTACCTGGTCACCTAGCCGTACCGGAGAAGATGCCTTGGCGCTTTTTCCATTGATTTTCACGTGTCCGGCTTTACAAGCCTTGGCCGCTGCGGAACGGGTTTTATATTTGCGTACTGACCACACCCAAATATCGGCACGCACAGAGCCAGCATTAGCAGTTCCGGCGACTTCGCCCTCGCCGCGTTCTTCGGTTCCCATCTGGTTTCCGCCGCTCCTCAAGTCACTAAGTCCTAAATCTCCCGGTTTTTACGGTAGTTTTCTATTTTTCATTCTAGAGGTTAGCGCTTCTACTCCCCGCCGTGGGCGCAAATGGCGTAACCTTAGAGGAGAGGATTATTGCCCCATAGGGGTGTTGAGGAAAGGAATAAATTGGTACCGAATCCAATTCCCGCTGCCAAGTTGCCCAATGGGCGGGTTCCTTTGAACATTTTGGAGCTTGCTCCGCTGTCTACCGGGATGACCCGCAAAGAGGCGCTGGATACTTCCCTAAACCTGGCGAAGAACGCTGACCGTTTGGGTTACACCCGACTATGGGTGGCAGAACACCATGGTTCCCAAGTCTTTATGTGTTCGGCTTCGTCGGTTATCATCACCCGCGCCTTGGAAAACACTACTCGCCTGCGGGTAGGTGCCGGCGGGGTAATGCTGCCCAACTGGGCGCCGCTGACAGTGGCAGAAACCTACGGAACGCTTTACACCATCTATGACGGGCGCGTGGATCTGGGACTAGGGCGCGCTCCCGGCACCGATCCGGCTACGGCCAGAGCGCTACACCGGGGTTCCAGTGAGCCTGCCTATTTCGAGGAAGACCTAGAGGAGCTCGCCACCTATCTTTCGGATCAAAAATCGGTGGTTCACTCCGGGGTAGTTTCCGGGGCAGAAGCCTCGATACTCGGGATTGAAGTTATCGGTGTGGATCGCCCCTATACTCGGGTACGCGCGATTCCCGGTGAAGGTACCGCCATTCCCATGTGGATGCTTTCCTCATCTTCGGCCGGGGCTAAAGTAGCTGCTGACCTGGGGATGCCCTATGTGTTCGGCGGGCATTTCGCCCCCTACAACGTCGATGAGGCGATCGAGATTTATCGGCGTGAGTTCAACGCCCAAGCCCCCACCGCCATGGTGGATCATCCGGTAGTGATGATGGGAATGAACGTGATGTGCAACGAGGACGAGGCGGAAGCCAAGTACCAGTTCAGCACTACCCAACAGGTGCAGGGCAATGTGCTTTCAGGTCGTCCCGGTACTCTCACTCCGCCTACCGATGATCTGGATGCTACTTTGGGTGAAAAACTAGCTAATCGGGTGCGGGCGCTGCCTTCTATTCACGCGGTCGGTACCCCGGAGCAAGTAGTCGAAAAGATGGATTGGGTATCCCGTAAGTACATGGTGGACGAGATTATCACCGTTACTCACGCCTATGATCCCCAGGTGCGCATTCACTCTCTAGAGTTGGTGGCTAAAGAATGGGGACTGCCGATTTTGCCAGAAAACGGCGAAGAAGAGGCCGCAGAACCAGCCTCCCAAACCCCGGAACCCGAAGTGGTAGAGGTTAAAGAGGAAAAGCCGGAAGAAAAATCGGAGCCGCGAGCTGCTTCTCGCAATCGTCCTGCCGTCTACGGGCCGGTGCATCGCAGCGAGCGCAAGAAGCCTGTGCTCAAGGGTACGGCCACTTCTGCAGCTAAAACTGCAGCTAGTGGTGAGGATGCGGAAAAAGCTCCCGTAAAGAAAGCTCCCGCCAAGAAAACTACTGCCCGCAAGAAACCCGCTACCCGGAAACCGGCAGCAAAAACCACTACTAAGGCAAAGCCGGCAGCAAAAACTGCCGCCAAGGCCGGGGCAGACACCGACAAGACGACTGCCTCAGGTAAGAGCACCGCTCGCACCCGTACTCGGCGCAAACCGAGTGCTCGCAGTTAGCGTTCGGTGTCCCTAGGCAATAGGATGGCGCCGACAAGGCACCCAGATTTAATAGGAAGAAAATAGGATTGGCTAATAGCGATCGGGATTTAGGAATCGCCCCCGCTAATACGGATCCCCAGCGGATTCGTAACTTTTGCATCATTGCCCATATCGATCACGGGAAATCTACTCTTGCTGACCGGATGTTGGGGGATACCGGGGTAGTTTCCGAACGGGAGATGCGCGAACAGTATCTGGATCGTATGGATATTGAGCGCGAACGGGGAATCACCATTAAATCCCAGGCAGTGCGGATGCCTTGGCAGGTGGGTGATACCCATTATGTCCTGAATATGATTGACACCCCCGGTCACGTGGATTTTTCCTATGAGGTATCCCGCTCCCTAGCTGCTTGCGAGGGCGCGATTCTGCTGATTGATGCTTCCCAGGGGATTGAGGCGCAAACCCTCGCCAACCTGTATATGGCGATGGAACATGACCTGGTGATTATTCCGGTGCTTAACAAGATTGACCTTCCAGCGGCGCAACCAGAGCGTTGCGCCGAGGAAATCGCGGGCCTGCTCGGGGGCTCTCCTGAGGACTGCCTGCGAGTTTCTGCGAAGACCGGGGAGGGTGTGCCAGAGCTACTTGACCGGATTGTGGCCGAGGTTCCCGCACCGAAATCTGATAGCAGCCAGGCGCGCGCCCTGATTTTCGATTCCATCTATGACACCTATCGCGGGGTTGTTACCTATGTGCGAATGATGGATGGCAATCTCAAAAAGGGGCAGCGGGTCAAGATGATGGCCACTGGATCCGAACATGAACTTTTGGAGATCGGGGTGATTTCCCCGGAGCCCACCCCGGCGGAGGGTCTGGGGCCGGGAGAGGTCGGCTACCTGATTACCGGCGCCAAAGATGTGCGGCTGTCTAAAGTCGGTGATACGGTAACCAGCGCTAAAGACCCGGCTAGCGAGATTCTTCCCGGCTATCAAGAACCTAAACCTATGGTTTATTCTGGGATTTATCCGGTAGATGGGGATGATTTTCCGGATTTACGCGAGGCGCTAGACCGTTTGCAGCTAAACGATGCCGCGATTACTTTTGAACCCGAAACCTCCGTGGCCTTGGGGTTTGGTTTCCGTTGCGGATTTTTAGGGCTACTGCACCTAGAGATTGTTAAAGAGCGCCTGGAGCGGGAAGCGGGACTGTCGATTATCGCCACCGCGCCCTCGGTGATTTATCAAGTCACCCAGGAGGACGGCACGGAACTGGAAGTCACTAACCCTTCCGAATACCCGGACGGAAAAGTCCTGGACGTGCAAGAACCAGTGGTAGAAGCTACCGTTTTAACCCCGAATGATTATGTGGGGCGGGTAATGGAGCTGTGCCAGGGACGGCGGGGCACCCTGGGGAAAATGGAGTATCTGTCCTCTGATCGGGTAGAGATGCATTACCGATTGCCGCTAGCGGAAATCGTGTTTGACTTCTTTGACCAGTTGAAATCAAAAACGCGGGGCTTTGCCTCTTTGGACTATCACGAGGCCGGTACCCAATCCGCTGACCTGGTGAAAGTCGATGTTTTACTAAATGGTGATGTCGTTGATGCCTTCAGTGCGATCGTGCATCGGGACGCGGCCTATTCCTACGGGGATAAGATGACGCGGCGGCTAAAAGAGTTGATTCCTCGTCAGCAGTTTGAGATTCCGGTGCAGGCAGCGGTAGGTTCGCGGATTATTGCCCGGCAAACCATCCGGGCACTGCGCAAAGATATGCTCGCGAAATGCTACGGCGGAGATATCTCCCGTAAACGCAAGCTTCTAGAAAAACAGAAGGCCGGAAAGAAACGGATGAAAGCGGTGGGCGCGGTGGAAATCCCGAACTCGGCTTTCATCGAGGCCATAACCCAAGATACTCCCACGGGAAAGGGGTAAATCATGAGTGAGGAAATATCTGATCGCGAAGATGCGATCGCAGATTTGGATTCGGGGGAGGAACTGGTAGCTGGCGACAATGGTGACAGTGCCGCTGATTTTGACCTGTCCTCTCCGGAAGGGCGCTATATGGCTCGGTCAAAGTCGTTTGTGTCGCGGGCGCGGCAGCTTAGCGATTCCCTACAACATACTTGGGATGCGCATGCCAGTGAATATGTCCTAGAGGTACCGACTGGGGCGGGCTATACGGCGGTGGCTGAGGACGCCAAACCGCTATCGTTTAAGCGAATTTTTGACCGCAACTCGGTGGTGCGCCTAGAAATCGGAACTGGCAATGGGGATCAGATTGTGTCTGCGGCAGTTTCCCACCCCGATCGTGACTATATCGGGTTCGAGGTTTACCGCCCGGGAGTAGCCCAAACCGTATCGAAGGCGGTTAAGGCGGGGGTCGGTAACCTGCGGATTATCGAGGCGGATGCGGCGCAAGCGTTGCCGATTCTGTTTCCGGAAGGCTCCCTCGATGAGGTTTGGACTTTCTTCCCGGATCCCTGGCGGAAAACTAAGCACCATAAACGCCGCCTAGTGCAGGCTCCGTTTGCGGAAACTGTGGCGCGGGTGCTGCGTCCCGGCGGAATCTGGCGGCTGGCCACCGACTGGTCGGACTATGCGTTCCAGATGCGGGACGTAATCGAAAGCTCCCCCTATTTCGAGAATCCCTATGCGGGCGTTAATCCCCATGAGGAAGATCCGGATCCGGGTCGCGGCGGCTTCGCACCTCGTTGGGAAGGTCGAGTAATGACCAAGTTTGAGCGGCGCGCCCTAGATGCGGGACGCGAAGTATTTGACCTGGTGGCGCAGCGGCTTTCGTGAGCGGAACCGCCAAGTTACAGGAACTGTTTTCGGCTGCTAGTGCCGGCGAAAGCTCGCAGTCTTCCCCGATAGCGAGGGAGGGCGCGGCGCGCTCTGATTTGGTTCAGCCGGCACTAGGCTTCGCGGTCTATATTCATGTACCCTTTTGCCGGGTACGCTGCGGGTACTGTGACTTCAACACCTATGTGAACGGTTTTGGAGCTGGCGCAGACCGGGAAAGTTACCACGATTCCGCGCGTAAAGAGCTGGCGCTGGCCGCGGGGTTTTTAGATGAAAATGAGTTAGTTCCGCCCCCGGCGTCCTCGGTTTATTTTGGCGGCGGTACTCCCACCATGTTGAGCGTGGGAGCGCTGCGGGCAATCCTGGAGGAAGTCGCGGACGCCTGGGGAATAGCTCCGGGGGCAGAAATATCCACCGAAGCTAACCCGGACACTATAACTGACCAGGTAGCGCAGGATTTAGCGGCCAGCGGATTTACCCGAGTGTCCTTGGGGATGCAATCGGCACTGCCGCAGGTTCTGGCGACTTTGGAGCGTACTCACCGCCCAGAAAATGTCCCGCAAGCAGTGGCGGCGCTGCGCCGAGCCGGACTCGCAGTTTCTTTAGATCTGATTTATGGCACTCCGGGAGAATCCCTGGCCGATTGGGAAGTATCCTTGCGCGCCGCCTTAGCCTTGGAAGTGGATCATATTAGCGCCTATTCTTTGGTGATTGAGCCCGGCACCAAAATGCACGCCCTGGTGGAGAGGGGGAAACTACCTCCGATTAATCCCGATAGCCAGGCGGAAAAATATCAGGTGGCAGACGCACTACTCAGCCAGGCAGGTTTTGAATGGTACGAAATCTCAAACTGGGCGCGGCGGCTAGACAGCGAAAAACTTCCTAGCCGGGAAATCCCGGACGCAACTTTTCTGGCGAATGTATCCCGGCATAACCTGGCTTATTGGCGGGACTGGAATTGGTGGGGGATCGGGCCGGGCGCACATTCTCATCTTGGTCAGGTGCGTTGGTGGAACTGCAAACATCCCCGCGCCTACGCTAGCCGCGTAGCCGCGGGAGAGCTTCCAGTTCAAGACGGGGAAGTGGTAGCTGCTGCCAGCCGGGAACTGGAGCGGATTATGTTGGGGCTGCGCACCGCTTCGGGGGTAAAGCATTTGACGCCAGCGGAAGGAACCCGGCTATCCCGCCTGGTGGAAAAGGGATATTTGCAGGCAGAGGCAGCAAAGAACGGTCAGGCGGTATTGACTTTGCAGGGTCGCTTGATGGCAGATTATGTTACCCGTGAACTGCTGGGCTGGTAACTAGATAGCGACTGAATCTGAAAGTTAAAAGATGAAATCCGGAAGCTAACCCGGTTAAGCTGAAAGCGATGAATCATTTTTAACTTTAAGGATCTTCCCATGAATAAGGCCGCTAGTTCCCCCACAGGAAAACCAGCTGAGCAAGCTCCCGCGAGTTATCCAGTTCAACTGGTTCCTTCACCGGAATGCGCCCGGAACCACCAAACACCTCCCGATTATTTACGGTTCTTGACGCAGTTCCCGCATCTGCATGCAGATTTAGCTTTGAATCCGGCATTGCCGCCAGATTTAGAACAGTGGATTAAGGGACACCCGGATCCGCGGGTGCAAACGAACCTGCGGATCCGGGTGCAAAATCCTGTGGCTCCGGCTGCTGCGAACAATAGTCCGCTAAAAAGTGCTGGTTCCTCGGGGACAGCTTCAGAAGAACAGAAAGATGAAGATAAATTTGATGCGACTTCGCTTGCGGGTTCGGTGCCACCAGTAACCAAGTCAATGCCTCCGGAAAAAGAAACCCCACCGCAGGCTAAAGCACCATTTTCCCCAGCTGCAGTGCCCGCAGCGCCGGGGAACCCCTCATCGGTACCGTCTACCCAGGTTCTGCCGCAACCCTCGGCGTATCCGCAGAGGATGCCTGCCGCTGCTTACCCGCCCCCCGCTTCCTATCCGCAGAGCTTTCCCCCGGCTGGTTCCCCGGGATATCAGCCGCTTCCGGGACAGTATCCGCGACCCCGCCGTAAGCGCCGGTGGTTAATTCCGTTGATTGCTGTAATAGCGGTGCTGGCGATTATTGGGGGAGGGATAGGCGCTTATTTTGCTTTCGCGGGGTTTAAGCACGTGGGTTACGATTCCCCAGAAGAGCTGGCTGATGCCTTGAAAGCTTCGCTTGATGAATCTGATTTGATAGGGATTGCCCAGATGAGCGCGCCTAGCGAGGATGTCATCGTTGAGGACGCTTTACAGCTTGACGAAGATCTACAGAAATATATTTCTACTGCTGATTCAAAGTCACAGGGAGAAAGTGGAAGTTTGATGGATAAGGTTTCCGACCTGACCAGCGTGATGCAGAATCTGGAACTAGATACTTCCGGTTTAAGTAGCAAGGTCGACAATCTGAGTGATGATATTTCCCGGCTTAATTATTCGGGAAGAATTGATGTAAAAATAAAAGATAGAGATAAGTTAAAAGCTAGCTTAGATAAACTATTTTTTGATAATCAAAGTGCTCCGGAAAAAGAAAAGAATTTAAATGGGATTTTAGACAAGTTTAAGGACATGGAAAAAGATGGTATCGAGCTAAAATCGAGATATCCCTATAGAGTGATGGCAGTTAAGGAAGATGGTAAGTGGTATTACTCGGTTCCCATGACTTTTTTTGATAGCAAGAATTACAGTCCTGATGATAGTCGCTACGAGAACCCACACTATGATGTCAACTGGGTCGATCCGGGGGAGACACCTAGCGATAGTGGGCAGTTTGCGAAAGAGCTTTCGGGAGCTATTACCCGGGTAAGTAACCTTGATGAGCTAACTTCTGAAGACTGCATGCGTTTCCTTGATATGCCGGAACGTCGCATAGTGATGGTTTATGCTTCCCCGGAGGCTAAAGGAGATATGAGCCCGGGGATGGATCTTAAAATTAGTTTATCCGAAGATAAAAAGAGTTCCTATGGCTTCGCTTTTGATTTAGATAATTTAACTATTGATGTAGATGACATGGGGTGGGAGATTACATCGGGAGAGGGAACCTATTCCGATCAAGATGGCAAGCAAACATTAGATTTTGGGGATTATGTTAAAAATGGCAAGTTGCAACTGGTAGCTAAATCAACAAAGCAGGGACTAAAACTATCATTTTCCGGTAGTCTTGCCAACTTTTTTAATAACCTAGATTATGATTTGGGGAATGAGTATTTCCAGGAAAATAAGGACGAATACGATAGAGATTACGAGAGGCAAATAGAGGAAGATCCTTTCCAGAGGCCCTATAAAAAACTCATTCTGGGATACCGTGGTTTGGGTAAAAAAGTAGATGCAGAGACGGATCGCGAAGAATACAACTACGATTAGGGCTACGACTACGGCGACTAGGACAGTTAGCGGGTGCCGGCGGCGGTAACGAAATCAATTAGTGATTCCACCGGCCCTAAAAGACCGGGTTCCAGGTCGCGCCAGTCGCGTACTTTCCGCAATATATGTTTCCAACCCTGAGCAATATCGGCCTGGGTTTTAGCCGGCAAGCCTAGCGCCTGCAGGCTTCCCACTTTAATATCGGTGCCTCGGGGCACTTGCGGCCAAGACGCTAGCCCCACTCGCTGCGGTTTTACTGCCTGCCACACGTCTACGAAGGGATGCCCTGCAATCGCGACTGCGTCCTCCCCAAAAGTAGCGATACAACGCTGGGCAATGCGAGATTCTTTAGAGCCGGTCACCAGGTGATCCACCAGGGCTCCGATCCTTTCGCGCGGGGTGGGAGCAAACTCTGCCAGCCGTTCTTCCAGATGGTCTACCCCCTCAAGAATCTCTACCACTACCCCCAGCTCTCGTAAATCATCGCCCCAAACGTGTTCTACTAGCTCCGCGTCGTGGCGTCCTTCTACCCAAATCCGAGAAGCCCGTGCCACTCGCGCCCGCCGTTTACCATCTTGCGGCGTGCGGCGAGAACCGGAGTTAGTAGCGGCGCGACCGCTCGCCAACGTAGGCGCCTGGTCATTCCTGCTAGCAGGCGAAGGAACTCGCAGCTCTACCGGCTGCCCGTCAATCCAAAAACCGGCTCCCAGGGGGAAAGCTCGCACTTTGCCGCGGCGATCCTCCAGCTCCACCAGGTACATGCCGCCAGCTTTATAGCAGCGCAGCACCGCTCCTACAAAACCGGTCATCACGTCCTCAACTACCAGGCCGCGGGTAGCGGCAACCGGGCGAGAAGCAGGAAGTTTCCGCCAATCATCATTAGCGAGGACGTCTTTTCCGTAGCGATCAAACACGCCCTAACTATAAGGGAAGAGCCTAGGCACTACAGGCTACCGCCCCGGCAGAGTCTGCAGATTCGCCGCTGCCGGAATAATTAGGATCCAAGGCTGCCGCCTCTTCGGGACTCACCCAAGCCGGCAATTTGCTCAAGCGAGAAAGATACTCGCTAATGGCCGCGAAATCACTCAAAATCTGGGGATTCACAGAAGATGTCACCTGGAAAACCACAAAGGCGCGGATATCGCTTTCGACGGGCTGCTCGCCAGTAAGGAACGGATTTTCCCGCAGCATCTCGTCCAGGCGCCGCAGAGTCCGCGAAAATTCTTCACGCGTTTGTGCATCCGCTTCCCCATGAGAAACCAACCAGGAAGGCGCGACCAGCTGCTTATTAAGCCAGGCATCAAGGTCATCTAGTTTTTCCCGTTCCGCCGCCGGATACAGGTCAGGGGCTTCAAAATGGCAGAAAGGTTTCCAGGCGGTGCAAAAATCTAGCAGCATATCGGCAGACTCGGTAGCCACAATCTGGTTATCCCGCTGCGAATCCAAAATCACCGGCACAGTTTGGGGATCATCGGGCTCAAAAGTGGGCTGGCGGCGATAAAGTTCACGCGCGGAACGCACCATCAGCACCGGGTCATAGGAATAGCCCTCTCGAATAAACTCGAAACCATCCGGGCCAGAGCCAGTAGCATAACGAACCCCAATCGCGGCCTCTAAACCTAAAAGTCGGCGCGCAATCGTCACCCGGCGGCAATAAGGGCAAAGGGGAGAAACTACTAGCAGGTAGCGGCCGGCCTGTACCGGTAACTCATCGCTACCAAAACGATAATTCGGGATCATGGACAACTCCTGTTCCGGGTTCAACCCTCATTATCGCAAATGCGGAGCGCCCTCGCTGGCTAAGCGAAGGTAGTGAAAATGTGGCATAATGAACGAGTGCTCCGGGGTCGGTGAAAATCCGAACCGGCGGTAAAGTCCGCGACCCGCCCGCTTTGGGTGGCTGAACCGGTGAAATTCCGGTACCGACGGTTACAGTCCGGATGAGAGGCAGCACGGGCAGTCATGCCCGCGTGGCGCGTTCGCGCGCCCAGCTCTCCTCGGAACACCTGTGTTCGCGAGGAGGTTTTTTTATTGGCACACTCGATGCCCCCAAAGTCAGCGCTCACTCATGCGCTGGCGGCCGCCAGTAAAGCCGCTCTACAAGGCCCGCGAACCGGAGGGAATCCCCAGGTAGGCTGCGCTATCCTTTCTCCGGCAGGACGGATTCTAGCGATGGGGTATCACCGGGGAGCAGGAAGTGCCCACGCCGAAGCAGATGCCCTCACTAACTTGAAAGAAGACACCGGCTCCGCCCCGCTTACCGCAGTAGTAACCCTGGAGCCTTGCAACCATAGCGGTAAAACTCCTCCCTGTACCCGCGCCCTCATCGAAGCCGGGATCAAAAATGTTATTTGGGCAGTCGATGATCCTAACCCGAAAGCTGCTGGCGGAGGGGAATACCTAAAACAACAGGGGATTAACGCCCGGCGCGCCGATGAACTAGGGGTTGACGAAAGCGTCCTAGCCAGCGCCCGGGCAGTTAGCGCTCATTGGGTTCAGGCAGTCAGGTGCGGCCGGGCCTGGACGATCGCAAAAGTGGCACAGACCCTCGATGGGTATTGCGCCGCCCAGGACGGGTCTAGCCAGTGGATTACCAATCGACTGTCGCGTGCCTATGCGCACCGCATTCGCTCCCGGGTAGATGTGATTATTGCCGGTACCGGTACAGTGCTTGCCGATAATCCCCAGCTGACAGCCCGTCTAGCCGATGGACGGAAATTCCCGCAACAGCCGCGCCCCCTCATCATTGGCAACCGCGAGATTCCTGCAGATTTTTACCTGGCGGGCAAAGCCGAGCAGGCGCGCACCCATGACCTCAAGGCGGTACTAGAAAGCTGCTACCAGCGGGGAGAGATTTTTGCGCTGCTGGAGGGCGGACCGACTTTAATAACTGCTGCGCTAAAGGCGGGCTTGGTTGATGAACTGCATGTTTATCTCGCTCCGCGTCTGTTGGGAGCCGGGCATAAAGGGATTGGCGATCTGGGGATTACCACTTTGACCAACTCGCTGGATTTCAGTTTGCAACAAGTAAAAGAGCTAGGCGGAGATGTTTTCTTGGGATTAGAAAAAGAAGGTGCGTCGTGTTTACCGGGCTAATTCAAGAGGTAGGGCGCATTAAGGTCCTAAAAATGCAGGAAAAAGATCTCGAGATCGGGGTGTCTTGCAGTTTCGCTGGTAAACTTAGCCTGGGAGAATCTGTGGCGACCTCCGGGATCTGTTTGACAGTGACCCGGGTAGAGGGCGATACCTTTTTTGCCTATGCGATGCCGGAAACCGTAAAGCTCACCACCTTGGGACAAAAGCGCCTTGGCGACCCGCTGAACCTGGAGCGCGCCCTCCTACCTACAGATCGCCTAGGGGGACACCTAGTCGCTGGGCATATCGATGGTACTGGCACAGTTACTTCCCTAGAGGACAGCGAGCGCTGGCTGGAGCTGCAGATTTCGACTCCGGCATCGCTGCTTCCCCAGATTGCTCGCAAGGGCTCGATCGCGATTGACGGAGTGTCTTTGACGGTAACCGCGGTGGGTGCCGATTACTTTAGGGTGGCGCTGATTCCCGTCACCCGCGATAACACTACTTTAGGGACGCTGCAGGTTGGCTCGAAAGTCAACTTAGAGACTGACCAAATAGCTAAATATGTGGAACGTTTACTGGAGGGTAATAAAACCAATGAGTGACTTGGTGCAGTTATTTGAACGGGTGAGCGCCGCGCTGCGAGCCGGAAAGCCCGTCCTGGTTGCCGATTCCAAAGACCGAGAAAACGAGGTCGATGCGATCGTTAGCGCCCAAAAGGTGACTCCCGAGTGGATGGGGTGGATGGTGCGCTACACCTCTGGCTATATCTGCGCCCCCATGCCTGCCAAACGCGCGGAACTGCTAGGACTGCCCATCCAGTGGCCCGCCAATCAAGACCAGTTGCGCACCTGTTATACGGTTTCCTGCGACGCGGCCCACGGGGTGACTACCGGAATCTCAGCTGCGGATCGCCGAACCACTTTGCGGGCTCTTGCAAATCCCCTTTCTCGCAGTGAAGATTTGGTGCGACCGGGACATATTTTGCCGCTGCGAGCCCGCAGCGGTGGGGTGTTTACCCGGGCAGGACATACCGAATCGGCAGTGGATCTAATGAATCTGGCAGGCCTGGAGCCGGTAGCGGCGATCGGGGAAATGGTGCACGATGACGGCTCCATGATTCGCTATCATGACTGCCCGGCGATTGTCGAAAAATTCGATTTGGAACTAATCACGGTTGCCGAACTAAAAGAATATCTCACCCAGGTGAAACCGCAGGCAGATACAGCAGAGATTCCTCGGGTTACCCAGATAGCAACCGCCAAGTTACCCACCAAGTTTGGGGATTTTACGGTGCGCGCCTATCGGGATGCGGAACTGGGGGCAGTTCATATCGCTTTGATTTCGGAAAAGACCCCGGAGGCGAGTGCACTGGTGCGAGTGCATTCCGAATGCCTCACCGGAGAGTCTTTTGGCTCCCTACGCTGTGATTGCGGTCCCCAACTGCACCAAGCTATGAAGAAAATAGCTGGTGAAGGCGGCGCGATTATTTACCTGCGAGGGCAAGAAGGACGCGGGATTGGGCTTAGCGAAAAAATCAAAGCCTATGCTCTTCAAGACCAAGGACGCGATACCGCTCAGGCAAATCTTGACCTGGGATGGCCGGTAGACCTGCGTGAATACGGGGCGGCGGCCGCGATTTTGCAGGATCTAAAGATGACTAATATTCGTTTGCTGACCAATAATCCGCAAAAGGCGCTTTTGACCCGAGACGGGATCCAGGTAGAGGAAACCGTGCCTTTGGAAGTGGGTATCGACCCGCACAATATCGAGTATTTGCGCACGAAACAGCGGCTGGGGCATACCTTCCACAATCTGGATAAATTCGTGGCTGAAAAATAGCGGTCACGTCCTAGTTATAAATAATCGACACGCGTTAAGGAGAAAGAAATGGCTGGAGCCGGAGTTCCCGACCTACATACTTCCGCTGCGGGGAAAAAGGTGGTAATCATTGCTACCCGCTGGCATGAACAGGTAATGGATGGTCTGGTAGCGGGGGCAAAACGCGCCTGCCAGGATGCGAAAGCTGACTTTGAAGTCGTACGGGTTCCGGGTTCCTTCGAACTTCCCTTAGCGGCGAAAGCCTACGCCGAGGGCGGTAAGGCCGACGCGCTGGTGTGCCTGGGGGTGGTTATCCGCGGAGGTACTCCTCATTTTGATTACGTATGTGACGCCGCCACCTACGGCCTTACCAAAGTATCGGTGGAATCCCAGATTCCCCTAGGGTTTGGGCTGCTCACCTGCGATAACGTGGAGCAAGCCCTGGATCGGGCAGGACTGGAATCTTCCCATGAAGATAAAGGCTACGAGGCGATGCAGGCAGCGCTAGCGATGGTGCAGGTCTTAACGGAGGCTAAAAACTAGGTGCGAGTACCTTTTGCTTTGCGCGAATCACAGGTTCCGGGTTAATAACTAGCTACCAATCAGGGTAGAGTTAGCAGTCGAGGCGGTCGAGTGCTTAAAATTTTCAGATGGTGATTCGCGCTGCCACAGTCCGAGAACAGTGAGGAGAAATGAGCCAGGCAAGTATCCGTCGCGATGACGTTTTGCGAGCTATCGTCACCGATTATGTGGAAACCGGTGAACCTGTGGGCTCTAAAGCGTTGGTTGATCGGCATGATTTGCGGGTTTCACCGGCTACTGTGCGCAACGATATGTCAGTGTTGGAAGAAAAGGGCTATCTTTATCAGCCGCACACTTCCGCGGGGCGAGTGCCTACTGAAAAAGGCTACCGTGCCTTTGTAGACCGGATTTCTGAGCTGCGTCCCATCACCAGTTCCCAGCGTCGCGCTATCGAAGCTTTTGTGCTGGGATCTGCCGATTTTGATGAGGTAGTCGAACGGACTGTTCGGGTATTAGCCCAGCTCACTCAACAATTGGCGATTGTGCAGTATCCGCATTTTGAACGCAGCGGTCTGCGTCATATCGAACTGATTCCGGTT
Source organism: Varibaculum prostatecancerukia (assembly GCF_943169825.2). Lineage (NCBI taxonomy): Bacteria > Bacillati > Actinomycetota > Actinomycetes > Actinomycetales > Actinomycetaceae > Varibaculum > Varibaculum prostatecancerukia. Next base: position 811,542 of record NZ_OW968402.1, read on the forward strand.
GCCGAATACAAACTGTTAGTAATCGTGATTACCAATAGCGCGCGGGTGCAGCAAACTACGATTGATACTCGCTACGAGGTCGATGCTGCGAGCGCTCGCTCCCTGGCTATGCTGTTAAACTCCGCTTTGGAGGGGATGGAAGAAACTCAAATAGCCCAGCTAGAGCCAGTTTTAATTGCAGGAGCCCGCCCCGAACAACTGGAACTAATCGCCCAAATCATGCCGATTATTCGCGAAGCCCTAACCGGGGAACAAACCGAAAGAATCGTGATGGTGGGAGCGGGAAATCTGGTGCGTTCTAGCCCCGAGTTTTCTCGTTCCATCGGCTCCATTTTGGATGCCTTGGAAGAACAGGTAACTCTGCTGCGCCTGTTTTCCGAGATTGATCAACAAGATTCGCCAGTTACGGTGACGATTGGGTCGGAATCGGGGGAGCATTCCCTCTCAGAAACTTCCATCGTGACCGGTGCCTATGGAGACAAGGAAAGCGGGGTCGCCCACGTGGGGATAGTAGGCCCGCAAAGGATGGACTATCCGCGCGCTATGAGCATAGTGCGCGCGGTTTCCCGATATTTATCACGCATGATGACCAGGTAGGTAAAGGAAAGAGGAAAAAATACCGTTGGCTGATTATTACGAGATTCTAGGGGTTTCCCGGGATGCCACCGAGGCGGAAATCCGTCGAGCATACCGCCGTAAAGCCCGCAAATTGCATCCCGACGTAGCCGGGCCAGAATCAGAGGAGGCTTTCAAAGAAGTCTCTATGGCACACGAAGTCCTCTCTGATCCCGACAAGCGGCGTCGCTACGATATGGGAGGCGATTCCGGGTTTGCCAGCTCCGGTATGGGGGACTTTTCAATGTTCTCCGATATTTTCGAATCCTTCTTCGGAGCCGAGCCCGGCGGCGGACCTACTCCCAGAGGGCGGAGAGGCGAAGACCTGCGTCAACGCCTAGAGATCTCTTTAGAAGAAGCAGTTTTTGGGGCAAAGAAAGAAGTTCAGGTGCGTACCGCGGTAGTCTGTCCTACCTGTGAGGGTAGCTGTTGCGCTCCCGGAACTTCCCCGCGCACCTGCCAGGTTTGTAACGGACGCGGCTCAGTAACCCGCTCCACCCGCACCTTCCTGGGGCAAATGCAATCCACGGTTCCCTGCAGTGCTTGCGCCGGTCACGGTACTACTATCCCGGATCCTTGCCCCGAATGTTCCGGTGAAGGAAGGGTGCGCACCACCGCCACCATGCAGATAGAGATTCCTTCCGGGGTACAAACCGGTCATAAAGTGCAACTGCGCGGTAAAGGGGCTGTAGGGCCTGGCGGCGGTCCCAATGGAGATTTGTATTTAGAGATCAAAGTCAGCGCCCATCGGGTATTTTCCCGGCACGGAGATAACCTGGAGACCACTTTGCGGGTGCCGATGACGGCCGCCATTTTAGGAACCCAAGTCGACCTGGAAACCTTCGATGGCTCCCAAGAGATAACCATTGCGGCAGGTACCCAGCCAGGGCAACAGATTCGCCTGCCAGGTCTAGGCGTAGGACGTCTGCAGCGCGAAGGTCGCGGCGACCTAATCGTAAACATCATGGTGCAGGTACCTACCAACCTTGATAATGCCCAGCGTGAACTAATCGAGCAGTTAGCAGATCTGCGAAAAGAAGACCGGGTAGAACCCGAACCCCTCGAGGACGGTGGGGTCTTCTCTCGCCTGCGGGAACGATTTGCAGGTCACTAATGTTTCTTCCGGTATTTCTAGGTGACGAATCCTGCCCGCCGCTTTCTTGCTTGCAGGAAGGAGGACGCGGATCCCTCAAAGGAGCAGAAGCCGCCCACGCAGTAGGTTCGCTGCGACTGGGAATAGGGGATCCCCTGGACCTGGTCGACGGTAAGGGATTGCGCCTGCGCTGCCAGATATTGGCGACCGACAAAAACTATTTAGAGTTCGAAGTGCTTCAGGTAATGCACCTATCCTTACCTGATACCCAGTTTGGGCTGATTCAGGCGCTTTCTAAAGGTGGGCGCGACGAACAGGCGGTAGAGTCGGCAGTCGAGTTAGGGGTAAGCCGGGTGCGTCCCTGGGCGGCGCAGCGTTCCATTGTGCAGTGGAAAGGACAAAAGCTGCAGCGGGGAAGCAAGAAGTGGCTATCGCTGCTGCAAGCGGCGGCCAAGCAATCACGGCGCGCTAACTGGCCATTGCTGGATCCCCTAGCTGATTCCCGGCAGTTGCGGGAAATAATTGCGGCCGGGAGCATTGAAGAAAAGTTTCTGCTGCTAGATCCGGATTCCTCCCTGCCTCTCTCTGAAGCCTGGGAGCAGGTAAGCCAGGCTAAAATGATACATGTGATAGTCGGGCCAGAGGGCGGGGTGAGCCCGCAGGAAACTGCAGACTTTAGCGCTGCGGGCGCCATAGCAGCCAGGCTAGGGCCGACAGTTTTACGTTCTTCTAGTGCTGGACCAGCAGCTTTGGCGGCACTAGGGCTTTGCAGTGGCCTGTGGGGTCGGAAGGAATCTCTTTAAATGAGCGATGAACAAACCCAGGTGCTATTGCCTGAAGACTTAGATCCGGTACTGGTTTTTGGTCCCGGCGACCAGGTGTTACGGGCGATGCAAGACAACCTGCCAGGGGTGCGGATTAACTCTCGCGGCGGGATAGTGACTTTTCAAGGTAATCCTGGCGAGGCACGCATGGGGGCGGATCTGCTGAGCGAGTTGATTGCGGCCGCCCGCCACGGTAATCCCTTATCCGCGTCGGCAGTCCAGCAAGCCTTAACCCTAATGTCTACCCAGGAAACCCTCCCGGTGCTACGTACCAAACGTCGGCAGATTCGGGCAAAAACTCCTGGTCAGCAAAGTTATTTAGAGGCGATTACCAATAATCGTATCGTTTTCGGGGTGGGGCCGGCCGGTACTGGGAAAACCTATCTGGCGATGGCCAAAGCAGTGGAAGCCTTGGAATCTGGGGCAGTGTCCCGAATAGTGTTGACGCGCCCGGCAGTAGAGGCCGGCGAATCCCTAGGTTTCTTGCCGGGCTCTCTAACCGAAAAAATCGATCCCTATCTACGTCCTCTTTATGATGCCCTCAGAGAAATGCTGGAACCTGCAGAACTTGCCCAGCTTTTAGAATCGGGAACTATCGAGGTAGCTCCGCTCGCCTATATGCGCGGCCGCACCATTTCGCATGCGTTTATCGTGCTGGATGAAGCCCAAAACACTACTACTCAGCAGATGAAAATGTTCCTCACCCGCCTGGGAGAAGGCTCCACCATGGTGGTGACCGGTGATATTACCCAAATCGATTTACCACGAGGAAAACTTTCGGGACTAAAAGACGCTCGCAACGTCCTCACCGGAGTTAAAGATATAGAATTTTGCTATTTGACCAGCGAGGACGTGGTGCGCGATAAGCTGGTGGGAATGATTATTGACGCCTACGAACAATCCGCGAAAACTCGAGGTGACCAGGGGGAGGAATACCGATGAGCGTAGAGGTTCTCAACGAGACTGAATACCCAATCGACGGGGTAGAATTCCAAGAAATTGCCGACTATGTGTTGCGGGCGATGCACGTATCATCTGCGGCGGAAATGTCGGTGATTTTTGTAGAACCGGATGCCATCGCCGCCCTCCATAAGCGTTGGTTAGATCTGGAAGGCCCCACTGATGTGATGAGTTTTCCCATAGACGAGCTCCGTCCCGGGGCTGCGGATGCCCCGACGGAGGCGGGAGTCTTAGGCGATGTAGTGATTTGTCCCCAGGTGGCGCAGACCCAAGCTGCCAGTGCCGGTCATTCCACTACCGAAGAAATGTTACTGCTCGCGGTGCATGGAATCTTGCATCTACTGGGATATGATCACGCTGAAAAAGACGAAGAAAAAGAAATGTTCGCTTTGCAGCGCAAACTCCTGCTGACTTTCTTGGCCGAGCGGGGCTGACCGTGTTCTCCCAGATACCTGCCGCCGGGCTACTCGTTTTAGCGATTGTGCTAGTGGGGGTAGACGCTGCCTGGACGGCAGCTTTGGGAGCTTTTCAAACTCTGTCTCACGCTCGCGCCCAAGACCTGGTGGAGGAAGGACATCGCCGTGCCCGCCTGGTGCGTTCACTGGTTGAAGACCGGGCACGCACCGTGGCTATTTGCCAGTCCTGGCGCCTATTCGCGCAAGTCTTAGCAGCTACTTGTATGACCTTAGCTATGCTCGGCTTCGGTCTGGTCTGGTGGGTGGCGCTATTAGTGTCACTACTGGTATTGGGAGCGTTGCTGCTGATTTTTGCCACATTTGCGGGTATGCGGATAGGGCATTACCGCCCCGAAGCCACTGCCCTGTGGCTCAGTAAATTGGTGAGTTTTGGGCTGAAAATCTCGGTTCTATATCGCCCCATAGAGTGGATCGCGCACAAAATAGCGCCACTTTCCCCAGTAGATGAGGCCGTCTCTCGCGCGGAAATCGCCGAAGATTTTCGGGAAATGGTCGATGAAATGGCCGAGGAAGAAAACCTGGATTTCGAGGACGAAGATCGTCAGATTGTGCGTTCCGCTCTGGAACTAGGCACCACTTTGGTGCGCGAAATTATTGTGCCGCGCACCGATATGGTGTCGGTGGAGACCACCACCCTTGCCCGGGAAGCCTTTGAAATTTTTATCCAATCCGGGTTTTCTCGGATTCCGGTTCTTGGTGACGATGCCGATGATGTGCGCGGAATGCTCTACCTAAAAGATGTGGTTTCCCGCTGTTTTTCCCGTCCCGAGCTAATGGATCACCCGGTTCCGGAGATGATGCGCGAAGCATTCTTTGTTCCTGAAGTAATGCTCGCCGACGACTTGATGCGCCAAATGCAAGCCGATGCCCCTCATATTGCGGTGGTAGTGGATGAATGGGGTGGCACCGTAGGCCTGGTAACGATAGAAGATATCCTAGAAGAGCTGGTGGGAGAGGTAACTGACGAGCATGATCGCGCCGAACAAGAACCCGAGCAAATCGACGCCGATACTTGGGTGGTGCCTGCCCGCTTAGGTTTGGACGATTTGGCCGAACTGGTAGATCTGGAAATAGATGATGACGAAGTAGATACTGTCGGCGGGCTGCTGGCCAAAGCGCTGGGCAAAGTGCCACTGCTCGGCTCTTATGCCCGGGTCAAAGGGCTGGAGCTAACTGTAAAAACGGTTGCCGGTCGCCGCCGGCAGATGGATACCCTATTGGTAAAACGCCTAGAGACAGAAACGGACGAGGAATGAGCGAGCAAGAAAAAACCGAGCCTAAAAATCATCGCGCGGGATTCGTTTCAATCGTGGGACGACCCAATGTAGGAAAATCCACGCTAACAAATGCGCTGGTAGGGCAGAAAGTGGCGATTACTTCTTCTCGCCCGGAAACTACCCGTCACAATGTGCGGGGAGTAGTCCAGGGAGAGGATTACCAGATTGTGTTGGTGGATACTCCCGGGTTGCACCGACCCCGTACGCTGCTAGGTAAGCGCCTTAACGATATGGTGCGCGAAGCTCTGGTAGATGTAGATGCGGTGGTATTTTGCGTGCCGGCAGATCAAAAGATTGGTCCGGGGGATCGCTATATTGCAGCGGAACTGAAAGACCTGAAAATTCCGGTGATTTTGGCGGTTACCAAAGCAGATCTGGTTTCTAAAGAACGCATGGTAGCGGCACTGGTAGCTGCGGGGGAACTGGGGGATTGGAAAGAGATTGTTCCCCTCAGCGCCCTAGAGGGGGAGGTATCGGTGCTGGCTGATCAGATTGCCAAATACCTGCCGTCCTCCCCGCCTCTATATCCCCGCGATCAGGTTAGCGATGAATCGGTAGAAAAAATGATTGCCGAGTTTGTGCGCGAGGCCGCCTTAGAAGGGGTGCGGGAAGAACTTCCACACTCGATTGCGGTACAGGTAGAAGAGATTCTCTACCAAGGGGAAGATAGCGGCCCCCGCTTGGGATACGGAACGCACCACGCCCCGCAAAGTAAGCAGGGTGCCACCGCGGACACCGGGGATGCTGCCGGTTCCGAGAGTGCGACCTCGCCTAAAGTTGCTGTTGCCGAGGGCGCATCCTCGTCATCTCAAGAGGAAACCAAACCCCTAGATGTACACGTTAACGTATTCGTGGAACGCGATTCTCAAAAGGGAATTTTGATTGGTAAAGGAGGCAGCCATATTCGGCGGGTACGGATCAAATCTAAGCGGCAGATTCAAAAACTGTTAGGAAAACCGGTGCAATTACATCTGCATGTGCGGGTGGCGAAGAACTGGCAGTCGGATACCAAAATGCTGGGGCGCCTGGGATTCTAGCTCACCAGCAGGGATATCTCTTAGAGACTGGAGCTTGGAAAAATAAGGTTTTCCGCCACTCTTAGCAACAGCACAATCTTGTAAACGTTTCCCTAGTCAGGAATTTTCTTGCTAGGATTTTAACGATAAAACACTTACGCGAGGAGGCGTTTTCTGTGGCAACCATCCGTGACGTGGCTAAAGCCGCCGGAGTTTCAATTGCCACCGTTTCGCGCGCCCTCAATGGAAGTACCCATTTAGCGCCTGCTACCCGAGTTAAAGTAGTAGCCGCCGCCGAGGAACTCGGCTATCAAAAAGACCGCCTAGCAGCGGCGATGCGGACCGGACGCACCGGAGCTATCGGACTGGTGCTGGGGGACGTGATGAACCCGTTTTATGCGATGCTAGCGCATTGCGTGGAGCGGGCGGTGCATTCCCACAAGACCTCCCTGGTGCTTTCAAATGCCCATGAGGACGGGCAAAGCTACGAAAACGGAATTCGATCGCTGGTAAAACAGGGGGTTGATGGACTTTTAGTGGTGCCTCCCTCGCGGATTAAGCCTGGCTGGAAGCATCCGGCTCCTCCCGAGGGAATAGCAATGGTGGCTCTAGATCGGGAAGCTCCGGGAACCAAGATTCCCTCGGTACTTATTGACTCCACCCAGGCGATGCGAGATATGGCTGAGCATTTACGGGAAGTCGGTTATCACCGTCCCGCCTACCTGGCGGGTCCAGAGTTTTGTTTATCGGGGCAAAGGCGCACAGAAAAGCTACAGGAAGCTTTGGCCAGTTGTGGTTTTGGAAAGCTAGAAGTGGAGTATTGCCCCCATGAGGCAGTTTCGGCTGCCAGCGCTACCCGGGCGCTGCTGGCGCTTTACCGTCCAGATATTATTATTTGCGCCTCTAATCAGATTGCCCTGGGAGTATTGATGATTGCCAAGAGCATGGGGATGCAGCTAGGTTCCGATTTAGGATTAGTAGCGATTGATGACATTCCCTGGTTCTCGGTGATGTCCCCGGCGATCACCGTGATTGACCAACCCGTAGACAAGCTGGCTAATCTAGGGGTAACTGTACTGATGAAACAGATTTTCGGGGCGGCCTATGTACCTAAGGCAGGGGATGTTTTAGTGGCGGGTGAAGGTGCCTTTATTCCCCGAGAGTCCACCCAGGGGCCAAGCCTGTCCGCTCAATATGCGGGACGTTGGTTACCAGAAAGTGGAAAAACTGTTTAGAGTAGGTATATGCGCGCATTGATTCTGCTGCTAGGCTGCCGCGACGAAGTCCAGTAAAACTGGTCGAGACTCGTCGCGGGATTCTTTGCTGTCCTCGGCCAGCCACTTAAAAAGCAGAAAGAAATCTTAGAATGCGAACTACTGGTAAAGCTCCTCGTCAACAACCGTCCGGGATGCCGTTTCAAAAGTATGCCCACTTTTGGGATACTTCCCTAAAACTGCCGGATCGTACCTGGCCAGATAAAAATGTTACCCAGGCTCCTCGCTGGCTATCTACGGATTTGCGAGACGGCAACCAGGCCTTGATTGACCCTATGGATCCGCTGCGTAAACGAAAAATGTTCGATCTGTTGGTACAGATAGGGATGAAAGAAATCGAAATCGGGTTTCCGGCGGCCTCACAGGTAGATTTTGACTTCGTGCGCTCACTAGTTGAAGATGACGCGATTCCCGAAGACGTCTGCGTTTCAGTCCTCACCCAGGCGCGCGAAGACCTAATCGGACGCACCGTGGAATCCCTAGTGGGGGTGCCGCGTGCCAATGTGCATATCTATAACGCCACCTCACCCACTTTTCGGGAAGTAGTATTCCACAACGATAAGGCGGCCACCGTAGAACTGGCGGTGAGCGGGGTACGCGAAGTAATCGCGCAAGCGGAAAAGCAATTGGATGATTCTACGGTTTTTGGTCTGCAATATTCCCCCGAGATTTTCGTGGATACCGAAGCTGAGTTTGCCCTGGAAATCTGTGAAGCGGTCATGGATATCTGGCAGCCCGATGAGGATCGCGAAATTATTTTGAACCTGCCGGCTACCGTAGAGCGTTACACCCCGGACTCCTATGCAGATCAGATTGAATGGATGAGCCGTAACCTTAGCCGCCGCGAACACGTATGCCTGTCGGTACATAACCATAATGACCGCGGCACCGGGATCGCAGCCGCGGAACTTTCTATGAAAGCAGGCGCTGACCGGGTAGAAGGCTGCCTCTTGGGGCAAGGCGAGCGGACTGGCAACGTAGATTTGATTACCTTGGCGATGAATCTTTATTCCCAAGGCATCGACCCCATGCTGGATTTATCTAACCTGGATAAGGTGCGCGAAACGGTCGAGCACTGTACTCGCATGGAAACCAATCCCCGCCAACCCTATACCGGCGATTTGGTTTACACCTCCTTCTCCGGTTCCCACCAAGACGCCATCAAGAAAGGCTTCGATAAGCGTGCCCGGGAGGTTAAAGCTGCCGGTGGCGACCAAAACCAAGTTATCTGGACAGTACCTTACTTACCGATAGACCCGGGCGATATCGGGCGCGACTACCAGGCAGTGGTTCGGGTGAACTCCCAGTCCGGCAAGGGCGGAATCGCATTCATGATGAAACGGGATTATTCCTTGGATTTGCCACGCCGCCTGCAGGTGGAGTTCTATCGTCACGTTCAGGACTACACAGAAGAGTTCGGGGGCGAGGTCGACTCGCAGCATTTGTGGAAGATTTTTGCCGATGAATATTTGCCCGGCGAAGAACACAGCCTCACGCCTTGGGGCCGCTTTAAGCTGCGGGATTCTCGCGCCGATACCAACCACGAAACTGGGGAAGTGTCCCTGCGGGCTCAGGTAAGCGATAACGGTACTATGCGGACTTTAGAAGCGGTGGCGCCCGGACCTATCGAGGCTTTCATTACTGCTTTCCAAGGGCTAGGGCTGGATATCAAAGTTCTGGACTATGTCGAGCACGCGATGGAAACCGGCGAAAGTTCGCGGGCAGCAGCCTATGTCGAGGCCGAGATTGCCGGTCAGGTGCTGTGGGGAGTAGGTATCGATCCATCGATTACCCGCGCTACCTATAAGGCAGTCATCAGCGCCCTCAACCGCGCGGAACGCTAAGGCGTGGATTTTTTCGAATAGTGTTTTGAACTCGATTAATAGATGCTAAAAGTCGTTTTTCAGGAAGTCTAGCAATCGTTTTGTAGGTTTTACGTGGCTGCTGGCATTAGTATTTGCGGAGGCGGCCGCTAGCTCTCGCCCGTAAGCGCCCTTTGAACTGTGTCAAAGCTGAACTAGCAAGTAGATGTGAGATAATAACCGGGTGCTGCGAACCTATACCGACCAGGCGATTGTCCTGCGAACCACCAAGCTAGGGGAAGCAGACATGATTTTGACCCTGCTCACCCTCGAGCACGGGCAAGTGCGGGCAGTAGCTAAAGGACTGCGCCGCACCTCCTCGAAATTCGGGGCGCGTCTCAGTCCCTTTAATCGGGTAAAACTGCAGCTGCACCTGGGGAGAAATCTGGATACCGTCACCCAAGCCGAGTCGCTCAGCCTGAATGCCCCGGCGATTGCCGCCGATTATGAACGTTACCTATCCGGGCAGGTAATGTTAGAAACCGCGGAAAAACTTTCTGAGGGCGAGGCTTCGCGCAGCCAATACCGTCTGCTTGCTGGAGCAATACCAGCCTTAGCGAACCGCGCGCACCGCCCCGGCATGGTGCTATCCTCGTATCTTTTGCGCACCCTTGCGATTGCCGGATGGGCTCCGGCTTTAAGCGCGTGTTCCCTCTGCGGATCTGACGGCCCCTTTAAAGTATTCTCGGCGCCAGCAGGTGGGGTGGTATGCGCAGATTGCCAGCTCAGCGGAGGAATACGCATCTCAGATCCAGTAACCAAGCTGCTTACTTTGCTGCTTGCCGGGCAATGGCCACAGGTTTACCAGGCAGATGCTCTAACCCAGGGCATCGCAGAAGAAGTGGTTACTGCCTATACCGAGTGGGTTTTAGAGAGAAAACTAAAATCCCTGTCGGTCAGGGAACGCAAGGCATAATAAGAACATGAGCGATAAAGACTTGGTAGCAACTATTCCCCCCGGGCAGGGCGCCTCCATACCTCCGTTATCGCAGGTTCCCACCCACGTGGCGCTAATCATGGATGGCAATGGACGCTGGGCTAATCAACAGGGTTTGCCGCGCACGGCAGGGCATCAAGCCGGAGAACTGTCGCTGATGGACACCCTGGCAGGAGCAGTCGAGGCTGGGGTGAAAATGGTGAGCGTCTATGCTTTTTCCACCGAGAATTGGAAACGCTCCCCGGCGGAAGTGCGTTTCCTTATGGGGTATTCGCGAGACGTGATTCGCCGGCGCTCCCGCGAACTCAACGACTGGAACGTGCGCATAGTGTGGTCGGGGCGGCGCGGGCGCCTCTGGAAGTCAGTTATCAAAGAATTAGAAGCTGCCGCCGATTTGACCAGGAAAAACACCGGGATGGTGTTCAATATGTGTATAAATTACGGAGGACGCGCGGAACTGGTGGACGCTGCCCGCGCAGTTGCCCGCCGGGTAGCGGCCGGGGAAATCAGCGAAAACCATATCCGCGAGGACACCTTAGCGCGAGAAATGTATCTAGGAGGAATGCCGGATGTGGATTTACTGATCCGCACCTCCGGGGAACAGCGCCTGTCTAATTTCTTGCTGTGGCAATGTGCCTATGCGGAACTTAGCTTTGTTCCCGAGATGTGGCCAGATTTTAAACGGGAACAACTCTGGCGGGAACTAGCAGCTTTTGGAGGGCGCAATCGGCGTTTTGGAGGAGCCAAAGATCAGCCCCAAGGCTCCTAAGTACCCTGTTAGCAGCCTTTTGCAGCCGACACAACCGGGCCCTTGAAAATCCCGAAGTGCGCCCTGGTAAAAATAAGGATGATTAACCCCGGTATTACTAATCCCAGAGAGGATGGGCAAACAGGCCACTGCCCAGTTTCGGCTCGAACCAAGTGGACTTAGGGGGCATGATTTTATCGGCATCTGCCACTTCCATCACTTGGTCAATCTGGGTGGGATACATATAGAAGGCACACGCCGCGCCATTATCTACCGCTGCTTTCAGCTCGCCATCCCCGCGAATCCCGCCTACGAAATCGATGCGCTCGCTGGTGCGGGGATCTTTAATTCCCAGTAGGGGAGAAAGCACTTTTTCTTGCAGCAAAGATACGTCTAAGGAATCGGGCAGCTTTTTACCAGCTATAACCCCGGGATGGAAACTGCATGCATACCATTTGCCGCCCAGATACATACTGAACGAGCCGGCATTTTCTGGGGGAGCGAACTTTCCTAGTTCAGTTATCGCCGCTACCTGCGCTAAGTCGTTCAAGAACTGCGCGGGGTTAGTATCTCCCCAATCAAGCACTAGCCGGTTATAGGGAAGGCAGCGCAAGTCGTGGTCGGGAACCGCTACCACTAAAAACTCATTCCAGGGAGCTTCGGGGCGCTGCGGGCGAGTAAGTCCCACTTTTGCCGCCGATGCGGAGCGGTGATGCCCATCGGCAATATAGAAGTAGTCCAGCGCCTCTAGGGCGCGAGCAGCCGAGGCGGTATCTTCATCCGATAAGGGCCAAAGCTCATGGCGGGTACCATCTAAAGTTTTGCCCTCAAGCAGTGGTGTTTCTTTGGTTACCCTCGCGGTGATCTCGTCGATTTCTTGATTGGCTCGATAGGTGAGAAACACCGGTTCCGTGTGGGCATTTACCCGGTCGAAATGTTTAATTCGGTCGGACTCTTTGATTGCCAAAGTTTTTTCGTGCCGCTTAATAGTTCCGTTTTGATAATCGACTACCTGGGCGCACCCGACGATTCCCACCTGGGCGGCGCCTCGCCAAGTCTCCCGGTACAGATACAGGCAGGGGCGGTCTTCACGGACCAGCACCCCACGGTCAATAAAATCGGCCAGATTGGCGGCGGCCTGCTCGTGCACCTGGTCAGCGTGTTGATCCACGCTTGAGGGTAAATCAATCTCCGCGCGGGTGATATGTAGATAGGAATCGGGGTCTTTGCCCTGTTCTGCCGCCTCCTCCCGGTTCATGACGTCATAGGGCAGTGCCACTACTCGCGGGGCGGCCTCGCTAGTGGGACGCAGAGCGCGAAAAGGACGCAACTTCGGCATCAAAATCTCCTTAAAGCTATTACCTTTGCCTCCAGTTTATCGGCTGAGCCTAGGTTTCGTAGTTGCGCGCCAACTATTAGCCGGCGGAAAGATAGAATCCTGGACTGGTGTAGAAGGAATTGGTTTCCTGTCCTGGTTACGTAGGGAAAATATTTGGCTTCCTCTGGCTATTTACGGAAGTAGGCATAAACATCGGGGTTGAATACCCAGTCGAACTGCCCGATCATTTCTAATAGACCGCCCTCGCCACAAAATGCTTTTTTGAAGCTGTAGAGTCCGCCGGAGTTATCCACCTCGTAGATTGCTCCCATATCGTATTGGGTATATCCCTGTTCAATAGCGTCCTTAATCGCTTCATTGTTCATTTGATAGTTGGGTCGCAGATTTCGTTTTTCATTGGAACTAGCAGCGTAAATATAAAAACATTTCCGGTTAAATCCCAAAGTGATAGCGCAGGAGAGTACCTCATGCTCGGCGGTGCGAGTTTCATAGAGAGTTACTGCTTCCGGTGGGAATGCATTAAATAGGCGCACGAAATAATCTTTAGGGCGATAGGTGATTCCCTGCCGCTCCGCCATTATCTTGGTTAGTTCATAAAATTTATCGAGAGTTTCCTCGAACTGCGGATCACCGCGATGGAAGCGTAAAGTTTCTAGACCATGTTTGTAAGGAACCTTTATTTTGCTTTTATTTTTTGATTTTACGGTCTTCAAAAACCCTTCATGCGATCCCATGGAAATGTCCGCAATCATATTCATCCTGGGATTAGAAAAGTTGTGTTCATCGGCTCCGCGGGTAGTAATCTCCAGATTATCTATGCCGGCATTCCGATAGCTTGCAAGCACCTCTTCGTCGTAGGCAAACTCGGGGTCCATCCTTAAAACAAAACCGTTGCGTTTTTCAATCACCGGGGCGGCCTCGTTTACCAGCGCTTTCACCGTGTCAATATCCTTAAAATTGCAGACGGGACCGCGGGGGGCATACATAAAAGCATGCTCGCCATGGTTCCTGATAGAAAGTATTGACAGGGCAGCAGTAATATTTCCCGCATCGTCTTGCAGATATACGTAGTCACTATCCCAGTTATTCTTTGCTTTTGCCCAGTTTAAGGATTGCATGACGTGACCGTAGGGACTGGAAGCAACGAATTCTTCATAGCGAGCTACTGCTTCACTATTAGATAAATCCAAAATGGGCACGATAATGCTCCTCGCTTATCTGGGATAACCACATATATTCCCGGAATGAAATCATTGCTTAGGATACATTACTCCTGGAGTGCGGTAGTGATCCCATTTATCAGCTACTTTGAACGGGATTCTAGGGAGGAGCTATCCCGGTATCTTCTTGCCCTAAAGTAATGGTATCCGCTCCAAACAGCATATTCCTTGGGGGAGTTCTTTGTCGGGCTTTAGAATGTCTACATGACCCAAAGTGCGTTCCTACCGTTGAAAAACTGTCTCGCTACGCTTACTGATACTCGCGCTGAAGATTGGTTCTTATTTATGCGCGCCCGCCACGGGATGGCAACCGTCTACCAAACCTTGCACCAATGCTTTGGCCAGGGAACGGTAACCACTCAGGCGTATACCTGTGTCACTGCGATTAACCCCATCTTGGTGGCTGGTCTTAAACCCGAATACGGGGATATTGATCCCGATTCCATCGCTTTAGTCCCCGACTTCGCGCCCCTCCATGAGCAGACGCGGGCGGTGGTGTGGCAGAACACTTTCGGAATTCTCGCGGACAGCAAGGCGGCGCTGTTGCGTTCGCGGGTTCAGAGCACCCCGGCGATTTTTCTGGAAGACTCCGCTCACTGCGTCGGATCAATGCTTCGCGATAACCAGGGAGAACCACTGGCGGATATTTCGGTGCACTCTTTCGGGGTAGAAAAACTTCTGCCTACCAAGTTTGGGGGTGCTATCTGGATTAATCCGCGCCTGAAGGAGCGCAGCCCGCAGCACCAACGCTTTGTGGAAGAGCTTAAGACCGCTTGCGCCGGGGTGCGCGCTCCCCAGGGGCGCGAAGAAAAAGCCATGCGCCGCTATTTTAACCAAGTGCGGGTACTCAACCATTTACCGCAGATGCTCTCGGCTCCCCTGCGGAAAACTCTAATAAAAACCGATAGATTTTTAGCCCCGATTATTCCCCTGGAGCAGCAGGGAAAGTTAGACCGTGCCCCCGCTTTGCCCTCCAAGTGGGTGGCAGATCAGGCGCTTTCGCAATTGAATAAGATTGAAGCTACTCGGCGGCGACGCCAGCAAGTGCAGCACGTTTATCAAGAAAAGCTCAGGCGGCGGCTGCAAATACCGGCAGATATCAGTGATTCCCAGGCTCTAGTGCGTTTCCCGATATTTGTTGAGGGCGCTACCTCGGCCAATGGGGCGGAAAGCCTCTTTTCTTTCTTGCACGCGCGCGGCTATTACCCGGGACGCTGGTATCGACCGGCACTATTTCCTGGGGTAAAAGACTACGAGCTCTACAACCTAGATCCTGAGCTTTCCGACTTGCCCAATACCGAGCGCCTGATAGAAAGCGCCATTAACCTTCCCACGCAGGAAAGCGTTCCGCGAGCCCAAGAAATCGTCTCCCTGGTAAACCAGTGGGTAGGCGATAACTCCTAACAGCCACTTTTTCAGGCCGGACGGGGAAGCGAACAAGTAACTACGGCAGAGAGCCCTCGGTCACAGTAGTTTTCGCCCCTGACAGCTTGCCTATTAGACTAGGCGCGATGACAAGCAACGATAAAATGCCCCGAACCTACCATGTGCGCACCCTGGGGTGCCAGATGAACGAGCATGACTCCGAACGCATGGCGGGTCTGCTAGAAGCTGACGGCCTGGTGCCAGTAGAGCTGGTGCCGGCCGCCGCCGCGCGCGCCACCAATGCAGGTGACGGGGGAGCAGATGTAGTCGTAATCAACACCTGTTCGGTGCGGGAAGCTGCAGCTAACCGCCTGTTCGGGAACCTGGGGCAACTAGCCAGCGTGAAGCGGGAGCGCCCCGGAATGCAGATCGCGGTCGGGGGTTGCCTAGCGCAACAGATGCGCGAGAAAATCATTGAAAAAGCCCCCTACGTGGACGCGGTTTTCGGTACCCACAATATTGACGTCCTCCCCGCCCTGCTGCGCAGATCCGCCCATAACCGGCAGGCAGCGGTAGAAATCGCAGAATCTCTAAAGGTATTTCCCTCCACTTTGCCTACCCGCCGCGAATCCGCCTATTCCGCCTGGGTATCCATCTCGGTGGGTTGTAATAACACCTGTACTTTCTGCATTGTTCCTTCTTTGCGAGGGCGCGAACGCGATCGGCGTCCTGGGGAAGTACTCGCGGAAGTTGAGGCCGTGGTGGCACAGGGAGCTTTGGAGGTTACCTTACTGGGGCAAAACGTGAACTCTTATGGAGCCGGATTTGGTGATCGCGGAGCCTTCGCTAAGCTGCTGCGTGCCTGCGGAAATGTTGAAGATTTAGAGCGGGTACGCTTCACTTCCCCCCATCCGGCAGCCTTTAGTGATGACGTGATTTGGGCGATGGCGGAAACTGAAAACGTGATGCCCACTTTGCATATGCCGTTGCAGTCGGGTTCCGATACTATTTTGCGCGCGATGCGCCGCTCCTACCGGCAAAAACGTTTCCTAGGGATACTAGATAAGGTACGTCAGGCCATGCCTGAGGCCGCGATTTCAACTGATATTATTGTCGGCTTCCCGGGGGAAACCGAGGAAGACTTCCAACAAACCCTAGAGGTAGTGGAGCAGGCCCGTTTTGCTTCTGCCTTCACTTTCCTGTATTCGCCGCGTCCGGGCACTCCGGCGGCCGATCGCGAGGATCAGATTCCTCACCAGGTCAAGCTAGAGCGTTACAACCGTTTGATTGCCTTGCAGGAAAAGATTTGCCTGGCAGAAAACCAAAAGTTGGAAGGAAGCACCGTTGAAGTTTTAGTGGCTGAGGGCGAGGGTCGAAAAGATCAAGAAACTCACCGGGTGTCAGGCAGGGCGCGCGATGGTCGCCTAGTCCACGTGGCGCTACCTGCCGGACAGAAAGCTCCACGACCTGGAGATATCGTGACTGCGAAAGTTACTTACGGCGCGCCTCATAACCTGATTGCGGATTCCGCCCTCAACGGGGGAATGTTCTCGGTGCGCGCTACTAGAGCCGGAGATGCCTGGGAAGCGCGCCAAAGTAAAGAAGAAGAATACTCCCAGCAGGTGTCTCTGGGAATTCCCGCTATTCGTCCTCGTGGGTAGGTAGCTTAATGGATGCTTCCAAACTTCCTCTCGTTGCGGTAGTTGGGCTAACAGCCAGTGGAAAATCCGGTTTTTCCCTGCAGCTAGCCCGGGCGTTAGGAGAGCGTGGCATTACCTGCGAGATTATTTCTGCTGATGCCTTCCAGCTCTACCGGGGAATGGATATCGGGACCGCGAAAGTTCCTCTAGAGGAGCGCGGAGGGATTCCCCACCATCTACTGGATGTTCTGGAACTAGCGGAAAAAGCCTCAGTAGCTGCCTATCAGCGCAGTTGCCGCCCGGTGATTAACGAACTTCGCGCGCGGAAAGCCCTGCCGATGCTGGTGGGAGGGAGCGGGCTCTATGTGCGCGCCGCCTTGGATGAAATCGAGTTTCCCGGAACTGATAGCGCTGTCAGGGAACGGATTACCGCCCAGGCAGTGCAACTGGGGGCAGAAAAAATGCATCAACGCCTTGCCGAAGTAGATCCGGAGTCCGCTGCCAGAATCTTGCCCAGCAATGTACGCCGAGTTATCCGCGCGCTGGAAGTATATGAGATAACCGGCAAAAAATTTTCTGCCACTATGCCGCGGCGGGAATATTTTCAGCCTACTTTGCAGTTGGGAATCAACTGGCCACTAGCAGTGCTCGATGAGCGCATTAGCCAGCGCACCGCCCAAATGTTGGCACACGGATTTATCCAAGAAGTTGCGCAGCTAGAAAAACAGGGACTGGCCCATACCCCCACGGCTTGCCGCGCCACCGGCTACCAGGCGGTTATGGATTTGCTGGCCGGAAAAATCACCCGCGAAGAGGCCGCAGAGCAAATCTCGCTACATACCCGGCAGTTAGCCCGCAAACAGCGTAAATGGTTCCGCAAAGACCCGAGAATCCATTGGCTAGACGGCGAAGCAGGCACGTCGGCCAACCTAGACCAAGCCCTAACTCTCCTCGAAATCGAGCATTAGCCACAATATTACGAGGGGGCGAGATTTTTCCTCCCGCCCAAGAATTCGGAAAACGTGGCGACGTTTTCCGAATTCTTATGCCCACCGCGCCCACTCGGATAAAATCTCGTCCCCTCGTTTAGGACGCTTTCTCGTACCAAACCGGCTTCATGTGGGGACAAGGGTCGCGGCCGGTAAAAGATGCGAGAGGGGCTCGTTCCGCTTGCTCCAAGCGGAACGCGGGGTCCCCGGAGCGCTTTTACCGAGCCAGACCTGATCAGATCTGTAGCTATTTCTTGACTTCGGTTCCACCCCATTCGATGACTGTGAATCCGGTGCGCTTCGGGGCTTTCAGAGTTTGCGGCTTAACCTTGATCGGCTTGTCTAGCGCCTTGAACGCCATATAAACCCGGATAGTGGTTTTTGGCTTCGGGGATACCTGCAACTTGGCGTTGTCAGTGTAGTTCTTGCCTTGGAAAGAAATCAGATTCCACTTATTAGCCTCCATCTTGGGTAGCCAATAGACAATGAACTCATTAGCTTCACGCCGGTTCAGCCCCAGTTTGGGTAGCGACTTTTCTAAGAACTTGGCTGAGTCAGAGCCTTTGACTACAAAACCGTGAGAGAAATCCCAGGGGAACTTATAAGACAGCCCTTCCCAATAGAGGTAGTTGTAGGTGTTTCCGTAGCCACTTAATAAACCGTTGGGATTCGCCATGACGTTCCAGCCACCTTTTGCCGGATACTTCGGATAGGTAGTGGTGAGTGCTCCGAGGTCAGGATTGATTTTAATCTTGACGTTCACCTTGGTTTTCTTAGTGGGGTACAGATAGATAACCGGTTTTCCCATCCCATCTGCTATGGTTGGTGGCGGTTCTTGAGCCTGCTGGCGCTGGGCGCGGGCGGCGGCTTCTCGAGCTGCTTGCGCGGCGGCGGCTTGGCGAGCGGCTTCCTCCTGGCGGGCTTGTTCTTCCGCCTCGGCCATGGCAATCTCGTCTTTTTTAGCTTGGCGGGCGTCGGTTACCACTTCGACTTGCTTGGTGATTTCCTCATCTTTCATCCCATACTCGCCGTAAACCTTCTTTAACTGCTCAAGCTGCTCGTCGGTAACGTTTTCCGGTTCGATCGGCTCCAGGGGGATATTTAGCTGGGGAGCAGGGCAGGAAGTACACTCCTCAGAGTTATTCTCAGTATCTGGGGAATCGGTGGCCTCGCTATTTTCCTGACTATCTGAGGATTCAGGGGCTTCGCTAGGTTCCTGACTATCTGAGGATTCAGGGGCTCCGCTAGTTTCCTCACTTTCTGGGGTACTAGCAGGCGCATCTTTCTTTTCAGGCGGAGTTACCTTGATATGAAACTCATTTTTCGGGATGTTATAGATGCGTCCATCGTTTTGGATGGGGGAGGCTTCTACCTTCAGGGTGTAGCTTCCTCGCAAAAGTTTAACCTTGGTTCTCTTGGGGTAAAACTTGATCCGTTTATCTACTTTTTTCTTATCTAAATCTGTTCCTTGGACGCGGATAGGTACGAAAGTAGCTTTCTCGGGAGTGTAGTCCGAGCCAGTCACGTCAATCTTTACCGCTTGATACTGATGGGCGGCTTGCCAGGCAGCGTTTTCAGCCTGTTGCTTCCTGAAAATCCATAAACCACCGATGCAGCTAAAAATCAGCACGATGGCCAGGATGCAAGAAATAATGAGCAGTTTTTTCCGACTCTTCTCACCGGAGTTGTTTTCCCCCGTGGGATTCGGGTAGCCCCCGGGATAACCGCCATTGGGAGGAAACCCAGCAGGGGCAGGCGAGGCCATAGGCTGCGGGGAATAGCCACCGGGATTACCTGGGTAGTTATATCCATTGTTACCCATCGGCGGTTGGGGAGACATACTCGGGGACATACTGAAAACTCCTTGATAAAGAGATAAAAACTACCGCAACGCCAGTAGCCGTTTCTTTTGGGAAACCCTTTACCAAAAAAGTTTAGACCTCCTAAACCCACCGAAATTTAAAACTGCCAGAATGAAAATTCAGACAAAACCCCGCCAACCCGCAGAATGAATTAGTCGTACGAGGGGGCGAGATTTTTCCTCCCGCCCAAGAATTCGGAAAACGTAGCGACGTTTCCCGAATTCTTATGCCCACCGCGCCTGCTCGGATAAAATCTCGCCCCCTCGTTTAGGAGGCATTCTCGTACCGAAGCCTCTTCATGCGGGGGATAGTTTTTATCCGATAGGTTAGGCGGGCGTAAATCCCTATTTGCCACAGGCAAATAGGGATTTTGGGCAGGAGGAAAAAACTATCCCCCGCATGTTTAGTGCTTTTCCGCGTATGACTGACTAACGGTACAGCTTGCTTCAGAGGAGGAAAAATCTCGCCCCCGTGTGTTGATCCAGACCCGATTGGATGCGTAGCAGTATTTGCAGGAGGAAAAATCTTGCCCCCGCGTGTTCAGCCAGACCCGTGATAGGGAAGTTTAATCTTCGATGACGATGGCGTGGGCAGTTTCCCGGTCAATGCGGCCGAAGTTATAGAAGGCCGCACATGCGCCCTCGGGGGAAACCATACAGGTACCAATGGGTTTCTCCGGGGAACAGGCGGTACCGAACACTTTACATTCCCAAGGCTTAATCCGCCCGGTAAGTACTGATCCGCATTCGCAGGCCGGGGGATCGGGAACCCGCACTCCCGGCACGTTATACAGCCGCTCAGCATCCCAGGGGGCAAATTCCTCGGAAATCCCCATCCCGGAGTAAGGCATCCAGCCTAGACCGCGCCACTCGAAGGTGTCACGGGTAGAAAATACCCGATCCAGGAGCCTGAGAGCAGCGAGATTACCTTCGTGACGTACTACCCGTGAGTATTGATTTTCTACTCGCGCTTCTCCACGTGCTACTGCTCCCGACAGATATTGGTCAATTAGCATCGCTACCGACTGCAAAATATCGAGCGGCTCAAACCCGGTGACTACCACCGGTTTGTTATATTCCTTTGGCAAGAACTTGAAAGCATCCGAGCCGACTACCGTGGCCACATGCCCGGGACCAATAAAACCGTCGATCCGGGTTTCATCAGCGCCCACAATCGCGCGCAGCGGCGGTTCAATCTTCACGTGATTAGAAAACACAGAAAAGTTCTTTACCTGTTGTTTCTTCGCGGCTACCAGAGTAACTGCGGTGGAGGGGGCAGTGGTTTCGAACCCAATCGCAAAGAAAATTACCTTCTTATCTGGATTTTCTTTCGCAATTTTTAAAGCATCCAAGGGCGAATATACGAAACGGACGTCGCGCCCGCGCGCCCTCGCCTGCAGCAGAGATTCTTTAGATCCCGGCACCCGCATCATGTCCCCGAAAGTCGTCAAAATGACATCCGGCTGATTAGCTAGCCACAGCGCGTCATCTACCCGTCCCATGGGGATGACGCACACTGGGCAGCCCGGACCGTGAATGAACTGCACGTTTTCTGGTAAAAGATGTTCTAGACCATGCCGGTAAATAGTGTGGGTGTGTCCTCCGCAAATCTCCATAAATGCTAGCGGGCGCTCAAAGTGTTTGGCCTCCGAATTGATGCGTTCTACCAGTTTGCGCGCAAACTCGGGGTCGCGGAATTCGTCAACATACTTCATTTGTTTGGTCTCTTTTCGCGGTTGAAAGATTTGGGTAGGGTGAGCTGGTTAGACCGAGGTGGTCTTAAATTGCTCTAGTTCGCTTTCGAACTGCCCCAGTTTTCTGATCTGATCCAAAGTGGTGGCGGCCTCTTCCGCGTCGATCTGTGACATCGCAAATCCCACATGTACCAGCACCCAATCACCAACTTTCAAACCCTCGTCTGCCAGCAGATCTGTGGAAATCATCCGTTCAACCCCGGATAGCGAAACCTTGGCGCGGCCGCTCTCATTTTCATCGAATGCCACAATTTCGGCAGGAACTCCCAAACACATAGAACCCTCCTTGAGCTAATTGCTTTCCAGGTTACTTGCAATTGTCAGCGCTATCAAAGATGAAAATCACCGCCGGTTTGTGCGATTATCAAAGAGTGGATCCTAAAAACCGCCTAAATGATGACGAACTCAAAGTAAATTCCAATATTGCGCGGGTACGCAGCCGCGGAATGAAACTCAAAGACGACTACGTGACGCTCTCGCACGGCGCGGGCGGGAAGGCCTCTGCTGCCCTAGTTGAGCAGGTTTTCGTTTCCGGTTACGGCAACGAAGTCCTAGAGGAACTCACCGATGCCGGGGTGCTGCCCCTAGCAGAACTTCTGGGCGCGGATAGCGAGGGCGAGGACGCTTTCAAGGATCTCGCCGGCTACAAACTGGCAATGTCCACCGATTCCTATGTGGTGAACCCTACGGTATTCCCTGGGGGGTCTATCGGGGAGCTGGCGGTTAACGGTACCGTCAATGACCTGGCAGTCTCGGGCGCTATCCCCAAGGTAATTAGCGCCGGTTTTATTTTGGAGGAAGGACTGCCGATCGCGGAATTACGCCGGGAAGTACAGGCGATGCGTGAGGCCGCCGAGAAAGCTGGGGTACGGATCGTTACCGGCGACACTAAAGTGGTTCCTCAAGGTAGCGGTGACAAACTGTTCATTAACACCGCAGGGGTCGGGATAGTGCCAGGTGAGCGCCGCCTGGGTGCCTCACAGGTGCAGCGCGGAGACCGGATTATTGTTTCCGGAGCAATCGCAGATCACGGCATGTCAGTGATGATGGCGCGCGGTGATCTCGCGATTGAAGCCCCCATTAAATCCGATACTCGCGCGGTTAATCACCTGGTAGAAGCGCTAATGGCGGCGGTGTCGGATACCCGCTGGATGCGTGATGCTACACGCGGCGGTCTGGGAACGGTACTGAACGAACTAGCGGTGGCTACCGGGTGGGGGATAGCTATCGAGGACGAATCTATTCCGGTACACGATATGACTCGCGGTGCCTGCGATATGTTGGGCATCGACCCCATCTATGTGGCGAACGAAGGTATGTTCTGCGCGGTAGTTCCTGCCGATCAGGTTGATAGCGCACTGGCAGCGCTGCGAGCACTGCCCGGCGGGGAAGAAGCCGCTAATATCGGGCGGGTAGTTTCTAAACCGGAGTCATCGGTAGTGATGGTGACGGCTTTCGGGGGTACCCGGATGATTGATATGTTGGTGGGCGATCCGCTTCCGCGAATCTGCTAGCCGGTTGGAAGTCAGCAAGTAAGGGGTCAATTCGTAGGCGCGAAAATCACCCTTAGCAAGCGCCCAAAACTGCTGCCCACGCCTGCCCTAGGCAGAGGCCGCCATCATTGGGAGGCACGGCTTTATGAGTTAATACTTCATAGCCGCCTTCGTGCAGCATACAGATAAAATTGCTGCTAAATAAACGATTGAGGGCAACTCCACCGGTTAGCCCCAGGGTTTTTATGCCTGCTTTGTCAGCGGATTCTCTAGCCTGGTCGCCCAAGAGCTGCGCCAATCCCAGATGGAACTGCCAGGCGCGTTCGCCTACTTCCCGATCGTCCTCACCCAGCATTTCAAAAAGTTCCCGGTAGCTATTAACGCGCAAAGACGGTGCGCCTATATGCCTGTTTGCCCAGCTGGTAGCGGCGTACTCTAGTTCCATTGCTGCTTGCGCCTCATAGGTGACTGAGGTGCAGATTCCTAATATGGCGGCTGCCGCGTCAAATAATCTGCCGCAACTGGTGGTCGCCACTACGCCAAAGCCGCTGTTTAACTGACTTTTTACTAGCTCTAACTCGGCGTTCTTTCCCTGCCGATCCCCAATTTCAGCGCTTATTTTCTGGGTAATCCAATCCAGATTCCAATCGTGTGCAATCCCCAAAGCTACCCGCCAGGGGTAACGCACTGCGCGATCTCCTCCCACCAGGCTAAAGGAGGGGAGGTGAGCGCGGCGATGCCAATCTGAACCTGCAATCTCTAGGATTTCTCCGCCCCAAATAGTGCTATCCGTGCCATACCCGGTGCCATCCACGGCTACTATTACCGCCGGATCCCGGCGGGAATGTTCTGCCAGCAGACTATAGGCGTGCGCCACGTGGTGCTGTACCTGCACTAATTCAATGCCGTGCTGGTCGGCAAAACGCGAAGCCCAACTGACGGTGGAATAAGACGGGTGCAGGTCACAAACCACTTTTTTTGGTTGTTGGTGCTGAAAATTCAGCATCTGCGCTACCGCCCGATCCAAAGCCTCCTGGCTGGCGAGGGTTCCCATATCGCCTATATGCCCTGAAATATGCGCCCAGTTTCCACTGGCAAGGCAAAATGTATTCTTCAGTTCTCCGCCTACCGCCAAGATCGGTGTCGTGGCTGCATGAGGCAATGCCACCGGCAACGGTGCATAACCGCGCGAACGCCGCGAAGGGATCATTACCTGCGCGCTTGCTAAGAAAACCGAGTCCTCCATCGGCAGGTGAATATCGCGATCATGGAACACGAAAGCGTCCGCTATCCGTGATAGCCGTTCGAATGCGTCCTCGTTCGTAAAACACAGTGGTTCGCCCGCCAGATTCCCGGAAGTCGCCACCAACGCCATCTCGGTGCATTCGGCGCTTAAAAGTTCTAAGTGCAAAGGGGCGTAGGGCAATAAAATCCCTACGTCGCCTAAGCCAGGAGCCACCGCAGGCGCCAAATCGTACCCTTTGCCAAAGGGAGCAATCACAATGGGACGCGCCGGGGAAGATAGCTCTGTAACCTGTTTAGCATTTAGTTGTGCTAGCGCTTGAGCAGCTTTAACACTGGGAGCCATCACTGCAAATGGTTTATCCCCGCGGTTCTTGCGCTTACGTAGCCGGGCGACCGCCTCCTGATTGCGGGCATCACACATTAAATGAAAACCGCCGATACCTTTAACCGCCAGGATTTCTCCCCGCCGCAAACTCGCGCGTGCCTGGGATAAAGCAGCCGAAATCAAGGAACGGCGATCTCCTGCCGGAGGGCGCAACTGGGGGTTTTTAGTATCGCTCACCCACAGCACCGGGCCACAATCGAAGCAACTAACCGGTTGCGCATGGTAGCGCCGATTTTTCGGATCGGTATATTCTGCCTGGCAGGCCGGACACATTGGGAACTTAACCATAGTGGTGGTGTCCCGATCATAGGGTAAATCCCGCATAATCGTTGCCCGCGGCCCACAGTTCGTGCAGGTGATAAAAGGATAGTGGTAGCGCCGATTATTCGGATCTACCATTTCTTGTCGGCAATCTGGACAGGTGGCGGTGTCGGGAGGAATCAAGGTGCGCGTGCCGGAGCGCCGCCGCGAGGAGACAATCCTAAATCCGTCTTCGCCCTCTATTTCGGGAATATCTTGGCAGGCACTATGGAGGACGCGTGCCAGGGGAGGCAAAGTCGCCAGCATTTTCGTCATAAAGTTTTCAATATCGCTGGCGGCGCCTTGAGCTTCGATAAATACCGATTCATCATCATTACCCACGAAACCGCTGATAGCGAAAGCGGCGGCGACTTTAGCTACATGGGGGCGAAAACCCACCCCTTGCACTACGCCGCGCAGCCGATAGGCTCGCCGCATTCCGACCTCCCCGATTAGTGAAACCTCAACATTCTAAGCCTAGTGGTAAGCGGAAGGGAGGGAACAAGGTAAAGTTGGTAGCGCCCTCGCGGCGGCTCCCACCAGACCAATGAAGGAGAAGCAATGCATGAAGTTTCGCTTGCGCGCCAGCTTGCCCGCATTGTTTCCCGGCACGCGGCTGGACGAGAGGTTTTAGAGGTAGAGCTAGAGGTCGGGCATTTACGGCAAGTGGTGCCGGAGGCTTTGCAGTTTGCGTGGAGTGCCGTTCGTAAAAACACTTTGTCAGGTTCTGCCCGGCTCAATATCACCGAGATACCTGCGGTAATTGTCTGCGAGAATTGCGGAGCAAAAACCCAAATGGGGGAAGTTTTAGATTTCCGTTGCTCCCAATGCCACGCTCGAGAAGTAGCGACCATTAGCGGAGAAGAGTTTAGAGTAGTGTCCATAGAGGTCACACCAGAGAGGAAACAATAAGATGGGACGTTTTCATCGTCACGACGACGGCACTGTTCATGCGCACGATCACGGGGATCATGCCCACCACCACGATCACGGTGACTATATAGCCGATCCGGAAGTGATTGGGGATCATTCGGGATACGACACCGAGAAAGAACGCATTGAAATCCTAGAAGATATCTATGCGGAAAACGACCACTTGGCAGCACATAACCGCCAGGCTTTCGCAGAAAATAACGTGAAAGTGGTTAATCTGATGAGCTCGCCCGGATCTGGGAAAACCACTCTGCTAGAGCACACTTTGGCGAAACTGCAAGGTCAGCTGCGAGTAGGCATTATCGAGGGCGATATTGAAACTCCTTTAGATGCCGAGCGCCTCAATGGCTACGGTGCCCAGATATCCCTGCTGAACACCGGACAGGGTTTCGGAGGTGAATGCCACCTGGACGCGCCAATGGTGCACCACACTTTAGAAGGTCTAGATTTAAGCCAGCTTGACCTAGTGATTATTGAGAACGTGGGCAACTTGGTGTGTCCGGCCGAGTTTGATGTGGGCGAAAACGCCAAAGCGATGGTGTTTTCTATTACCGAGGGCGAGGATAAGCCCCTCAAATATCCGGTGATGTTCCGCTCGGTGGAAATCGTGGTGGTTAACAAGATGGATCTAGCGCCCTATCTGAAGTTCGATATGGACAGGTTCCGCGGATACTTAGAGCAGGTTAACCCCGGGGTGAAAGTGATTGAAATGTCGGCGCTAAACGGGGAAGGAATTGACCCCTGGATCCAGTGGTTAAAGCAACTATAAATACGAAATTTTTTTTTGCGAAATAAAATAGGTGTTTCAGCAGCTTAACCGGATATAAAAAAGGTAACTGAGTACAATAATCCCGAGAGACGTTGTGGTCTAACTTCAATATCAGTGAGGAACCGGAAATGAGCTATGAGATAAAACCGTGGCGGGAGGGAACCCTCGCCGATAACCTCGCCAGTGCCGGGGTAAGTCGACGGGATTTTGTTAAATACTGTGCTGGTCTGGCAGCTATTTTCGCGGTAGGCACCCCGGAGTTGGCACACGCTGCTCCGGCTCAGCGTGCAGCCGAGGAACTGGCTGACAAAATGGGCGCGATTACTAAACCGAATGTGGTGTGGTTGCAGCTCCAAGAATGTACCGGCTGTATGGAATCCGCTTTGCGTAGTGGGGGAACCACTGTGGAAGAAGTGGTGCTGAACCTACTTTCGGTGAACTACAACGAGTTGGTAATGGCGGCTGCGGGTGAGGCCGCTGAAAAGGCGCTGGCCGACACTAACGCCAAAGAACATATCTTGGTGGTCAATGGCTCTATTCCAGTTAAAGATGGCGGTATTTACTGCACTATCGGTGGTAAATCTGCCGAACAGGTGCTACGGGAATCAGCGGAAAACGCCACTATGATTTTGGCAGTCGGGGCATGTGCAGTCTTTGGTTCCGTGCAAGCGGCCAAACCTAACCCCACCGGCGCCGTCGGCGTGGATGAAATCATCAAAGACAAACAGGTTATTAACGTTTCTGGTTGCCCCCCAATTGGGGAAGTAATCACCGCCTCCTTAACCTATATTTTGACTCACGGTAAAGCTCCCGAGCTTGATTCGGAAGGACGCCCCCTATTCGCCTATGGCCAGCGTATTCACGACTCCTGCCCGCGCCGGCCGCACTTCGATGCCGGCCAGTACGTGCGTACCTTCGACGATGCCGGAGCTCGTGAAGGCTGGTGTCTATACGATGTGGGATGTAAAGGGCCTTCCACTTTCAGTCCTTGCCCGATAGTGCAGTGGAACCTGAAGTCTGGCTGGCCGATCGGTGCCGGTCACCCCTGTATTGGTTGTACTGAACGCGACTTTTATGATCGCTTCACCCCCTTCTATCAGAAGCTGCCCACAGTACCGGGCTTTGGGGTAGAGGCAACCGCTGAAAAGGTGGGTCTGGGGCTTACCGGGGCAGTTGCTGCCGGCGTTGCCGTGCATGCGGGGATAACCGCTGCTAGAGCCGCAGCTGACCGGAAAGCAACCAAGAATTCGCCGATGTCGGCGTTTGGTGACGCCACTGCTATCGATACCGAACCATCTCCATCCAGCGAAGAACCTATGGCGCAAACACCCGAGGCAACCACCGAGAAGAACAGTGAGGCTAAATAATGGCTGAAAAAGTAGTTATCGACCCGTTGACTCGTATTGAGGGTCACCTGCGCATCGAGATGGAAACCGCTGGGAACCAGATTAAGAAAGCCTGGAGCGTTAGCACCCAGTTTCGAGGAATTGAAACTATTGTCCAGCATCGCGACCCCCGGGATGTGTGGGCATTTGTCCAGCGTATTTGCGGGGTGTGTACTTCGGTTCACGCGATTGCTTCGATTACCGCAGTCGAGAACGCGATTGGTTCCAATCCCCCCGAAAACGCACGTTTAATCCGCGGTTTAGTTTTGGGGTCACAAGAAATCCAAGACCACGTGATTCACTTCTATCACTTGCACGCTTTGGACTTCGTGAATGTTCCGAACGCGGCTAAGGCAGATCCCGCCAAAGCTATGGAGTTTGCACACTCCATAGGTTCCAAATGGCGGGGCAATAACCTAAAGCGCTTCACCGAAGTGCGGGACACTATTCAACAGGTGCTTGATTCCGGACAGCTGTCGGTGTTTACCGGCGGGTATTGGGATCATCCTGATTACCGTCTTCCTCCTGAAGCTGATTTGATGTGCGTGGCGCACTATCTGGATGCCTTAGAATTCCAACGCTCGATGATTCGTATCAACACCGTCTTCGGGGGCAAGAACCCGCACCCGAACTTCCTGGTAGGCGGGATGGCATGTTCGATTGATCCGAATTCTTCGGAATCTATCAACCAGGTACAGCTCGACCAGGTGAAGGCGTGGATTGATGAAATTATCGAGTTCGTCAATGACTGCTATTACCCCGATGTGATTGCCCTGGCAGGCGTCTATAAAGACTATTTCGATATTGGCGCCACTCACCCGAACTACTTGGCAGTAGGATTGGCGGGAGCCACCTTCAGTGGCGATCCCAATGATTCCCGACTGAAATCTCCGCATATGGCTATCAAACCGGGGGTAGTAGTCAATGGGGATTTGAGCAAGGCTTTGCCCTTCGATCCGCACAAGATTGAAGAGTTCGTCACCTCCGCCTGGTATGAATACTCGGTGGGCGACAAGAAGGGGCTAACTCCTGACAAGGGCGAAACCACAGTAAAATATACCGGCCCCCAGCCGCCTTTTGAATGGCTAGCCGATCACGATAAATACACCTGGTCTAAGGCTCCTCGTTATGACGGGAAACCAATGCAGGTTGGTCCGGTAGCGCGGATGGTTGTGGCTTATGCCCAAGGGTATGAACCGGTTAAGAAACTGGTTGACGGGGCTATTGAAACCCTGGGAATTACCCCCGATCAAATTAACTCCACGATGGGACGCACTTTTGCGCGCGCAGCGGAAGCCCGGGTTTCCGCTGACTTGTTGCGAGAGGATTACAACGCTTTGGTGAATAACATCAAGCAAGGTAATATTGACGTTTTCGACGCCAGCAAGTGGGAACCCTCCAGCTGGCCAGAAACCGGCCAAGGGTACTCGTTTGTAGAGGTTGCGCGGGGTAATCTATCGCACTGGGTAACCATTAAGAACGGGAAGGTGGATCGCTATCAAGCAGTGGTACCCACCACCTGGTTGGCGGGAGGACGCGACGCTAAAGGCGTTCCCGGTCCCTACGAACAGTCACTGATGGGAACCGGAACCCATCCGCTGGTCAATCCCAAGGCTCCGCTAGAGCCGATGCGAACCATCCACTCCTATGATCCCTGCATGTCCTGCGGGGTTCATATTCTAGATCCTGACGGAAATCTCCTGGGCGAGGCGGTGACCTCATGAGTACCCCCGACACTCCCTCCTCGAAGGCGACCCTAACAGCTGAAACTGACCCGGCTGGGGCACAGGCAGCTGCAGCTGCCACGGCCACAAAGGATCATGGAATCGAGTTCTTTGGAGACGGCAGCCATAAAACGCGAGGGATCGAGGTAGGGGGCGGTTTTAGCTGCTCCGATATCTCGATGCGACGCCTTTTACTAATGGCAGCGGTTTCCCCGGCAGGTAGCACTGATCCGGTAGATGTCGCCCTAAAAGATTCTCTTCGCTATCGATTTAAACACGGCGCTCCCAATGCTGATATTCCGGCAGAGAACTTCGATCCCGCTAAAGAGCGGCGTTATTCTCTGGCGCGGATTAACGATATGAAGCGCACCAAGATGGGCGAGTCCAAAAACACTCTGATTGCGCGGGGTGACTTGGAATCGGTCATGAACGTGGCCAAACCAGAGCGGGCGCTGCGTACCCTTCTGCGGAAGAACGCACAGATGGCGGGTTCGCGCGGTTACCGCTGCTTAGGGGTAGCTACCGCCACTGTCGATGAAAACGGCAAGGTTAGCCCCTTCCAGATGGAGGGATTTGTCAATGTACGTCCGGTGGGTACCGGTTTGCAAGGCGATGACCTCACTCCCACCACTGAAGACTGGGTTCGCCTTAGTGTTTGGTCAGGCAGTCTGCGTTTCTTGCACTGGCTGAATGTATTGCTGATTGTAACCTTGTCAGTCACCGGATACTACATTATGGATCCGTTCTTCGGGGATACTTTTTTCCGCGGTATCGACATCGGCTACCTGATGGGGATAATGCGTTTTATCCACTTCACAGCCGGTTTCACCTGGATAGCTATCGGAGCTGTGCGGGTGGTGATTGCCTTTGTATCTAAAGACCGTTACCTACGCTGGGAAACTTTCTGGCCATTTAAGAAGAAAGAAGACTGGACTTATCTAAAGGAGACTTTGGGATTCTACCTGTTCCTAAGGAAAGAAAGCCCTCTTTATGTGGCGCATAACCCCTTACAGCAACTGACCTACACTTCGGTTTATGTTATGGGTGCTTTCCAAATGGGGATCGGAATGGCGCTTTACGCCCTGCCGCATAAGAACAGCAGCCTCTTCTGGGCGATTATGGCAGCTCCCAATGACTGGTTCGGTATCCCCTTTATGCGGCTAGTTCACGCGATGATTATGTTCCTGTTCTGGGGTTTCGTGATTGCCCACATCTATTTGGCATTCCGTGCAGATTCTCTGGAACGCCACGGAGGTATTTCGGCGATGATTTCTGGAGGCGTATGGATGCGTCGCACTTCAAAGCCGATTGACGCCCCCGAACTATAATTTGAAAGGCTTCAATGACCCCAGGTGAAAAATTGCCTGCAACCCCTGTCGCAAGCATTGATCCCGATAACGTAGCGGGTTTTGCGAAAAGTGCCATCGATTCGGACGGCAATAGGGCATTACCTGATCTATCTGCGGTAGATGGTAGTGGTTGGGCGGGCAGCCGTTTCACAGTCCTGGCA
This sequence comes from Varibaculum prostatecancerukia, assembly GCF_943169825.2. Taxonomy (NCBI): domain Bacteria; kingdom Bacillati; phylum Actinomycetota; class Actinomycetes; order Actinomycetales; family Actinomycetaceae; genus Varibaculum; species Varibaculum prostatecancerukia. The sequence continues at coordinate 842,536 of NZ_OW968402.1, forward strand.
GTCGGTAACCCGATTATGGGCGACGATGGTATCGGACTTGAAATCCTGGCGCAGCTGCAACAGCTTTTGCCTCAGCGTCCCGTCTGGCAAGCAGCCATAGCCAGGGGAGAACTGGCACTGCTGGAAGGCGGGACAAACGGTATGGAGCTGGTTCCGGTAGTCCAAGAAGCCGAGCGGCTGTTAATCCTGGATTCGGTAGCCCCGGGCAATGGGCGTGAGCCCGGACAAGCCCTCCGTATGAGCGGGGATCATGTGCCACGGCTGCTTTCGATGAAGATGTCGCCCCACCAGGTGGGGTTGCTGGATGTTTTAAGTTCCGCGCGCCTGACCGGGAAAGAGCCTACTGTTTTGGAGGTCGTGGGAGTAGTTAGCGAAAAAGTAGATTTAAATTTGGGGCTGACCCCCACAGCCGCCTCGGGAATTAAAGCGGCGACCGATTTGGCAGCCGAAGTCCTAGATTCTTGGCTTAAATAGCTGCAGCGGTTTCGAAATACTTTGCGGTTCTAGCCAGCCGCGGTGAAGACCGCGGGCGCTCCCTAGTTAATCTTTATCCCACTCCACCCAGGAGATTTCGAACTCGCGCCCATGACTAAGGCTGCCGGTGGGCATTCCGCATTTAGGGCACAGCAGCGCAAAGAACTCGTCGATTTCTACGTCCTCACCACAGCCTGGGCAATAGACGCTGGCGGTAATGGTATTGACCTCGAGTTCGGCAGAGTCACAAATGGTGCCTGCCCGGGCGATTGGCCAAGAACCGTAGAGAGCCTCGGGGATAGCGCCCGACATGGTGCCTACATTTAGCGCCACTTTTTCAACTCGGGTAACCTGATAGTTAGCGTCAGCGGCTGCTTTTTCTACCGCTGCCACTACCGAAGTTAATAGCCCGAGTTCATGCATATACTCATTTTTCCCAGGAGAGCCATGAAAATCAACCTTGATGAAATCATCGATCCTATGGAAGGGCGGGTAGTGGTATCCCATGATTCCGCAGGCCAGGAACATGCTCGCTTTGATCTGCAGGGACTTCCGCGAGTTGACGGAATGTTACGAGGAAAATCCGCCCGGGAAGCCTTGAAAATGACCGAGCATTTGTGCGGGATCTGCCCGGTAGCGCATCACCTGGCGGGAAACCGCGCCTTAGACGTGCTGAGTAATAACGCTCCGGTATCCGTGGCGGCTGAGCTCACCCGCCGGCTTTTGCATTACGGATCTGTAGTGGAAACCCATTCGCTACGGTTCTTGCTACAAGAGCGAGATAGTGGAGTGGTTTTAAAGAAAATCTCCAAAAAAATGCTGGTAGCTGCGGGATCTCCGGGGCATTTTCCAGTGACCGCTGTCCCCGGTGGAGTGAGTCATTGGCCGGAAGTAGAAAACTTAAAAATTGTGAAGGAAGAGTTACCCGCTGCCCTGCAAGTGGCGCAAAAACTCTGTGACCAGGGATTTAAAAACCAAGCGCAGCCTAGTGGATTCGGAGAATTCACCGGGGCAGAGCTAGCTTTAATTGATGAGGACGGGAATCCAGATGTTTTCGGAACTCGGGTGAGGGTTGCGCGCCAGGGAACAACTGTAAACGAGTTTGAGTTCTCGCAGTGGAACGAGCAGGTGGCGGAAGAAAATCCGGGTGAGGCTGCTCCGCATCCTTATCTACGCGGAAGTGATCCTAGCGATGGGCGTTACCGGGTGGGGCCGGTAGCCCAGCTTTCGGTGGGAACTTTGCCCAGTGACCTGGCAGGCGCTGCCCAAGAACGCTGGTTAACGGGCAGTCGAGATGCCGCTAGTGCGCGCGCAATCATTACCTTGCACGTGCTGGAAAGAACCGGGGAAGTTGTAGACCAATTATTGCAGATCCTGGAATCCGCAAGCCTCGAACCCTGTCCGCAAGTGGGGCAGATACGTTTTCAACCCGGGTCTGCCACCGGGCTGGTGGATGGTCCGCGGGGGATTCTTGCCCACACCTACTCCACTGATCCCCAGGGAATGATTAGCGCGGCTACGATTCTTACCCCAACCGCCCAAAATGAGCCCTGGCTGGCCGAGCTACTTACTCAAGCAGTCAGCCTGCAGGACGCAGGTAGGGCAGCTGCCCTGGAACAATCGATTCGGGAGGCCGACCCTTGCCTGCCAATTAGCTCCGCCCCGGCCGGTCAAATGGGGCTAAAAGTTGATAATCTCTAAAGGCAGCGGGGATATCCTGGGGTTAGAGGACGATCCTATTTTCCGCAAGAAAGGATGTAAGACATGTGCGTGGGAGTACCGTGCAAGATCTTATCGATTGAGCCGGGGGTAATGCCCATGGGGCGCATTGATGTGGCGGGACAAGTGCAAGATGCTTGTATGGCTTATCTTCCTGAGGCGCGTGTGGGTGACTATGTGCTGATTCAAAACGGTTTCGCTATGAACCTTTTAACTGCCGAAGAGGCTGAGGAGTCGCTGGACACTTGGCGGGATTTAGGGATGATTTCCTAACTGCAGCCAGAGAAAAACTGTAACAAGTGGCAATCCTTTCAATATGGTATTAAATTGAATAATTGAATACGCAGCCTATTCAAAGGAGTTATCATGGCGTGTTTTATAGTTCCCACCACGGAAGCAATTGTTGTAACGGCGGCTAAGAAGCAAATTGCGAGGAAAGCAAAGAATGGTGCCTCTCCCGAGAGCACCCAGCGCTCGCTGAACCTAGTTCGCAAGCTGACCTGGCTAACCAACCTGCTATGGGGCGGAGCCTTGTTGCTGGCTTTTGAGCACTTATGGCATGGCGAAGTGGTTCCCTATTTCCCGTTCCTAACAGCTTTGACTGAGCGTTCAACCACCCAGCAGATGCTATTTGAAATGGGAACCACCGGTGTAGGAATGGCAGTGATAGTGACTGTGGTTTGGGGTGTAGGAGTAGCCCTGATCCGCGCCAACGAACGTCGCACCAGTCCCGCCCCTGAAAAGATCGAGGCCTAAAGGATTAGCAATGACCCTAGTAATTACGCTTTTTGCAGCAATTTGTTCCACCGCCTGGTGGTATTCCCACGCTCCCCAGTCAAAGATGCGCGTAGACCTGCTTTGCTGGATGTATTGGGGTGCCGCCCTGATGTGGACGGCTGACCTGGTCAGCGAATATATCGCAGAGGGCGCGGATGTTTTCGTGCCTCCAGTCAAAGATATGCTCAACGACACCTATCTAGGTCTGTTCGTGGTAGCCCTGGCCGGCATCGTCTGGATCGGTTACCTAATTGTCAAGGATCCACGGGGAGTACGCACCGCACAGCTTGCCCAGCGTGACAGTGAGGCCAGCATCGATGCGAAAGAGTTAGTGGCTTCCCGCTAACCCGTAAGCAGCTTCCCCAAAAGGGAAACTTGCGGAATAAATAAATAAACCCAATAACTGCGCGGGCAGATACTGATAAAGTATCTGCCCGCGCTTTGTTATATCTGCAGTAGCTAATGAACAGGCACTAGCTCTAATAAACGCGGGGAGTTGATTTTTCCTCTCGCATTGGGTCGGGTCGTAAAAGCGCTCGGGGGCCCCGGTGATCCTCGCTGCGCTCGGCTCAAGTCCCCTCTCGCATCTTTTACGGCTCGACCCTTACGTAGGTGGCACCAGCGAGCGCGGGGGATAACTTTTATCCGAGTGGGTGCGGTGGGCATAAGAATTCGGAAAATGCCTGCGGTCTTTTTCCGAATTCTTGGGCAGGAGGAAAAAGTTATCCCCCGTGATCGCTATCTGCAGTCGCCTAACTAAGCAGGGGAAACGGCTAACAGGCGGAAACCTTTCTTCGAGGCGAGGCGGCGAGTGGGGAATCCCTGCGCGCACAGCCACTTTTGCATCGAATCTGCTCCCAGGTTCTTCCCCATTACCAAAATCGCCTTTCCATCGGGTTTTAGAAGCGGTAACCAGGTGAGCAGCAGCTCTTGCAGCGGCTTTTTCCCGATTCTAACTGGAGGATTAGACCAGATCAGATCGAGTCCTCCAGCAGCTTTTGCGGCCGCCAGTATCTGATCAGGCGAGCCTACCTGCAGTGATACCCCCGCGCGCTGGGCGTTAGTGCGGGTAAGATCACGGGCGCGTTCGTTTACGTCGACTGCTAAGACCTGCGCGGCTGGACTTAAAAGTCCCAAAGTGATCGCTAACGGCCCCCAGCCGCAACCTAGATCTAAAAAAGTCCCGGCAGCAGGGGGAGTAGAGGCACCTGCCAGTAGAACCGCACTTGCCTTATCTAGGTGGCGGGCAGAAAAAACTCCTTCCGCACCCTCCAAAATTAGTTCTTTGCCCGCGAGCGATACTTTGATCTTGGTGCGTTCCTCAGCATTAGCTGCCGGTTGATCCGAAAAATACTGTTCCATCACCTCTAGACTATTGTTTTTGCCTTCTTAATGCGCGGAGGTCATATTATAGGGCTAGCAAAGGTTGCCAGGTACCTAACTAACCTGGCAGATCCAGGTAGGTGTTAGCTGAAAGGAAGGCGGTGCCGGGTGGAAACTGAACCCACGCAAATCGACAGCGTGCTCAACCAGTACGTCACCGCCTATGCTCGGATTGATCCTTTTAAGGCAACCGAATGGGGAATCTCTGGTTATGATGCTTTCTTGCCAGATTATTCCCCTCCCGGAATCTCCGAACGCTACAACCTGCGTAAAGATACTTTGGCGCGAGTGGCAAAAACCCCGAAGCCTACGCCTCGCGAACAGCGAGAAGCCGAAGGTTTCACCCTGCTCGCCCGCACCGAACAGGAAAAGTTTGAAGCCGGTTTCTTAGCCTCTGAAATCAGTGGCACTAGCTCTCCTATTCAGGTCTTTGCGGAAACATTCAAACTGATGGATGTGACCTCGGAGGCGGGGGTGGGCAACTTGACCCGCAGGTTCCTGGCGCTGCCGCAAGCCTTTGAGGGGCTGAGAACCACCATGCGGGAATCTCGAGATCGCGGTTATGCTTTTCCGCAAGAAGCCTTGGAGATGGTGCTGGGGCAAGCACAGATACTTTCTGCCCCCGAGCATGGTATTTATCAGGGTAAACGCGCGGAAATGGCCGATACCCGACTCTCACAAATGGGGGAGCGTGCCTTTGAACGGGGAATAGCCACCGCCCAAGCTGCTTTTTCCGAAATGGCAAGCTTTTTGCAGCAGGAAATCTTGCCCACCTGCTCGCCAATCGGAGGGATAGATCCCCACTCTTATTTCATTTCACTGCTTTGCGTGGGGGTGAGCGAACCTGATCCGGCTGAGTTTTTCAAGACAGCTAGTGAAGATTTAGTTCGCCTGAGAGCCCAACGCGACCAGTTGCGCAGTGAACTGGGGGATAAACACGCCTATCGTCTCTCAGACCTAGAAGTTGCTGATGGGTTTAACGTGCTGACCTGGGCGATGGAGGATGCGTGGGATGCTTTTCGCATTAATGTAGACCCGGAGCTAGCTCAGCTAGTTAATCCCCAGGATGCTCCGTTAAAGTGGGAAAACGATCCGCACGGCTGCCTTGTTCACCCCTATTATCCAGCGGGAGTTAGCCTATCCAGCAGTTCGCGGGTTCTTCCCCGCAAGTGTGCTGCCAGTCGGGCGCCGCACGCCTACGAAAGCGGTGAAAATCCGGCGGCTATTAGCGGCAGCGCTTTCGATTCTTTCCTAGAAATAGAAGATACCTATTACGCACTCGCCGCCCTGGAAAAGGGAATCCCTGGCAGCCACCTGTATTCGCGGGCGCGGGAAGCCTATGGAACGAATCTATTTACCCGGATTGCCGCCCATTTGCCTGCCTCCAACCTGGGCTGGGATCTTTTCGCCCTAGAAATGGCGCCAGAACTTTGGGATATACCCGCAGAGATTAGTTTGTTGATCCAGGAACGGATTATGCGATATGTGGCTTTGGCCTTAGCTGATCTGCAATTATATGGCGGTCAAGGGGAGGGCGAATCAGCTTGGGGATTGCCGGAGGCGATCGCCTACCTGAATGATACGGTTTCAGGTCCCTGGAACCAGGTACTCTTGCGGCAGCGCTACCTGGGGATTCCCGCCTTGAGCCTGGCTCCCTGGTACGGTTGGCGCCGTTGGAGAGAAACCTACCACCAGTTCCAAGCCGCAGGCGGCAGTGGATTCGCTGACTTTGTGCGGAAAGTGACACCTGCGGGGGCAGTACATTTTAAGGTTATCCAGCAGATGCTCTGACCCCGAAAACCTAATCTAAGCTGTGCTTTTATTAGCGCTAACCGGGAAAGATAATGTTGCGTTCGCCGGGTTGAAAAGTTTTTCGGAAAAAATGCCGCCGATAGAGAAAATAAGAGATTATTTCTGCTTATTTTGGAAAAATAATAGCCAAACACGCAAAATATAAACTAATAGTAATAAATCGGTATTATTAAAGTTAACAATTTTGGTTTTCAGAAAGGCTGAGGATGACTATGCGCAGTCGTTGGCTTCCCCTGGCAGTCCTGGCAGCAGCTCTGCTCGCCGGCGGGACTTTGACCGCTTGCAGCAGTAATAACTCGCAAGAAAACGCAGTAGACCGGGTATTGATTAATGGCGAGGAACCTGCGCGGGGACTAATTCCCGCCGCTGCCGATGATGACGCCGGAATCAAGATCATCGATTTACTATTTGCCGGCCTGGTTACCTATGACCAGCAAGGGAAAGTAGTAAATGACGTGGCGCGGGAGATCACTGATTCTCCCGACCACAAAACCTGGACTATTCAGATGAACACCGACCGGAAGTTTTCAGATGGCACCCCGGTGCTAGCCAAGAACTACGTGCGCGCCTGGAAAGCATCTGCTGCCCAAAAACTGGGAGCGACCACCGCTTTTGAGGCAATCGAAGGAGCCAGTGAAGATGGTACTGGAAACCTCAGCGGAGTAATGGCTAACGGCGACTACAAAATAACTATCAAACTGAAACGACCAGTGGCTGATTTTTCGAATCGTTTGGGAATCAACGGCTTTTACCCGCTACCCGATAGCGCGTTTGACGAGAACGGGAAGATCAAAAAAGAGTTTGGGCAAAAGCCGGTGGGGAACGGCCCCTATACTTTGGTTAGTTGGGAGCCCTCCAGTCGGATACAGCTGGATAAATCCACCACCTACCGCGGTCCGCGCCAGGCAGATAATGCGGGGATTGAAGTGAAGATCTATGCGGATTTTTCTGCCGCCTACCAAGATTTATTGGCTGGAAATCTGGATGTGCTCGATCAGATCCCAGATGGGGAACTCCCCAATGCCAAGAAAGATTTAGGGAAAAACCGTACCAGCGCAGTACAAGCTACTATGCAAACCTTGGATATTGACTACCAGACCAAGCACTTTTCTGGGGAAGAAGGCAAACTGCGTCGCCAGGCCATTTCTCAGGCGATAAACCGGGAAGAGATAATCAAAACCATCTTTTATGGCACCCGGAAAGCGGCTACTGATTTCTTACCGCCGCAAATCTTGGGGCATATGGATGCTGGCCCTAAGAACCAGGTGCTTAAATTTGATGCCACGGCCGCCCAGCAGGCTTGGAAGGCTGCCGATGAGATTAGCCCTTGGCAGGGGGAGTTAAAAATTACTTATAACTCCAACGAGTCCAATCAACCCTGGGTAGATGCAATTTGTAACCAGCTGTCTAACACCTTGGGGATTAAAGCCGTGGGTGACCCCAAACCGGATTTCAAGACGCTTATGGAAATGATGGACGAACATTCCTTTACCGGACCGTTCCGGATGGGCTGGTCGATGGGCTATCCCTCCCCGAATAATTTGCTAGCCGGACGCTACGTCAAGGGTGGCAATGGTAATAAAATGAGCTACGCAAACCCCGAATATGCCGAGCTTTTGACGAGGGCGCAGGCTGCCGATAGTCCCGAAGCTGCAGGAAAGCTCTATGAACAGGCGCAAACGCTGCTGTTGGCAGATTTGCCCTCGATTCCGCTCTGGTCTCCCAGCTCCAACATCGGTTTTAGCCAGCATGTGGGCAATGTGACCACCGATTGGAAAGGTGGGGTAGCTTTTCATAAAGTTACGAAGAAATAACTAACTCGGAGGTTACAGTGGCCAACAACCAGGTTTCTTCAGATGGCAACGAACAACAGGAAGAAGCCCCGCAGCTTCACCGTAAGCTAAAGGCGCGTCACCTAAACATGATCGCCATCGGGGGAGCGATCGGTACCGGACTTTTCGTAGCCTCCGGTGGCACCATTACCGGAGCCGGTCCCGGCGGCGCCCTAGTAGCCTATGGAGCTATCGGCATCATGGTGTTCTTCCTAATGCAATCGCTAGGGGAAATGGCCACCTATTGCCCTACCTCAGGTGCATTTGAAGTTTTCGCCACCCGCTATGTCTCTAAGTCTTTTGGCTTCGCGCAGGGTTGGAACTATTGGTATAACTGGGCAATCACGGTAGCAGCCGAACTGGTTGCCGCCACCATTGTGATGCAATACTGGTTCCCGGAGTCGGTGGTTCCCGCTTGGGTTTGGTCACTGTTATTCCTGGTAATCCTATTTGTTCTCAACGCCTTCACGGTGCGCGGTTTCGGGGAATCAGAGTTCTGGTTCGCCTCCATCAAAGTAATAACTGTAATCATCTTCCTGGCGCTGGGCATTTTGATGGTGATGGGGATTTTGGGGGGTAAGTCCCCCGGATTTACCAACTTTACCCGCGGGGATGCTCCCTTCGTGAACGGTTTTTGGGGCATTATGGGGGTCTTCATGATTGCCGGTTTCTCGTTCCAAGGCACCGAGATGATTGGGATTGCCGCAGGTGAAACCCAAGATCCGGAAACCAACGTTCCCCGCGCTACTCGTGCGGTATTCGTGCGGATCTTACTGTTCTATATCGGCGCGATTGCGGTTATCTCCTTCCTGATTCCCTACACTGATCCTGCCCTTTTACAAGGGGCAAGTGCGGACTCAGATACCGCCCAAGGCTTCACTGAGGCCGTCACCAAGTCTCCCTTCACCTTGCTATTTGAACGAGCAGGGATTGCGATTGCGGCGGGAGTGATGAACGCCGTGATTCTAACTTCGATTCTGTCTGCCGGTAACTCCGGGATGTATGTGGCCACCCGGATGCTCTACTCGTTGGCCAAAGAAAAGAAAGCTCCTGCGATTTTTGGTCGTCTGACCAAGCACGGAGTTCCGATTGTGGCGCTGATTTTCACTTCCTTGATGGGGGCACTCTGCTTCGCGACTTCGCGGGTAGGTACCGGTCAGGTATATGTGTGGCTGGTAAATGCTTCCGGGCTTGCTGGTTTTATTACCTGGATGGGGATTGCCTGGTCTCACTATTGTTTCCGCCGCGCCTATAGAGCGCAGGGTAAACCGGTGGAGGAGCTACCCTATAAAGCGTTGTTCTATCCCGCCGGCCCGCTTATTGCTCTGGCAATGTGTGCCATCGTGGTGGTGGGGCAATCCCTAACTGTGATTACCGGAGAGTTCTCTATTTTGGGTTTCTTAGGGATTTACATTGGTTTGATTTTCTTCTTGGCGCTGTGGATCGGGCATAAACTGGTTACCCGCTGCCCCGCAGTTAAACCGGAAGAAGCTGATTTATCTCGTCACGTGTAGGCGTTAATAGTAAAATTAACGTTCTGTTTTAGCTGAGGGTTTCCAGGGAAGTAGTTTCATAAACGCTGACTAATTACTATTTTAACCGTTATTACTTAGCCAAGCCTAAGTCGAGAAAATCTTGGGATATTGTAAAAAAACTAACTTTCAATGCTATATTTGGCTGTGATCGTGTTAACGATTTTGCTGATACATCAGCTTTCAAATATAAGCAACAAGCTTGGAGGCAATAGTGAAACGACGGGGCGCATTAGCCCTTGCATCTGCACTTGCTCTTTCCCTGGGACTAGCCGGCTGCTCTGCTGGCTCTGATTCCAAGGGCGCTGACGAAGGTTCAGCGGCAAATGCGGATAGCAAAGGGATTATTACCGTAAACACTGTAGAACCACAAAATCCCCTGATTCCGACTTCTACCAATGAAACTGGTGGTGGGCGTGTCCTGGACGCGCTCTTCTCCGGTCTGGTCTACTACGAACCTAAGACTGGCGAGGCCAAGAACGAACTGGCCGATTCGATTGTTTCTAAAGATCAGGTAGTTTGGACCATTAAGTTAAAGAAGGATGCCAAGTTCTCGGATGGCTCGCCGATTAAGGCCGATAACTACATCAAGGCCTGGAACTACGGGGCAAACCCGAAGAACGCTCAGATGTCTTCCTCTTTCTTTGAGGCAATTAAAGGCTTTACTCCCGGTCCGGAAGAAGAAGGAGCCCCGGCTCCCGATGTTCCCGAACTGTCGGGATTAAAGAAAGTTGACGACTATACCTTCCGGGTAACTTTGAATCAGCCTACTTCTGACTTTGCGCTGCGCCTGGGCTACTCCGCCTACGTGCCGCTGCCGGATGTGGCTTTCAAAGATATGAAGGCCTATGGCCAGAACCCCACGGTTACCTCCGGTCCTTACACCCTCAAGGATAAGGGCTGGCACCACAACGAATCTATTGAGCTGGTAAAGAACGACAAGTACGCTGGCCCGCGCGAAGCCAAGAACGGTGGACTCACTTTCAAGATTTACACCAAGTCTGAAGCCGCCTATGCCGATGTACAGTCCGGTCAGCTGGACGTACTCGATGATGTTCCAGCTGCTTCTATGAGCAACTTCGAGTCTGATTTCCCAGATTCAAGCATCAACCAGCCAGTGGCTATCTTCCAGTCATTCACCATTCCGGATCGGCTAGAGCACTTCGGCATGAATGAGGAAGGTCGCCTGCGTCGTCAAGCGCTTTCTTACGCTATTGATCGCGAGAGCATCTGTGAAAAGATTTTCCAGAAGACTCGGGTACCGGCGAAAGATTTCACTTCTCCGGCCATGCCTAACTACAAGAAAGTCTTGAAGCAAGTTAAAGGCACCGAGGTTTTGAAGTTCGATAAAGCCAAGGCTAAGGAACTGTGGACGAAGGCGGACGCTATTTCCAAGTTTGATGGCAAGTTTACTATTGGCTACAACTCGGACTCCTCCCATAAAGACTGGGTAGACGCGGTTACCAACCAGCTCAAGACCAACCTGGGTATTGATGCGGTCGGCGATCCTTACCCAGACTTCAAGGGACTGCGCGATGCCATTACCCAGGAAACCATTAAGGGTGCTTTCCGGTCTGGTTGGCAAGCTGACTACCCGGGCATGAGCAACTTCTTGGAGCCCCTATACTCCAAGAACGGTAACTCCAATGATGGTAAGTACGACAACGAGAAGTTCAACAAGCTGATGCTGGAGATCGCGAAACTGCCGGTAGGTGACGCACAGGACAAGAAGTTTGCGGAAGCGCAATCGATTCTGTTCACCGATCTGCCCGCCATCCCGCTGTGGTACTCCAATGTTCTAGGCGTTTGGAACAAGGATAATGTTTCCAACGTTGCCTTCAACTGGAAGAGTGAACCGGTTTACTACCAGATCACTAAGAACGCCAAATAAGGTGAAAACCGCAAACAAACTGTTATAAACACAGTTAATGGGCGGGTCGAAAGGTAATAAATACTTTTCGACCCGCCTGTGGTTTTTTATCGAGGGCTTTAACGCGATAAGGTTTAACACAGCTTATAGTCAAGGAGAGACCTATGCTCAGATACATAGGGCATCGTCTACTACAGATGGTCCCGGTATTCTTTGGGGCAACGTTGCTGATTTTCGCGATGGTGTATGCCATGCCGGGAGATCCGGTGCAGGCACTGGGCGGAGATAAGGGACTGCCCCCTTCAGTAGCCGCCCAGATTCGCGCGGAATATAACCTCGATAAGCCGCTTTGGATGCAGTACCTGCTATATCTAAAAGGAATCGTAACCCTAGACTTCGGAAAGACCTTCTCCGGAAGAGAAGTTACGGAAGTAATGGCCAACGCCTTCCCGGTAACTATCAAATTGGCTTTTATGGCGATCATTTTTGAGGCCGTAATTGGGATTTTCTTTGGGTTCTTCGCCGGACTCAAAAAAGGCAAACTTTTTGACTCTACCGTGCTAGTGATTTCCCTGGTAGTAATCGCGGTGCCGACCTTCGTGATCGGCTTCTTGCTGCAGTTCCTCCTAGGAGTAAAACTGGGGTGGCTGCCCACTACAGTAGGGGCAAACGTTAGTTTCGAATCCTTGCTAATGCCGGCGCTAGTGTTGGGGGCAGTTTCTTGTGCCTACGTCATCCGTCTTACTCGTCAAGAGGTTTCGGAAAACCTGACCGCTGACTTCGTGCGGACTGCCCGGGCAAAGGGAATTCCCGAATCTCGGGTAATGACCCACCACGTGCTGCGGAACTCCCTGATTCCAGTGGCTACCTTCCTAGGTGGAGACCTGGGAGCTCTAATGACCGGCGCGATTGTGACTGAAGGTATTTTCGCGATTAACGGCGTAGGAGGTACCCTCTACCAGGCTATTTTACGTGGCGAAGCCGCCACCGTGGTTTCCATTACTACTGTGCTGGTGCTGGTCTATATCGTCGCAAACCTGCTAGTAGACCTGTTATACGCTGTACTAGACCCGAGGATTCGCTATGAGTAACCAACTACTTCCCGGACAAAAACATTTCGTTAACAAGGTCGATGAAACCGGCCTGGGGGCAGTCGATGCGGTAGCCGATGAATCGGCGCCCTCCTCGGTGTGGGGCGAAGCCTGGAAACAGTTGCGCCGCCGCCCCCTCTTTTGGGTGGCATTGGTGATTATTGTCTTGGCAGTGCTGATGGCCATCGTGCCCCAGCTGTTTACTTCTCAAGATCCCACTTACTGCACCCTGGAGAATTCGATTGAGGGGCCGACTAAAGGTCATATTTTTGGATTCGATAAGCAGGGCTGCGATCTCTATTCCCGGATTATTTACGGGGCGCGCGCCTCGATCGCAGTAGGGATTTTCTCGACCCTTACGGCCACTATTATCGGGGTAGTATTCGGCGCCCTGGCAGGGTACTTCGGGGGAATCCTGGACGCGATTCTGTCGCGGATAGTGGATATCTTCTTTGCCATCCCCATGGTGCTGGCCGCCATCGTGATTATGCAAATGTTTAAAGAACACCGTTCGATCTGGATGGTGGTAATCGTGCTGGGGGTCTTTGGATGGACCCAAATCGCCCGTATTACCCGGGGCGCGGTGCTTTCGATTAAGAACGAGGAATACGTAACTGCGGCGCGCACCCTAGGGGTATCCAATATCCGGATTCTACTGCGCCATATTTTGCCGAATGCGGCCGCGCCGGTAATCGTCTACGCGACTGTGGCGCTGGGAACCTTTATCGTGGCGGAGGCGACCCTATCCTTCATGGGAATCGGCTTGCCGTCCTCCATCGTTTCTTGGGGTGGAGACATCTCTACTGCCCAGCAACAGCTACGGACTGCGCCTATGATTTTGTTCTTGCCGTCAATCGCCTTGGCGCTGACGGTATTGAGCTTCATCATGATGGGAGACGTAATTCGTGACGCGCTCGACCCGAACCAGAGGAAACATTAATCGTGAATCAAAATAACCAAAAGGATCAGATTATGGCAGCTGACTCGGATCAGACTCTTGCCGACCTTAGCGTAGCTAACGCTGGTAACCCTGCTGCGCCCGTACCCCTGCTGGAAGTAAAAGACCTAGAGGTTAACTTTCAATCCACTACCGGTGTGGTTCCGGCGGTGCGCAAAGCCAATCTCACTCTCTACCGGGGACAGACGGTGGCGATTGTGGGGGAGTCCGGGTCTGGTAAATCTACCTTGGCCATGGCAATCATCGGACTATTGCCCGGCACCGGGAAAGTTGCCGGGGGATCCATTAAATTCGATGGTCGCGAACTGACCAGCCTGACTGAAAAAGAGATGCAACAGGTGCGGGGAGCCCAGATTGGGATGGTTCCGCAAGACCCGATGTCGAACCTGAATCCGGTTTGGAAAATCGGTTCCCAGGTGGCAGAGGCTTTGAAATATAACGAAGCTACCAAGGGCGGGAATATCCACGAGCAAGCGATGAAAGCACTGGCAGATGCAGGTCTGCCAGATGCAGAGGCACGCTCCAAGCAATATCCGCATGAGTTTTCGGGGGGTATGCGCCAACGTGCCCTCATTGCCATCGGTTTGGCGGCTGGTCCCAAACTTTTAATCGCTGATGAGCCCACTAGCGCCCTGGATGTGACTGTTCAGCGGCGCATCTTGGATCACCTGGAAAAAGAAACTCAAGATCTAGGCACATCCACCCTGTTTATCACTCACGACCTGGGACTGGCGGCGGAACGCGCCTCTCACCTGGTGGTTATGCACCGTGGTCGGGTAGTAGAATCCGGACCCGCGCGGGAAATTTTGAATGATCCCCGCCATCCCTATACCAGGCGTTTGGTTAATGCGGCGCCCTCGCTGGCTTCCCGGCGGATTGAAATCGATTATTCTCCGCAAAAAGCAGAGGAAATGCCGGACACTATTGACTCGCGCACTTCCGCAGATGTGAATCTGGCGGTGGCCGCATCTAAGGATTCCGGGAAAAAGGTGATGGGCACCAATGTCTTGGGAGAACCCTTAGAAAAACACCTTGGTGACGAGGTGATTCGGGTCGAGCATCTGGTTAAAGAGTTTGATATTCGGGGGCAAAAGGGAAAGAAGAAGACCTTCCGGGCAGTGGATGACGTGTCTTTTCAGGTGCGCCGGGGTTCGACTTTGGCATTGGTAGGGGAGTCTGGCTCCGGTAAATCTACGGTTGCCAATATGATATTGAACCTGCTGGATCCCACCTCGGGGAAGGTTTATTACGAGGGAATCGACCTGTCCACTTTGCGACGTAAGCAGCTATTTGCGCTTTGCCGCAAGATGCAGGTGGTTTTCCAGAATCCTTACGGATCCCTAGATCCCATGTTCTCGGTTTATCGCTGCATTGAAGAGCCGCTGCGCACCCACCACATCGGGGATCGCGCCAAGCGAGAAAAGCGGGTAGCAGATTTGCTGGATATGGTGGCGCTGCCCCGCAGCGCTATGCGGCGTTTCCCAAATGAGCTGTCTGGTGGTCAACGGCAAAGGGTAGCGATTGCTCGCGCCTTGGCGCTGCGCCCAGAACTGGTAGTGCTGGACGAAGCAGTTTCCGCTTTGGATGTGCTGGTACAGGATCAGATTCTGCATTTGCTTAATGAGTTGCAAGGACGGCTCGGACTGACCTATTTGTTTATCACCCACGATTTAGCGGTCGTGCGTGAAAACGCTGACGATATCGCGGTGATGGAGCAGGGCAAACTGGTTGAGTACGGCAAAGCTGACGATATCTTCGCCAATCCCCAAAAGGAATACACTCGCGAACTTATCGAAGCCGTCCCCGGTGGCGATTTACTCAAGGCTCGCACCGGATACCAGGTCGAATAATCTGCTTTTTCCGGCAGGTTTCTGCCGAGAAAACCGGGCAGACTCGAAAGCCCGGGTGCTTTATACCTAAAAGCTGGCAGCTCCAAAACGTTTTGCACTTTGAGATGAGGATAGGCGTTTAAAAGGTTCCGTTAGGTGCTCTGTTAAACTCGAGGTATCTTGCAGGTTCGACCTAGAGAAAGATTCCCAATGAAGCTGAAGAAAACGCTATTAATGCTAACCGGCCTGGTAATGGCCCTATCGCTTTCCGCATGTGCAGGAGGCTCAGGCTCCGCAGATGCGGTAAAAGCTAAAGGTGATGACTTCACCGTAGGCTTTGACGCCAACTTTCCGCCCTATGGATATAAAGATAAAAGCGGTGAATATGTAGGTTTCGACTTGGATCTTGCTGCCGAGGTGGCCAAACGCAACGACTGGAAACTGCAAAAGCGGGCAATTGATTGGGATTCTAAAGATATGGAACTCAAGTCGGGTACCATCGACTGCATTTGGAATGGGTTCACCATGAACGGGCGGGAAAAGCAATACACTTTTTCGAAACCGTATGTAGATAACTCGATTGTGTTCGTTACTAAAGCCGGATCGGGGATTAATTCCACTGCAGATTTGAAAGGCAAAACCGTGCTGGTACAGGTAGATTCTTCCGGTCTGGCCGCGCTGCAAGATAAGAAGAACGCGGATTTGGTAGCCAGCTTCAAGGAATTAACCCAGGTCCCGGACTACAATAACGCGTTTATGACCCTAGAGGCGGGAGCTGCAGATGCGGTTGCAGTAGATATTGGGGTAGCGGATTACCAACTGGAGCAACGCGGGAAAGACAAATTCCAGATTATGGAACCGCCCTTCCATACCGAGCAGTACGGCATCGGTTTTAAGAAGGGTAACCAAGCCTTGCGTGACCAGGTGCAAAAGACCTTGGACGAAATGAAGAAAGACGGCACTTTCCTGAAGATCGCTAAGAAGTACCAGCTAGAAAAAGCGATTGTTACTGATTAGTTCACTGCGTAAAACATGACACGCTAACGCAGGGAGCTTAGGGGTAATGGATTTATCGTTCTTGCCGGAACTAGCCGGCGGTATGCTACAAACCTTCATCATCTTCGCGCTCACCCTAGTTTTATCGCTGCCCCTTGGGCTGGTGGTTTACGGCGGGAGAGTGAGCCGTTTTAAGCCGCTGGCCTGGTTTATACAGTTCTATATCTCGGTTATGCGGGGTACCCCCTTAATGCTGCAGCTGCTGGTGGTGTATTTCGGTCCCTTCTTCCTCTTTGGAATGGAAATTGGAGCGGCCTACCGTTTTAGCGCCGTGATTATTGCTTTCGCGATTAACTACGCGGCCTATTTTGCGGAAATCTACCGCGGCGGTTTCCAAGCGATTCCGGTGGGGCAGTCGGAGGCCGCCTTTGTCCTGGGCTATTCCCCGGCGCGCACTTTCCTGACCATCAAGTTGCCGCAAATGTTTCGTACGGTGTTACCTTCGATCACTAACGAGGTAATCACCCTGGTAAAAGATACTTCCTTAGCTTTTGCGATTGCCTACGCAGAGATGTTTACGATTGCGAAGCAACAGGCCGCCGCCAGTGCTTCTATGCTTCCCTTTGTGGCAGCCGGGATCTTCTACTGGGTGTTTAACCTGGTGGTAGCGGTAGTGATGGAACGGATTGAAAAACGCATGGGAAGCTACAAGATTAGGTGAAATTATGGAAGCACTAAAAGTCACCGGTATGGAAAAAAGTTTTGGCACTAATCAGGTGCTGAAAGGGGTGTCCCTGACTGTCAATACCGGTGAAGTGCTAGCAATTCTGGGGCCTTCAGGTTCTGGAAAATCTACGCTTTTGCGTTGCTGCACTTTCTTAGAAGAAATGGATAGCGGAGAAATCTGCTATTTCGGGAAGCAGGCGTTAAAGAAAGAGGACGGAGTCAAGGTTTCCTCTGGTGACGAGCGTGAGTTTCGGCGCGACTTTGGGTTGGTTTTCCAAGACTTTAACTTATTTCCACACTGGACAGTGCTGCGAAATCTCACTGATGCCCCGATAAAGGTACAGGGAAAAGGACACGAAGAAGCCCAAGAAACAGCGCTGCAACTGTTGAAAAGAATGAACCTAGCCGATAAGGGGCAGGCCTACCCCTCTGAGCTATCCGGTGGTCAGCAACAGCGGGTAGCCATTGCCCGGGCGTTAGCGTTAAAACCCAGGATGCTGTATTTCGATGAGCCCACTTCGGCCTTAGATCCGGAACTAACCGGAGAAATCCTACAGATCATTCGCTCTTTGGCAGCGGAGGATATGACGATGGTAATCGTGACTCACGAAATGGAGTTCGCTGCCGAAGTCGCTGATCGCGCCCTCTTTATCGATAACGGGGTGGTATTGGAATCTGGGGATGCCAAGCAGCTAATCCGCAATCCTTCCCAGGACCGTACCCGCCAGTTCCTAAATAAACTACGCGGACAAAATTCCTCTGGTATTTAGTATTCCCCGGACTCAGCAGGTTTTAGGCAAGGAGATAGCAAGGTGAGTGAACCTAAAGATAGCAATCAAGAAAATCTGCCGCAAAACCCGGATTTGGCCTCCCCAGCTGGCAGCGATTACCCGGTAGTTTATCCTCCCGATCCGCCGACTGTGCCCTTCGCGCCAGTGCCTGCCCCCGGGCAAGGACAACCCGGGGATTATTCCTATCCGGGAGGATACCCGCCCGCACCTTCTGCTTACCCGGGCGCCTATCCGACCCCGGGAGTAAATCAGGCAGCACCGGTTCCACCTAGTTATTCGGGCAACCCCGGTTTTTCTCCGCAGCCAAATTTCGTGCAGAACCCTCCCTATCCGCCGGAACCGCCTGCTCCCTATCCCTCAAACAGTCAGTTCCCTCCGGTACCTCCCCAGCGAAAAAAACCGGGAAAAAACGCTGTAATCATGATGTTGGTTGCCTTAGTCGTGGTGTTGGTAGCGGCGTTGACTCTGGGCGGTATCTGGGTGTACCGGCAGCATTCCACTTCTGCTTTAGAAAATGGAATTGTGCCTACTGTAACTAAAACAGTAGTGGTGATAAAAAAGGTGGAGATACCGGAAGATGCTGCCAGTGATGCCCCGGAAAATCCCCTCTGGTATCCGCTTAGAATAGATGATCGCTACACATTGGTAATTTGGTATAAATTTACGAATCAGCAGCTTAAAGGGCTGAGCTACCAGGCGGTTTCGAGTGAAAATGGCAAAAAAGTTGCTATTGCCGATACCGGAATAACTCTGCCGGTGAAAGACGGGGAAAATCTGCCGAAATGCCCAGATTCCCAACGCTACCAGATAAAAGATAAAACCTTACAGTGCGCTGCAGTAAAAACAGTTAAAAAGGATAGTTTTTCTATTCCCCAAGCCGGGAAAGAGAGCGGCGACAAAGATTCCTCCTCCACCGCTAAAGACAGCACCGATAGCGTAAGCGGAGAAACCCTGGGCACGGTGGGCAATGTCCGGATAGTCGCCTCCCCTTCCGCGTTGCAGACTAATACCATTTTCGGGATAGATTCGGACGATAACTTGCTTTGGTCAAAAACTTTAAAGCAACCCGGACGCAGCGTTTTATCCGGTGAAAAACTCTCGATTTTTAACTGGAACGAGGACGGTAAAGTTACCAACACCATCTACATTGGAGCTAAGAACGCCGATAAGTCAGACAGCAGCTCCGCTGGCGCCACTACCAAGAAAGATGCCATCAAGAGTTTTGATTTCGCCAATACCCAATGGTCGCTGCCACGCAAATATAGCTCTCCAGAGTGCCAAATCTATCATGAAGATAAAAAGAGCGAATGTGCCCAACGCGAAAACTACCAGTTTGAGGACGGGAAGTATTTTCTCACTAGTGAGCAGGAGCAACAGATAAAGCAGGAGTTGGATATCGACAGTTCAACTCATGAAACCGATCCCATCCACCGGCTGTGGTACGGGCAGGTGGATGAGGATAATAATCCTACCGGAGATTACAGTGTCGAATATCTAGATATCAATGATGATGGATACTTGGATGCGGTCGTGCCGGTGGTTTCTATATCACCTTTCAATAGCCAAATGGATATTTCTTTTAGCTATTACGTCTGGGTAATGAATCCCGTTACCGGGGTGCCAGAGCAAACAAATACTCCGATTTATTTCGGGGGTCGTTGTTCTGAAACTTATGAGAACGTGGAAATCAAAAAAGATGGAGCTACTCCACGACTAATCGTAAATACCATGACCTGGGGCGGGGATCCTTGCTGCGGATGTGATCGGGATGTTCCCAAACAACGCAGCACCTGGCATTATGATGCCAAGCGTCACGACATGGTGTGTGACCAGGATGATGGCGATAAAGTCGATGGCTAGAGCAGGCGAGCTCTTAGCACCCTCGGAATCCCTAAGTCCGTAGCTAACAGCCGGGTAGCTTCGCAGCTATTTGAGTTACCAGGTTTAGCTAGTCTGCTTGTACCTGCGCCATCCAGGCTTCTACGTCCTCAATAGTGCGGGGGATATCTTCCGACAAGCGGCGTACGCTGCCATCAGCTTCCACTAGCACATCGTCCTCAATCCTCGCTCCGATGCCGCGCAGTTCCTCGGGTAAGAGTTGATCGTCCTGGTGGAAATAAAGACCGGGCTCAATGGTGAAACACATTCCTGGCTCTAGCAGGGCGTCCATATACATATCCCGGGCAGCTAAGGCACAATCATGGACGTCTAGCCCTAAGTGGTGGGAGACCCCATGTGGCATCCAGCGCCGGTATTCCCCGCCGTCCTTTGACAGGGTCTGCTCGGCACTTACTGGCAGCACCCCCCAGGCATCCAAGTGTTTAACTAAAGCCGCTACTGCCGCATCATGTACATCTTTAAACTTGCATCCGGGTTTATTTGCTTGCGCTAAGCCCGCTTCACAGGCATCGAGTACCGCGTTATAGACCTTGGCCTGCACCGGGTTGAACTTGCCATTTACCGGCAGGGTGCGGGTGATATCCGCGGTATAGAGAGAATCAGCTTCCACTCCGGCATCAATTAAAATCAGGTCGCCTTCGCGTACTGGACCGTCATTGTCAATCCAGTGCAAAGTATTTGCGTGATTACCCGAGGCCGCGATGGTGTCATATCCCAGACCGTTGCCTTCTTCGCGGGCTCGAGCCTGGAAGGCTCCTTCTATTACCCGTTCGCCGCGGTGGTGCTGGGTTGCGCGCGGCAGCGCCCTAATCATGGCTTCAAACCCCGATTTAGTAACCGCAATCGCGTGTTCTAGTTCTTTGACTTCGGCTGCATCTTTTTGCAGGCGCAGCACTGAGGCGGCCTCTTCGAGTTTTTCGTCCAGGCCTCGCGCGTCCTCTCCAGTTGGCAACCCGGCTTCGCTACGTACTTTTTCTACCGCCGCCTGCAGGGAAGTATCGACTTCGCGAATTACTCGCAACTGCACTAGACCAGCGTCTTTAGCCAGTTGATCGGGCAGAGTATCTAGGGGGCGCGCCTCCAGTCCAGTCACCGCTTCCATCTGCGAAAGCGTCATCCGTGGTCCCACCCAAAACTCGCCATAGGTGGAGTCGGCATAAAATTCTTCGCTACTGCGCGGAGCTTGGGGACGGAAAAATACGATCCCGCGATGGGTGGCTGCGCCGGTATTTTCGGGGGCGTTCTCTAGGGGCGTGCCTTCTTTATCGGTGAGCGGTTCCAGGACTAGAGCCGCGTCGGGTTCTAGTTCCCCGCCCAATCCGGTCAGATGAGCAAATGCGGAGTGTGCCCGGAAACGATAGTCGCAATCATTGGAGCGTACCTTGTAGTTCCCGGCCGGAATCACTAGGCGTTCCCCTCGGAACTGGGCACCTAGTTTTTGATAACGAGCAGCGAGGAAGTCTCGAGCGTGACTGGGAATAGGATCGGGATCTTTGCGTTCCCCCCAGCCGCTGCCAATAAATTCCCGAAAAGCGGGGGTGCCGATGCGGCGAGAACGGTTATTTACCCGGTCTTTTAAGGGTTGATCTTCTGCTGCTGCTATTTTTTCTTCCATACTTCCATCATGCCATGGTGACTTAAAATAGTCCTATGGCGGTTGCGCGGATTGATTTACATACTCATTCTTCCTGTTCAGATGGCACTGATGCCCCTGCGGAGTTAATGACACTGGCCGCGCGTGCGGGTTTAGACGCTATCGCTCTCACCGATCATGACACCTTTGCGGGGATAGCTGACGCCAGCAAAATGGTTCCAGAATGTGGAGTTACCCTGATTCCAGGGGTGGAGATATCTACCTCCCATCAGGGAATCACTGCCCATCTGCTGGCCTATTTGCCTGATCTTAACAGCCCCTCGCTTCCGGATTTATTTGAAAAAACATTACAGGCGCGCCAGCAGCGGATGCGGCAAATGGTGCAGCGTTTATCTGCAGATTTTGATATTTCTTATCAGGAGGTTGCCCAGCAGGCTGGCTCGAGCCCCATCGGGCGACCACACGTTGCTGATGTTTTGGTGAAGGCCGGGTATTTTCCGAATCGCTCTGCCGCATTCGAGCAGGTGCTAGCTACTTCCAGTAAATACTATGTGCACTATCAGGCTCCCGATACTATCTACGCGGTCCAGCAGGTAATAAAAGCCGGGGGAGTTCCGGTTCTGGCGCATCCGCGAGCCGGCGGCCGGCAGCGCAGGTTCTTATCGGTAGGCACCATTTCTCAGCTAAAAGAGGCGGGATTATTTGCCCTGGAGGCTTTCCATCCCGAACAAAATCCGATTGAACAGGCCGAGGTTAGTGAAATAGCGAAGCTGTTGGGACTGGCAATCACCGGGTCTTCGGATTATCACGGCAGCGGCAAGCCCAATCAACTGGGACAGTGCCTCACCGATCCCGAAGTATTCGCTGAAGTCTGTGAAAAAGGAGCAGGAACACCGTTGCGTCCTTGAGAAAAGATAGGAGGGAGCTCTCACTCTCTTTATCGCCGGGGAGGGGTTGCTACTAGAGTAGAGGTCATGACAGTAACTTTTCGAGATTTTCGTCCGCAAAATATTGCTCCGGTTTCATTGGCGTCTCTAGTGGAGGGCTTTGCCACCCAAATTGATCCCGCCTGGGAGAATGTTCAGGTGCGGGGAGTGTCAATGGCTTCGGATGAGATCCTTGCGGAAGAGGCCTTTATCGCCGTAGGCGGAGCGAATGTGCATGCCGCCAAGTTTTCCGGCGAGGTAGAATCCCTGGGGGCAGCAGCGATTATTACTGATGCCAAAGGTACGGAAATCGCCAGTTCTCAAGGGCTAAAAATACCGGTGGTAACGGTAGCGGATCCGCGCGAAGCCGCCTCGCCCCTAGCAATCAGGGCTTTCGATAATCCGGCAGGGAAAATGAAAACCGTAGCGGTGACCGGAACCAATGGCAAAACCACCACTTGTTTTGCTGGCAAAGCCGCTTTTGAAGCCGCCGGTATGCCCACTATGATTCTTTCCACTGCGGAAACTCAGGTAGGGGATTTACGGATTCAATCTGCGCGCACTACATTTGAAGGTCCCATGTTGCAGAGAATCTTGGCTTACGGGGTAGAGCAGGGGATGCAGGCCGCAGTAGTGGAAGTCTCGGCCCATGCCTTGGCTTTAGGGCGAGTCGCAGGCATGAAGTTTGATGCCACTGCCTTTACCAATCTGCAGCATGATCATCTGGATTATTTTCACACCATGGAAAACTATCTGGCAGCTAAAGCGCGGCTGTGTTCTAAAGAATTTACGGATTATAGCGTGATCTGCACTGATGATAAGTGGGGGCAGCAGCTAGCTGCCAATTGCGACACCAATAAGGTGACGGTATCTGCCTACGATCCGGCGGCGCAAGCCGATTGGGTAGTAACCCGAAAAGTTAACAATATTGCCCACGCAGCCTGCGATTTTACTTTAACCGCCAAGACGGAACCGAATATTGGCCGCGAGGAAGAAATCACCGTTGCCTTGCCCGGGGAGGTTAATGTACAGGACGCCGCGATCGCCTATCTCATGGTTACCGGAATTGGGATTCCTGCGAAGGCTGCGAAAGCGGGCTTAGCGAGCCTGGCCGTTCCCGGGCGCCTGGAAATCGTCAGCCGGCGTAATGAAGGAACTCCGCTGGTGATCAATGATTACGCCCACACACCCGAGGCCTTAGCTTCGATTCTGCGCACCATGCAAGAGTTCACGCCCGGAAAACTACACCTGGTGTTCGGTACCGATGGGGATCGCGATGCCACCAAACGGGTGCCGCTAGCAAAAGTGGCTGCTCAAGAGGCAGATATGCTCTGGGTGACTGATGAAAATCCTCGTACCGAAGATGCGGAAAGTATTCGTACTCAGCTGCTATCTGGGATTAAAGAGGAACGCCCCGGGATGGAGGACGTTTGCGAGATTACTACCTGCCGGCGGGATGCAATCCGTAAAGCCATTTTGGCGGCCGGCTTGGACGACACGGTAATAATTACCGGTAAAGGCGCAGAGCCCTATCAAGAAATTGAGGGAGTTTTCCACGCTTTTAATGACACTCCCGTGGCTCGCGACTGCCTAGCTGCCTATAAGAACCGCGCTCACATTAAAGGGTAATGCCTTTAGGCTATTCCCCCTCTGCGTTTAGCGTTTCTCGAGGGTGCAGTCAGATTTCCCGCACTCTTGGGCGGGCTCATCCCTACTTGAAGTGGCTATTCTGATACCAAGTCAAAGTCGTAGCTGGCACCATCATCTAAGGTATGGCCTACGGTGCAGTATTTATCGATTGCTTCTTGGGATTTTTGTCGCAGCTGTGCTACTTGCTCCTGGCTGAGAATAGATAGATCAGCCACCATTTCTACTGTCAGATGCGAATACGAATCACGGCGGTCATCTTTATCAGCAGCTACCCCCACGGCGGCCTCAAAATCCTTCCCTAAAGCGGCAGCGAATACGTGATCGGCGGAAAAAGTGTGGCAGGTAGCCAGTGCCAGTTGCAGCAGCTCCCCGGGAGTGAACTGGTTTTCGCCCATTCCTATTTCTACTGTTGCGCCCCGCTCATTTTGTCCTACGTAGTGCTTCTTGCCTTTTCGCTGTGCCCACAGAATCTTACTCATGCCTATATTCTGACAGGAAAAAGCAGTACGTGCAGCCAAGATAAAAAATCCTGCAACCTTTTGGTTACAGGATCTTCCTTAGTAGCGGGGGCTGGATTTGAACCAACGACCTCCGGGTTATGAGCCCGGCGAGCTACCGAACTGCTCCACCCCGCGTCGGCTTGTCTATGGTAAGCAGGCGAGGCGGATAAACGCAAAAAAATTCACTGTCGAAGAGGTCACGTTGGAAAGCTACGAGCCTAAAAGGGCAGTTCAAGGGGGAATATGCGAAAAAGACAGCGCCAATTAAGGCTATAAAAACTGGCAGGTGGAGATTAATATCGGGGCAATAACCGTAGAGATTAAAGAAACGGTTATTTTATAGCGCCCGCAAGACAGTAACGACTTTTCCTAAAATAGTGGCATTGTCACCGGGAATCGGGTCAAATGTCGGGTTGTGGGGGAGGAGCCAAATATGTCCCTCGCGACGTGCCAGGGTTTTCACCGTGGCTTCGCCATCGATCATGGCGGCGACGATTTCACCGAGTTCTGCCACGTTTTGGCGGCGCACAATCACCCAGTCGCCATCGCAGATGGCGGCCTCGATCATAGAGTCACCGTGCACCTTGAGCATAAAGAGTTCGCCGTCTCCGGTAAAACGGGTAGGGATAGTGAAAACGTCCTCTATATCTTGTTGCGCATCAATGGGGGTACCGGCGGCGATTTGTCCAACCAAAGGAACCGCATGATGGTTTAGGGGGGTTACTTCCCCTAGTTGTGCAGGTGCTGAGGCAGGAGCCGGTTCACTGGACGAAAGTACCGAAAATTGCGGGTTGACCTCGAGGGCGCGACTGCGTCCAGCGGCGCGCACCAGGAAACCCTGGCTGACTAAATTGTCCAGGTGATGTTTGACCGTTGAGGAAGAAGAAAGACCCACTGCAGTCGCAATCTCCCGTACTGAGGGTGGATAGCCTTGAGCCCGAATCCCGGCACAGACCGCTTCGAAAATAGAGCGTGCGCGCGGACGTAAAGTTCCTATATCTAAGACGTGATCTTGCTGTTTGCTCATGTTCCCTCCCACTAATAACTCGATCATAAGAAATTGTGACCCATTATGCAAACATTTGTTCGATAAATTTGCATTTTTCGCTTGATTTCCTGATGTCTACTCGCTACTATATCAAACAGATGTTCGACGAACGTTTGTTCGAGAAAGGTGTAGCCATGTCCACACAGCTTTCCTTTGATTTGGAAGAACTCGCTCAAAAGCGGGTAGTGGGATTGGGGGACTACCAGTTGCTAAAGCAGGCAGCGGTAAAACCCTCGCGTCCCCGTCTGCAATTGGTGGACGCCACCTATATAGAACGTGCACGGGCAAAGACCCGGCATCCTGCGGGCTCAAAATTGCCTTGCCCGCCCGCCGTCGGTAGGGAGAACCGTACGGCAGGAGCGGCAGCAGCTTTTGACTCGCTTCCACAGTGGGCGCGCCGGACGCCTCACGCTGATAGCGATCACTCCGTTTCTTTGGCAGCGGTTCCTCCCGTTGCTAGGGTGGAACAGCTATCGGCGGTGCGGCGTCCGGCTCCCCAAAAGGCTATTCCTCGCGGCGCCCCGGTTCCCGCGATTAGTGGCCGGTTAGCCAAAGTTTCTTTAGTCCTGCTTTTTGCTGCCGGGGCACTTATTGCCGGTGCTGGGATCGGAAGTTTTTGGGATTCTGTGACCTCCAGTAACGGGGAAATTTCACAGGTGTCGGAGGTCGGCGCCTCTGCAGGTAACAGTGCTTCGTCGGCCGATCTACTTCTAGGGCAGTAAGCGGATTACTGCTCGCGAAGTCCGACCCACAGTTTTTTCCGGGTCTAGGCGGGTACTTTTTAAGTCTGATTTATAGTTTCGTCATCGCCGTTCTGAGGGCATTGGTGCGAGAGTGTCATATGTTGCGATAAGCTAGACCTCCAGGTTGTTTATTCATGGGGGAAGCCTTGCACTGTCCGTTCTGTCATAACGATGATTCCCGGGTGATTGATTCACGCACTGCTGAAGACGGGAATGCTATCCGGCGACGTCGGGAGTGTACCTCCTGTAATAAACGATTTACCACCATAGAGTCTGCGGCTCTTTCAGTACGCAAGCGTTCGGGGATTCTGGAGCCTTTTTCGCGCGAAAAAGTAGTTAGCGGAGTAAAAAAAGCCTGCCAAGGGCGCCCAGTTAGCAACGATGACCTCGCAAAGTTAGCGCAGCAGGTAGAAGAAGACCTGCGGGCTACTGGGAAATCCCAAATCGATAGCCATTCGATTGGACGCGCTATCCTCAGGCCACTTAGAGAACTCGACGTGGTCGCCTATTTACGTTTCGCTTCGGTATATTCCTCATTCGATGATCTGGATGATTTCCAGGCCGCCATCGACGAAATCCGAGCGGAGCAAAATGAAGCTAGCTCAGAGACAAAACCCGCAGACCGATAGCCTCCGGCATTGAACGGATCTCGGCTACCGCCGAGACCGGAAGCTCAGAAGCAATATCGGTCAGTGCGTAGCCAACTTCCCCTTCCGTTCCCAGGATCTGGCCGTTAATATTTACGTTTTGATCCGCAAAAACCTGGTTAACCCGACCGAGAACACCAGGAATGTTGCGGTGTAAAAATGCCAGACGATACAGAGAATTATCGTGGGTCGAAAGATTTAGATTCGGCATATTAACGCTCATCTCAGTGCTACCCAAACGCCAGTAGTCAGCGATTTTATGCGACACGAACTGCCCAATATCGAACTGGGCTTCCAAAGTGGAGCCCCCGATATGCGGGGTCAAAATAGTGTTTGGCAGCCCTAGAAGCGGGGAGTGGAACTCGTTTCCATTCTTCTTCGGTTCTTCGGGATAAACATCTATCGCAGCTCCCGAAATCTTCCCGGAACGTATATTTTCTGCGAGGGCGTCCACGTCTACTACTAAACCGCGCGACAGGTTAATGAAGATTGCGCCCTCTTTCATTAGTTCAAACTGGCGTTTCCCGATTAGACCGTCATTGGATTTGCGTCCGTCGACGTGAACCGAAATAAAATCGGCAGTTTTAAGTACCTGATCCATAGATGGCAAAGCCCTAGCATTGCCCATTGCTAGCCGCTGGGCGCAGTCGTAAAAGACTACGTTCATCCCCATAGCTTCGGCTAATACCGAAAGTTGAGTACCGATATTGCCGTAACCAATGATTCCTAGAGTTTTACCACGTACCTCGTGAGAACCGGAGGCGCTCTTGTTCCAGATTCCCTGCTGTAAATCTTGGTTACGGGTTTCAATATGGCGTGCCAAGTTAATAATGTGTCCGATGGCCAGTTCCACTACCGAACGGGTATTGGAATAGGGAGCGTTGAAAACGGTAACTCCGCTCTTGGTGGCAGCATCTAAATCCACTTGGTTAGTGCCAATGCAAAAACAGCCCACTACTTGCAGACGCGGGCAAGAAGAAATCACCCGCGAAGTGACGTGAGTTTTCGAGCGGATCCCCACGATATCAGCATCCTGGAGGCGCTCAATCAGGGCGTCCTCATCCAAAGAACCTTTGATCCGCTCTACTTCGATGTTGTGATTGGAAAAAACTTCATCCGCCACTTGGTGCGGATCTTCAAGTAATACTGCCTTTGTCATGTTTCTATCTTTTCAGCGTCACCAGCAGTTAGCAAAACCGTCCGACTAACGGTATTTCCCGGCTCGCTATCGAGGGTTATTCCCATCCGGAAGGGAGATCTTGAGAATGTAAAGTTACTAGACGGCGGGTGGGGCGGGTCATGGCTACGAACAGATTGCCGACGCTTTGGACGCCAATATGGGCTGGTTCTAGCAAAATCACGCTGTCGAACTCCAGCCCTTTGGAAGTAACCGGGTCTAAAAGACAAACCCGATCGCTAACCGGGTCAGTTCCCACGTTGGAGGAAAGCTGGGAAGATAGTTGGCAGAAAGTGGACAAATCACTTTGGCTACAAATCAAAGCAATCCGTCCTCTACCTTTTCCGAGACAACCATCAAGGTAATCCACTTCCGCCTTAAGAGCTTTTTCTAAGGTAGCAGCGTCAATCGCCGTGACCTTTTGAGTTAGCAGCGAGTCCGGATCTTGCCTAACCGCCTGTACTGGATAGGGGGAGGGGCGCCCTGCGGCAGCAGTCACCGCTTCCGCCAAATCCATTATTTCCTTTGGGGTGCGATAACACACCGTTAAATAGGCTTCTTCCTCCAGGGCGTCACCGGCTGGTCCCAGTAGCTGGCGCCACGAAGAACCTCCCGAAGAAATTCGCTGAGCTAAGTCACCTACCACAGTAAACGAGCGGGAGGGGCAGCGGCGTAGTAGGCTACGCCAATCCATGGGGGAAAGCTCTTGGGCTTCATCCACCACCACGTGCCCGTAGGTCCAAGTCCGATCCTGATAGGCCATTTCCGCCAAAGAAGATTGTTCAGCGCTGGAGTCAGCCCGGCTGGCTAGCATTTCAGCAGACACAATTCCCCCTCCCAGACTTTGTCCTTCGATAGCAGCTTGGGCGCGTGACTGCTCCTGCTGGCGGGCAAGCGCCCTAGCTTTGCGGGAACTGGGGGAGGAGGCGTCGGGAAGCTCCCCCAACAGTTCAGCAAGCTCATCCAACAAAGGCACATCCGCGGGGGTGAAACCCTCCTGCTTGGGACGATAAAGAATTTCTTGCTCCGCATCGCTGAACTCGCTGGCAAAGCGGGAAAGAAATGCCGGATATGCATAAAGACGCCGCAAAAGATTCTGGGCAGAGTAAGGCAACCAACAAAGATTGACTGCCCGGCGCACATTGAGGTTAGAACGCAAATCTTCACGTACCAGGGCACGTTCAGAAAGCGAATCGCGATCGGTATCGATTTTACCCAGGCCAGCTGCGCTAGCTGCCGCAGCTAGTTCGACTTCTTGCCTGCGATTTTCCGTGTCTAAATATTGGTCAGTTAGGGAATCTAAGACGTGAGTAACGAAAATTTCGCGTGCCTGGTTATGGGGTTTTCCACTCAAGCGCGCCCGGCGGATTGCTTCTTTAACTATTCTCGGACGCAGTATCAGTTTGCTGGCTCCCACCGGAATTATCTGGTCGTCCTGCGGAACCCGTTGTAGGGAACGCACCGCCTGCTTAATCAACTTTACCCAGCGGAGATCGCCTTTGAGAGCAGAGACTGCGGGGTGCTCTTTTCCTGCGGCGTGGATTCCCGGCAACAAGGTTGCCATGGTGGTAGAAACTACCCCGGTTTCCCCCAGCGCTGGAAGCACTTGCTCAATGTAGCGCAAGAAGGCTGAGGAGGGGCCGACTACCAAAACCCCGGATTTAGCTAGACGCTCTGCCTGTTCATAGAGTAGAAAGGCAGCTCGATGCAGGGCTACGGCAGTCTTACCGGTACCGGGGCCGCCTTGGATTACCAGAATCTGGGAGGTAGCTGCTCGAATTATGCGGTCTTGTTCGCCTTGGATAGTGGCGACAATATCGCCCATGTGTCCAGAACGTCCTGCTTGTAATGCCGCGAG
Organism: Varibaculum prostatecancerukia; assembly: GCF_943169825.2. Lineage (NCBI taxonomy): Bacteria > Bacillati > Actinomycetota > Actinomycetes > Actinomycetales > Actinomycetaceae > Varibaculum > Varibaculum prostatecancerukia. Next base: position 872,368 of record NZ_OW968402.1, read on the forward strand.
CAGGGCGCCCTCGCCTTGTAACTCAATCCCTTCTTCACGAGCATGAGATAGATCGAAGGCTTCATCTTCCAGCGAAATCACCTGCCGGCGATGTAACCCGATATGACGCCGGCTCGCCATTCCCAAAGGGTGACGCGCGGTAGCTTGGTAGAAGGGAGTGGCTGCCCGGGCACGCCAATCCATTAACACCTGCGCGTGATTATCGTCTTGCAACCCCACTCTGCCGATATAGAAGTTCTCACCCTGGAGCGGTGTTAGCCGTCCGAATACTAAATGTTCTTCCACTTGCTCGAGCCGGGCAGCTTGATCTCCCAGGTGAGCAGCCATTACGTCACGTTCCGAGCGGTTTTGGGGAGAACCGGTCGCTCCATGCGCCTGAATCTGGCGTTGGCGTTGGCGGTAGCGGCTACGGGCAGCATCGAGAATCTGGTAGATGCCGTCAACCGCCGCTTGCTCACGCGCCAGTTCTGCTGGATCGTTCAAGAAGCGCCCCTTCCATGAAAAAAAGTAGGCATCTATTCTAGCGGTTTAAGCTGAAAAGCTCATAGTGGGGCGGGCGGCGGGTGCGTACCAAACACTATCCAGGTAGGCTGGGATAGAGATGGAGGGTAGATGACCAAGCGAAGCCGTTTTATTATTCCCGGTCCTGCATATGAGGATACGCAGGCCGAAGTGCTGCTCTATGCCTTTTCGGGGGCCATAGATTCTGGCGATATTGGGGGAATGATTATCGAACAGCTCTTGCACGCCCTCCCGCATGAAGAAGTTGCCCGGTTTGCCCTAGAAACCGTGCTGGATTATCGGGCGCGTCGTCCGCGAATCACTATTGAAAACTGGACGATGACCGATATGCGTTATCCCGGCTGCACCCTGGAACGCATCACCGATTATTCTGGGCGCAACATCTTGCTGTTGCGCGGCCTGGAACCGGACATTAACTGGGAAGATTTTTCTCTGGCAATCTTTGAGGTTTGCCAGAAAATGGGGGTTAAGCAGGCGGTTGACCTAATGGGCATAGCCGCCAATATTCCCCATACCCGGATTCCGTTTATTAACCAAACCTCCCCGAATCCCGACCTATTGCCTCCACAAACTGAGATGCCGGGTACTTTCATCATTACCGCCTCTTTTGGGCAGTATCTGCAAATGCTGTTCAAAATGATTTCCGTGCAGGCGCGAGGAATCGTGGTGGGGGTGCCTTACTACTTGGCTGATGGGCAATTTCCGCCGGGAGCCGTCAGCGCTATCCAGTACCTGTCGGAAACTATGAATCTGGATTTACCGATGGGAGATTTGGAAGCGGCCAGCACCCAAATGACCCAGGAAATCAACCAACAGTTAGAGGGAAATCCCGAGGCCAAAGAACTCGTGGAAAAAATGGAGCAACATTACGACGAAGCGCTAACCCAACCCTGGGGGGAGTTACATCCTAAGTCCTTAGCAGAGTCGGTAGATTCTCGCTCCGGGGATGCCATTGCTGAACGCATCGAAAGGTTCTTAGCGCAGGTAAATCCACAAGATTCCCAGGAAGAGGTCGCCGACGGGCTCTTAGGGGGGCGCGATGATCTTTTAGCCCATCTGGCTCAAAAGGTGGCTTCCCGTCAGTTGCCTGATAGTGACTCCAAAATCCCAGAAACGCTAGCCCCTCCGGCTAAAGGGAAAAAAGAAACTATTTCCGAGGGTGAAGGTCGTCCCATAGATTCTGGGCGAACTGGCGTAATCGGACCACAAAGCCCGGTCACATCGGGAAAAAAGGTGCAAGATGACGCCCCTCAGGGCAGACACTTTCCGCCGCGACGTTCCCGCCTAAAGGCGAGGCAAACAGAAAATGATTCTCAGCCCGCTCGGGCAGAAATGCCTGCCTCACCACCGCCGCCTCCTGGTGAAGAAAATCCGGATTCCCAGAAGCATGAGCCGGGTGCACCTGATGATTTTGGGGACAGCGGAAAGAACTGACCCATGAGTAAAGCGCCCCAGGCTGCCGCCGCCAAACGCGATTGGGGCAGCGACGATAGCGGCACAAACATCCTCCATGTGGATATGGATGCTTTCTTTGTAGAGGCCGAGATTCTGCGCAACCCCGCGTTGCGAGGAAAACCGGTAATCGTGGGGGGAAAAAGTAATCGGGGAGTAGTGTCTTCGGCCTCCTACGAGGCCAGAGCCCACGGGGTACACGCCGCGATGCCCGTTTCCCAGGCTAAACGATTGTGTCCGCAAGCGATAGTGGTTGCCTCGGGACACGGATACTATTCGGCGCTTTCTAAAAAAGTGATGGCGATTCTAGGCGAAATTACCCCGGTTATGGAACAAATCTCGATTGATGAGGCTTTCTTAGATGTTTCCGGTGCGCGACGCCGTCTGGGTACTCCTCTGCAGATTGCGCAGTTGCTGCGTGCCCGAGTGCGGGGAAAGCTTTCCCTGCCGGCCTCAGTAGGCATAGGGCGCAATAAACTAGTGGCAAAAATTGCCTCGGCTCATGCCAAACCAGATGGCATCTTACTGGTGCCGGCAGACAGAACTACTGACTTTTTACGAATCCTCCCGGTGGGAGCCATCCCCGGGATTGGAGCCAGTGCGGGTGAGAAACTGCAGCGCAAAGGAATATCAACAGTCGGTCAGCTAGCTGCCTTAGATATTTCTCAAATGAATTCTTTGTTTGGGAAAGCTATGGGGGTGCGCTTGTACCAGATGGCGCGGGGACATGATTCCCGCAAAGTCGGTGAGGGTAGCAAGGAAAAATCCATCGGCACTGAAATAACTTTCCTCCAAGATGTGCATTCTCGGGAGACAGTGGCCGCTACTTTACTGGATCAATCTCATCAATGCGCGGCTCGGCTACGAGCCAATAATCTTCTAGCCGGTAATGTCACCATTAAGCTGCGAGCGGCAGATTTTCGCACTTGGACCCGCTCGCGAACCTTGCGTCAGCCCACCGATGTGGCTAGGGATATCGCCCAGGCAGCTTTGGGGTTGTTTGCTAAAGAAAAACTTCCGACAGGCGGGATTCGCCTAGTGGGAGTAACTACCAAGGATCTGACTTCCGCGATATCAGGCGTGCAAATGGCGTGGGGGAGCGACAGTCGCGGGCGGGCAACCGAAGTTGCGATGGATAAAATCCATAAAAAATTTGGCGATATCTCCCTGCGCCCCGCTACGCTAGTTACACCGGGAAATGTAGATGAGGTGTCCGGTTATGAAACCGAATCTCACTGAAATAGAGTTTTGTTTTATGCTGGAAGCACTGACGCGGAAAGGAGTGAACTACCATGGGGCTATCTGAAAAAGAAAAACAGATTTTGGCAGAGATGGAACGCCAGTTTTCCGATGTCCGCGTAGCAAAACCTCCAGTTGAAAGCAGTTCAAGCGAGGAAAAGACGCAAAAGCTCAATCTTTCGCCGCGGCTGCTCGCCACCATGATTTTACTGGTTCTGGTAGGGATAGCCCTACTGGTGGTGGGGATTTCTGTTTGGACGATTTCAAAATTTTTAGCAGTCGCCGTGGCAGTAATTGGTTTCGTAGTGGTGCTCTTTTCGGTCACCATGCCGATGAACTCGCGTTTCGCTAGCTTTGGAGTTAACCTCCACAAATCCGTGGACAAACGTAAGCCTTCCTCTAAAGGTTCTTCCTCCGGTCGCAGTTTTAAACAGCGCCAAGCAGATAAATGGGATCGCCGTAACGGCGACCGCTAGCTGATAACTAGATTTTCTTCCTCTCGATTTTCCGATTACTTTTCTGGTTTAGGTTTCCCGCTTTTTTCCGGTAGTTTCCCTGAGTATTTTTCTTCTTAGTTCCCTTCCGTTTTCTGAAAGCCGTTTTTCCCGGGCCTATTCTGCCCGCGCCCAAGGAAGATGTTTTTGACGCTCCCTCCTCAGAAAATCCTTAACAGTAATTGCAAACTTTTACTCCACTTATCTAAAACCCAGTCAGCGCAGGTTAACTGGGTAATTTTTCTCTAGTTTTTCGTAAAAACTCCGCGATTTGGTACTCAAGTGGGGGAAAGTGGGGTAAAGTGGAGTTATCTGGCTGGAAAGGAGGAAGCGCGTATGTTCTTAGGAACCTATGAACCGAAAATGGACGATAAAGGGCGCTTAATTCTTCCGGCAAAATTCCGGGAACAACTAGCCGCTGGTTTAGTGATTACCCGAGGTCAAGACCGTTGTCTCTACGTTTTTCCTGCGCGCGAGTTCGAGGAGATGTATCAAGAACTACGCCGAGCTCCACTTTCCTCCCGCCAGGGGCGCGACTATGTTCGCGTGATGCTTTCGGGGGCATCCGATGAAATCCCCGATAAACAAGGACGAATAGTGATCCCGCCGCAGCTGCGCAGCTATGCCGATCTGGGTAAACAATTGGCAGTTATCGGCGCAGGCGCACGGGTAGAAATTTGGAATGCTGCGTCTTGGAATCAGTATCTGGCTGAACAAGAGGAAGCCTTCTCCCAAACCGGAGAGGAAGTGATTCCTGGAATGTTCTGACTTGGAGAGCCTGGTCTTTTCCCGAATGCTCTGAGGCCTCTTCCCCGGTAGCAGATCTTCGGGGAAAGCCCTGGTTTTCCAAAAATCTTCACTGACAAATCCCGAATCTCCCTAAGGAAAAACATGTCCCAAAGCGCTACTTTAACCCACCAGCCGGTGCTGGCTGAGCGCTGTATCGCGCTCTTAGGAGAGGGGATTAAGCAGGTAGGATCAGAGGGACGCGCCCTAGTCATTGATGCCACTTTGGGGCTGGGGGGACATAGCGAACTTATTTTACAGACCTATCCCCAGGTGCATCTGGTAGGCATTGACCGAGATAAACAGGCGTTAGCGAATGCTACAAGACGCCTGCGGGACTATTCTGCGCGCTTCACGGCAGTACATGCCACCTATGACGCTATTGATCAAGTCGCCGCCGCCTACAGTAGTGAGGAATATCCACTGGCTGGAGTGCTAATGGATTTAGGGGTTTCCTCTATGCAGCTCGACGATACTGCTCGCGGTTTTAGTTATGCCCGCGAGGCCGACCTGGATATGCGCATGGATCAAAGTAGCGGGAAAACGGCCGCTGACTTATTAGCTGAGCTGCCAACTGCCGAGTTGACCGAGATTTTGCGTCAATGGGGAGAAGAACGCTTTGCTTCCCGGATAGCCCGAGAAATAGTACGTGCGCGGGAAAAAAGTCCAATCACCTCCTCTACCCAATTGGTAGATATCGTGCGGGAAGCTATTCCGGCTCCTGCCCGACGCAGCGGGGGAAATCCCGCAAAACGCACATTCCAAGCCCTGCGGATAGCGGTTAACCAGGAACTCAGTATCCTCAGTGACGCCCTGCCGAAAGCGCTACAAGCGCTAGCTCCGGGGGGAGTCCTGGTGGTTGAGGCTTACCAATCTCTAGAGGATCGGATAGTTAAACGCGCCTTTCAGCAGGCAGTAGCACCGGCAATCCTAGAGGGGATTCCGCTAGCTGAACCAAAAACTTTCCAATTGTTGATTAATGGAGCAGAAAAAGCCCCAGAAGCTGAAGTAGAAAATAATCCTCGCTCCGCATCGGTGCGGCTGCGAGCAATCCGCAAATTAAGTGCGCAAGCAGAAAGGAACGGGGAATAAAATGGCCAATTCCGCCGCCCTACGACAAGTATCGCCACCTAGCAGAAGACCAGTTCGCACCCCGAAGGTTCGACACTTGCGAGTAGTGGGGGAAAACCAAACGCTTAAGAAGCATTCCCCGCTAGTGGTGAAAATCTTTGCTGCTGCTTTAACCCTGGTTGCCCTGATTATTTCCCCGTTGTTGATTAACACGCAGTTGGCAGTTATTTCTTACCAAATTCACGATGATCAGGTGCAACTAGCGCAATTGCAAGAAGATAACCAAAAGTTGCATTCTCAGGTTGACTCGCAATCAAGTCCAGAAAAAGTACGGGAAGCTGCTTTAGCTGATGGCTATGTCCCAGCCGGGGAAACTGGATACGTTACTCTAAAGACAGGAAAGATTGAGGGAGGAGCTCCTCCAACAGAGCAACCTAAGGAATAATAGGTAGTGATGGTTCAGAAGAAGCGGAACTACCCGCGCGGCGAGAGCGCTTCTTCGCGGGGGAAGACAGTAAAAAGTCGTGGCAAATCGACTGGACTTGCTGCGAGTAGTTCATCTAAACATCAATCTTCCAAAGAACAATTAACCGCGGAAGTAGCCAAAAAGCGGGGAAGATTGCTGTTGGTGCTGGTGGGGGTAATTTCTCTGATTTGTGCCGGTCGGTTATTTGATTTACAGGTAGTTCAAGGGCCGTCTCTGGCTGATGCGGCTACCCAGGCTCGTACCTCTTCTGCCACGATTGTGGCGAAGCGGGGTGACATAGTTGACCGTAAGGGAACGGTCTTAGCCACTTCGATTGAGGTGTACAACATTGCTGTAAATCAGCTATTAGTAAAGGACTATATCCACCGAGAGGTGTTCGATAGCTCTGGCAAGATTGTTACTGATAAAGCCAAACTGCGTGACCCCAGAAATCATGAAAAAATAGTAGGAACTGGAGCGGCGGAAGCGGCTCGTCAACTCGCGCCCATCTTGAAAATGAATCCCGCAGAGCTGGGCGGAAAAATGGTAGGGAAACGCGGATTCGTTTATCTTGCCAAGAATGTTAGTGCGCAAGACTGGAGAAAAATTCGGAAGTTAGGGATAGATGGGATTGATGCGGAGCGTCGTTACCAACGCGAATATCCTAACGGAGCGACCGCTTCCTCGATTTTAGGGTTTACCGATTACGAGGGAGTCGGTCAGGCTGGTGTCGAGGCTACCCAAAATAAACTCTTAGAAGGAATCCCCGGTAAACGCTCCACGGAGATATCCCCCTCGGGTCAGATTATTCCGGGCGGAACCGATATTTTAGAGGCCGCAAAACCAGGTAAAACCCTGAGGTTAACTATCGATGCTGATCTACAAAACAGTGCCGAAAATATCCTGAACAAACAGGTTTCTGATTTTGGTGCTGCCTGGGGTGCGGCTATTGTGCAAAGGGTCGGTAGTGGCCAGATCCTGGCGCTAGCTGATTCTGGGAATGAGCCCCCAGAAGAAGTGCGAAAACGAACCTCCGGCACCACCGGATCACGGGCAATACAATATACCTACGAGCCGGGTTCTAGCGGAAAGCTGGTTACTTTTGCTACCGCTTTGGAGCAAAAGAAAATAACTCCTTTAACCCCGGTGAGTGCCCCCTACGAAATCACTCTCGCCGGGCAGTCATTCCGGGATTCTCATTCTCACCCCACTTTGGCGCTAACCGCTTCTGGGGTGTTGGCAGAATCTTCTAACACCGGCACCGTGCAAATTGGGCAAATGGTTACTGACAAGCAGCGTTATCAGATGATGACCGGATTGGGGATGGGACAAAAAACTGGTATCGAAATGCCCGGAGAGTCCGCAGGATTAATCGGCAGTCCGGACAAATGGGATGGTCGCCAGCGGATGACCACCATGTTTGGGCAGGGAATGGCCTGCACTCCGATTCAGATTTCTTCGCTAATCTCCACTATTGCTAACCATGGGGTGCGGCTGAAACCTCATCTGGTCGAGGGATACGAAGATTTGCAGGGGGTATTGCATAAAGCTAAGCAACCGGCAGCCGCGCAAAAAGTAGACCAAAATACCGCGGCTACCCTGGTACGAATGATGGAATCGGTTACTACTGATGAAGGAACAGCCCGCAAGGCGCAGGTTTCTGGTTATCGAACGGCCGGGAAAACTGGAACCAGTGAGATTTTATCGGGGTCGGGTGCCTCCGAGGGGGTGGTGGCATCATTTGTGGGACTAGCGCCGGCCGAAAATCCCGAGATAGCGGTATCGATTATTATCTATAAGCCCACAACCGGGACTTATGGTGGGGTAGTGGCTGGTCCGGTATTCTCCCAGGTTACTGCGCAAGCACTGACGTTATTAGATGTTCCTCCCTCTGCTACTAAGCCTAAGCTTTATCCGATCGAAGCTCACTAGGTATTCTTAGAACAGACGTCTTTTAGGAGTGAAAATATGTGGACACTGGGCTGGATTGCCGACGCCCTTAACCGGTCTTGTAAAGACCCAGATATTGAGGTTACCGGACGGGTAGTCACCGATTCTCGCGAGGTTAAACCAGGGGATTTGTATGTGGCGCGTCGCGGTGAAAACTCCGACGGTCACAGTTTCCTAGCTGCTGCAAAAAACGCGGGAGCAGCGGCCGCACTCGTTGAACGCCCGGAAGAAGCCGAAAAAGCGGGAATTCCCTATGTGCAAGTTCTGGAAGCTACTCGGGCATTAGGATGGTTGGCACACGCGCACTTAGCGGATTTACGAGCTAAAGGAGCCGGGAAAAAACCTGTCTGTGTAGGGATTACCGGATCTGCGGGTAAAACTACCACTAAAGATTTGTTGTCTTCCTTATTACAGTTGCGCGGAGAGGTAGTGGCTCCTGAAAAGTCCTACAACAACGAGGTGGGGGTGCCCTTAACCATTCTGCGCGCGGATGAAACTACTGACTTTCTGGTGCTAGAGATGGGAGCTTCCGGACCCGGACACTTGTCGCTACTTACCGAAATTGCCCCTCTGGATATGGCGATTGAGCTAATGGTAGGGCACGCCCACCTGGGCGGATTCGGAAGTATAGAGGGGCTGGCGCAGGCCAAAGCGGAACTGCTTTGGGGGCTGCGAAACTTCCCGGGAAAGCGTTATTGGCCGCTAAGTGATCCCGCTTTGCAAGCAAAAGAAGTTTTCCAGCAAGACGGTTATAGCGATGCTTTTCCAGTTGTTTCCGCTGCGACCTCACTAGCTATCCTGAATCTTGACGATGGAAGAGTGAGTCAAATGGCTTCCGGCCAGGGAATACGTTATTTTGGGGAGTTGGAAACTGCTGATAGCAAAAAAACTGGTCAGAATTCCCCTGGCGTCTATGCCTCCCAGGTAAAGATAGACGGTCAGGGCCGAGCAGAATTTTTGATGACTCGCGGGCAAGAAACTATCGAAGTGAGGTTAGGGCTAGTAGGCCGACATAATGTCAATAATGCCTTGGCGGCAGTTACTGCTGCTACCGAGTTGGGGGTTTCCCTGCCCGAGGCCGCCCGCGTCCTCGAAAATGCTCATCCGTTATCGCAGCACCGCCTGGACGTGCAGGAAGTCGAATCTGATATTACCGTGATCGACGATTCCTATAACGCGAACTTGGATTCGATGCGTTCGGGGATAAAAACCCTGCAAACTTTAGCTAAAGCTAAGGGGCGAGGACGGGCAATAGCAGTACTAGGGGAGATGCTGGAACTGGGGGCAGATTCCAGCAACCATCACCGCCTGGTTGGCCAGGCTTGTGTGCAGGCAGATTTAGACCTAGTTATCACTGTGGGCAAAGAGGCAGAGCCGATTTATCAGACAGTTTCCGACCACGCCGAGGCTCAACACTGCGAAAATGCCGAACAGGCGCTTAAAGTGATTAGGCAGGTTCTAACTCCCGGCGATACGGTATTGATTAAAGGATCTAACGGATCTGGGGTCTGGAAAATTGCAGACGCCCTGACAGGAGGTGGCGAGGGCTAATGGTGCCTTTGGGAATAGCGCTTTTAACCTCTCTAGTTGTCTCATTAGGGGGGACGCCGGTGCTGATACGGCTCCTCCGTAAGCATCAATATGGGCAGTTCATCCGGAAAGATGGCCCTACCGCACATTACACCAAGCGGGGCACCCCCACTATGGGCGGGATAGTAATCATCTTGGCTACGGTTTGTGGTTGGATTGCCGCGCATATTGCTTCTTGGACCTTCCCCTCGGCCTCGGGATGGCTGCTAATGCTATTGATTTTGGGGCTGGGACTAATCGGGTTCCTCGATGACTATATTAAAATCTCTCGGCAACGATCTTTAGGTTTGACCGGATGGGCTAAAATAGTAGGCCAGTTGGCGATAGGCACCACTTTCGGGGTATTAGCTCTACTGTTTCCGCGCCGGGAGGAAACCGGGATTGCGATTACTCCCGCCTCTACCAAAATTTCGGTGGTGCGCGACGTATCCGGCCTGGATCTTGCTTTTGCGGGCACAGTAGTGGCTATTATCCTGTTCGCAATCTGGGCAAACTTTCTGATTGCGGCCTGGTCAAACGGAGTAAATCTTATCGACGGTCTTGATGGCCTTTCCTCCGGATCTTGCCTATTTGCCTTTGGTGCCTATACCGGGGTGGCTACCTGGCAGTATTATCAGCGCTGCCCGCTTCGGGAAGTTGCTCCTCAGGTGGCGGATGCTTGCTACGAGGTACGTGACCCGGCAGATTTAGCCATTATTTCCTTGGCAATAGTGGGTGCCTGTTTTGGCTTCTTGTGGTGGAATACTTCTCCTGCCCAGATTTTCATGGGGGACACTGGTTCCCTAGCTTTAGGCGGGGCTTTTGCGGGGCTTTCCATTCTGACTCGCACCGAGTTTCTGGCAGTCATCATCGGCGGGCTGTTCGTTATGATCGTGATGTCGGACGTTATCCAAGTAGGGGTATTTAAACTGACTGGTAAAAGGGTGTTTAAGATGGCGCCCTTGCATCACCATTTCGAGTTAAAGGGATGGAAAGAAGTAACCATCGTAGTTAGGTTCTGGATTATAGCTGGCCTGTTTGCGATTGCGGGGGTGGCTCTGTTCTATGCCGAATGGGTGGTTGCAACCAGGTGACAAACCAAAAGTGGGCAGACCGCCGAGTTTGCATTATCGGTTTAGGTTCTTCAGGTAGCGCTTGCGCTGAAGTGCTAGCCACTTTGGGGGCGAAAGTATCCGGAATTGATAGCCAGGAAGAGGCGGTAGAGCGCTGCTGCCAGGAATACCCACAAGGCCGGTTCTTCCAGGGGGATCAGGATAGCTGTGGAGCCCTCCTCGACAAGATTGAGCCTTCGCTAATAGTTGTTAGTCCCGGGGTTCCTCCTCGTCACCGCGCGTTTTCCTGGGCGGTAGAACACCAGGTAGAGCTGTGGGGTGAGGTGGAGTTAGCCTGGCAGATTCAAAAAACTGCAACTTCACGTCCCGATACCCCTTGGCTGACCATTACCGGTACTAATGGCAAAACCACCACCGTGGGGATGACGCGTTCAATTTTGCAGGCTGCAGGCTACCAGGCGCTCGCGGTCGGGAATGTTGGTTCTCCGGTGGTGTTGGCGGCGGCTAATGCCAAAGCCCAGGTGCTAGCGGTGGAGTTATCTAGCTTCCAACTGCACACCATTAGGACGCTATCGCCACTGGCGGCAGTATGTTTGAATCTCGATGCTGATCACCTTGATTGGCATGGTAGTCAGCAGGCCTACGCGGCGGCGAAAGCGCGGGTTTATGAACGTGCCCAGAAAGCCGCCCTCTATAACCAGCAAGATCCCCAGACTTTAAAGATGGTGTTGGACGCTGACGTAACCGAGGGCTGCCGGGCAATCGGTTTTACTACCGGTACTCCCGATATTTACCAACTGGGTATCGTAGAGGATATACTGGTAGATCGGGCTTATAGCGCCAATCCCTATAAAGAGGCAGTAGCGTTAGTGGGCAGGGGAGATTTCCGCTACTACCAGGCGGAACCGGGGATTACCGTCCTCCAAGATGCACTGGCAGCTGCTGGTCTCACCCGGGCATTCGGGGTAGAAGCCGAAGCAGTACGCGATGGGATACGCGAGTTTGTTCCCCAGGCGCATCGCCGGGTAACGGTTGGTCGGGCAGCTGACGTTACCTGGATAGATGACTCGAAAGCTACCAATACTCATGCAGCGGCGGCTTCCCTTGCAGGTTCCTCCCCGAATTCAGTGGTCTGGATTGCCGGCGGGGACGCCAAGGGACAGTCCTTTGACCAGCTGGTTCAAGAAGTAGTCTCCTGTTTGCGGGGGGTAGTTCTGATTGGCAAAGATCGCTCCGCACTGCGCCAGGCCTTAGCCAAGCACGCACCTAAGGTGCCGGTGGTGGAAGTCAGCAACCCCGATGACATGATGTTTTCCGTGGTAAACGAGGCGGTGGCGCTGTCTCGTCCCGGGGATCAAGTAATCCTGGCTCCCGCTTGCGCATCCTGGGATCAGTTCGAGAACTATTCCCAGCGAGGGGAAGCTTTTGCTGAGGCCGTGTCCCGTTTGGAGGGCTAAGATGGCCAAAGGTAAACCGGTGAAGAACAAACAGAAAGCTCGTAGCGGGGTTACCGGGAAAGTAAAAGCAAAACTTCCCCGCATCAAAGTGGAACGTGCTCCCAGTTTTCGTTCGGATAATCCCGAGGATAAACGCCGCATATTGAACTTGTGGCGTTCTATAACCCGCAATCCGGTCTTCGACTACCAGATGCTGTGGTTCCTGGTTATCGCGCTGTCGCTAATCGGATTACTAATGCAGTTTTCGGCCTCGGTGATCCTGGAACTTTCAGCCGGAATTAACCCTTACTGGGGAATCATTCGCCCTCTGGTCATTATGGGCTTGGGATTCGCGGCGATGATTTTCATTTCGCGTCTACCCGCCGGCCGGCTAGAAAACTATACCCTTATTTTAATCTTTCCCCTGGCGGTAGCGGGACAGTTAGCTGTTTTCACCGGCCTAGGTAGATCCCAAGGCGGTAACCGCAACTGGGTATATGTTCCCGGCATTAACCAAGTATTCCAACCCTCGGAGTTCTTAAAAGTTGCTTTTATTCTGCTTTTAATAACGGTGTTTGTTAGTGGCAGATGCCAAATAGATTCGCTTAGTTCCCTTTCAAAATGGGTGGGAATACCGTTCCTGATCATCGTAGCCACGGTAATGGGTGGTCACGACATGGGAACCTTGTTGATCTTTGTTTCTATTCTGCTGTGTGTACTGCTGGTAGTGGGGATTTCCATGCGTTGGTTCAGCATGGGAATTGCTTTGCTCGCCTTGGGTGCAGTCGGCGCAGTATTGGCTTCTTCTTCGCGGCGGCGCCGGGTACTTTCCTTCTTAAAACCCTCACAGGCAGACCCTATGGGATCGGGGTTGCAGCCACTGCGCGCCAAATGGGGTCTAGGAACCGGAGGACTGACCGGGGTAGGACCGGGGGCTTCTCGGCAAAAATGGAACTACTTGCCCGAAGCGCACACTGACTTTATCTATGCCATCTTGGGAGAAGAGTTCGGGCTGGTGGGAACGCTGCTAGTGCTATTACTCTTCGGGTTGCTGGCTTGGGTACTTTGCCGGCTAATAATTCATTCCGCGAATCCCGCTACCCGGATATGCGCGGGGGGAACTTTGGGTTGGATAATCGCCCAAGCCCTAATAAACATCCTAGTAGTGATTGGATTCTTGCCAGTAGTAGGGGTACCTTTACCGCTGGTTTCTTCGGGGGGATCCACTGCCTTAGCAACCCTGATACAAATGGGAGTGCTCTTAAGCTACGTGCGTGCAGAGCCGGGGGTAGCCGAGGCGGCGGCGCGCAGACCAAAATATCTACGTGCCACTAGAGCCGTGAGATTGGGGAAACGCAATGCAAAATAAGAAATCGGTACTCTTAGCCGGAGGGGGAACCGCCGGTCACGTCAATCCGCTACTCGCAGCCGCACGCTGCCTGCGAGATAAAGACTGGCAGGTAACGATTGTTGGCACCAGAGAAGGTAAAGAAGCCGAGCTAGTGCCAGCAGCCGGCTTTGAGCTGAACACCATCCCACGAATCCCGTTGCCACGTCGTCCCTCCCTGCAGTTTTTTACTATCCCCACTCGGATGCGCGCGACCGTACAAAAAATCGAATCCCTAATCCGGGAGAAAAAGGTGAGCGTAGTGGTTGGGTTTGGAGGCTACGTATCAACCCCCGCCTATTTCGCTGCCCGGCGCGCGCAAGTCCCGCTGGTTATTCACGAACAAAATGCCCGCCCCGGCTTGGCTAACCGTTTGGGGGCGCGCTGGGCAAAAGTTGTTTCTCTAACTTTTCCCTCCACGAAGCTGCAGGCTAAGCGAGGGAAAACAGTTTGTATTGGTTTGCCTCTGCGACCGGAAATAGCGGCGCTGGCCAAGAAACGCCAAGAGCTCCAGGAACAAAAACGTGAGCGTCAGGTGGCGCTAGAATCTTTTGATCTTGATCCTCAGTTACCAACTTTGCTGGTAACTGGGGGATCTTTGGGGGCGCTTTCCCTGAATCAAGCAATGCAGGAGGCGCTGGAACAGCTGCCGGAAAATATCCAGGTAATTCACTTAACCGGTAAAGGTAAAGATGATACGGTGCGGCGCGCCCTGCCCGAATCCCTAAAAGCTCGTTACCGAATCTTGGATTATTTAGTAGATATGGAGCGAGCTCTAGCTGCTAGCGACCTGGTGGTTTGTCGTTCCGGAGCGGGAACGGTTGCGGAGATGACCGCGTTAGGGCTGCCCGCTATTTACGTTCCGCTTCCGATTGGAAACGGTGAGCAACGCCTTAACGCCGTGGATGCGGTGAGAAGCGGGGGAGCGCTGTTGGTAGATAACTCCAAGTTTGACGCCGCTTTCGTAACAGAAAAGGTTATTCCCTTGCTTTTGGCGCCTGAACGCCGTGCCCAAATGGCAGCTGCTCTGCCAGAAGAAGGGATAGATGCCGCTGGAAAACTGGCGAAAATCGCTGAGGAAGTAAGCAAATGAGCGAAAAAAGATATCATTTTATTGGGGTAGGTGGAGCCGGAATGTCGGTGGTAGCGCAGCTATTTTTCGCGCGCGGCTGGGAACTGACCGGCTCAGATCAAAACGATTCCGCTAATTTAAATAAACTGCGGAAAATGGGGATTAACTGTTGGGTGGGTACCAGACCACAGCTGATTACCGCGGACATGATTATTGTTTATTCCAGCGCGATTCACCCGGACAATCCGGAATTTGCGGCCGCTAAAGCCGCCGGCTGTAAGTTCATGCATCGCTCCCAGGCACTGGCGCTGGCGGCTGCGGACCGCAAGTTTGTGGCGGTCGCGGGTGCCCATGGCAAAACCACCACCTCGGGAATGTTGGCGCAAACTTTTTCGCAACTAGGAGCCGACCCTTCCTTCGCAGTCGGCGGGGTAGTCCGCCACTATCAAACTGGTGCTCATCTGGGTAAAGGTGACTATTTTATTGCCGAAGCCGATGAATCAGATGCCTCTTTCCTTAACTATCGCCCGCAGCTAGCAATAATTACTAATATCGAGCCTGATCATCTGGATAACTATGGTTCCCCCGAAAAATTTGAGCAGGCATTTTTTGACTTTGCAAATTGCATAAAACCTGGTGGAACCCTAATTGTGTGTACCGATGATCCCGGTTGCTGCCACTTAGTGGAGCGGCTACGCACCCCGGGGGCGGCGACAGCAGACAAGCAAAATAGCATCCAGATACTGGGGTATGGAATCGAAAATCCTCCCGCCAATCTTGATCAGTTTTGCTTGGTTAAACCGCAGGGAGAAGACCCCGGTTCCGTGTCTGCAGATTTTATAGTCGGTGAAGAAAATACCGCGGTGCGCCTACCGATGCCGGGACGCCACAACTTATTAAACGCGGCAGCTGTGTTCCTAGCTGCGCAGGTAGCAGGTTTTTCCGCTACCGACACTGCTCAGGCCTTAGGGGAGTTTTCGGGAACCTCTCGTCGCTTTGAGACCAGAGGAGAAATCGAACAAATCCGGGTGATTGATGACTACGCCCACCACCCCACCGAGGTAGAAGCACTCATGCGCCAGGCAAGAGAAGCTGCCGCCGGAGGGAAAGTGTTGGCGCTGTTCCAGCCACATTTATTCTCGCGCACCCGCAACTTTGCTTCCCGTTTTGCCTCCGCCCTCGATTTAGCGGACCAGGTAATAGTTTGTGACATTTACGGGGCGCGCGAAGACCCCATTCCCGGGGTCACCTCCCAAATCATTACCGAAAAAATGCAGCGTGGCTCCTACCTGGGAAATCGAGATGAAGCTGCCCGTGTCCTCGCCAAAGCTGCACAGCCAGGGGATTTAATCCTAACCGTGGGAGCCGGGGACGTAACCGCGGCGGGAGCAGTTATTCTGCAGGCTTTAGAGCAAAGGTTCGCCCAGTGAACACTCGTAAATCTTCCTTTTCGCGCCGCTCAAAAGCTACCGAAGTGTCGAAAGATACTCGTGCGGGTAAAAACCGCAGGAAGACGGGTCATAAAAGCGAAAAGGCAGTTTCGAAGCCTCGGGTAAGGCAGGTAACTTTAGCCTCCAAGGATCGGGCAGTAGTTTCTAGTGGTCTTGCCCAGCGACGCCAGGAAATAGCCCAGGTTAAACGGCGACAGCAGCTGCGGCGGACCGTTATAGGTGTCCTTATCGTAGTGGTAGTGGCGGCATTGGGATACCTGTTCTGGTTTTCCCCTGTTTTTGCCTTTGACCCTACGCAAACTCGGGTAATGGGAGCTAGCGCGCAAGCGCCTGCTAAAGCGGTTAAAGAAGAAGTATCCGCCTATGCCGGGAAACCTTTGCTACGTTTGCCTACCCGCCAGGTAGCTTCTTCGCTACAAAAAGAAAATCCCTGGATCAAAGATATCCAGGTAAAACGGGAGTTCCCGCGAGGATTAGCCGTTTATCTGACCTTGCGTAAACCGGTAGCCAAAACTGCGCAAGGGGCTGTGGTCGACCAGCAAGGGAAGATCGTACCGGCGAACGGATTTGATGCCGCAAATCTGGCAGAAGTGAGTACTAGCTGTCCGCAGGCGCGGACTACCGATTGCTTAAAGTCGGTTGCCCAGGTGCTGGTGTCCCTACCACCAGAAATTAAAGAAAAGGTGGCTACTGCCCAGGCTGCGCGGTTAGATAACGTAGAGCTGCAGCTTAAATCGGGAGCCAAAGTGATTTGGGGTGCCAGCAGCGATAACCAGAAAAAAGCGCAGGTACTGACGGTACTTTTGCAGCGTGAAGGTAGTGTCTATAACGTCACCGATTACGCTCACCCCACGATTACCGGTTAGGACGAGGCCGGGGTAGAGCTTTAAAGCCCAGCTAGCAGAGGAAAACAAGACTTTAAAGGCAGATTTCACCTGGGCGCCCTGAAAATAGAGTAGCGGACTATTTGGGGTAGGCTTTGAAGGAGTAATGAAGGGAGAAAATAGTCCATGAGCAACAGCGCCAGCGACATACCGGCATATCGGTACACCGCCAAGATGGCAGGAGAAATCGAAGAAAAATGGCAAAAATACTGGTCAGAGCAGGGTACTTTTAATGCCGATAACCCGGTGGGTTCTCTAGCTGGTCCTCTGGCAAAGAAAGAGTCTTTCTTCGTGATGGATATGTTCCCCTATCCATCGGGCAAAGGTCTGCACGTAGGACACCCCCTCGGCTATATTTCCACCGATGTCACTGGGCGTTTCCAGCGGATGCAAGGCAAGAATGTCCTCTACACCATGGGGTACGACGCTTTTGGTTTGCCAGCGGAACAGTACGCGGTAACCACTGGGCAACATCCGCGTAAGACTACCCGGGAAAATATCGCCACTATGCATCGCCAGTTAGCGCGTATTGGTCTTTCTCACGATCAGCGACGTTCGTTCGCCACTATCGATCAGGATTATTACCGCTGGACACAGTGGATTTTCTTGCAGATTTTCAACTCTTGGTATGACCCGGAGGCTACGCGCCCAGACGGAGGACGGGGAGCAGCTCGTCCTATTAACGAGCTAATTGAAAAGTTTGCCAGCGGGGAAAAAGCTCTGCCCGAGGATGCGAAGTGGAGTGAACTAACACCGAAGCAGCGTGAGGACATCCTCGAAGACTATCGCTTAGCCTATTTGTCTTATGCCCCGGTTAACTGGTGTCCAGGATTGGGTACGGTGTTAGCGGATGAGGAAGTAACCTCCGAAGGACGCTCCGAACGGGGAAACTTTCCGGTATTCCGCTCTCACTTGCGTCAATGGATGATGCGGATTACCGCCTATGGTGACCGCCTAATCCAGGATCTAGCCACTTTGGATTGGCCGGAAAAAGTTCGCACTATGCAGGAAAACTGGATTGGACGCTCCCACGGCGCCACGGTCTCTTTCCAAACCGAGGGAGACAGCCTGCAGGTTTACACTACCCGCCCCGATACCCTTTTTGGCGCCACCTTTATGGTGGTGGCGCCGGAACACCCGCTGCTTTCTGCACTGGGACAAAGCGAACTTCCTCAGGGCGCCGCCCAGATTCCTGCGCAGTGGCCGACCGGTACCCGGCAGGCCTGGACCGGGGGTTATGAAAATCCCCAGCAGGCAGTGCGCGCTTACCAAAAGCAAGCGGCAGCCCGCAGCGAGCTTGAACGCGGGGAAGATGCCCGCGAAAAGACCGGGGTATTTACGGGTTTATTTGCTACCAACCCGGTTAATAATCGCCCGATTCCTATTTTCACCGCTGACTACGTGATGATGGGCTACGGTACTGGCGCGATTATGGCGGTTCCCGCCCATGACCAGCGTGACTGGGATTTCGCCAAGAAATTTGATCTGGACATTATCTACACCATTACTCCCGAGCCGGATGCAGATGAAGACGCTGCTTGGATTGGGGACGGGGTTATTCAGAACTCGGCTAATGACCAGATTTCCCTTAACGGGCTAGGTAAAGCCGAGGCTATTAAGAAGATAACTGCCTGGCTAGAAGCTGCGGGACTGGGAGAGGCTACCACTACTTACCGGCTACGCGATTGGTTATTCTCACGCCAGCGCTACTGGGGAGAACCGTTCCCGGTGGTCTATGACGAGGAGGGAGTAGTACACGCCCTCCCCGAATCAATGCTGCCCCTGGATCTGCCGGAAGTAGATAATTTCTCGCCGCGCACTTTTGCCCCCGATGATGCTGACTCTTCACCCGAGGCGCCACTAGGGCGCGCCGAAGATTGGATAAAAGTTGAGCTAGATCTGGGAGAGGGCAAACAAACCTATTACCGGGACACCAATGTGATGCCTAACTGGGCGGGGTCTTGCTGCTATGAGCTGCGCTACCTCGACCCGCAGGAAAAGAATTTCCTGGCTAACCCGGAAAATGAACGCTACTGGATGGGGCCGCGCGAGGGCGCGTCCTCGGGAGGTACCGATCTATATGTAGGTGGGGTAGAACACGCGGTTTTGCACTTGCTCTATGCACGTTTCTGGCACAAAGTTCTCTATGACCTGGGGCATTTATCCAGTCTTGAGCCGTTCCACAAGCTGTTTAACCAAGGCTATATCCAGGCCTACGCCTATACGGATAAGCGGGGAGCCTATGTTCCGGCCTCCGAAGTAGCAGGCGATGAGGCCAGCGGATTTAGCTATCAGGGAGAGCCAGTCAAGCGTGAATACGGCAAGATGGGTAAATCTTTGAAGAATATTGTCACTCCTGACGATATTTGTGCCGAATACGGGGCGGACACTTTCCGGGTTTACGAAATGTCGATGGGACCCCTGGATATGTCGCGGCCTTGGGAAACTCGGGCAGTGGTCGGTTCTCAGCGCTTCTTGCAGCGCCTGTGGCGCAACGTGGTTGATGAAAATACTGGTGAAGTTATTGTTAGCGGGGACGCTCCCGATTTGGAAACTCAACGCGCGCTAGCAAAGGCGATTGCGGCGGTAACCGAGGATTACCGGGAAATGCGCCTGAACCTGGTAGTTTCGCATCTGATTGTGCTGAATAACCATTTGACTTCGCTAAAAGCGGTTCCCCGCGAAGTAGCGGAGGCGCTGGTGCTAATGATTTCGCCGCTCGCTCCTCATATTGCCGAGGAGCTTTGGAACAGACTCGGGCACTCCTCGTCACTTGCGCGCGAACCTTTCCCGATAGTAACCGATGAATCTTTACTGGTAGAAGAGAAAATCACTGCGGTGGTACAGATTAACGGGAAAGTGAAATATCGGCTGCAAGTCCCGCAGTCAATTTCTGCGGAGGATCTGGAAAAGCAAGCATTAGCGACCGAGGTTGTACAACGCAATCTTGACGGCGGCGAGCCTTTGAAAGTGATCGTTCGGGAACCCAAATTGGTGAACGTAGTAATCAGAAAGAAGAAGTAATCCCTACTGAAAACTAATGGGAGCGAGCTCTTCTCCTTTCCAATAGTTTTAGTGCTTTACCTTTGAGATATTTTTAAGGAGCAAACTTGAGCCAAGAAATCTGGACGCTCAAAGCGGGAAACGATTCGGTATCGATCGCTAAAATCGGGGCAACGGTTTTAGATTGGCAGGTTGAAGATCTGTTTGAGGAGCCCGCTGAGGATCCCACGCCTTTAGATGAACCTCGGGAGTTAGAAAAGCGTACCGTCCGCGTCATCGACGGCTATCGTGACCCGGCAGAGGCGCGAGAGCTGGATGGGTTTCGCAGCGCGGTGTTGGCGCCTTGGTCGAATCGTATTCGGGGCGGCAAATACACTTTCCAAGGACAAGAATACGATTTTCAGGGCAAAACCATTGGGGGGCCACTGGCTTTGCATGGTCTAGTGACAGATCAGCCTTTTGAACTGATTGAGTCTGGTGAAGATTTCCTGCGGGCAAAAGTGCAGGTACCAAAGCTAGACGCCTATCCTTTCGAGGTGGAAGTAGAAATTACTTACCGTCTAAGCAGTGACCCACACCGGCTGTCACTAGATCTGGTGGCCAGGAATAACGGCGAGGGTGATGCCCCCATTACTTTAGGTTGGCATCCTTATCTGGTGTGCCAAGGGGGCAACGTAGAAAATACTAGAGTTACCGTGCCTGCCCAGATTCGCGTGCAAACCGATAAGGATCTGATTCCTCTGCCGGGAATAAATGGATTCTCCTCGCAGACATACCCGGTTACTTTGGTGAACCGCAACGACATTGATTGGGGTTTGACTTCCCTGGTTGAGGATGAAGGCGTTGCTACTGCGGTAGTTGATCATGCGGACGGCTCCCAGACTGCGGTATCCATAATTGGTGCTCGGCAAGGCTTAGGTTTAGCGACACTTCATGTCTACACCGGTCAAGATTTGGCCTATCGCCGGGGATTGTCGGTAGCGGTCGAACCTCTACTGGCGATGACGGATGCTTTTAATCGTTCCGAGTGTGAAGATCTGATTACGGTACCTGCCGGTGGAATCCAAGAATTGCATGCCGCGCTAGAACACCGTAGTCCCCGACAGCTGGCTTAGTTTGAGTAGGGGACTGGATAGCTGACTTAGTTGTCAGCTATCCTGGTACTTTTTGAAGCCCGCCGCAACCGCCTGTAAACACGCGGTTGCGGCGGTTTTATCTATTAGAAAACCTGAGTTTACGCAGGTGAATACGCTATTTTTTAAAAGTTTATGTGGCTTCGCTTACTTTTAGTGAATCTGGTTTGACGCTGGGCACTAAGGACGGTAACTTTGTATTCGTTGCCGAGCGCAGAGGCCGGCGGGAGAAAAACTTTCCCGCCGCTTATTTTTTGCTCGCGACGAATCCTGACCGGCCAGTTTTGGTTGGTTTGTGGTTTGGTTGTTTGTGTTCTCGATAGTGTGTTTTTTTGTTTTGTTTGTGTGGGATTGAACTGGGGTGCCTGGCGTTTTGTTGGGTGTTTTGGTTTTTTCTTGTTTTTGTTTTTTTGATGCTGATGATTTTGGAACGTTTTGTTTTTTGATTGTTGGTGTTTGTTTTTGCTGGATTGTTTTCTGGCTTGAATCATTTTTTTGGTTTTTGTTGGAGAGTTTGATCCTGGCTCAGGATGAACGCTGGCGGCGTGCTTAACACATGCAAGTCGAACGGGATCCAGGGGTGCTTGCATCCTTGGTGAGAGTGGCGAACGGGTGAGTAACACGTGAGTAACCTGTCCTTTTCTTTGGGATAAGCATTCGAAAGGGTGTTTAATACCTTATGTTCTGTCTGCCTCGCATGGGGTGGGTGGGAAAGGCTTTGGCTGGATTTGGGTGGGCTCGCGGTCTATCAGCTTGTTGGTGGGGTGATGGCTTACCAAGGCTTTGACGGGTAGCCGGCCTGAGAGGGTGGTCGGTCACATTGGGACTGAGATACGGCCCAGACTCCTGCGGGAGGCAGCAGTGGGGGATATTGCACAATGGGCGAAAGCCTGATGCAGCGACGCCGCGTGGGGGATGAAGGCCTTCGGGTTGTAAACTTCTTTTGCTCTGAACAAGGCATGCCTGTGGGGTGTGTTGAGTGTAGGGGTTGATTAGCGCCGGCTAACTACGTGCCAGCAGCCGCGGTAATACGTAGGGCGCGAGCGTTGTCCGGAATTATTGGGCGTAAAGGGCTTGTAGGTGGCTGGTTGCGTCTGTCGTGAAAGCTCATGGCTTAACTGTGGGTTTGCGGTGGGTACGGGCTGGCTTGAGTGCAGTAGGGGAGGCTGGAATTCCTGGTGTAGCGGTGGAATGCGCAGATATCAGGAGGAATACCGGTGGCGAAGGCGGGTCTCTGGGCTGTTACTGACGCTGAGGAGCGAAAGCGTGGGGAGCGAACAGGATTAGATACCCTGGTAGTCCATGCTGTAAACGTTGGGAACTGGGTGTGGGGGGCTTTTTTGTCTTCTGCGTCGTAGCTAACGCGTTAAGTTCCCCGCCTGGGGAGTACGGTCGCAAGGCTAAAACTCAAAGGAATTGACGGGGGCCCGCACAAGCGGCGGAGCATGCGGATTAATTCGATGCAACGCGAAGAACCTTACCAAGGCTTGACATGCACTGGACCGGCCCAGAGATGGGTTTTCCTTTTTGGCTGGTGTGCAGGTGGTGCATGGTTGTCGTCAGCTCGTGTCGTGAGATGTTGGGTTAAGTCCCGCAACGAGCGCAACCCTTGTCCTATGTTGCCAGCAAGTTGTGTTGGGGACTCGTGGGAGACTGCCGGGGTTAACTCGGAGGAAGGTGGGGATGACGTCAAATCATCATGCCCCTTATGTCTTGGGCTTCACGCATGCTACATTGGCGTCTACAAAGGGTTGCGATACCGTAAGGTGGTGCGAATCTCTTAAAGGGCGTCTTGGTTCGGATCGGGGTCTGCAACTCGGCCCCGTGAAGGTGGAGTCGCTAGTAATCGCAGATCAGCAACGCTGCGGTGAATACGTTCTCGGGCCTTGTACACACCGCCCGTCACGTCACGAAAGTTGGTAACACTCGAAGCTTGTGGCCTATCCGTTTTACGGGGGGAGCGGGTGAAGGTGGGGCTAGCGATTGGGACGAAGTCGTAACAAGGTAGCCGTACCGGAAGGTGCGGCTGGATCACCTCCTTTCTAGGGAGAAATTATTTATTTAGCGCAAATAAAACGAGGAAACACTTTCCTCCCTTCTTTTTGGGGGGCTATCGGGTATAGGAACAATCAGGCCTTAAGGGTTTGTTTGTTTGGCTCATTCACTTTTGAAAGTTTGTTGCTTTTGGGGTTTTTTGGGTTGGTTGTTTGTTTTTTGGAGAGTGGATGTGAGTGTCTTTGTGATGCTTTTATTGTGAGAATCTTGTTCGTTGACCACCTTTGGGTGGTTGGTGTTTTTTTTGTTTATTGGTTTGTTTTTTGTTTTTGAGCGTTTGGTGGATGCCTTGGCATCGTGTGCCGATGAAGGACGTTGTGGCTGGCGATAGCCTCGGGGAGTTAGCGAGCGAGCGTTGATCCGGGGGTTTCCGAATGGGGTAACCTAACCATAGTTGTGTGTGGTTGGCGCGCACTGAAGTTTTTGTAGGTGTGTGTTGGTAGGGTGGGAAGTGAAACATCTTAGTACCGCCTTTTGTGAGATAGTCCGTGTGTAGTGGTGAGCGATAGCGGGTGTTGGCTAAACCGTTTGCGTGTGATACTCGGCAGGGGTTGCGCAGGCGGTGTTGTGGGACTGAATCGTCAAGCAACTGCCGTTGTTTGGAACGTTTTTGTGTGTGTGAGGTGAATAGGTTGGGATGCCTTACCGGAGACCGTGAGAGTCGGGTAGCTGGTTACATATGCAGTGCGTTGGGTTTTGTTCCCGAGTAGCGCGGGGCTCGTGGAATCTCGTGTGAATCTGCCCAGACCATTGGGTAAGCCTGGACGGGCGCGGTGACCGATAGTGGATTAGTACCGTGAGGGAATGGTGAAAAGTACCCCGGGAGGGGAGTGAAATAGTTCCTGAAACCAAGCGTTTTTAAGCCGTCAGAGCCGCGGGGCCTTCGGGTTGGTGTGGTGGTGGCGTGCCTATTGAAGAATGAGCCTGCGAGTTATGTTGCGTGGCGAGGTTAACCCGTTGTGGGGTAGTCGTAGGGAAACCGAGTCCTGGGGGCGTTTTAGTTGCGTGGTATAGACCCGAAGCGGGGTGATCTACCCATGGCCAGGATGAAGCGGCGGTAGAACGTCGTGGAGGTCCGCACCCACCAGGGTTGAAAACCTGGGGGATGAGTTGTGGGTAGGGGTGAAAGGCCAATCAAACTCCGTGATAGCTGGTTCTCCCCGAAATATATTTAGGTATAGCGTTCCATTTTTTGCTTGCGTGTGGTAGAGCTACTGGTTGGTTGATGGGCCTTGTTGGTTACTGAGATCTGCTAAACTCCGAATGCGCGTTAAGTTGGTGGGGCAGTCAGACAGCGGGGGATAAGCTTCGTTGTCGAGAGGGAAACAGCCCTGATCATCGGTTAAGGTCCCTAAGTGTGTGCTAAGTGGGAAAGGATGTGTAGTTGCGTTGACAGCCAGGAGGTTGGCTTAGAAGCAGCCACCCTTGAAAGAGTGCGTAATAGCTTACTGGTCGAGTGATTGTGCGCCGATAATGTAGTGGGGCTTAAGCATGCCACCGAAACTGTGACTACAGCATTTTTTGTGTTGTGGGGTAGGGGAGCGTCCTGCATTGTTGTAGCGGCCTGGTGATGGGTCGTGTGTGGTGTGGGAGTGAGAATGCAGGCATGAGTAGCGAGTCCAGCGTGAGAATCGCTGGCGCCGATAAACTAAGGGTTCCAGGGGAAGGTTTATCCGCCCTGGGTTAGTCGGGTCCTAAGGCGAGGCCGTCAGGCGTAGTCGATGGTTGAGCAGTTGATATTCTGCTACCGGGATGGGACCGTTTTTAGCGCTTTTTCTTTTAAGCTTGACGCCCTATTTAGGTGTTTGGCTTCCTTCGGGTTGCTGAGTGTCTTTGGGGTTTTGGGTTTTTGGTTTGAGTGTTTTAGCTTCGTGGTGACACAGTGAGATTGCCTGGCGCGGTGATGGTTTACCGTGTTCAAGCCTGCAGCCTGTCTTCTAGGTCAAATCCGGAAGACGTAAGGGTCAGAGGTGATGGTGGGGCCTGTTTGGGCCGATAACAGGGTTGGTCTGTGCTGTCTAGAAAAGCTGCGTTGTGAGGTGTTATTCCGCCCGTACCCTAAACCGACTCTGGTAGTTGGGTAGAGAATACTAAGGCGAGCGAGTGAATCGTGGTTAAGGAACTCGGCAAATTGCCTCCGTAACTTCGGGAGAAGGAGGCCCCACCCCTTGAAACCGCTTTGCGTGGTTAGGGGGTGTGGGGTGCAATAGCAAGATGGAAGCGACTGTTTATCAAAAACATAGGTGCGTGCGAAGCCGTAAGGCGAGGTATACGCACTGACGCCTGCCCGGTGCCGGAAGGTTAAGAGGAACTGTTAGCATTTTTGCGAAGCGGTGAATTTAAGCCCCGGTAAACGGCGGTGGTAACTATAACCATCCTAAGGTAGCGAAATTCCTTGTCGGGTAAGTTCCGACCTGCACGAATGGCGTAACGACTTCTGTGCTGTCTTGACCGCGAACTCGGCGAAATTGCATTACGAGTAAAGATGCTCGTTACGCGCAGCAGGACGGAAAGACCCCGGGACCTTTACTATAGCTTGGTATTGGTAGCTGGTTGTGTTTGTGTAGGATAGGTGGGAGACAAAGAAGCAGGAACGCTAGTTTTTGTGGAGTCGGCAAGTGAAATACCACTCTGATGTTGCTGGTTATCTGAACCTGGGCCCATTATCTGGGTTAGGGACAGTGCCTGGTGGGTAGTTTAACTGGGGCGGTTGCCTCCTAAATGGTAACGGAGGCGCTCAAAGGTTTCCTCATCCTGGTTGGTAATCAGGGTTTGAGTGTAAGTGCACAAGGAAGCTTGACTGTGACACTGACGGGTGGAGCAGGTACGAAAGTAGGAACTAGTGATCCGGCAATGGCTTATGGAAGCGTTGTCGCTCAACGGATAAAAGGTACCCCGGGGATAACAGGCTGATCTTGCCCAAGAGTCCATATCGACGGCATGGTTTGGCACCTCGATGTCGGCTCGTCGCATCCTGGGGCTGGAGTTGGTCCCAAGGGTTGGGCTGTTCGCCCATTAAAGCGGTACGCGAGCTGGGTTCAGAACGTCGTGAGACAGTTCGGTCCCTATCCGCTGCGCGCGTTAAGACTTGAGAAAGTCCTGTCCCTAGTACGAGAGGACCGGGATGGACGAACCTCTGGTGTGCCAGTTGTACCGCCAGGTGCATGGCTGGTTGGCTATGTTCGGAAAGGATAACCGCTGAAAGCATCTAAGCGGGAAGCCTGCTTTAAGATAAGGTCTTTTAGGTTCCCAGTAGACTACTGGGTTGATAGGCCAGAAGTGTACACGTTGTAAAACGCAAAGCTGACTGGTACTAAAGAACCATTAAAAAACAAACACAAAAAACACGCTAGTGTTCAAGCATCCACACAAAAATGTCGTCACGAAGACGCTCACACCCACTCTCCTAGAACCGTCATACAAGAACGGTGCCCCCAAAAGTAGTAACCAGATTCAATGGTTACCAGTGATAAAAATAGCGGGGGTTGAACACATAGTCTTGTGGTGGTCATAGCGCCTAGGACACGCCCAGTCCCATCCCGAACCTGGAAGCTAAGCTAGGCAGCGCTAATGGTACTACGCCCCAACGAGCGCGGGAGAGTAAGACACCACCACAACCAATTTAATAAGGCAGGGTACAGAAACTGAGATCAGTTTTTGTACCCTGCTTTTTTATAATTTTAGTTAACACCAACGAGGTTGATCTGGAAATGAGCTTTATCAGGGAAACTAACCTTTAAAAGGCTACTCCTTGGCCCATACAGTACAGAGGTCCTCAAAACGGGGCAGGAAATGTTCTATCTGCCAGTTGCGCGCTTCTGCTGTTTCTAGCAGGGTTTGCAGATCTTTACCAGGTTCCCAATACGCGGCTACCTGCCGGGTAGCACTAGGAGAAAGCGCAAACTCTGCCCAAACCTGATTTTCCTGCGCCCAGGTAGAAACGTTCTGTTTAAGTGTTCGGTAAAGTTCAGCCCGAGCTGGATCTATCTTTTCCCAGGTTGCCACGGATGCTATTTCATGCAACCGTCGCAGCGGTGCTTTGCCTGGCAATTGCTTACTGGGTAAGCCCCGTACTTTCTTTATTGCCTGCCACCAGCGTCGGCAGTGGCGACGCAGCTGCGGACGAGACGCAAAAGGACGCTTAGATAGCTCCTGGTAGGAGTGGGGTGTTTTCAACACCAAATCTATTAAATCCCGATTAGGTAGCACCCGGCTGGGGGCTAAATCGCGTTCCTTTGCAATCTGGTCACGCTGATAATAAAGTTCACGCAACAAACCTAGTTGCTGAGGGGACTTCGCTTTTCCGGCACCTTTCAAATGTCGCCAGGGTTCGGGGTCGCTTTGGCGACGATAGTGAGTTAAAGTATAGGCAAATTCTTGCTCCGCCCACGGCAGACGCCCCGCTGCTACTAGCTGTTTTTTGAGCGCGACTGCCAACTCCACCAGGTATTCCACATCGAGGGCAGCGTAATCGAGCCAAGATTGTTTGAGGGGACGCCGGGACCAGTTCTCTCGTGTATGGTTCTTTGCCAGCTTCACGCCGAGCACATCTTCAGTGAGTGGCCCCAGTCCCACTTGGGTTTTCCCCAGTAGCTTGGCTGCGATTTGAGTATCAAATAAGTGGGGAGCCTGCAGCCCTGCCCACTCCATACACTCTAAATCTTCTTTTGCGGCGTGCAGCACCCAGGTGCTATTTTTGCAGGCGGCGCTAAAATCAGACAGCTCAGGTAAAGCTAACGGATCGAGTAAACTCAGGGGCGCACTCTGGCCTTTGGCCTGAATCAAATAGGCTTTGTCCTGATAGCGAATACCGCTGGCGCGTTCGGTGTCAAAAGCTACGTATTCTCCGGGACTTCGATATTCACGCAGACACTCCTGGTATTTCTGCTCGCTATCAGTGAGGGGAACCGAGCCCTGACGAGGACGGTAAAGGGTTTCACTCATACCAGTTTGACCTGTCCCAGACGGGATATTCCGGCGCTAACCTCCACTGAATATCCCGACATCATCGCTAAGAGGCGAGAGATTGCCCCCGCGTGGGGCGCCAAATCGTTTTCTAGGGGTGTCCAGGAGGCGCGCAGCTCCATTTCTGCAGATTCAGAGCGTTTTTCTAACTCGCCAAAGCTCGCCGAATGGGAGCGAGTAACCGATCCGGCAGCCTGGAAAAAACTAGCATCTGATTGAGTTAAAAAATCGGTGAGCCAAGACCAACAAACCTGGTCAGCTAGCGGTTCGGTAACTAAATCTACATCTACATGTGCGCCTAGCATCGTCACTAGGCGAAAACGCCCCTGCCAGCCAGGTTGTTCCTGGGGATCGTAAAGAATCACTAGCCGCCCCGACCCTCCACTATTGGAGTTATCCTCCAAGGCGCCACAGTCCATGCGAATCGCTGCAGAAAAAGGAGCGATTCCGCGGGGAGCCGGAATCTCGCTGACTTCCACGTGCGAATCATAGGCGGCATCACGCAAGGTGAGCAGAGCATCGGTAAACTCTGTAGGCGTCTTTTGATTCACTATTTCAGCGTAAGCAGGAAACCTTTCCTAAAGCCGCTGCCACGCCGATAATCAGCCGCTATAGTAAAAAGTAATGTGTAAGACCTTTGTATATAAGGCTCTACTATCCTTGTATGTCGGCGACCCTAACAGGAGTGATATGGACAAAGATATTTCCGATATTGAAATATGCGTGGCTAACAAACACGCGAAAAACTCCTGGAGATCTGAGGTTTATTATTTGCTTAGCAACGCAGATAAGGAATTTCTCCCTCCGTTGTCAGCCCGTAACTCGACTTCGCAAAAGGAATTAAAAACTAGGAAATTCCTAGAAGACGGAGTTGAAAACTATTTTCAAGAAATGTGGGCTCAAGAATTTCTACTAGCTACTGTCGGTGCTAAGGAAAAACAATTAGCCGGCTTTATGTCTTATAAAAACGGATACGAAGTGAGTCTGTCAGGTGGCTCTATTAAGAGTTGGTATGTTTCAACTGTAGTAGTAGCACCCGAGTTCCGAGGGCAAGGAATTACAACACGGTTCTACACTGAGTTGCAAAAGCGGGCAAAAATAGCAAAATATCCGATCGTTACCCGTACTTGGTCAACCAATCATGCTCACCTAAAAATATTGCACCAGCTAGGGTTCAAGATGGTAATGAGGCTACCTGACGATCGGGGCGAAGGTATCGATACGCTGTATTACAAGTGGGGGGAAAATGTTTGAACACTTAAGTCTGTGGAAACGAATTAAGGCATATAAACTGGCGATCAATGTTTGGGTAGTTTTACTTTTAACATTTCTTGGAATCGTTAGCGTATTTATTTATTATTTAGCTGATTATTCTGGGTTTATTGGCAACTTGGCAATCGCGGCATCAACCTCATTCTTTGCTTCAGTATTGGTATTAATTAGCGAAACTTACCTTAAATTTCGTTCCCATGAAAACGATATTTTTCTTGAGGGAATAGAAAAGCTAGGAATATCTAACCTCCATTTTCAGAAATCTGAACTGCTGCGTTCACTGATGCGTAGATGCGAAGAAGATTTTTGGGCTGTGGGGTATAGGCAGATTTTAACTGCTTCTCTTTCAGACCAGATAGAAGAGATGGCTAGTAGGAATATTAAAATGAGATTTTTGCTTGTGCCACCCTGGGAAGAAGCATATCAGCTAGTTTACGGTTCACAAGATCGGGTAATGAGTAATTATCTAAAGGTATTCGATGCGATTCTTTTTGGTAGTTCTTCCTCGGCGAATCATTGCGAAGTGCGATTCTGTGATAAGCCGCTATTTAACGACACCTACCGGGTAGATGCAGATTTTATTACTGGACCGTATATGCACAATCGGGATAAGCACAATAAGAAAATATCAGCGCAAGATTTTTTCACTTATGAACTCAAACGAGAAAGTGGTTTACATGGCCTTGTAAAGGATGAGTTCACCGCTTTATGGGATGAATGTGATACCCAACTTGATTGGGAAAAATATCGAATAATATCGGAAAAGATTCATAACTCGGATTTAAATGATGCGGAAATCCAAGAAAACATTAGGGAAGCAATAGTAGAAATTTCGGAGACGCAGAAAGAAGAAACAATTTCAGAAGTGGTGCCAGCAAAGCCATAGTCCCTACAATATTTGCCTGACGTGAAAGAAACTATAACCTATCTTTTTGAAAGTTATTACATAATGACCATTCTTGAAGATAGGGAAGATTTGATAGCATTGAGTGGCTCAAATCTTAGGGAGGTACTGTGGAAGACCATCAGGATATAGCGTTTCAACCAGTTATTTTAGGTACCGATATTGGTACCTATGCGTTGGCAGTATCCTTCCATCAGAGGTGGAAAGTAAAACCTACCATCGTCACCACCCAAATCCTGGGGCCAATAATGTTTTCCGGCATTATCGACACTCGCGTAGTTGACCCACAGACTCTGCCCGATCCGGACTCGGAAATCCCCCTAATTGATGGCTTGATTGCACTCGCTCCGAAACTGCAAAAAGATTATTCGGGGAAGAAACTGCTGCTAATTGCAAATATTGATTCCAATGTGCGCGATATTATGCGACGCGAGGAAGAGCTGCGTAAATATTATGCATTTGCTTTCCCCTCCCTAAAAATTATTGAGGATACCTCCGATAAAGTGAAGTTTCCGAGGCTCGCTGCCGAACATGGTTTGAACGTTCCCAAAACTTTGGAGATCGACTTTTCCGGTTCCTTAGAGGGAGAGCTAGCCAAACTTGAGCAAGTAGGCGAGCCTTTCCCTTGGATTATTAAACCAGCTACTAGTGCCGGTTATGAACGTCTTAAATGGCCAGGCAAAGCCAAGGTTTACACGGTTTCCAATAAAGAGGAAGCTCAAAAGCTACTAGCTGACCTGTATCAGCACACTCATGAAAATCCGCACGCCCGCCGCTTCGTGCTGCAGCCTCGGGTGGAAGGCAATGATAGTTTTAATCTCTCGGTGACCGCTTACGTTGATCAAAATGCCCGGGTGACTATGCTGGGATCAGCCCAGGTGTTACTGGAGGATCATTCTCCCACTGCTCTCGGGAATCCAGTAGCGATGATTACCGAGCCCTACCCGCGTCTATATGAGCAGGTGAGCAGCTTTCTAAAGGGAGTAGGGTGGCACGGTTTCGCCAACTTTGACTTTAAAGTAGATTCGCGCACCGGGATTGCCTACTGCTTCGAGGTAAACCCCCGTATTGGACGGAACTCGTATTACAACACTTCTGCTGGCATGAATCCGATGAGGTTCTTTGTTGAGGACGTAGTTGAGGGGAAAGCGGTTTCCCCTCAACGTTTAGCAAAGCGGGTCTATTACTCAATCCTGCCGAAACGTTTAGTCTTGCGTTATGTAGATAAACAGATGGGTAAGAAGATCAAAACCCTATACCGTCAAAAGAAAAACCATGATCCTCTGTTCTACCCGGCGGATTTTGGTTTTAGTCTGCGCGGCCTGAAACGTTTTGGGTACGTAATGATTGCCCGGGAAAATCATTGGAGAAAATATCACCATAACTATCCGGTCGCTAGATTCCGCGAAGGGGAAACGCGTTCCCTCGACACGTCTGCGCTAACCCAACCCTAGTTGCCCGATTCCGGACGATCGATGGAGCTCCGCAGTTTTAAAGAAACAAAGGCTAACAGATAACGCTACTCTAAGCGATGATTAGCAGGGTGTCTTCGCCCAAGATTTTCGCGGGCGAACTTTCCAGTTTCCCGGAGGTAAAGGAAAAGTAGGTTCCGTCCTCTACCTCTGCAAGCAAATCTTTGATGTTAGCGGAGCTGCTATGCAAGTTCACTATTACCCGAGCGCCTTCCGTTTTTAAGATCAGTAGCTTTCGCTGACGTTCAAGAGCAATAAAATCAGCGAAGACGCCCTCGCGGCGCAACGCGATTAAGTGCCGATACCAGGCGAGCATCTTTTTATGTTCGGTCTCAGAAAGCTCCTGCCAGAGCAGCTTGGAGTTTAAAAACGTGGAAAGGGCTTGCGGAGAGGGAACTTCCACCTCGCCGCCGTAAATTTTATCCCAGTCATGAGAAGCGAACTCTAGTTTGCGTCCCTCATCCACCGCTTTACCGATGCCCTCATCGGCATAGTCGGTAAAGAATTGGAAACGGGAGCGACTTCCCCATTCTTCGCCTTGGAAGAGCATCGGGGTAAAGGGGGAAGCTAAAATTAAAGCAGCTTGACCAGCCAGAAGCCCCGGTGAAAGTTTCTCGCTGGGGCGATCCCCTAAAGCGCGATTCCCTACCTGATCGTGGTTAGACGCAAAGCCAAAGAAACGGTTGCGCTCCATATCTGCCGGAACTGGAGCCCCCCAGTTCTTGCCGCGGAAACTAGAGAGGGTGCCGTTATGGTAAAAGACCTGCGAATATATCTTGGTTAGGGCCTCGGGGTCTGCGAAATCTTCGTAATACCCTTGGGTTTCTCCGGTAAAAGCTACGTGAATACCGTGGTGGATATCGTCATCCCATTGCCCATCCATTCCGTAGCCGCCCTCATCAACGGCAGTGACCATTAGGGGATCGTTGAGATCAGATTCAGCCACTAGGGTTAATGGCCTCCCCAGTTCTTCAGAAAGGTTCTCGACTTCTTGGGAAAGTTCGGCTAAAAGATGCAGCTCGGAATCGTCTTGGATTTCGTGAACCGCATCTAGGCGCAGGCCGTCGAACCCATAGTCAGCCAGTAAAGCCAAAGCTGAGCCGATCAAGAAATCGCGTACCGGGGCGCTATCGGGGCCATCTAAGTTGTAGCCATCACCCCAGGGAGTTTCGTGGCGACCGGAGAAGTAAGGAGCGAACTGACTTAAATAGTTTCCGGAGGAGCCCAAATGGTTCAAGACCAGGTCTTGGGCTACCGCGATTCCCAGGTTGTGCGCCTCATCGATAAACGCCACCAAATCTTCCGGGGTGCCATAAGGGTTGAAGAGGGCGTATAAACCGACCCCGTCATATCCCCACCCGCGCTCGCCAGGGAACACTGCGATGGGCATTAGTTCGATGACTTCGACTCCCAAATCGGCGAGATAGGGGAGTTTTTCTATGGCTGCCCGCAGGGTTCCCTGGGCGGTGAAAGTCCCTATATGCAATTCGTACCAGACCTTGCCCAGTAGTTTTTCACTGGGTTGCCAGCTAGAGGTGTGTTTAATAGCGGCAATATCAGCGGTCTTTACCCAAAGTTCACTGCCGGGAATATACAAGCGTGCCCGCGGATCAGGGAAGGGGCCGTTTCCGTCTACTTCAAATGCATAGGTGGTCCCGTTGGGCAGTGGTCGCGGAGCTAGCCACCACTGCCCATATCTAATCATGGAAGTTTTCCGGGGATTATCCGGCGAGCCTACCAGTAGGTTTACCTGCTTTTTATCCGGTGCCCACAATGGTACCCGCCCGCATCCAGCGGTCAGTTCCCAGGGAGGAACCCCCTCAAAATCCCAGTCACAGGAATCTAGATTCATTTATTCCACCCGTTCTAGTATCCGCGCGCCGCGTTTGGCTAACAGTTCCTCCAAGCTCTGCATTCCCCCGGAGAAAACCTCATTTGAACAAATATCTTTCCACGATCCTTCCGGTAGAACCACGGTATGTTCCGGGCTGAAATCACCTTGATAACGGGCGAGGACGCCGGAAAGGCGACGGGCAAGAGTCACGATTTGTGGCCCGGTACTTTCGGTTCCTCGCGCAAAAGCTACTGCGTAGCCAGTAGAGAGGGCGAGCGCCTCATAGGTGGCGGAGGCAGAAACGAAACAGTCTGGGCGGCGGCGCCGCAGCCGCAAAATAGCGGCTGTCAAGTTCAGTTTCAAATCATCTATGGTGGGACTCCCAGCATGATCTAGACCTTCACGATCAAGGCGCGAAAGTGCCTCCGCCAGCGCCGTGAAATCAACCGGGCGGCGATTATCTGGGTCTACCAGGGAAGTTTGCGTGATTTCTGAGCCTTGATAGACATCAGCAACCCCCGGCATGGTTAGTTGCAAAGCCTTATTAGCCACGATGGTATAGCGGGTAGCCAGGCCGGTTTCGCTCTGCCAGCGGGAAACAATCTCGGCTACCTGCGGATCAGCCAGGATCTTTTCTGCATAATCAAGCAGTTCATTTTCCCGGGTTATATCCGGGGCTGTCCAAGTAGTCCAAGTTTTTTGTTCCCTAATCGCTTTAACTAAATACTCTCGCAAACGGGAAGGCGTAATCGGGCCGTTGTCATCCCAGGTGCCGATAAGTGTTTGCCACAGCATATTTTCGCTGCGCCCATCCAGGTCATTAGGACAATACGGTTGGGTGACCGCACGCAGATTTGAAACTACCTCGGCCCACAGTGTGGGGTATTGGCTGATAACTGCCAGACGCATCCGCACATCCTCACAACGTTTGGTGTCGTGAGTGGAGTTGGTGGTCATAGTGGCTGGCCAGTTAGTTTGAATATCGCGGGCAAACAAATGCAGGCTATCGGAAGAAATCCCGAATGCTTGCGGGCTGGAACCTACTTCATTTAGACACAGCAGGTGGGTCCAACGATAGAAGGTAGTATCTTCTACTCCTTTAGCCATCACTGCTCCGCAAACCTGCTGGAAGCGGACTAGGAATTCTTTTCGGTCCAGGTCGCTTTCTTTCAAAGCTGCGGATCCGATTTCATCCCCGAGTACCAGGGCAATCACCACCGCCATAGTGTCAGAGTGCTCCGGTTCCAGGTGGCGCAGGGCGCGCCCCGCTGCGGCCTCTACAATTTCCCGCGAGAGTGCGGGGGCGGGTTCTCCTACGGTTACATAGGCGCGGTAACAGGGCATTTCGATAATTAGTTCCCGCAAGCAATCCACTAGATAACGGAAAGTGTAATCACGCAGGCGGAAATCATTTTGACAAATTTTCCAAACTAATTGCCCGATGCGCCGCACTTCCGCGGCCAGGGAAGTGTCAATAATCTGCGCCTTAGCTTCGCGCTGCATTTGCGGATAAGAGGAGGGCGAATCTGCGGTCAAAGTCTGCATCAGGGTTCCCAGCGGCAAGGATGCACGCGGGTCTACCTGCAGGGCGGTCAGTCTCCAAGAGGTGTCATAGCCGGTAGTGCCGGCAATTGGCCAGTCGTTAGGAAGTCGCTCGGCGCCCTCAAGGATCTTTTCTCCCGCTATCCAAGCGCCCCCGGTAGCTTCCGACAGCCAGTGGAAATAGCCGGCGGGGTCAGCCAGTCCATCGGGGTGATCAATCCGGAAGGCATCGATATATCCCTGGTTGAAAAGTTCCAGAAGTAGGGCGTGGGTGGAGTCAAACACGTCGCGTTCTTCTACCCGCAACGCTGCCAGGGTGTCTACGTCGAAAAAGCGGCGATAGTTAAGTTCTTCATCGGCTACTTTCCAATGCGCCAGACGGTAGTGTTGCCGCTCCACCAAGACTTCTAGGGGCAGGGCTTCGGTGCCGGCTGCCACCGGGAAATAGTGGTCATAGTAGCGCAGAATCCATTGCTCGCCCCGTTCGGGTTCGGTAGGGATTACCATTTGCTCGAGTTTGAGCTCTTGATCAGCTAATACTTGCCCGATCCGCTTACCCAGGATGGGCATCAGAATCG
Source organism: Varibaculum prostatecancerukia (assembly GCF_943169825.2). Lineage (NCBI taxonomy): Bacteria > Bacillati > Actinomycetota > Actinomycetes > Actinomycetales > Actinomycetaceae > Varibaculum > Varibaculum prostatecancerukia. The sequence continues at coordinate 907,978 of NZ_OW968402.1, forward strand.
GCTGGTCAATATCAATATCGAACCAGTGCGCGTAAGGAGAATCCTTCCCGCGTTTGAGCACGGACCACATGGGGCGATTAAGCCACACCGGGGTCGGCACTGCCATATGGTTAGGTACCAGGTCAACTACAATTCCAAAGCCTGCCTGGTGGGCATCAGCGGCTAGTTTTTCAAATTGGGCGCGCCCCCCAAGTTCTTTGGAGATATGTTTATGGTCTACTACGTCATAGCCGTGCATAGAGCCGGGAACTGCTTGCAAAATGGGGGAGAGGAACAGATCGGTGATCCCTAGATCACGCCAATATCCCAGGTGCTTGCGCGCGTCTTCGAAAGTGAACTCAGAACTTAGTTGCAGACGATAAGTGCTGATGGGAGTGTGCCTATCGCCTGACGGCAAGTGGGAATGTTGGCCGGTCATTTGAATCTCCTTAATTTATTCCTCCGCCACTTCGCGGATTAGTACCACTACCGAGCGATCTAGTAGCTCTAGTTGGTCGTTTTCGCTGTACTCAGTTTCGCTGTCTGGGACGTCCTCCATAGTGGAAATCGCAATCTTCCAGCCCGAACCGTAGCCTTCGGGAATCTGGAAAGTACAGGGCTCCGGGTCAGCGTTAAATAGCAACAGGAAGGAATCATCAACAATGCGTTTTCCGCGAGAATCTGGCTCCCGAATAGCCTCGCCGTTTAGGAAAATCATTAGGGAACGCGCTTCTTCGTTATTCCAGGCTTCCTCGGTCATATTTTGCCCATCGGGTGCAAACCATTCAATCTCTCCCAGCTCGGATTGCCCGCCGCGTGAAGGAGCACCCGCGAAGAAACGTCGCCGATGGAACACCGGGTGATCGTTACGGAATTTAATCAGGTGTTTAGTGAACCCGAGGAGCCTATTTCGATAGTCGTCCTCTTCAGCCTCTTCGAATGACCAATCCATCCAGGAAAGTTCATTGTCCTGGCAATAGGTGTTGTTGTTTCCTTTTTGAGTACGGGCAATCTCGTCTCCCATAGGCAACATCGGTACCCCTTGGGAGAGGAAGAGAGTAGTGAGGAAGTTACGGTGTTGACGCGCCCTAAGTTTAATAATTTCTGGGTCATCGGTCGGGCCTTCCACCCCGCAGTTCCAGGACCGGTTATGGGACTCCCCATCGCCTCCGCCCTCACCGTTGGCCTCGTTATGTTTCTCGTTATAGGAAACCAGGTCGTTCATGGTGAAGCCGTCGTGGGCGGTTACGAAGTTGATAGAAGCATTTGGGCGGCGTCCGCTTTGTTCATACAAATCGGGACTGCCGCAGAAGCGGGAGGCAAACTCGGGCAAAGTGGCGTAGTTGCCGCGCCAAAAGTCCCGGACGGTGTCCCGATATTTGCCGTTCCATTCGCTCCACATGGAGGGGAAACCGCCCACCTGGTAGCCGCCATCGCCAACATCCCAGGGTTCGGCGATTAGTTTTAGCTGGGAAAGTACCGGATCCTGGTGGATAATATCGAAAAATGCGGACAGCTTATCCACGTCGTGGAGTTCGCGAGCCAAAGTAGAGGCCAGATCGAAACGGAAACCATCCACGTGCATCTCGATTGCCCAGTAACGCAAAGAATCCATAATCAGTTGGAGCACTGCCGGAGAGCGCATCAGCAGAGAATTCCCCGTTCCGGTGGTGTCGAAATAGTGCGCTTTATCGTCCTCTACCAGGCGATAGTAGGAGGCGTTGTCTAACCCTTTAAAAGAGAGAGTCGGCCCCATATGGTTACCTTCCGCGGTGTGGTTATAGACCACGTCTAGGATTACTTCGATCCCCGCCTGATGCAGGTTTTTCACCATTTGCTTGAACTCTTGAACTTGCCCATCAACCACGTCTTGGGAGCGGTATTCGGCGTGGGGAGCAAAAAAACCGATGGTGTTATAGCCCCAATAGTTTGATAGACCCCGCTCTTGCAGGGTGGAGTCGTTAACGAACTGGTGTACCGGCATCAGTTCGAGGGCGTTTACTCCCAGATTCTTCAGATATTCGATAGTCACCGGGTTAGCAATCCCCGCATAGGTACCGCGTTCCTTTTCTGGGATCTGCTCATTTAGCTTGGTGAACCCTTTGACGTGCGCCTCGTAAATAACCAGTTTATGCAGGTCATGTCCGGGTGGCCGATCATTTCCCCAATCGAAATAGGGAGTGGTTACTACCGAAACCGCCATATCCGGCAAGGAATCATCATGGTTAGGTTCACTGGGGTCGTTCCACTCGTAGGAATACAAAGACTGTTTTGCTCCCACGACTCCATCAGTTGCTCTCGCATAAGGGTCGAGCAAAAACTTATTTATGTCGCAGCGGTGGCCTTGCTCTGGATCGTAGGGGCCTTCCACCCGGAAACCATAGCGCTGTTCATCGCGCAGTCCCGGAATATAGCAATGCCACACGTGGTGGTCGACTTCGCGCAGTTCGATGCGTTCCTCGCTGCCGTCTTCTGCTATTAAGCAAAGATAGACTTCGGTTGCGACCTCGCTAAATACTGCAAAGTTCACCCCGGCTCCGTCATAGGTAGCGCCGAGCGGATACGGTTTTCCTGGCCAAATCTCCATACATCTAGGTTGTCATAAAATGCGATTTTTGGCAGTCACTCGCGCCTATTAACTGATCCTGGGGTAATTCCCACATCTAGCCATCAATATATCTGCTAGGTAAAATCGGTGCTTTCACTCCGGATTTGCACCTACTTTGCTACAATTTACGGGAACTCTCTGTTTCATTGAAAAGGATAAAATCATGCCGGATACTCCCACTAATCCGTTTCCTGCGGTTTCGCCGATGCCGAATGCTTGGTCGGGAGATACCGGAGGGAACTTTGCTTCTCCTTATCCACCACCAGGAGCAGTAAGCCCGACCCCCGGGGGCTTCTATCCGGTAAATAGCCCCTATCCAGGATCTCCGCCACCAGGAGAGGCGCCCTCAGAACAAAAAACCTCTACTCCCGTCATGATTGGCCTGATAGCCGGGGTTTTAGTGGTGGTCTTAGCGACCCTGGGATTTCTAATTTGGTATATAACTGGGAATAACAAGAGCGAAGCGCAGAGTACAGCAAGTCCGGAGACTACCACCCAGACCAGCACTATCGTCGAACGAGCGCAGCCGCAGCGGCCGGCACCCCGGGTTAGTACCCGAGCTGCCTGGTCTCCTCCGGCAGGAGTAGCAGCCTGCTCCGGTATGGGGGGCGATGTTTTAGTCAATGGGGTTACCAGCTGCGAATTCGCTGCAAATGTTACTTCTGATTATTATTCGTCGGGGGGATCGTCCGTGCTTTATGATGTTTATTCCCCAGTGACCGGACAGTATTACGATATGAGTTGCTCCGGAGTAGGAAGTGACTCTAGCGGAGATTCCTGGGCGCTGTGTACCGGAGGAAAAAACGCCCAAGTGTATATTCGTCGCTGATTTCCAAGCCTAGTGACATCTTATGTTTGAACAGGATTCTCCCCAGCGCTGGCGCTCCCTGAAAATCGGTGCCGCGGCAGCTTTAACCGTGATTGCTGCTGCGGCTCTAATCCTAGCTTTGGTGGTTTCGGCGCGCGCCTATATTAATTTGGTTTCTCCCGCTAGTTCCTTGCCGTCTTCCTCGCCCGCCTCCTCCCGTACTAGTACGAACCCTCCGGTGTCTGCCTCCAGCGCACCCACCACTAGCGCTTCGGCAGATACTAGCGGTCAAGGAAAAGAAAAGATCGCGGGCGAGGTTTCGCGGATTGAGCAAAGCCGGGGAGCGCGGATCCAGGTGTCCTGGCTAGAAGGAGGGCAAATCCAGACCGCGGGTAGCCTGCAGGATTTACCGGCTTGGTCGACTTCAAAAGTACCGGTGGCGATGGCAATCTATGCACAGGGGAAAGCGGATGCTAATAGCGGGAATATTAGCGCGGCTATCCGGGCTTCTGATAACGCAGCCGCCGAGGCTTTATGGCAAGGGCTAGGATCATCCGACGCCCAGCGTGCCCAGGCGGTTACCGCGATTTTGCGGCAGGCAGGAGATGGACACACCACGGTTCCCAGTACCCGCCTGCGCAGCGGTTTCACTATTTTCGGGCAAACTCAATGGAGTACCACCGATCAGCTGCAATTTCTACAAAACTTTAATTCGTTGCCGGGGGCGGCGCAGTTAAAGTCCCATATGTATGCGGCTTATGGTAACCAACGCTGGGGGATAGGGCGCCTACCGAATTCCGCAGTAAAAGGAGGGTGGGGACCGACTTTGAGCGGCGGCTACACTGCCCGGCAAATAGGCTGGTTCCAGTCGGAAGGCAAGGAAACTCCGATCGCAATTGCCGCGCAAGCCAGTTCTTTTGGGGCGGCAACCGCCGTGGTTGACGAGGTAGCCAAACTGTTCTATTAGGAGCTACCTGCACTTTTTAACTGGCAAGCGGACGCAGAGGCAGCTTAAACCAAGGGCGGCCTCTCATTGCGTCCCTAAGATAGGGGCCTGCGAAGCCTAAACGACCTGGCTAAAGCTGTTAGCTACGTTAGCTGCTGTTTGGGCTCAGCCTTGCTGACGGCGCTTGATGAGCACGCCAGATCCGATGATTACCGTGGCCAGGAGAGCTAACCAAGCAACCGGGGTACCGGTCTTAGTTATTTCTTCTGGGGGAGTGGGCGGCTCGTGCGGGGGCGGCGGGGTAGTAGATAGCTTATTTACTACCGTTACTTCCCGGCGGATTACCCCGTCTTTATCCGTCTTGATCTTTCCAGTTTCGCTTTCATACTTAGCGAAGGGAACGGCTTTAATCGTCCCGTCGCCTCCGATTTCACGCACCCCATAGTAGTAGCGCTGCTTGGCCTGGTTGCTAAACGGCAGTCCCTGAAGGGTCTTAGTCCACCCCTCGGCCTTAGTGACGTCAAACTTTTTGACCTTCTTGGCATCGCTAAACTTGGCGTCGGTTGCTTGCAGCAGCTCAAAACTGACTTTGTCAGGGGTTTTTGCATCCGGTACCGGTTTTCCGGAATCCTGCCATAGCCAGTGTTTATTAACCGTAATATCTACCGGATTAGGTACCGGGTTAACAACCGTGGCTACTAGCCAAGTTTCGGGCAGCTGCTTAGAACGATCCAAAGCTGGCCGCTGCGGCACTTTGCCATCTTCTTGTTCGACTACCTGCCAGGGTTTTAACTGCAAGGTTTTAATCACTTTGCCCTTTGCGTTTAGTTCCTGGACACCGTAGTAGTAGAAGTTCCCACTTTCATCCTTAATCGGCAGGTCGTTGAAGGTTTTACGCCAGTTTTCCTCCGGATTATTTGAGGGAGCGAGCTTGAAGTCGGCAACTTTTTCAGCTTTGCCAATCTTTTCTGCCTGAGTGAAATCCTTGTCGGTACTGCGAATAAACCGCATCTTTAGTTCTTTGACCGGGATATCGCTGGCGCGGGCAGGTAGTTCGGGAGCTTCATTGGTTTCCTTCCCGGCATCTCCGGCAGAGGTATCGTCACCAGCGGGTTCCGCGTCCTGGTCATAGAGCCAAGCCTTCTCTACGGTGGCCTGCGCATATCCCCAATCACCGAAAATTACCCCACCATTGGTACCAATGCCGCCCCCAAGTTGAGCGCTATTGTCTTGGATCAGGAGTTTTGCTGCAGCTTTGGCATTTTCCTTAGCGGCATCGTTGATGGGCACGGTTTGGAATCCCTCATTTTGAATACTCATGTATTTCAGAGGCAAGCGTTTGGGACGTTCTTTTTCTGGCTTGTTCAGGGATGCCGGGTCAAAACGCGCATCTTTTTGGTCGAAGTAGTAATCAACGCGGCCTCCCCCGAGCATATAGTCAGATACCCAGATGGGAGCTTTACCAGCAGAGCCCAGATTGATATGGGCAAGATCGTTACCCAGGGTGTCGGCAGTATTGTCAAAGACCGCGCCCCCGTTGTGGATGCGCAACTCAATCGAGCCGGTAGGACATGACCAAATGCCACCCCCAGCGGCTCCATTATCGGAGGTTGCCTTATTTTGGGTTACCAGTACGTCGTGTAGATGCAGGTTATAGGAGGCCGTAGCAACGTAAATGCCTCCCCCCATTTGATGGGATTTGTTATTCAAGATTTTTCCGGCATTTATCTCCACTTGATTAGAAACCACGTTAACTCCGCCGCCGGTACGTAAAGCTTCATTATTCGAGATAGTGCCGCCATTGAAAATAAAGGAAGCGGGGGAGAGCTTGCCCCACTCTTCCTTGGTTAGTCCCCACTCTCTACCTAACCCATCAATCTCCTTAAAAGTGCGGTCTGCGCCCCATACATAGAGGTCTAGGGTGCCGATTCCGCCCCCGTTGCCAGTGGTGAAGTTAGAATCGACCAGGCCGCCGTTCATAGTGATGACGGCATTCCCGAAAGCGAAAGCGCCACCACCCGAGAAGTAGGCATCATTGTTTTGGATTTTTCCGCCGTTAATAGTGATGTAGTTCCGGGTTTCTAGAGCCTTTTGCAGGTTGGTAGCCGAGGCTTTATCCGTGTTGAAGTCGTATCCCAACAGGCCTCCGGTCCAGCCTTTATTATGGGAGATTTCGCCGCCGTTTATGGTTACTGAGCCACCTTGGTAAACGCCAATCCCACCTACTTCGCCGTAGGCTCCATGCTCATATGAGGTTTCGCCGTAGCTGACTTCGCCGCCATTCATGACAAACTGAGCGCCTTCAGTTATTGCGATATTTGCGGCCCCGGATTGTGTGGTTGTGGCGCTGCCAATCTTACGTTTATTGTCGGTAACTTTACCGCCGTTGAGGACGAACTTCGCCTCTTTCCCCCTAACCGTAATCGCCCCATAACGCTGACCGGTGCCGTCACGAACGCCCTCATAGGTGCCGCCGTTGATGGTCAGTGAGCCTTCGTTATAGATCAGTTCCCCGCCGCCGGGTACCCACTCTCCACGGCTGCGCAGATAAAACTTTCCGCCTTTCTCGTTATTACCCATGGTCAGGGAGGCGCCTTTATTGATCTGCACTATGAACCCGGTGAAACCGTCCTCGCGTACCAGGCCGCCCTCGGATGAAGCGGCTCCCCAAGGGGCGATCCCGTTTACGAGCTCAATATCGGCGCCGGCAGGGATGACCACCGTAGAAGTGATCATGGTGTCGGCCATTCCACTCACCACAATCCGGGTGGGGGTGGTGCCGGCATCCTTGATTAATTGACGAAGTGTTGCCTCCTCACAGTAGGTGCCGCATTCCACTACTGTGCGCCCGGCAGCTTGCGCAGAGGTGGACTTTATTTTTTCCGGAGCTGCCAGCCAGGCTATTGCCAAGGCGGCAGTCAGAATTAGCGCCACTGCCTCGGCTATTAAACGTCCAGTTATTCTGCGGTTTCGCATGGTAGACCTCAAGATTAGGAGGGATGTTGGTCAGGCTCAACCAATAGTGATGAGTTACCTTTCATCCTACCTTACTGTCGTCTATGAATCCGAACAGGAAATTTTTCTCCTGACAGCTGCTACTGAATTACCTGGTTGCTAACAGTCTCCGAGACCAGTGAAATCGCTGTCCAAATCTATAATTTCCTGCAAGCCTAGCGCTGGATCTTTTGTTAGAAGATCTTCAATAAATCCCCGTTTATCTTTATATTTATCTTTGTGAGCATTGAAAAAATCGAGAATCTTTTCAATCAATCCCAGCAGCTCCCCGTTGCGGGCAGCATCAGCGATTACTCCCTCCTGGATTCTTTCCAGATTCCATAAAGCTAATAGCTTAGAAAATAGCCAATCGACGTCAGCTTCTTCCACAGGTACTTTCTTTCCATGCAAAGCTTCTTGGAAATGCTTTTCGTCATCTGCGTCTAGTTCATCTTCTAGAAATTCGAGAGCATCGAATACTCCCTGATAAAGCCACAGAGAATCTTCAGGGGGAAAGAGCAATAAAGAACCGTCATCTTCCCGTTGCCGGGAACGCAACTCACCAAAATCTCCGGCTAGCAGCCGGTCGCGAAATTTTGTCATCGCTCGGCGTCTATTTCTCCAGGCCCGGTCATCTTTAAAAGCTTCTAGGGTTTTTACTCGGGTAGCTGCAGCATCTTTCGGCCAGTTTCCCACCCAGGTGGCATCGACAAAATCAGAAAAGTTCAGCGAAACCTTTTGCACGGCGCCATAGTATTTTTCAACTACCAGGAACTCGCAGGTTCTTATCCAAGTGAGGTCGCCACCGTAAAAAATATGGGGATAGGTAAAGGGAAGCCGCCGATCTTCTATTACCGGAACCCACACCGAATCCATATCGTAGCCGTAGTCATGCAGAACCAAGTTCGGATTGCCTGCTATTTGTTCGCCAATAGTAGCTAGTGCCTGCGCCAAGGGTACTTCCATTCCTTCCGGAGGTTCTAACCCATCTAAATCGTCCAGGCAGTCGACACCTTCCCAAAGCTCCTCCACCAGGTCACGAGGGATTTTTATCTTTTGCTCTTTCAGAGCATTAAGAATCAGCATGAGCGCGCACCCAGGCTCTCCAACCTCTAAGAGCTCTTCCGCATTGCTATGTAGCACCGCGTCGTACCTGCCTTTTTCTAGCAACAACCTCCACAAAGATTCGGTGCACGAATAATTAACTGGCTCGTCACGCTTAGGGTCTTTCAGCCGGTAGCTACCCGGCCACTCGAAACTGGTATCAAACCTTGCTTCATAAGAGGCAACGTACGCATGTAAGTCTTCGGGGAAATAGCGGAGTGCTGATTGCGCCATAAACCTCATGCGCTCATCAATCCCGTACAGGGTGGAATAGTATGCCCAGGCGATAGCGCCGGTGATTGCCCCCATCGTGTCCGCATCGCCCCCTAACCAAATGGTGTTGCGAATAGCGTCCTCAAAACTAATCGACTCTGTAAACGCCCTGATAGCTTGAGGTACGGTACCTTGGCAGGATTCATCAAAATGGTAGTTAGCCTTGATTTCAGCAAGCGATTGGTTAAGAGGATAGAAATGCTCCGAAATGTAGTATTCGATTTCCTGCTTGCTTCGGCTCTTGCGCGCTAAATAGATCGCCGCGGCCACCGCCTGTGCGCCTTTGATACCTTCGGGGTGGTTGTGAGTGACTGCCGCACTTATTTCCGCAAATTTGAGGGCTTCCTCTAGGCTCTTAGCGCATTCAGCGGCAGCCGATACCCGCATGGCGCTGCCGTTTCCCCAAGAGTTATAAGGGTGCGGGTTATCTTCAAATAGCCAAGCTGCAAAACGTCCTCCATAGGAGCCCATAGGCTCGGGGAAGCGCCGCCCTATTTCCTGCATACGTTGGACCAGAAGCCCGGAGAGGCGCTGCTCAGTGCGCTCGGAATCTTTAAGGTTTAGCCACCTTAAAAATGCCATTCCCTGAGCGATAGTCATCAAAGAGTCATCGGTGTAGTTAGCCCCATAGGGAAACAGCTCAAAATCACGGCAATCTACCGGTGAGAACTCTCGGGTTGAGCCAATAACATCCCCGATAATTGCGCCGATCATAACTGCTCCTCCCGTAAGTGGATTACTGCTGTATTTACTATTATGTGCTCCTGTTGTATATACCGGCAGGAAACTTCCGGTTTTCTGTTAATTCGAGAGGTTAAGGGGAGGATCCTGCTTACTATGCTTAGCGCTTAGCTATAGCTGCTGGGGTTAAGTGCGCTGCTTAAAGGGTATAAGCTCTCCGGATTTTCATATTTTGGGCAGGCAAACGCGGAAACTGTAGCGGCAATGCGGGGGAGCAGCTCGCCGTCATAGAGTAGGAGCGATGCATTTTTCACAGCGAGTTAGCCTTTCGCAGCCCAACGCCATCACCTTGGCGGCGGGGAAACTGCGCGCCCAGGGACAGAAACTGGTAAATATCTCTGACTCGAATCCCACTCGGCATGGGTTAGGGGAAGCAGGCAACCCCTACCAGGCAGATCCGCGCGGTCAGCGCGAAGCCCGCCGCGCCCTCGCCGATTTTCTTTCCCAGAGGGATGGACGCAGTGTCAGTCCCGATAACCTTTATCTGCTTAGTTCGACTTCCCAAGGCTACTCCTGGCTGATGAAACTGCTGTGTGATCCTGGCGAGGAAGTGCTGGCTCCGACGCCTGGATATCCGCTGATAGAAGCCTTAGCAAACTTAGAAAATGTACAGGTGGCGTCCTATAGTTTTGCTTGGCTAGGACGAAAATGGGAACTAGATCCGCTCTCGCTGCCAGCTGCGGGTGTTTCCCTGCGTCCGCGTGCCCTAGTGGTCATCAATCCGGGTAACCCCACCGGCGCCTATCTAGATAGGGGAGAGCGAGAGAGGGTGCAAGAATACTGCGTCGCAAATAATCTGCCCCTGATCGCCGATGAAGTGTTCTATGACTTCCCCTTGGCTGCGGCTCCGGAATCTCGTGCCCGCTTGGCCGGTTGCCCTGAAATCCTCACTTTCGCCCTCGACGGGTTATCAAAGAATCTGTGTGCCCCCGGTTTCAAGATTGCTTGGCTAGAGGTGTCGGGACCGGAGGTGCTGGTGGAGGAGGCGAAAGCCCGTTTAGATATCATCGCGGATGCGTTCTTGCCCTTTAGTGATATTTTGGCCGCGCACCTGCCTGGTTTCTTGAAGAAAATCCCGCCGCAGTTGGCGCAAACTCGCGGGCGGTGCGCCGCCAACCTGGCCATGTTGCAAGACTTAATAGGGGAGGATCCGGCCAGCCCGGTTACGGTGATGCCCCCGCAAGGCGGCTGGAACGTGCTCGTGCGTTTCCCCGCGCATATCGATGAGGACGAGCTGGTGGAAAAACTCTTGCAAGATTTTGGGATTTATTGCCAGCCCGGCTACTTTTTTGATTTGCCCTTCGCTGGCACCATTAGCCTGTCCCTGCTGCTAGAAGAAGATTCTTTCCGCGAAAATGCCGCCAAAGTAATGCGTACCATCATGACCTTGAGCTAGGGGAGCAGCCGGTTTTCTAGTCCTGCTCCAAGCGATTAGCGGGCGTATTTTGATTAATTTGCATTTACTCGAATGCTTCTAGAGCTTCTGGTTCCAGATCGCCGCCAGCAACCCATTCCCTAACTGTTTCCTCAATCTCTTTGGATAAATGCACGTTATAGTAAGAAGCCCAATCGAGTGCTAACTCGATATTGATACCATCATGACGCTCAATTTCTAGTAAATCATTCACTACAGATACAAGCCCTACCTCAGATATGGCAGCCAGGATGCCCTCCCACAAGTCTTCAGAATATTGCATGTTATAAATCGCCCCTGCCGAGATAGAAGATTGCTGTATCGCTATGACTGCTAGCTTATTGCTGGCGACCTTGCCTGCAAAGCAAGCGCAACTACCGTAAATCTGCGAAAAGAGTTGCGGAAGAAATCTGCCGTTTACGAATCTGCCCCAGTATCGTTACAAATATGGCAAACAGATCCGCATCGGGATCTAATATAAATGCCAGGGTTGAAAGGAGGGAGTCACCGACGGCTCTAGTGATGAAGGCTCGCGATTCGCGTGCCTCTGTCAATCAGGACGGCAGGGGATTACCCTGCCATTGGTTCACAGATTGACATGGAATTTGCCACGTCGTGGCAAAAGAAAGCCCTAGGCTGACAGTAGATCGTTATGGAACTTCCTCCTTTCAACCCCATAGTGAAACCGGCAAAAGTCGCGCCCGCGCAGATTAACTCGCTTAGGCATCTTCTGCGTTTGCATAACCTAGAGAATCCAGAAGAATCGATTCTGTATCCGTCTGCACATGTAGCAATCAGCAGCCATAATACGGCAGAAATTTGGCTCGATCACGATAAAACTACACCGCTGCGTAAAGTCCCCTTGTACTACAGATATCGAAGTGTCCCCAAGCATTCTGGGGGCAGGCGGATATTGTCGGAACCAAGTTCCAGTTTGAAAAGTCTACAGCGATGGATACTGCGGCATTGCTTCACCGACGATATGGTTTCCCCTGCCGCCTACGCATATCGCCCGGGACGTTCAATTCAAGATTGCGCAGCCGTACATATTGGCGCTAAATGGCTCCTTAAGTTCGACCTCAAGGATTTCTTTGGGGGAATTTCCGAGGCTCGGGTATATGAACTCTTTAGAGCGATTGGGTATAAAGAACTTGTCGCGTTTGAACTAGCGCGTCTGACAACTTTCCTGCCGGATAAAAATCTAAGACGCAATATTCAAGCGCTATATAACGAAAAGTTCGGAATAACCCCGGCGGCGCGGAACTACACGAAGCTCGAAATAACAAGAGATAGCAGCGACGGCCCCTACCCAAGGTATCGAGACGGCGCGGGGAAGATCATACGGGGGGTGCTTCCGCAAGGAGCCCCCACGTCGGGGATTATCGCCAATATCTGTGCTGGCGAACTCGATAAAGAGCTTGCGTCTTTAGCGCTGTATAGCGGTTTAAGATATTCGCGGTACTGTGATGACTTGTTTTTCTCCCCGCGGCCTGACCATGAACATTTTGACCGCAGTTTCGCAGGATTAATCATCCGTGACGTTAATCGAGCCGTACTAAAACATGGTTTTCGGATAAACCAAGGCAAAACCAGGGTAGTGCCACCCGGGTCTAAGAAGCTGATTTTGGGTCTGCAAGTGGACGACAGCGTTCGTCTCGATACCGCGTTTAAGAAAAATATTGACTACCACATACGCGGAATTGCTAAATTTGGTCTCCAGCAGCACGTAGCTCACGCCAAAGGCACTCCACCCCCGGTATTGAGTTTCCTAAACCATCTGCAAGGTCTAATCGCTTTCGCGAAAGGAATTGAGCATTGGTACGGGGAAACACGGGAAACAAACCTGAGAAAGGCATTATCGATTGGTGAAGTAACGCGATAATTCCCGTAAAAATCCTACTGACGCGGGCTGAGCGCGTAGTAACGGCACCAGTGTAGATTCATAAATTTAGGGGTACAGTATCCATATTTTTATGATTAGAGCCGCACTATTTTTAGCACTATAGATGCCATAATTTAAGGACTATGTTGCATTGTGCCTGCTAGATTAGCTTTTACTTAATTAACTTATTGAGAGAAACTGCCAGCTTCTTTCAAGCGGAGATACCAAGTAGTAGAGGGGGTAGGCCGGCATCTGCTGTTGCTTTTTGTGGTGTGCTCTCTTTGGATAGCGTCTCGGATACGGTGTGCAATCCAAAGATTAGGAATATTGTTGTTCATATGGAAAGCGCCCGCTAACAAGCCGAAGAAGAAAACAACCAACCCTAAGCTATGAAAAACCCAAACCTGAAAGCCTACGGCGAAACATTTGCCAAAAACATAGGGCTAGTCTTACGCGGGAAGATCGTCCAGCGCGGCAACGACATTAAAACCATCGCGCCGCTTGCTGGTCACGCGCCTTCGGTCATTTCCAACTGGCTAAACCCCAAGCGTTCACCAATTCCTTTATCTGCTCTAGCACATATATGCGAGATCATCGGAGAAAAACCTCAAGACGTAGTAGCAGAAGCATACAAAATGGGAGAGCGTCAGTCGTGATCTATCCGGACTGGTGGGGAAGTACACCGCCTACTATTGAGACGCTTACCTCATGGTGTGAGACCACCCAGGTTGAGTTATACATGGACTCGCAGCTCCTAGCTCACGAAACTTTCCACGCAGCAGCACAGCATGACGGACACCAGACCGCAGCAGTTGAATCCCGTATAGATGAAGCCGTAGCGCAAGCGGTAATCAACGCTGCCGATTATCGTTTCTGGGAATCACGATACGGATGGTCTACAGGTGGTATAGCCGCCGCGCTAGGTGTCCCCGCCGGATCATTGGAGCCTACCGGCGAAAACTCGCCCAACAGCAACCGAAAATAGTAATGAAATAGTTAGGAGAAAAAGTAATGACAGATATTGAAGATCGCGTCAGTAACCTTTCGGACAAGCTCGCCAAAACACGCGAGTATATAAAAACTGAAGAAGCCACCAAAACCGCGTTAATCATGCCGTTCATAAGCGATGTCCTCGGATACGACACTACAAACCCGGCAGAGGTGATCCCCGAATATCGCTCCTCCTACTCGTACAAGAAAAATGAAAAAGTTGATTATGCCATCAAGCGCGGTGACCAGATAAGAATATTGATCGAAGCGAAACCCTACGGGATTCCAATCTCACGGGATAACGCCGCGCAGCTTGCCTTCTATTTTCAAGCAGTACAAGCCAAAATCGGGATTCTAACCAACGGACAAATCTACCAGTTTTACACTGACTTAGACGCCCTACACGTCATGGACAAAACCCCATTTATGACCCTCGACCTAGACAACGTAGATGAAAAGCTACTCCCGGAAATAGACAAGCTAACTAAGAGCCGGTTCGAGATTGATTCCGTGCTTTCTTCTGCGGAGAACCTAAAGCAAGTGACCGCTGTGAGGAAGTATCTGGGAGTTATTTTTGAAAATCCCGATAAGGACTTTTTGCAGTTGATGGCAGGTGTTATTAAGCCCGGGGCGGTGAAAACCACGAAGCTGCTAGAGGCTATAGAGCCGTCAGTGCGTACCGGTATGGCACGGTTTATAGGCGATAGGGTGGCGGCCAAGCTGAAAACCGCTATGGAAGTCAATAGTACGGAGACTGATATTAGTGAAGCGCCTGCAGCGGCGGTTAAAGAATCTAAAATTGAGACTACTGACGATGAGCTTCAAGGGTTCTTTATCGTGCAAGCTATTTGCGCGGAAGTAACCAATCCTGCCAGGGTGCATATACGTGACCAGCAGTCCTATTGTGGGATCCTGTTAGATGATAATAACCGTAAACCCCTGGTTCGTCTGCTATTTAATGGGAAGCAGAAGCGGGTTATGTTTTTCGATCAGGACGATAACGAAAGAATTGATATTGATACCCCAACTGACTTGTATCAATATGCGCAGCGCATCAAGGATACGGTACAAAAATACGGTTAACGGTTGGCAGTTAATCTTGCTATCCATTTTGGATGTCAGCTTCTGGTTTCGCTTTATTGCGTCGCCAACGAGCCTGGCGAAAAAGAATCGGCGGTGCTGCGCACCAGCAAGGGTTTTCGGAGCACAGCCTCCGAAAACCACTGGCGCGGGCGAACGCTCAGCCCGCGTTCGCGACCTCCCCGTGCCAGCCCTCACGGGTTCGATTCCCCGCGGCTCCATATTTCATTAAGAGATTCGGGTTAGTAGCTCTCTTACGCGCTTGGTAATTTCGTCGCGGATTTCGCGTACGACCTCTACGGGTTTCCCTGACGGATCAGCGACCTCCCAGTCTTCATAGTGGGTTCCGGGGAAAATTGGGCATGATTCGCCACATCCCATCGTGATTACCCAATCTGCCATCTTCACTTTCGCCGGATCAAGTTTTTCTGGCTGCGCAAACGGCTCTAACCCTATTTCGGCGAGGGCGTCGCGCACCTCGGGGTGTACTTCTTCGGCCGGTTCGGTGCCCGCACTCATGATGGTCACGTCAGATCTGGCTAGTTCTTGCGCAATGGCAGCTGCCATTTGTGAGCGACCAGCGTTTTGTCTGCAGGCAAAAAGGATTCTGGTCTCGGTGGCTCCCTTTCGGCTTGTGGGTTGTTGAGGCACGTGTTTAGCGACAAGGTCAAGGAGTCGAGTATCAAAATCCGGGGCGATCGAATAGTAGGCCCACTTACCCTGCTGTTCGCGGCCTAATATGCCAGCATTTACCAGCCTGGTGAGATGGTGCGAAATGGTTGACCGACTGATATTGAAAACCTCAGGAAATGAGCATGCACACACCGGGTTCGGTGAACAGCGATATATGAACAGAGCCAGTTGCAGCCGCGTGACATCACTAAGTGCCGCAAAAATGTTTGCCGCTTCCTGACATTGACCTTCGCCGGCGATTGCAGGTGCGGGGCAGCAATTTGGAGCGTGTTGACTGTTCATACAAGAACTCTATCACACGTTTCGACGTCCATCGAAACGTGTGATAGAGTTTGTGTCGATTCGACAATCATCGAAATGTAAGGAGTTAACTGTGCGTCAAATCGATATCTATGAACCGGCTTTGTGTTGTTCTTCTGGAGTCTGCGGAACCGACGTAGATCAGGCTCTCGTTGATTTCAACGCGGCGCTGACCGCCCTGGATAAAGAGGGCATTACCGTAACCCGGCATAATTTGGCTTCTGCCCCTACTGATTTTGCGGCTTGCGAACCGGTTCGCGCCTATATGGAGGTAGCTGGCACAGACGGCCTACCAGTTACTGTGGTTGATGGCATTATCATCGCGACTGGTTCCTATCCCGAAGCCGATCAGCTTCGTCAATTCGCGGGGGCATCCCTGGAGGGAAAGACAACTTTGCCCGTAGTTGAGTCTGGTTGTTGTGGCGGAAGTGGGTGCTGCTAATGTCCCTTCCTGAACTGAGCACCAAGTTTGCGTTTTTCACCGGTAAAGGCGGGGTCGGAAAGACTACGGTTGCTTGCTCTTTAGCTACCCGCGCGGCAGGTGTAGGTAAGCGAGTGCTGCTAGTATCCACTGATCCAGCCTCGAACATTGGGCAGGTATTCGGCCGTGAGATCGGATCGGGCGGAGCAGAGCTAACCGACCTTGTGCCCGGCGCTATCAGTTTTGATGCGGTAGAGATTGATCCGGAGGCAGAAGCGGAGCGGTATCGCGAGTCTATCCTGGGTCCGGTTCGCGGCCTGCTGCCACCCGAGGTGCTAGCAACAACCGAAGAAACCTTGTCCGGTTCCTGCACGGTTGAAGTCGCTAGTTTTAATCGATTCGTCGACTATCTAACCAACGAAGACATTACTAGCCACTATGACCACATCATTTTCGATACCGCCCCGACCGGACACACCCTGCGGTTACTGTCCTTACCCGGTGATTGGTCTAGTTTCATTGATAAAGGCGCGGGTGACGCCTCATGTCTGGGTCCGATGTCGGGGCTAGAGAAGAACCGGCAAACCTATCACGAGGCGGTAGCTGCTCTGTCTGACCCGGCACAAACTTCACTGGTGCTGGTGGCCAGGGCTCAAATCTCGACCCTGCAAGAAGCTAACCGTTCCACCGGTGAACTACTTGAGATGGGAATCAAACCCGCACTGTTGGTGATCAACGGGATCCTGCCAGTGAGCGCCGCTACCGATCAGCTTTCGGAGTCTATTTATGCCCGCGAACAGGCACTACTTGATGGCCTTGCCACGAATACACAGCTGAGCGCGATCAATAGTGTTCCAACGGTACGGATCGAGTTGAATGCTAACCCGGTGATGGGGGTAGATGGCCTGTTACATCTGGGCGAGGCTGACGGCGACGCAACTTCGAGCGCGGATCCCACACTAGAGCCGGGCCCTGCGCAGTCCAATTCCGAGCTGCACGTCGGTTTATCCCATCTGGTGGATGAGCTAGCAGAGGGGAAACCGAAACTCGTCTTGTGTATGGGCAAAGGTGGGGTTGGGAAAACCACCGTGGCGCAAATGCTGGCATTGGAGCTCGCTAAGCGCGGCAAGCCAGTGCATCTGTCCACCACGGATCCCGCGAATCACCTCGATGTTTCCCTCGAAGATCGCATCAAAGGTTTGACTGTGTCATCTATCGATCCTGACGCGGTGACGGCTAGCTACCGTGAAGAAGTGCTCGCCACCAAAGGCGCTTCTCTCGATGCCGACGGGTACGCACAGTTAGAGGAAGACCTGCGCTCCCCATGTACGGAAGAAGTGGCCGTTTTCAAAGCATTTTCTGAGGTCGTAGCAACGGTCCAAAACCAGTGGGTCGTCCTCGACACCGCCCCCACCGGGCACACCCTGCTATTACTGGACGCCACTGGGTCCTACCACCGCGAACTCATGCGCCAATCCGGACGTGACGATTCCGCGACCACGCTCCAACACCTGCAAGATACGGAAGTGACCCGGCCAATCCTCGTGACACTGCCAGAAACCACGCCAATGCTTGAGGCACAATCCCTTGCAGCC
Organism: Varibaculum prostatecancerukia; assembly: GCF_943169825.2. Classification (NCBI taxonomy): domain Bacteria; kingdom Bacillati; phylum Actinomycetota; class Actinomycetes; order Actinomycetales; family Actinomycetaceae; genus Varibaculum; species Varibaculum prostatecancerukia. The sequence goes on from NZ_OW968402.1 coordinate 925,806, forward strand.
GACCTGTCGCGAGCAGGTATTGAGCCGTGGGCATGGGTGATCAACCAGTCGCTCCCGGCAACCGAAACGTCATCGCCGTTCCTGCTACGACGAGCCAATGCGCAACAGGAGATAATTAACTCGGTCGCTGATCAGGCAGGGGTACAAGTGGTTCAACTGCCCGTCATGCTCGACCATGAACTACGTGAATAGCGATTTACCGAAGCTAAGTCATATAGGTCACCTCGTCTCGTCCGCCAGTTTTAAATGGTTGGACAGACGAGGTGTCCGTTTTTATTCTGAGACTTAAATGGCTTGAATCCTTGTTATTGCGACCAGGCGATATGCACCGCTCATCCAGATCCTCACGCCACTGAGCCCCAAGTGCCATCCGTTGCACCCAACCGTCAGTCAGCAACCTCCCCGAGTGAATGGCTTGGGTGCAATCCGGGGTGGTTAGGCTTGATCTTTGAAGATGATGTTGATGGTGCCGTCTGTGTCTACGGCGGCTTGTTTGACTAGGGTGTTCCAGGCTTGATCGCTGTATTCCAGTGGTGGCTGGCATGCTAGGTAGTCTCGGATTTCTTTGGCTTGTGTTTGGCGGGTGGTGAGGTCTGCGATCTTGTTTGTGATTGTTTGGTGTTCTTTTTCTTGCTGTTGGTAGCGTTGTTCGAGTTGTTGGTAGCGCTGGTCGTATTCGTCGGGGTCGTGTGCTGTGGTGGCGTTTTCGGTGATGAGCTGGTTTATTAACGCCATGGTTTCTTCCATCTTTTTAGCGATTTTGGTTTGCCGAGTTTCGAGTTCTGTTGTGTCGTATACCGTGTCGTCAAGTAGCTGTATCACGTGATCGAGGGTGGCGTTATCTTTGACTCGTTTGGTTAGGGCTTGGGTGAAGGCTTCTTTGATTTGTTGTCCGGTGACGTGTGGGGTTGTGCAGTGGTAGCCGGGCTTGTATTTGTTGTTGCAGCGCCAGATGTGGCGGCGGTATTTGCTGGTTGAGTGCCAGACTTTGCGTCCGTACCAGCCGCCGCAGTCGGCGCATTTGATCCGGGTGGCGAACGGGTGCGTGGAGGCGGTTCCTTTTCCTGATCTTCGTGCTAGTTCTGCTTGCACGATTTCCCAGGTAGCGGGTTCGATGATCGGCTCGTGAGGCAGGTCCGGATCAGCGTCCACCGACAGGGGGCGTCCACCGCGCTCATCCACGTCGCCGATGACGGCGAGGGCATCCCACCTGACCAGCTCGGACACATCTTCGAACGCTTCTACCGGGGGGATGCCGCCCGCAGCCGGGACAACGGCGGGGCGGTATCGGTCTGACCATCTCCAAGGCATTGATCGAGGCCCACGGCGGCACTCTCACCGCCCCCGGACCCGGTCGCGGAGCGGTGTTTGCCCTCCGCCTCCCGCTGTCCCCTCCCGACAGTGAGGAGGCTGCTCGGTGACCACACCCTGCCCCGCGTGAGGGCCGTGCCCTCCACCCATTGAAAATATACCCCCCCGGGGGGTATAAGCTAGAGAGTAGCATCGCCGTATCCCACCGACCCGTAGGAGCTTTCCCATGATCGCCTCCCCGCCCCGCCTCTTGCCGATGGCCTCCCACGGCTGCAGCTGTTGCGGACCTGCCTCACGTGCCGACACCGCCTCCATCCCTGCCGCCAGCGACTCGTCAGCAAGAGGGTCCTCCCTTAGCTACCAGGTCACCGGCCTGACCTGCGGGCACTGCGCGAAAAGCGTGACCCAGGCCCTTCAGGCCCTCCCTCAGGTCGACGACGTCCAGATTGATCTCGCTGCTGGTGGTGTTTCCACCGTCACGGTCACCGGTGTCGTACCTCCGGAGATGGTTCGCCGGGCCATCGAGGAGGCCGGCTACACCGCCTTATCCTGATTAGTTTTACCCATCATCTCGACCCCGACCGGGTTGAGCGAAAGGAACGTCATGAGCACTCCCCACCATTCCGGTTATCACCATGGTGATCACCCCGCTCCGGAAACAGACCACACCTACCACCCGGATCATGCCAGCCACGAACACCACGCAGATGCCGACACCCACGGCCAGGCGATGCCTCACGATCACCCGCACTCCGCCCTGGACGAAGACCACCACGTTCATGGTCACGGCGAACACGCCGGACACAGCACCGCAATGTTTCGGGACCGCTTCTGGTGGTCGCTGATTCTGTCCATTCCCGTCGTTATTTTCAGCCCCATGGTCGCCCACCTGCTCGGCTACCACCTCCCGGCATTCCCCGGATCCACCTGGATTCCCCCGGTGCTGGGCACGATCATCTTCGTCTACGGCGGAACGCCTTTCCTCAAGGGCGGATGGAAAGAACTGAAATCCCGCCAACCCGGGATGATGCTCCTGATCGCCATGGCCATCACCGTGGCGTTTGTCGCCTCCTGGGTCACCACTCTGGGACTGGGCGGTTTTGACCTGGACTTCTGGTGGGAGCTGGCCCTGCTGGTGACCATCATGCTGCTGGGCCACTGGCTCGAGATGCGCGCTCTCGGGGCCGCGTCCTCCGCGCTTGACGCGCTGGCTGCCCTGCTGCCGGATGAGGCCGAGAAAGTCATCGACGGAACCACCCGCACCGTGGCCATCTCCGAGCTGGTCGTCGACGACGTCGTGCTGGTGAGGGCCGGTGCCCGGGTGCCGGCCGACGGAACCATCCTCGACGGAGCCGCCGAATTCGATGAGGCGATGATCACCGGCGAATCCCGTCCCGTCTTCCGCGACACCGGTGACAAGGTGGTCGCCGGTACCGTGGCCACCGACAACACCGTCCGCATCCGGGTGGAGGCTACCGGCGGGGACACCGCCCTGGCCGGGATCCAACGCATGGTTGCCGACGCCCAGGAGTCCTCCTCCCGGGCCCAGGCCCTGGCGGATCGGGCGGCGGCGTTGTTGTTCTGGTTCGCGCTGATCTCCGCTCTGATCACCGCGGTGGTGTGGACCATCATCGGCAGCCCGGACGATGCCGTGGTGCGCACGGTCACGGTGCTGGTCATTGCCTGTCCGCACGCCCTGGGCCTGGCGATTCCGCTGGTCATTGCGATCTCCAGCGAGCGGGCCGCGAAGTCCGGGGTGCTCATCAAGGACCGAATGGCGCTCGAGCGGATGCGCACCATCGACGTGGTGCTCTTCGACAAAACCGGCACCTTGACCGAGGGTGCGCACGCGGTCACCGGTGTCGCGGCAGCTGTCGGCGTCACCGAGGGCGAGCTGCTGGCCCTGGCCGCCGCCGCGGAGGCCGACAGCGAGCACCCCGTGGCCCGCGCCATCGTGGCGGCCGCGGCCGCCCATCCCGAGGCCTCCCGTCGACAAATCCGTGCAACTGGTTTCAGGGCTGCCTCCGGCCGGGGGGTCCGGGCCACTGTTGATGGCGCTGAGATCCTCGTGGGCGGGCCGAACATGCTGCGCGAGTTCAACCTCACCACCCCGGCCGAGCTCACCGACACCACCAGCGCCTGGACCGGGCGTGGGGCCGGTGTGCTCCATATTGTCCGCGACGGTCAAATCATCGGTGCGGTGGCCGTCGAGGACAAGATCCGCCCCGAATCCCGCGCCGCCGTGAAAGCCCTGCAGGACCGCGGGGTGAAAGTTGCAATGATCACCGGCGACGCCCAGCAGGTGGCCCACGCTGTCGGTCAGGACTTAGGCATTGATGAGGTCTTCGCCGAGGTCCTGCCCCAGGACAAGGACACCAAGGTCACCCAGTTACAGGAGCGTGGCCTGAGCGTGGCCATGGTCGGTGACGGTGTCAATGACGCCCCCGCTCTGACCCGCGCGGAGGTCGGTATCGCCATCGGTGCCGGCACGGATGTGGCCATGGAATCTGCCGGGGTGGTCCTAGCCAGTGATGACCCGCGGGCAGTGCTGTCGATGATTGAGCTGTCCCAGGCCAGCTACCGCAAGATGATCCAGAACCTGATCTGGGCCTCTGGCTACAACATCCTCGCCGTGCCGCTGGCTGCCGGAGTACTCGCCTCGATCGGGTTCGTGCTGTCCCCGGCCGTGGGCGCGATCTTGATGTCTGCCTCGACCATCGTGGTGGCTCTGAACGCCCAGCTGTTGCGCCACATTGATCTGGATCCGGCTCACCTGGCTCCGACCGAGTCGAAGGAGGAACACACCACGCCTACTCCGGCATCCACCGCCGTCCACTGATCCGCCACTTCTCTCCACTGCCCCCATACGACCCTGAAAGGCTGGTGCTGTTGCAAAGTTGTGGCAGTAGGAAGAGCGACGTGAACTAATCACAGCCATGGGTATCTTCTCCGGTCGCAATTTTTCCCCGTGACATCATTCTGTGGGCAGTGCGGTGGTACTGCCGCTACGGGGTGAGCTACCGCGATCTGGAGGAAATGATGACCGAGCGGGGCGTGCCAGTCGATCACACCACGATCTACCGCTGGGTCCAGAAATACGCCCCTGAGCTGGACAAGCAAACACGGTGGTACCGACAGTTACCTGACTGGCAGGCCAGTTCCTGGCGGGTGGATGAGACCTATATCCGGGTCGGCGGCAGGTGGTGCTACCTCTATCGGGCGATCACCGCCGGTGGCCAGACCCTGGACTTTTACCTCTCTCCGAAGCGGAACGTGGCCGCAGCGAAGCGTTTCCTGACCAAGGCCCTCAGATCCAATGCGTCAGCCGGGTATCCCAGAGTGATCAACACCGATAAAGCACCCTCCCTAGCCAGGGCAATCGCCGAGTTGAAGTCAGAGGGAATCTGCCCGCCAACAGTGGAACACCGGCAGGTGAAATACCTCAACAACATCCTAGAAGGCGACCATGGTCGTCTGAAGCGGATCCTCGGGCCGAAAGGCGCGTTTAAGAACCGGACATCTGCATATCGGACGTTGAAAGGGATGGAGGCGATGCACTCATTGCGGAAAGGGCAAGGCACAATGTTTGCCTATGGGCAACCGAACCCGGACGCGGTGATCGTCAACCGGGTCTTCGAGACGGCCTAACAACGCCCACACGCAGCGGCGATCAGGGAATGAGAAACTGAGTCTTCGCTGCTCTCCGCCCAATTTTGCAACAGCACCCGACGAACTCCATTGAGTCGTTTAACAATGAACTGCGTAAAGCTACTCGCAATAGGGTGCAGTTCACTAACGATGAATCAGCACCCGCCACAGGAAATAATAGAAATCAAGGCAAATGCCTAGGAGCAAAACTCGGGGCACTTCAGTGGTATCCACAGAAATCCACGTTGGTTGCAGTGTTCGATAGCATTTAGGCGGGCATGTCGGTATGGGCCTCTTGGCTTAAGGCCATGGGCTTTTTAGAAAACCTCCTCAACCGCTACACCCCACGCATGCCGGGCAAATGAAATCATAAGTACATACAACCACGCTGTCCAAGGAAGATTTAGTAAGAATCAGACCTAACTAGAGTTCAAAAAACAAGTAGCCCGCGTTCGTCATAGACACTGCCACCTATTTGACCGCTTCCTTTTCGGATGGCTCGGTCTAGGGCCATGATGGTGGCTACTACGCCGTCGATCTTCTCGGTGGATTTTTGTTTGTCGGGTTTGATGTTTCCTGCTGGGTCGGTGCGCACGTGAATGTTATCGACCATCCAGGCCAGCACCGGGTGCCCTCCATGCGCCAACCGTCTTTCGAGGGCGAGTTTCATCAGTTCCTTTGATGGTGGGGACATGTCTTTGAAGCCTTGCCCAAACGGCACCACCGTAAACCCGGCATCCTCCAAATTCTGTGACATTTGGACAGCGCCCCACCGGTCGAAAGCGATTTCTCGGATATTGAATCGGGTGCCAAGATCCTCAATGAACTTCTCGATATACCCATAGTGCACCACGTTGCCTTCAGTCGTGAGTAGGTGGCCTTGCTGATGCCATAGGTCGTAGGGGACGTGATCCCTAGAAACTCTGAGTTTGAGGTTGTCTTCGGGTATCCAAAACCAGGGCGCGACCGTGTATTTGTCATCGTCATCCGTGGGTGGGAATACGAGAACGAAAGCAGTGATATCGGTGGTGGATGCCAGGTCGAGCCCGCCGTAACAAACACGTCCTTCTAACTCATCTAAGTGGACTGGGCCATCGTTTTTGTTCCAGGTGTTCATGGGCATCCACCGCACAGACTGTTTGACCCACTGGTTCAAACGCAATTGTCTGAAGGTGTTTTCTTCAGCCGGATTCTGCCTGGCACTATTACAAGCGTCCCTAACTTTCTGGATTGGCACCGTCACGTCCAAGGATGGGTTGGCTTTATGCCACACGGCTTCATTAGTCCAATCATCATCTTGCGCTGCCCCATATATGACTGGATAAAAGGTGGGGTCGTGCTTTTTGTCATCTAGAATGTCTTGGGCTTTTTGGTGTTGCTCGTAGCAGATGCTGTGGGTGTCGGTGCCGGCGGTTGTGATCAGGAAGTACAGCGGCTGGGTGCGAGCATCCCCACTGCCTTTGGTCATCACGTCGAAGAGCGCCCGGTTGGGTTGGGTGTGTAGCTCATCGAATACCACTCCGGAAATATTGAATCCGTGTTTGGAATAGGCCTCGGCGGATAGTACCTGGTAGAAGGAATTAGTAGGGGAGTAGATGATACGTTTTTGGCTTCTAAGGATCTTTACCCGCTTGGCTAGTGGGGGACACATTCTCACCATGTCGGCTGCCACTTCGAACACGATGGATGCTTGTTGCCGATCGGCAGCACACCCATAAACTTCAGCGCGTTCCTCGCCATCGCCGCAACACAGCAAGAGCGCGACGGCGGCGGCTAGTTCAGATTTCCCTTGCTTTTTAGGGATCTCCACGTAAGCGGTAGTGAATTGGCGAAACCCGTCAGGTTTGACCACCCCGAAAAGGTCGCGAATGATTTGTTCTTGCCAATCAATCAACTTAAAAGGTTTTCCTGCCCACCGGCCTTTCGTATGCTTTAAGGCTTGGATGAACGCGACCGCAAAATCGGCTCGACGCTTGTCGTAGCGCGAGCTTTCAGCCATGAACCGTGTCGGTTGATATTCAGCTAGCTGACGCATACGAATCAGTTACCTTCTGTTGGTTAAAAAGTCAGTTGCTACCGGCGATAGCAGGTGCCCTCATGCCCGGCGGACTAGGCTTCGGGCAGATTAGCTAACGCCCAGGCGATCGCATGTCCTGCGTCAGCGAAAAGGTGGTCTGACTCAGCGATGAGTTCGAGTTCGCATTCTCCGCGGCCCCTCGAGTTAGGCCCGAACCCGCTGACGGGTTCTTCCATCAACCGGTAGATTTGGGCGTTATTGCCAAATCCTTCAGTCTTGGTCCAGGTAGCAAAACTTGCTAGCGTGTAGCCTCCGTAGGCAAGAACCGTCCCGTAGGAATCAACGCTCATCTGGAGGGTTTCGCTGGTGACCTTTGTGCTGTTCATGGCTGGTGCCTTTCTGTTGTGTACCGTTTCGGTATGTATATACAGCCATAGACTTCGCTACTTATCCAGTCATTTTCCGCCTATTTTCAAGAAAACTTAGAGATGTACATCTCTAGGTCATAACGCTTCACGATAAAGGCAAACCCCACGCCAGGTGGGGTTTGCCTTTGTGTTTAGTTTTAACGGGTCAGGTGGTAGTTGACAACGTTTCCTGGTGTAGCATGCTCAAGTTCACGCACCATCGCTGCTGCCCGCCCGTATCCCTCGGTGACTTGTTCGATGTTGTCTAGGTTCAACGCTCCGTAGGCGGTGGTTTGCATCCGCCATTGATCGGTTTCAAAATCCCGGTCAAGCTCCGGGGTGTAGGGGAACAGCGGGGAAGGAACAATAGAAATCGCGACCCGGCCAGGTTCAATCTCAATGCTGGTGATGGTGTATCCCAACCGGTTAGCACGTCCGATAAGGCGTTCGGTGTTTTCTTCCTCGACGCTGCATTCAGGTTCTTTGGTGTTCATGGCTGTTTCCTTATGTGTTGTGTACCGTTTCGGTATGTATATACAGCCATAGACTTGCCTACTTATCCAGTCATTTTGCCGCCTATTTTGCCTAATAAATAGTGGTTTACATCTCTTGGTTAGTGTTTACTTGTGGCGGGGTTTTCCATGCAGAATCACCGTTTAATGGTGCAAGTAAGATCTTGCGTACTTCCTTATTTTCTTTACCAGAAAGTCCGATGCGGTAAAGCAGGGAGCGCAGTTCATACTTCTCATTCACCACCTTGTCACTCGCGGCGCGGTGGGTGGTGAGCCCGATGCGTTTCGCATATGCGACCATTTTGCTTAGGAACTCGGTGTATGCCGTGATCTTCTCGAACTCTGGCAGCTCATCCCACCAAGGAAAACTCAGCCCCTCGCTACTGGTGGTGATGCTAAGCTGGCTCGCGCCGAGCGCTTTAGCGATCAAGTCTTTCTTGGCTGCGATAAGTTCATGCAGCCTTGCCAGCTCAGTCTCATCAAGCGTGGCGGGTAGGGTGACTACGAGTCCGTAGTTTTCAGCCTTTTTGGTGTTCACCATTGCTCATCCTCCTCACCATCAAATTCGATGCTTTGAACGTCCATCCATGTGCGGATGAGGCGCAGGTAGTTGTCTGGAAAGTTGGAGACAATCATTTCTACGTGCTCGTAGCCGTGGTCTTCGGCTGCATCCCACACCGCACCAATATCGGTCAGGTCGACTCCGAGGTTTTCGATTTCTTCTAGATCGGCGTATAGCTGTCCCATCATCACCAAACCCTCTCTTTCTTGCTGGTTGTTTGGTCATGTACATACAGCCATAGCTTCGCGGGCTTATCCAGTCATTTTCGCCTTAAAATCAAGGAGTTTTAGTGGTCTCGGCGACTATCTGAGTGAGCACGAGTTTGGCGCACGGCAAAGCTATCCCGTTTCCCCACAGCTTGTATAACGCCCGGTCAGTGACGGGATTGGCGAGCCATTTTTTCACTTGTGCTCTTGTTTTGGTTTCCTTCAAACCTGCCGCTACTGCCCACCTGGCCCAGACCTGCCACCAGTAATCCAACTGTGAATCTGTAGGATTGCTGATTGCTAAATCTCGTGTCCAATCGTCAGGGAAGCCTTGTAGGCGGGCGCACTCGGTGGGCGTAAGCCTGCGCACCCTATAACCGCTAGGTTGTGGCGCGGTGACAATAGGCGGATCAGTAAAATCCGAGGCAAGTAGAGGCCCGGTGAGGTTGTTGGTGCCCTTGCAAAAGAAATCACTCTTTGATGCCGAAACTACCGTGTCGACTATCGCAATCCCACCCTGATTACAGGTCGGGCAGATACCGCTCGTATCTAAAGTTTTTGCGACCTCGGTTTCGTAGCCGTACCTGCCAGTCCGGCTTTTACGCTTGGTATGTATAGCGTTGAAACCATAAGCGATGGGCTCAAAAATCCTCTGATCGTTATTACAACCAAGCCTGCCAGAAATATCGGTTTGGATAAGCGGGTCTTTACCACCTCCAGTTTTTCCGCCCCTCATGCGTGGCGCGAACGGGACTGCTAGAGATTCTTTTTCGGGTTCGTTGCTTGTTGGGCGAGAGCCTTGTGCAAGATTGGAGGTAGCGGCTTGCCTCTTACCGCAGCCCTGCGCAAGATCATTCGTCCATCGGTAAAACCGCCTGTTGGAATTGAAGTCTGCCCTGTCCGCTATGCGTATCTGCTCAATGGTCACTTCATCAACGCCGCACTCACGCAGCAGCTTTTCCTCCGCTTCTTTCCAGATACGCCATTTCCTGTCCTCCCGTCCGTGGTTGTATGCCATTCTTTCTTCCTCCAATCAGAATTGATTGAGAGGGCAGAGAAAAGCCCCCTCATTTTCCCAAAGGAAAAAACAAGGGGGCTGAACGCCTTAAATTTTAATTTTCTATTATCTTTCTTAGTTTTCTTAGGATTCTGGCTTTGCGTTTGTTCACAACGCTCTGGGTTATGCCTAACCTCGCCCCGACTTCACGCTCGGAAAGTCCGTCAAAAAAGATTGCCTGTATCAACTCCTGCTCACTATCCGACAACAAAGGCAGGGCGGCTTTCAGCCTGTCCACCATAACAGCATTGACAACGGTTTCCGCAATGTCCGCCGCTTCATCAGCGATAAAGTCCAGAGGATTCCCCTCGCTGTCCGTAAATCCGTCCAGAGATAGCAGGCTGTTCCTCGCATCTAATTTTTGCAGGTAACGCCACCGCTCCCTGTCACGGTAGAAGTCCGCATATTGCTCCCTTACGACTTCAAGCAGACAACCTTGGACGGGGATAAACAGCTTGTCCATATATCCCTTGTCGGCTTGCCTGCGGCGGCAGAAATCCGTATAGGACAGTTCCACATAGCCGCCGCTTTCTTTGATATATACTTTTCTTGGTGCGTATTTCACCGCTAATACCTCCAATCTGAATTTTTGAAATGTAAAAATCCAGATGGAGAGGCGGGGAGCGGCAACGCACACCAGAAACAGCCCTGCGGCACTTTCCAACAAAAAACGACAAAAGAAAAACCGCAAAGGCTCTGTGACCTTCACGGTTATGGGAAATACAAATTCTGTTGTATGGAGATTGTACTTCCACTTTCAAGGTGAGAAGTACCGCTGCACTGGCAGAAATTTTTTTAACTGGTTTCCTGCCATTCTCTGATATGCTATGTATTGATAAATTTTACTTCGTATGAGCAGATGAATAACCGCCCGAAAAAAGAACATAAAAAAATCCCTCCAAATTTAAAAACAAATTCAGAGGGTAATTTAGGGTATAACAAAATAACCCACCCGAATATCGTTTTTTTTATTTGGTGAGTTTGTTCTTTCAAATACGAAACAAAAAGAGCCGATGATTCGTGAATTGTTCCACAATTTCATCGGCTCTGCGTCTTAAGCGTCTGGCTCTTTGATGACAGTTATCTTCAAGTTGTCAACTTTAATCAAGCTTTCTTGTCTGCATTTTGGACAATAAAGGGGATAATTCTCCAAAACAGTGTCCTTCCTAATTTTATTACGGGTTTTGCTCCCACAAACAGGACACAATATCCATTCGCATTTCATCATAATTAGTCTCTAATCCTTTCAAATCTCATTTTATATGACTTTTGCAAGCTGTTAAGCTAACTTGTGGAACATATGCCGAACCTTATCTATACGGCTATTCGGGCGGCGGGGTTGGCAAATAAATTTACCAATAGCTGGCTGGTATCCTTTTAACTCTGTCAAGCAGACTCCCTGCCCATTTGTGAAATAAGTTAAATCGTTCCTGTATTCTTGAATACATCTGGCAGGGATTTCTCCTTTCAGAATGACCTCGTCATTCTTTACCTGAGTACTTACAATATCTGCACAATACCTTGGGGCATCATGATACGCCCGTGAGAGATATTCCTGCGGTGCATAAATTTCAAAGTGGAGATATGGCTCTAATAGTTCTGTCCCTGCTTTTTTTAAAGCCTGCTCCAATACGATAGGGGAAAGCAGCCGAAAGTCTGCGGGGGTACTTACAGGACTATAATACAATCCATATTCAAAACAGATTTTACAGTCTGTCACTTTCCATCCATACAGCCCCTGCTCGCAGCCATAAAGAACCCCCTCCATAACCGCATTTTGGAACGATTGGTTTAAATATCCAAGTGAAACTCTGCTTTCATACTGCACTCCGCTTCCAATAGGGAGCGGCTCTATGGACAACCCGACAGAAGCCCAGAAAGGATTTGGCGGGACTTCTATGTGGATGGTATATTCTGCTTTTCTAAGCGGTCTTTCCATATATATAACAGTAGGCTCTTTTATTTCTGCCTCCACATGGTATTTTTCCTCAAGGATGGCACAAATGACTTCCATCTGCACATTCCCCAAAAAAGAAAGTATAATCTCATGCGTTGTAGTATCCACATAATATTTTAAAAGAGGGTCGCCATCTGAAATTTCTGTAAGTGCCCCAAGCAATATTTCCCGCTGTTCAGATTTCTTTACTGCAATCGTTGTTTGGAGCATAGGGAGAGGATTTTCAATAAATTTTCTCTGCGGCAACAGCATTTCGTTCCCCAAAATACTGTTTAGCTGCAAAACATCATTTGGTAAAATTACAATATCACCAGAGCAGGCTGTATCGGATGAATATAATTCACCGTTTGTCGGAACACACATCTCTGTGATTTTTATTTTCTCTTTTTCAGATATTTTAATAACATCCCTCAAATGCAATGTTCCGCTATATATACGCACATAAACAAAACGCCGCCTTTTCTCTGAATATTCAATCTTAAAAACCTGCCCGCATAGTTCAGATTGACCTTCAGGCGTTGATGAATAAAACTTACTGGCAATCACTTCTATAAGCTGCCGAATCCCCAGATTGTTTTTAGCACTTCCGTGATAAACGGGAAATAACGTTCCGTTTTGGAATCTCCTGTTTTCTTCCTGTTCCAGTTCTGACATTTTAAACGGTTTCCCTGACATATATTTCTCTAATAGTTCATCGTTTCCCATAATTACCGCATCCCACTGTTCCATATCGTCATTGTCCGTTACATTTATATGGGGATGCTGCCCAACCTTTTGCTTCACTATAATTTCCGAAGAAAGCTTTGCTTTCATTTCTTGATATACCATTGGCAAATCAATCCCCTCTTGGTCAATTTTATTGATGAAAAAAATTGTCGGAATCTTCATTGTCTGTAGTGCATGAAACAGTATACGGGTCTGTGCCTGTATGCCATCCTTTGCAGAAACTAATAATACTGCTCCGTCTAATACGGATAAAGAACGGTATACTTCCGCCAAAAAATCCATATGGCCTGGCGTATCTATAATGTTGACTTTTACATCCTCCCACTGAAAAGATGTCACTGCTGTCTGGATAGTGATTCCCCTTTGACGCTCCAAATTCATTGTATCTGTCCTTGTTGTGCCTTTATCTACGCTCCCTGGTTCTGCAATTGCACCACTGGTATACAATAAACTCTCCGTTAATGTTGTCTTTCCTGCGTCAACGTGAGCCAGAATGCCTAAGTTAATTATTTTCATGTGATTTTCCTCCTATCAACACCCAAAAAAGGGCATAAAAATACCCAGTGATAAATACTCCTATCACTGGGTAAATAACTCCAATAGCCCCAAAACACTTATATGTTTTCGGGCATATAAAATTACATGATAAAAGTATTCTTAAACTGGGTACAAAAAACTAAGCCCCATATTAAAAGTGAAACGGGACTGCTACTTTTTGTTCCCACTATCAAATTGACAGTTTATTTAAGAATACCTTGCCGCATATTTATTAACTCCTTGTATAATACTGAATCTAATTATATTCCTTAACCCTTTATTTGTCAAGCTGACAAACTAAAGCAGAAAAAGCGGCAGGATTTCCCCCTGCCACTAATCATCTGTTTATGCAAAAATAATTTCCTTTTCCACAATCTCCCTCGCACAAGCCCTTATGTTATTGAGGCATCCTGTCCATTCCAAGGCGTTTTCTGCCTTTAGCTGTTCCGTTATGCCCTGTGCCTGTTTCATACCCTCTATGAGCCTTTCAAAGCGTTCCTGTGCCTGTCTGTCAATGTCGGCAAGGTAAGCGTTAAGTCTGCCGCTTGTAAGAAGATTGGTGTATGTAACTTTGCAGTGATGCTTCAGATAATCCAAATGCCGCTGTCCCCAGATGCCTATCGGCTGTTCTTCTTCGGCGGGTACAGTTAAGCACGGTATTAAATAATCGCCTTGCCTTTCGTATTTGCCGCCCATTTCCTCAAAAATTGTCTTTGCCATTGTCTGTTACCTCCACATTCTTTTTTATTTTGAATGTCCGCAAAATCCGTCCTACATTCCTTGAGCTGCACGAGGGCTCAAAGAGTATGTGTCCGGCACGCCCGCTTGCAAAATCTGCGACAAGGAAGATCCGTTTGCGTCGTTGGGGTACTCCGAAAAATTGCGCGTGCAATACTCGCCACGCAATACTCCATTGGTCTGCCACGATCGCTCCAGCTTTTTGCCACTTTTGTACTCGAGGTAGGTTAGCTGCTGCTTGTTCGTCCGTGACGCTGATGAGTTCGCGTAGGACTTGATGGAAATCATTGCCTTTGTTGGAGGAGAAAGCTCCGGGCACGTTTTCCCAAACAGCGAATCTTGGATACCGTCCACTACTTGCCTTTCTCATTTCCTTAATAAGGCGCACCACTTGATGAAACAAACCCGAACGCTCGCCAGCTAAACCCGCCCTTTTACCTGCCACCGACAGGTCTTGGCAAGGAGAACCAAACGTGACCACATCCACCGGCTCTAGCTGACTGCCACTAATATCGCAGATGTCGCCCAGGTGTTGCATTTGTGGCAAACGCGTGGTGGTGACCAGGATCGGGAAGGGCTCAATCTCGCTCGCCCACACAGGTTCGATACCAACCTTGGTTGCCGCTAGTGGGAAACCACCTGAGCCATCAAAAAGCGAGCCAAGCCTTAAAGTTTGTCTCACGAGTTAGCCTTTCTCCTTGGGACGCTCAACCTCTTTCACCAGATCCAGGTAGGCATACTGCTTGCCACCACGCTCACACGTGATCCCTGCTGCGTCTCCGGTTGCTTGGGCATAGCGGCGCAGGATCACCGAGGCGTATTTCTCGTCGAGCTCCATGCAGTAGGCGATGCGGTCGGTGGCCTCGCACGCCATGAGCGTGGACCCTGAGCCTGCGAAGGTGTCGAGCACGATCGCATTCGCCTGGGTGGAGTTTCCGATCGGATACGCCAACAAGTCCAGTGGCTTGCTGGTTGGGTGGTCGGTGTTGCGGCGCGGCTTGGTGAAGTTCCAGATCGTGGTCTGCTTGCGATCCGCATACCAGCGATGCTTACCGGTCTTGACCCATCCGTAGAGCACGGGTTCGTGTTGCCATTGGTAGGGAGAGCGTCCGAGGACGAGGGAGTCTTTGACCCAGATGCAACATCCGGAGAGATAGAAGCCTGCGTCTTGGAAGGCGCGGCGGAAATTCAAACCTTCGGTGTCGGCGTGGAAAACATAGGCGCTCGCACCTTTCTCACAAACCCCGACCATGCTCGAAAACGCGGCGAGCAGGAAGTCGTAGAACTTATTGCCATCCATCTTGTCATTCTTGATCGACAAGCCCGAGCCGGATTCAAAGGCGACATTGTATGGCGGGTCCGTGAGCACAAGGTTCGCGCGCTTCCCATCCATCAAAGCCTCAACGTCGGTTTGTGAGGTGGCGTCGCCGCACACCAGTCGGTGGCGGCCAAGCGTCCAGATATCCCCGCGCTCAACGAAAGCGGCCGCTTCGAGTGCGGCGGTGAGGTCGAAATCATCATCCTCCACCTCACCCTCATCCAATGAGCCGATAAGCTGCGCGATTTCGGCGTCGTCAAAACCGGTCAGTTCAGCATCGAAATCGGAAGCATCCAGGTCGGCTATGAGTAGGGCGAGTTTGGAATTATCCCAATCGCCACTGATCTTGTTTAGAGCAACGTTGAGCGCTTTTTCGCGGGTTTCGTCGAGTTCGACGACCACGCAGTCCACGGTTTTATAGCCCAGATCAGCCAGTACTTTCAGACGCTGATGCCCACCTACAATATTTCCGGTGGTTTTGTTCCAGATGACTGGCTCCACATACCCAAACTCACTTAGCGAGCGTTTGAGTTTGTCGTAGTCCGCGTCCCCAGGTTGTAGGTCTTTGCGGGGGTTGTAGTCAGCTGGGGTGAGATCACTTATGGCTATTTGCTTGATGCGCATGGTTTTTCACCGCCTTGACAAGCTCACGGCTAGTAGTCCAGGTGTCTTCCCACTTGCGTGTGTAATCCCCGAAATGCCCATACGTCGAATAGCGCACATAGCCGGGTGCTCGCAGCCCAAACTGGTCGATGATTGCTGCTGGCCGAAGATTGAACACATCTCGAGCCGCAGCCGTGAGAATCTGGTCGGTGTATTGGCCGGTGCCGAGCGTGTCCACACTGAAAGCAACCGGGTCGGCTTTGCCAATCGCGTAACTAATCGCCACCTGGCACTGGGATGCAAGATCCGCATCCACCACGGTTTTCGCGATTAGCCGCGCCATATAAGCACCCGACCGGTCAACCTTAGAAGCATCTTTACCACAGAAAGCTCCACCACCATGAGAAGCCAGCCCGCCATAGGTGTCAACCATCAACTTCCTACCGGTGAGTCCGGTGTCGGCTTTAGGGCCGCCCTCCACGAACCGCCCAGAAGGATTCACCAAAATAGTCGTGTTCTCATCGACAGGAAGATACGAAGAGCAAGCTGGACCGATAATCATCGAGGTGATTTCACGGCGCAACACCTCGAAATCCTTGGATTTATCGTGCTGGACGGAAACCACCACCGTCTCTACGGCTTGCGGTTTTCCTGCGTCGTTGTAGCGCACCGAAACTTGTGCTTTACCATCCGAAAGGATCCCAGTGATGGTTCCTTGCTTGCGCGCGTCATCTAGCCGCTTACAAATCTCGTGGGCTAAAACAAGAGGCAATGGTAAGCGCTGTGGTGTATCAGTGCAGGCATAGCCGTAGACCGTGCCTTGATCACCAGCACCCTGAAGACAATAAGCGGACTCATCGCCATGGCGAGCCTCTAAAGATGTGGTCACGCCGTCGTTAATATCGTTAGATTGACGCCTCACCCATACGTATACCAAAAATCTCCACGGCTTATAGCCAGCTGCAGTAAGTGCTGTGCGTACGCAATCACGCAAGTCCACACGAGCATTAGTGCTGATTTCACCAGTGACAATAATGCGTCGCCCAGTAGCCATGACCTCTACCGCGACGCGGGCGTTGGGATCGGCGTAGAGAATTTCGTCGAGAATCTGATCAGCAATTAGATCGCACAGTTTATCGGGGTGACCGATACACACTGCTTCAGCGCTGCGAACCATAGTCATAGGAATGCCCTTTCAGTAGAAAAATCAAAAGAAACAAAAACTCCCCACCATCAGCCAGGAGTGGGGAGCGAAGAAAATGAGGAAAACCCGAATCGTGTGTGATACTGGAATACGTGGAAGACGAAACGAGTAAACCTAATCCGCAGGAGCAGGAGCCTTCTGGTGGCGATGGTAAAGCCGTGGCTTACGGAATGATTGCCGGGATAATGACCGCCATAATTTTTCGGTTCATTATGGACGATAATGCCTTAGCGATAACTATTGGCACGGGAGTCGGAATCGCGCTAGGGGCAGGCTTCAGCGCAACAAAACGCCCCAAATAAGCTCAAAAACACTAGGACGCATCTAGGAGCGTGCTTTCAACAACTGCTCCATAACCTCATCACCCGGGGCCGCACCCGAATAGTCACTGGTGCAGTTCGCCCGCACAATCTCAAAAATCTCATACCAGTACACGTTTGCTTGCTTACCAAAAGATTGGCTCATCGCAACGAACGGGGAAGCGATAGCAGCTCCCGTGGTCGGGTGCTTGCCGAGCAAACCGAACTTGGAGATTGCCTGCTCGCACTGCACATACCGGGCGAAAGCCTGGGCGTAGGCCTCAATGAGACGCTTAGAAACAAACTTCGTGCAGCCGCGCTCATCAAGCCAGCGCCACGTCTCCCGATACACAATGTCCGCGCCCAAGGGTTTGCCATCGCGCTGAACCTCCGACAGATACTCGCCAGGCTCAGGCATCACCTCACCAGCAAGCACCGCGCCCGCGCCAACATCTGCGCCCTCGAAATCGAAAGGGGTCGCTAGCGGATCTTCCAGGCGAGTAGCAGGCAGACCCTTGGCGAGTTTCTCATTGAGCGGGTCGGGTTTCGCGCCAGCCCTCACGCGGCGGCCGCCACGGTTAGTGCCATCTTTCGCCACTGAAGTAAGCCTTACTGTTAAAATATGATTTTGAAAATGGTTCGAGAGATTTTGGTAAGTATGCGGACAAATCGTACGTATTTCAATCGCAGCGCTGTATGGCTGTGTTTTCTGTTTGCCTCACTACTGGGTCTCCTCATGTTTCTAGCGCAGATTTATTATTCAAAAGATAGTGTGGTACGGGGCGCGCCTTTCCTGCTACTAGGAAAACCTGTCAATATTTTGCTACTTCCTGCCGCTATTTACCTAGTTGTGTCAGTTTTAGCTTTAATCTTGTTTATCGCTACGCTGAAGCAAACTAATAGTGACATTAAAAAGAGATGGGTAAAAGCAATTCTCATGGTTGCGTTTCTAACAGGCACAGTAGCTTGTGTAGGGACTGTCATTAACATGGACAGTTACGGCATAGTTCCCTCTAAGCAAGACGATACCAATTGTCGGGTTATCTATTCGTGGGGAAATAGCGCGATGTATCACAGGTTTGGGCGATTCTATACCGTGTCGAACAATTTTCATCTTGGCGTTAAAACGCCGTATTCGTGGTCAGCCAAAGGCTCAGGAAAAATAGATGACACCGCTTGGGAAGTGCGCTGGGAATCAGGAGTCGGGACACTCCGCACTTATTCGAGTATCGGAATAGACCCTGACACAGATATCCCAGCGCACTTCACCTGCGACGAGTGAATGCGCTTTAGCCTTTACTTAGACATGTTGCATAGATGTATGCAAGACGATTCGCTTCGCTTTGATTGGGCAAACGATCAGCATGAGCAGCCATAGTGAGTGGGCCTCCCAAAACTGGAACTGTGGTTCCAGCCCAACTATCGATCAGATTCCAGAAAGCCTTTTTCAGATTATCTGGTGAAGAAGCAAACCGGATTTGATAAAACTCAAGAATCCGAATCGATTGCGATTTACTACGAAGCTGCTGCAAAGCAGAAGAAAGCTCTTCCGAATTCTCCCAATAGCGACGCATCAAGAGATAAGCATCAGCATCAGCGAGAACATCTTCTCGTCCGAATCCTTTAATGTCGTTTGCAACTCCAATATGCCTGCCCATCCACGTTTCCATAGAATCAGACGTTCCGGATTTAAGGAATGCTCCCCAGATTTGCAGTAAGTCTAAGGCCCATCCACCCAAATCTCCAAGACCGCATTCTTGTACTGACGCATCAGATCCATGCGAAGAATACCCTAAACATGTTGCGGCAAAATGAGCTATATCTTCTCCAGAAATCTGAGTACGTATATCAGTCGGCATCGATGAGCAGATTCTCTCAGCAGAAGCGCGATGAATATTGTTCTCAGGAACAGTAGTGGGCTCGGGGGTATATAGTTGCCACATTGCACCTGACCAGTATCCATCTGACCAATATTTTGGTTTTCTCAACCAGCCTAAGGCGTAGTGACCAGCTTCACCTGCCGGAGGAGTCTTAAAAACAAGAGAAGCATAATCGTCAGCGTATTGTTTTTCCACAGATGCGATCCATCTAGCAAAAGGATCCGTTATCTCGCTGCTAGAGCTATCGCTAGATTCCTTAACTGACACGGCGCTTACCGCTGGTATGCGTCCTGAGTAAGCGACTCTGTCTAAGTCCCATTTACCTTTGTAGCCGTGTATTTCGTGGAATTGGTCGAACACCCAATTCTTGGGAATAGAAAAACCAAGATTTCCTGAAAAACCGGTGGACATATCGGAAACGAACGACGCAACCGAATACCCTGCTTCAGCCACACGAGCACAAATATTACGCGAAGCATAAATACCTACACGATACCCGCCACCGAGGTTCGCGTTCACTGCGCGGAAGTACGGGAGAATATTGCTAGTGACTTCAGGGTCGGTGGCGTCGTAATCTACGGCGAAGTAGATGATGGTGGGTGGCACCCCGAGGCGCTGTGCGGCTGCTCGTGCTTTACGGGCATGGCGAGCACCATTTTCTGCACTAAAATGTCTCAGTTTAGTCGAGTACTCTTGGAATATTGGGAAATATTTTAATCCGTGACGAACAATTCGCTCTAACTCTCCAGTACGTAAGGCCTTAAAATAGTCAGCCTCAGCAGTGTTCTCTTGACCTGGCTCGCTCAGGTAGCGTCCCACGATCTGGTAGCCGTCTGCTTTCAAATGCTTGGCTAACTCGTCAGTGATCTCGAACCTTGTGTCACACGCTACGCACGCGCGGTTCGGGTCACCTTTAGAGGTCAGTAGGCTCATCCACGTGGTTGGATCAACCATACCGCTGACAGGTAATGCTAAATCATTCTGGAACGTACGGACTTTTGAAGCAATCGTAGAATTCCATGTTGATGTAGGGCTAACAGAATACCCGTTGCACACTAAAGCCACCGATGCTAGCCATACCCACTGGCTCGAGCCACCGCTAATCGTTTGTAGGCGTGAGCGGGTGCCGTTACCAAAGTTACCGGTCGCCTCCGCAGGGCTGAATCCCTCGATAGCTTGCAACACTTGGATCAGGGCAGTGTTCATTTCACGCCCGTACAAACCATCAGTTGGAACGATACCCGTGTATGCCTTGTACTGGCGATTTACTTTTTGCTGCGCCGTTCGAATAGCACTCTTACCGCCATAGGCAGACAACAGTTTGAACTGCTTCATTGATAGCAATGCCATCATCAGCTCCAGATCAATCGTAGAAGATGATGACGATAACCCGATATCGCTCTTCAAATCCCGAATCGAAGAAGCAACATTATCAGTAAACTTAGTTGTGATACCTCCGTATTCTGCTGGGTATCCTTTACACCACAAGGCACCTTGGATAATGCCATGCACGTTACTGCTAGAATCATTTTTGCTGATCCCGTTCGGCCAACGATTCTTAAAACGTGACTGCGTCCCGGCACCGAAGTTATTCGCTGTGGCTGTGATACCCAGCTCGATTTGCAGGGCACGAATCAAAGCGTTGATCGTGTCCCATCCGGTTCGACCGTTCTCTGAGACTGAACCGAACCCTGTTTTTGTTTTATATGTGGTATTTAGCCACTGCTGGGTTTTTAGCACCATCTGATCCATGAGAAAACTCCTCACTCGATTTATTGATATAAAAACCCGGCACCCACACCCCTTCAATAATGAGAAAGACGTGAATGCTGGGAGCCTAAATAAACTCGCGTAAACCCTTGTCCCGCCGCCGATACACAGCCAAGGCTTCGAAACAGGTAAAACCGTAGGTCGGTTAATACCCTGTTTGATTCGGTCTTTTTGCGTACGGTTGGCCCCGCCCGCTGACCTTCGCCAAGGCTGTAGAGATTCGAGGCCCCAACCCCCTAACCGAATCCTCGACTTGTCCTGTAACTTCCGGTGGGAACAAGGTCAATATTTTTAGGGTGGGGAAGTACCGGTGGTTATTTCGCGTTTTTCAAAAAATCTAGTAGGTGTAGACCTGAAGGGCTTGTCTCCATCTGTCACCGTCTAACGCGCTCTGCCTGGAGTGGCAGGGTTTGCACAGGCTGCGCAGGTTAGAAAAGTCGTGGCTGCCGCCATGGTCTAAGGGTAGGACGTGGTGGACTTCCTGAACTGGGGTGGTCACTCCTTTTTCCAGGCAGTCTTCGCACAAAGGATGCTGCGCGATGTAAGCAGCGCGGATCTTGCGCCAGCGCGCACCGTAACGCTTGTTGATTCTCGGGTCACGTTGAAACTTACGGTAGTTCTTGTCTGCCTTTTTGGCGTGGAGCTGGCAGAACCTTTCGCGGGTTAGTTCGGGACAGCCAGGCGCAGAGCAGGGACGTTTTGGTTTGCTTGGCACCAGCCTCACCGTCCTTTGCTGGCCAAGACGAAACCCTCCGGGCAGTGATAACTGTTTGCCGGAGGGTTCGTTCCTATATTTTCAACTACCTACAGTATTTCAGGGTTAAGTAACGATTTCCATAGCGGGGTTCGGATACTTGCTAACGCATGGGTGCAAGTTAGCGTCTGCCATATAGTGCTAC
The DNA here is from genome assembly GCF_943169825.2 of Varibaculum prostatecancerukia. Classification (NCBI taxonomy): domain Bacteria; kingdom Bacillati; phylum Actinomycetota; class Actinomycetes; order Actinomycetales; family Actinomycetaceae; genus Varibaculum; species Varibaculum prostatecancerukia. The sequence goes on from NZ_OW968402.1 coordinate 947,457, forward strand.
TGCCAGGCGATCTAATGCTCGGTTCTTTCGCCGGTAGACACTGTCTCGTTCAATATAGAAGTGGTCACCGATCATTTGGACTCGTTCGTCTTGATTGCCTTGGCCGAGGAAGAAGTTTTCCAACACGAACTGGTCATCGGTGTTGAGTGCTTGCCAGGCGGGCAGGAACCAGTCCAGGTACTCTTGGGCTTGTTGGCTGCGGGCGGCGAGCAGATCAATCTTGTCGAGGGTGGCAGCTATGCGGCGTTCACCAGCGTGGGGGTCGCGTGAGCGGGGCATGCCAGTGATTTTGGGGCTAGGGGGGCTGGCGAGGTCTTCGCGTAGCTGGTTTGCCTCAGCTTGCGTGTCTTGGCTGGCTGCTTGTTCCATCAGTGGGTAGTCCTCTAGGGCGCTGATTGCTGCCTTGCGGGTATCTAAGTATTTCGTCATCACATGCATCATGATTTCTCCTTATCTAGAGTGGTTTGCCAGTTGTGTTTTGATTGCCTCGATCAAGGCGGTCTGGGTGAGGTTCTTGGCGTCTAGGGCTGTAAGTACTGCTTCATCGAGGGTTTTTTCAGCGACCAGGTGAGTGATCGTTACCGGCTGGGTTTGGCCTTGCCGGTAAAGCCGGGCGTTGGTTTGTTGATACAGCTCCAGACTCCAGGTCAGGGAGAACCAGATGAGTAGGTGCCCGCCTGCTTGTAGATTCAGGCCATGGCCGGCACAGGCCGGGTGAATCAAACCGAGATTGATCTCTCCGTTGTTCCAAGCTGCTATATCCTCAGCGGTCTTTAGGAGCCGGGCTTGCGGGAAGCGCTCGATGATGCGTTCCAGGTCGTGTTTGTACCAGTAGGCAACGAGGAGGTTTTGCCCGTTCGCCGCCTCAACCAAATCTTCGAGTGCATCCAGCTTCGCGTCATGAACAGCAATGGCATCTCCGTTTTCGTCGTAGATAGCCCCGCTTGCCAGTTGTAGGAGTTTTCCAGATAGGACTGCCGCGTTAGCCGCATCCACTACTTGCCCGTCTAGCTCAATCATTAAATCCTGCTCTAGACGCTCATATGCTGCCGACTCTTGATCGGCGAGTTTTACCTTCGTGGTTGTTAGCGTCAGCTCAGGCAAAGTGAGGTGGTCAGTGGTGCGCATCGACAATGTCATGTCCGAGATGGCCTCATAGATCTCGTCCTCAGCGCCTGCTCGCGGTTTATAGGTAAACACTTGCATGCCGCCGCGTTTATCAGGTACGAACCAGCGATCCCTAAACCGGGTGATATAGCGCCCTAAACGGCTACCGCCATCTAGGAGTCGGAACTGTGCCCATAGATCCATCAAGCCATTAGAGGCTGGGGTTCCGGTTAACCCAACCCAACGGCTTACATAGGGTCGCATCTTCACCAGCGTGGCGAAGCGCTTTGCACGGTGGTTTTTGAAGCTGGAGAGTTCGTCAATGACGACCATGTCGAAAGGCCAGGCCGCGCCGTAGTGGGCAACCAGCCAGGGCACGTTTTCCCGGTTAATCACCGTCACCATTGCTAACTTAGCTAACGCGTGAAGGCGGTCTTGTTTTGATCCGACGGCTACCGCCAACGTCAGCCCCGTAAGGTGATCCCACTTGGCTGCTTCTTGTGGCCAGGTATCGCGTGCCACGCGTAGCGGCGCGATTACTAGCACTCGCTGTACGAGGAAGTAGTCGAGGACAAGCTGCCAGATCGCGGTCAGCGCAATGACGCTTTTTCCTAAACCCATACCTAAGAACACTGCGGCTTCGTCATGGTTGATGATGAAACCCGTTGCCTGGGTTTGGTAGTTATGCGGCTTGTAGCGCATTTGCCACCTCCGCAATCCCATCCACGCTGTCTACCACGAAGACTTGGAAGCCTTGACCTTGCAGCTGCTTGATACGGCGATTCTGGATTGGTCTAGGTTTGGCTCCTGGTGCTTTTACTTCAGCGAAAACAACTCGTCCGCTCTTCAGACAGATCCGATCTGGGACACCAGTGACGCCGGGGCACACGAGTTTCCAGCAGATCCCGCCGATGCTTTCGACTGATTTCTTCAGTTCGTTTTCTAGGTGTTTTTCTTTCATGTCACGTCTTTCATAAGATCTGTGACACTCGTGTCGGTCTGTCCCTAAAACCCTATATAGGACTGTATTTTTTATTTTCCTATAGAAAGGGCTAGTAACGACTGACACGACTGTCACTATTGGCCGGTTACAGGTCGAATTCGCTGATCAAGGCGAGCCCGTCTACGAATCGTGCCCGAGCTGTTCGTCTCCGCTTATATCCGCCTTTATCGACGGCAGCATAAAAATCGCTAGTGGAGCGCACATACTCGCCCCTGCCTATTGCCCAAGACCGGTACGCGTCGTAGAGATCCTTGGACTGCTCTGATAGGCCTTGACCTACCTGGCAGCAGTCCTCAAGGAAGTGAGCGAACCAGTCGTTAGCAGCCCGGTACGCCTCCGATGCGGCAACGACTTGTTTAGGTGGAGCCAGGTGGTAGTTCTCAGAGTGAATTAAGCGAGCACCTTCCATAATCCACGCCAAGACCGCTCCGCCAGCTTTGACGTATAGATGGTCAGCATAATTTTTGATGTCCTGTTTTGGGGTGATGGTTTGCTCGAACGGAATCACAATCAATCTGCGCCAGATGCCGGTATCCATAGCTCCCACTCGCGGTAGATGGTTCGTGTACAAAACCAAGGTGTGGGAAGGGGTGAAGGAGAAGGGGTCTTTGTATTTCTTCTCTGCGGCGATCTTGTCAGTCGAAGCTAATTGTTTGGTTGATGAGGTTGATAGGCGCACGCCTTCATCATTTTCGCCGGCAATCAACAAGCGTCTAGCCCTGGTTTCTGCCATCTCGTGTTTGGCGTTGTTTTTCTTACCAGCGATCAGCACCTCAGAGGAGATAGTCTCCGCGTAAGAGCCCAACACGCGGGCGATGGTATTCCAGAACGTGGATTTGCCGTTGTTTCCATCCCCGTAGGCGATAATCAGGGCTTCGATGAGGACTTTGCCGATTGCTGCTAGCCCGCATACCCTTTGCACATACCCAATCAACTCCTTATCTGCCCCGAAAGTGACGGCGAGGCTGTCTAGCCATATCTGCATCCCCTCATCGGATGGGTCAAGGGCAGTTTGTTTAGTCAACATGTCAGCGGGGCTGTGTTCGTGCCGGGAGGTATCGCGCAAATCAAAGGTGGCGCTTGGGGTGTTGAGCAGATAAGGGTCGGCATCGAGCACCTGCGGGTTAATCAACGCTAACGGGCGTGCTTGGCGCATGACCGCCAAGATTGTGCGATCTGAGCGGCACTTGTATATGAACTTTAACCATTCTTGCGCTGCCATCATTTCCTGGTAGACCTGGGATTGCTCCCGGGTGAATGCAGAGAGGGCTTTGGCCTTGCTCATCGCTACCAGCATTGCTGTTACTCCCAGCCGGCTTGCTTGCTGGGTGGCTGTATCCAGTTCTTTTTGGGCTTGTTCTATTTGCCGGGAGGTGAGTTCTTGGACAACATGCTGGGCTTTAGGTTCGTTTTCCTCCCATACACCCTTGTCGTAGGCCATCCACGCGGTAGCAGGCGAATAACAAATCCTGTCAGCATACTCACCAGCAAGAATCGTCGCCTGACCAACATCGGTAAAATCATCAGGGCGCAGACTGGTCAGCTGCTCATAAACCTCCGGCGGCACATAACCCGGCTCGGCGGCAACCTTGGCAGCGAACTTACACGCGCTATCCCAAATCAGGCCCAACTCTGCATCTGGTAATGGCGGGTCACAAAGGGTGGCTTTACGATCAAATAACTCCCGCGCCTGGGCGGTGTTGCCGTAGCGGATCAAGACCCTGCCCGCGAAGCGAGAAAGCGTGGCATTACGAGAGCCCTCGCCGATAGCAATCGTTGCGGCATCAAAGGCAGCAAACATGTCCTGCTCATCAGCCGCCGCGATCCATTCATCCAGTAGCTGTCCACCCTCGAAAACATGCACTTCGGCGGTGGGGTTTCCGTAGATGAACCTACCCGCGTCCAGCGCGTTATGGTCAAAGAAATCAAAACGAGCAGCCAGGCGTTTCTTCATCCCTGCATACTCGCTAGCGTCACCGATCTTGCTTATTGGGTAGTAGACATGGAAACGCGGTCTAGCGCACTCGCCGCCCTTGATTCTCATATGGTTGCGGGAGGTTGCGGTCATAAACTCGACCCCTGCCATCACCTCAGACAAAGATTCGGGCGTGACCCATTCGTTCGGGTTTTCGGTGTGGTCGTTGTCGATATCCATCACCACGCAATCCGAAACCAGGAAGTTCGCGCTCGAGCGATGATTACCCTTGTAGGTGGCTGCGACATGATCAAAACACACCGCCATTTCTAAGTCGGGTCCGCTGGTGATCTCGTGGCGGTTAGGGTAGTGGCTGTTGGTTTGCTTGCCTGCCATGTCAGTGGCGTAAAGCGTGAAGGGATGCATCAAAAGGTAACGTCCTGGAAATCAGCGTTGAAATAGTGGATGGGTAGTTCAAGTTCGCGGCCCCACTCGATCTCGGCGCGCATCCCGCGGCTAACGCGGCCGGTGTAAACCCAGATCTCCTCACACTTGGTCAGCAGAATCCGGTTGAAAAACATCGCTAACTCACGCTCATCAGGATCGTCGTCATTCAAGAACTGCGGATACAGCAAATGCGGAGTCAGCGGAATCACCCGCTGGCCGACAGCGAACGCAGAAAACTCCCGTGCCAGCACAACATTGGACTCCACGTCCCCTGAGTAGGGTGAGCAGATGTAGACCAGTGGCCGGTAACCGAACTCGGTGCGCTGGACGCTTTGCAGTGCTTTGAAACTAGTCGGATCGAGATAGCCCTCAGCGTTCTTCTTCGAGATCCCAAACTCGACCGTCGACATAGCTGGGCTTGTCATTAGGAGTCCTGCCCTTCACGCTCGATAATGGGCAACAGGCCATGCTGGTTCTTCAACAAGTCATAGATAAACAAGCGACCTTTCTGCGTCCAATACATATGAGTGCGAGTTTTACCGCCATCAAACTCATGCGTCTTGGACTGGGTATAACCCTGCTCCGCGTATCTGGCGTAAAGGAACCAGCGCCCCGACTGTTTAAACTGAACCCTCGAATCGAGCAAGATCTGGTTCAACCGTTTCGCGCTCAACCCGTAGTCTTTGGCGATCTCGGTCGTTGTCAACAATGAGTCGGATTGCAGAACAATGTCGTAGTACGAGATTTTCGGTGCAGCCTCAAGCAAAGCCTGTTCGGCGGCGAGACGTTTAGCTCGCTCACGACGCAAATGAACAATCGCCTGCTCAAGAAACTCGTCATTCTCTAGCAGATCATCGATGGCGTAGATGCCGTGGCGGCGGATCGAGGGCAACACCTCATCGAATACCCATGCTTCAAACCGGACAGCGGCAGGCAACTTCGAGGATGCAATCAACCGATACAGATCACCTTCGGTAATGAACCTGACCTGCTGGATACCACCGGGCGTTTCAAGGGGGTAGCGTTTCACGACCCCCTTGCAATGCCTAGCCAGAGCGTCTTTCGTGTTCGCGTAGCCAAGTGCGGTAGCGATGTCACGACCGCAAAACAGTACAGTCCCGTCGGCGGTGATCGTGCGGATCGTTCCGAACGTTTGATTTGTGAAAGTCTGTAGTCCGGTTCCCATGACCGGCTCCCTTCTGAGAACCGGGATATATGACTCGTCACCGGGTGCGCCGAGACTGCGGCTCTCAGTAGAAGGCCAGAAACCCGCCAGGAGTTAACCCCTCTGGGATTCATCAATGAATGTGTCGCGAAACAAGCTAGCAACCACAAATACTGCCGGCACGTCCTTAGATCTGTATTTGCATAAGATTGATAGACTAATTGCCGGGATGTCTGGATTTTTCTAGTTATTCTTGTCAGATTCACTTAAACACGCACGAGCTTACGATTCTCTTGGGAGGTATCGCTTGTCTTCACTGAATATCTATTGTGATGAGAGTACTCACCTTCCCAACGATGGGCAGCCGTTTATGGTCTTGGGGGCTATCGCTTGCCCTTCCTCGCTCTCGCGAGAAGTCAATGTACGGTTACGGGAAATTAGAGCTAAGCATAGAATTCAGCCCAGTTTCGAACTGAAGTGGACAAAGGTTTCTCCAGCGCAAATTGATTTCTACCTAGACGTAGTTGATTACTTTTTCGACGATGATGACCTGAACTTCCGTGCTGTTGTCGCTTATAAAAAGGGTCTCGATCATTACCGTTTCAATCAGACGCATGATGACTGGTATTACAAAATGATGTTCTACCTCATTCGTAATGTGATACCAGCCCAGGGTGAAGCATTCATTTATTTAGATAAGAAAGACACAAACGGGCAAGAAAAGATTGATCGGCTTCGTACAGTTATCGCTAATGCGGAATTCGATTTTGATCGAAATAATATCCGCCGACTCCAAATCGTTGAATCCCACCATGTTGGTTTGCTTCAGCTTGCCGATTTGCTGATCGGCGCCGTGAATTATGCCAACAGACAAGATACGGAAAGCGAAGCCAAACTGCGTCTAATAGAACGAATCCGGCAACGTTCTGGCGTGAGCCTAACTAGAACCACGTTGTTGTCGGAAACAAAAATGAATATTTTTCGGTGGCAGCCCCAAAAATGATGCCTCATCAACGCTTCACCATCGACCCGGTACCTGATCTTCGCTCCTTGGAGGAAGGTAATTATGTCGAAATTTTGTATCAAAAATTTTTAGATGATTTAGTATTTCGTGATCTGCCGTGGAAAAAAGACGGTCTTCAGGTGAGTCTTCGTCGTCACCCAGAAATTGATGGGCGTCACGCGATCTTTTGGCACATTATCTCGGGCGGGACTGGATCGGAACACTCTCGTAGCCTAGAGCCGGGGCGATGCGCCCGGATTCATTGGATACGTATTCTTGTTGAAATATTTAACTCAGAGTTCCCTGAAGAAAAAGAAATTCGGTGGTGGATTGATAATAAGCGCGCTTCTAAACCGCGCTACGTTATAACGAGACCCGAATTCGATTACATCGTAGTTATCGAGCAACGTGATAATTACGCTCTTCTCGTGACCGCATACTATGCAGAGCAAGAACATCGCCGTCGAAGACTCAAGCGAGAACACGACAACTTCTGGATACAGCAAGAGCCGCCCACTAGGTGAACGGCTCCAGATACTCCTTCAACACCTGGTTGATGAGCTAAGACTAGTCTAACAGCAAATCTTGAAAAATGGGCAATAGAAAGCCAAACAGTTACATTTTCTTATAAAAATCACACTCATATCCGTCTGCGCTCAAGGGCAAACCTTTAGCCCAGCCTGGTAGGCGTGACATCAGCTGGCAGGCGTCTTTTACCGTGAAGTCGGAATCTGGTGGCTCGTCGATGACGATTTCGTCGTGAACGTGCATCACGATCTGGTGGCCGGCTTCAGCAACGTTTTTCATGCCGGTAACGAGTAGATCGCGGGCTATGGCTTGAACGATATTCTCTGTGAGTTTGCCGCCATAGGTTTCCAGGCGTCCCCACTTTTGGCCGGTGCTGATTCCCCAGTAGGTGATGGAGGTGCCACCGAACCGGTTTTGACCCAAACCTGGTTTCACATACGCCAACCTTCGACCGGACGGCAAGGTGATGAACAAGATGCCCGATTCGAGCGCAAAGGTGAGGTTGCGCAGCCGAACAGGCTGTCTAGTGGTGATGGCTTGGTTGGCTGCTTCTTCTACTTCTTGCCACAACCAGACAATATGGGGGTTAGCTGTTCGCCAAGCGTCCACGATGGGTTTGAGCTCGTCCTCGGACAGTCCCATGCGCAACGCGCCCATCGCTTTGAGCGCGCCGACGGAGCCGCCGTATCCGCAAGCCAGTACCGCTATTTTGCCTTTCTGTCGTAGCTTGCCGTTTGCGCCGTGTTTTTCAACTGGAACTTTGAACATGCGACTAGCAGTCTCACAATATAGATCCTTGCCGTCACGGAAGGCCTCGAGGGTGGATTTTTCACCTGCGAGCCAGGCAATCACGCGGGCCTCAATAGCGCTGTAGTCAGCGACAATAAACCGGTTACCCGAGGTGGGTATGAAAGCGGTGCGAATCAACTGAGAGAGCGTGTCTGACACCGAATCGTAGAGCAACTCCAGCGCCTCAAGATTCCCGGTCCTTACAAGGGTACGAGCTTCATCGAGGTCAGGCAGATAATTGCGAGGTAGATTCTGCACTTGAACTAACCTGCCTGCAAAACGTCCGGTACGTCCTGCTCCATAAAACTGTAGGAGTCCGCGCGCTCGCCCGTCCGCCCCGGAGACGTTTAGCATGGCCTTATACTTCTTAACGGAAGATTTTGCGAGATCCCCGCGCAGCTGAAGTATTTCTTTAACTACGCCACTAGCATCCTCGAGGGCGATTTCCACCTCAGTTTTCGTGAGCGAATCGAGAGGACAACCGTTTTTAGCCAGCCAGTCTTTAAGCTGTATAGGTGAGTTCGGATTCTCCAAACCAGTCAGCTCTTGGGCACGAGCCAGAGTTGTCTCGCGGTGTTTTTCATCGAGGGTAACGGCGGCATCCACAAGGGTCGCATCGAGCTTGATCCCAGCATCGTTAATGCGCTGATCCAAGGCATAGGCTTCCCACTCCTCATCCAGTACGGGAAACTTCGCCAGGCGGGTGTGGATGGCTTGTTCTACTTCTACATCACGGCGGTTATATTTGATGAATGCCTTCCAACCTTCCGGATCCGAGGACGGTAGATTACGGCACGCGCCCTTGTTGATGAGGTTTGGGGCAGCTGGGGTGCAAAACTGGCGGATCAGTTTCTTACCGGCCGTGTCTTTCTTTACTGGTAAATTCAGTACTTTTGCTACTTGGTCTAGGCTCATTGGCATCCCAAGATACGCGGCCCAGATCATGGAGCAGCGCCACTGAGCAGGATCCAGGAAACTGCCTTGAGGTAATAGTTCTGGGTGGTAGCGGTGTAGCCAGGCGGACAGACAGATGCGTTCGAAGGATGCGTTGAACGCCCACTTAACCACACCAGGATCCATCAGAGCAGCAAGTATCTCATCGGGTAGTTTTTCTCCGCTCGCCAGGTCGACCACCTGCACTGGGTCATCATCTACGGCATAACCAAACAATAAAATCTCAAAGTCAGGATGAGCGGAATAGGGGTAGACCCCGGTCTTGGAGAGATTAAGGGGGCTATAAGTTTCCAGATCAATACTTAGATATTTCAAGGTTTAATCCTTCAAAATCAGGTGTGGTGGGCAGCAACCATACAGCTACTGCCCACCACCGGTGTGTACTTTTCTGCTAGTTAAGGAAGTCCTCGTTAGCAGTGGAAAACGCAGCGAAGTCTTCCTCAGCGCTGACGTGTCCGCCACCGAGCGGTTCACCATCCCGAATTTTTTGGATGTTGCCCAGTCCGCAGGCGATTCCCTTATTGCCATTGGTGTTGAATGCATAGAAGGTAATGCTCGCGCGGGCGTAGCATCCGGAGTAGACCTGGGAGCGATCCAAGATTGGGGAGAGTGACTCGTCTACCACTTGAGGTGGGGTAGTGGAGTTAGCGTTGACAAACATCGAGTTCGCGTAAGCTTCGTCATCGCGCTCTGTATCCCCGTCACGCAAGGGTAACTTCAGTGCGGCCTTGTTAGGACGTTTACCGCCGAACTTGGCGATACCTGCTTCAATGGCTGCATCGATAGCAGCCTCAATCTTCGCCAGCGTCACTTTGTCAGACTTCGGGATGATCAGGCTTACCGAATATTTCGGTTTGGATCCTTGGATGGATTTTGCCTCGAAAAGATTCGCGTAGGAAAGACGTACTTCGTCGGTGATGACTCGAGTTGGATTCTTTACTGACATGGTTATTTACCTTCTTTCTGTATTTTTCTTGGTTTCAATTTTTTGAAATTCTTCAGCCGCACTCAGCGCTAGCGCGGGTCGTTTATCGGTTTCAGGCACCAGTGCAGGTTTACCGGGCGGCTTGATAACCAACTCGCCCAGGAGCTGGCCAAAGCGCCGCTTACCCAACTGCTTTTCCAACGCCGTAATCGTCTTGAGCTTGCGCTCGAAAATGTCGTTAATCCCGGCAGCCTGGGCTGTCTCTACGACTTTGGTTTCGTCGGCATATTTGCGGATACTTCTGCCTTCGACGAGTTTGAAACCAGCCCAGGTCTTGCCTTGATTGACCGCAAGCGAAAGGGCGTAGGACTCTACATCGGATGCCCAGCTCTTTAGCTCAGGTAGTTTCGCGAGCACCTGGGCAATCTCCGAATCGGAGAGTTGGGGTGGGGGAGCGAACTCGAGTTTGGCTAACTCCAGATTCTCTTTAGCTCTCGTGCGGCAGGTAGGGGCTATTTTGCAGAAACGACACCAGCTACCTGCAGCAAAAGAGCCTTCGCCTTTCCCGGCCAGCTTCGCTGTCGGTCGCACAACCTCTTCAGCCCAGGTTTGAAGATCAGCTACGCTAACATGCCAGGTCGCTACGTTGGATCGTCTGGGCTGGAAGATTGTCACCGCCACCTCGCTAATCTCGTAGAGAGCATCGAAAGCATGAAGCGCACCGAGAGCATACAATGCGAGCTGCGGATTTTTCTCAGCCTGAACCAGTACGCCTTGCCCGTACTTGAAATCAATAATCTGCAACAAAGGCTCGGCAATAAGCACGCAGTCCCCGGTACCAAACCCGCCAGGCACCAGATGAGAGAAATCCAGTCGCTGCTCGATGAGGGTCACGGGATCCCTGCACGTCTTGCGCGCCTCACGCAGGCGCTCTTGGACGAAAGTAAGATAATCGTCGGTGAGAGTCTCCATTTCATTATCAATCCAGTCCGAGACCGGTTTCATGGTTGGTGAAAGGTGTAGAGCGCGACGTAGCTTCCACTCCGCTAGAGCGTGAGCGATGGTGCCTTGTTCGGCAGCGGCCGAAGTAGAATCCGGCAAGCCCGCCTCCACTAGGGCTGATGGCGGGCAATTCAGCCACCGGTGCGCCCCAGAAGCCGATAAGAGGGCATGTTGATCAGGCATCAGCAAGTCCCTTCGCCCGCGTAAGCAACCATCCATAATTAGCTGGATCTACATCCGAGAGACGATCAGCCCCCGCATCCAAAATCAGCTGACGTACCTGCTTGGTCAGTCCTTGACTGGACAGGTCAGAAAGGACTGCGCGTACATCTTCAAGTGAAAGCGCTAAACCTGTAGTTTCAGCCGGAGCCGAATTCTCTGCTTGCGCCTGGTTATGTTCAGCTGCTGCAGCCTCAAGGGCTGGCTGAGCTAGCTGGGCAGCAGCAATAGGCCGCGTACCTGGCATGCCAACATGATCCTCGAGGCCTTGCCAGGCAGCCGATTCCACATCAGCCGCTAAAGCCGTCACCAACTCAGCAACACGATTAAGAACAGCAATAACGCTGTTTGCTTGCGTGATGTTCACTTCGGCTCACCGCCTTTAGCCGCGCCCACAGCTTCGGCTAGTGCCATCAGCGACTCATCGGGTTTTTCACACACTTGGACTTCCACGCTGTCGGCATCGTCGCCTGGGAGCAGAATCGCCATCTTGTGACGAGGACGGCTCCTTCCGAACACCTTCCGCAGCAAATACCGTGAGGGACGAATCTGGCGAGTAGCAAGCAGCGCGTCCGGGTCGGGGCGGCGAGCAATTTTGATCTTGAGTTTCGAAGTCATTTATTTTGTTCCTTTCTGAGCGCTGCCTTGTGCCTCGCTCAAAAGAAGGCCAGAAATATCCGCAGAGTTAACCCCTACTGCGATTAGTGCTTGTCGTAATCGCTTCTTGGCTTTCTTCAAGGTTTTAGAGATCGCTGCTTTTGACACGCCCCGCTCGGCTGCCACTTCGACCGCTGGACGCCCTTCGATAAGAACCGCGATTACAACCGAGCGCTGCACTTGGGGTAGGTTCGCGATTGCGTCGAGCAGTATCTTTCCCACTACACGGATAGCGTTTTCTTTCTCTTCGATAGTTTCCTTGTCACAAATGATGTCTTCGGGAGATGGGCTGGCTCCAGCCTTTTGCGAGTCGTAGGCGTTGTAGACCTCCCAAGAGCAGAACCTGACGCCTTTGCGGTCTTGACGGTGATAGCCGTGTTCGTTGTTGTATTCCTGGCGGTCGAGCTCAGTGACGATTTCAACCCAACGGTCTTCGGCTTCAACAACAATCGGATCACCAGCGACGGACTGGTAAGTAATGAATCCCATGAGTGGGGTTCCCTTCTTCTAAAGGGAGACCCGCTCGAGGAAGCAAGCTCGCGTGTCAACGAATCTAGGCATGACGGGGTAGAGAAACGAGAAGGCAGGCACCCAGATGGATGCCTGCCACTTGCTTCTCTTACGCGTCTCCTTGACAGTTGACGGCCTTGTGTGATCAGCACGCGGCACCTTGTAGGAGCACCGGCCACGGACGCGGCTGGTTCACCTCATCGGGTTCACGCCGTCGACTGTGTGAACCCTGCTCTCCGGAGCATCGCGTCGAGGTCGTGCTCGTGTCGTGTCGATCATCTGCCACATCCTGTAGTAGAATGTGAAGAAGTTCTTCACGAACGTGATTCGGTGCAGTGTTGTCCGAAGAGCTGTTTTCAGGCTACGAACATGGCTGTTCGTAGCCGTGAGAAACCGTGAGGGGCTTTCGTGAGAAACCGTGAGACTTTTTCGAGGGTAGGAGGGCGATGAAGTTCTTTGAACTCGCTGACGCGCTCCACCCTCTCGTGCCCGGAGGTCTTGCTCGTGCACCGTATCTGCGGGAACTGATCTCGATGTTTACGACCGTGACCGAAGCCGATTGGGCAACGCGTGCTGATCCTTCCACGTTGCCCAGTGATGCGACGCTGGAGCGAATGGCTTCGACCGACAAGGCTTTCACGAAGAAGCTCGCCAAGGCGATTACTGCCCGCTGGGGGGTCAACAATTTCGTCACCGTACTTGATGATCTTGAGCTTGAAACTCAGCAGCTGATTACTGACAACATTGCCGCCTACGGCGAGCAGGTACGGCTCGATCATTTTCCTGAAGATGTTGCACGCCTCCTTGTTGAGATCGTTCACGAAAAGGCGGGCACCGATAACGGGAAGGCCAAAGTGCTTGCCGAGATCGCTGTGCAAGCAGCTCGGGTGCGATACGAAAAGCTTCTCCTCGCACGCTCACGCGGATGTACGAACTGTGGCAGACCGCTGGGAATCTCATCCCACGGACAGCAAGCCGACTCGTATGCGATCGTCTTCCTCGACTGTGAAGAGGACGAATACTCCGCTGATGATTTCGCGGTCGTGTGTAAGCCTTGCGGGGAGAAATACGAGCTCAGTCACACGGCACAAGATGTAACCAAATTGCGCCAATCCAATAAGGCGCTGTCATTGAGTGACCGGGTTGATGAGGGTCTTGTTCCACTCGGCTTGGATCAGAAAATCACGAAGTTGCTCATCGCGATCCATAACCTTCCGATTGAGGATCTCGCCCCGGGCGTGACCTATGACGTGATGCCGATGCAAGCGAAACTTGATGATGTGAAACTTGTGCGGCGGGTGCGTGACCACATGAGCATTTACGAGTCGGTTGTGCGAAAGAAAGCTAAAGCCCTGGAAGAAGCCGGGAAACTCGATTTTGAGCGGATGCGGGATGATATTTGGGGTGCGTGGCGTGTTCTGGTTGATGCAGGGCTGAGCCAAGATGAGGTGTGGGCACGCCTGACCGAGTGGATCGACCAGCACACGCAGGTTGATGAATACGCCTGCGGTGTTGTGGTGTCGTTCCTGACCCAGATCTGTGAACTGTTCAAGCCTGGGAGGCAGATACTGTGATCCGTCTGCCGAACAAGCTCTACCGTTTCAACGAATCCGTGCTCGCTGACTTCGTCACGATTCTCAAAGCCTTAGACGATGAACCGATCTCGGTGCTGGAACTCCAACGAATCCTCGCACAAGACCTACACACTGAAGACCTCATCGAGGCTCTGACACTGCTACTCACACTCGGCACCCTTGACATTGATGTCAGCAAAGGAGTGATTCGTCGTGCTCACTAGATTATGGTCACCTGCGTTCAAGAAGGACGGCAAACCCCGCCCTGTCATCGACCTGCATGCCGGGTTGAACATCGTTGAAGGCGCAGACGAGGCACAAAACTCCATCGGCAAGTCCACGCTGCTACAGATCATCGATTTCGTTTACGCAGGAGGCGACTTCCTCAAATCCGACGCGGTACTTCTCCCGCAAGCCGTCGGCCACCACACCATCTACTTCTCACTTCACCTGTCTGGCAAAGATCACCATTTCAGTCGAACAACCGACCGACATGGTTTCGTCACCCGCTACCGCGACCCGATGTGGAAGCAGGCAGAAGAAGAACTCAGCCTCTACGACTACCAGAGCTTTCTTCTTGAGCAGTACGCGCTGCAGCAGACGGGTGGGACATGGCGTGAACTCGTCGGCAGATTCAGCCGTTATGATGAGCGAGACATAGCGTTGCTGGATCGGCCGTTGGCTGCTGCCGCTGGAGCGAGCGATACCGACGGAGCCAAAGCGTTACTGGAGCTTTTCGGTGCATACGACGAGATCGAGCACCTTCAGTCTCGCTACGACCAGGTGAACAAAGAAGTCTCCACACTCAACGCCATGGCCAAGGGCAAGTACTCCAGCTACATCAAGCTCACTACGAAGAAAGAACGCGACACAGCTCAGCGAGAACTCCTTGAAGCGAGAATCGAAGCTAAACAACTGCGTACCCACGCCGACCTAGACTTATTCCAGACCGAGCAAAAGGCACGACAAGAACAAGCGCTCAAACGTGCGCGGATGCGTCCGCTGGTTCAAGAACTCGATGCAATCAATAGTCGCCTGGCCATCGTGGAGGCCACGCTTTCGGGCCAGACCCGCATCACCACCCGTGACCTTGAAGAGTTCTACGAATTCTTTCCCAACTCTAACCGAGAGTCTCTCGAAACGATCGAGTACTACCACCACCAGCTCACCGGTATTCTTGAAGAACAACTCCACGAACAGCAACGCCACTACCTCGCTCAGGTCACAAAATTGAAATTGGCCATCGACAATTTCAAAGCGCAGATCTTGGCGTTGGGTGAATCAGTCTCACTCGATGATGAAACCTACGACCAATCCGCCCGAATACAGGCCCGAATCGACCGCCTCGATGAGCAAATCCGCACCTTCGACCATAACGAGGAACTCAAAGCTGAACGCAAGAAGCTCAAGCACGATATTGCCGAAGTTATCCCAAGACTCCTCGGGGAACTGACTGACACGATCAATGCTCAGATGAAAACCATCAACGATGCGCTCTACCCGAACAAGCATCGCAAGAGTCCGCTGTTTTCATTCAAGGCAGCAACAAAAGGTGTGTCCTACAGCTTCGATCATAACGGCGATCGAGGATCGGGAGCCAAGGCCAAGAACCTCATAGTTTTCGACCTTGCTGTGCTCACCACCACGCCGTTGCCGTTTGTCATTCACGACTCAGCAATCATCAAACCAGTGGCCTTCGCGCCGGTACGCGAACTACTCAACGTCTACGCCCACACTTCCGCCTTGACTAGCGGAGCGCACGAACCCAAACAAGTGTTCTTCTCCTTCGACGCCACCAAGGCATACGGTACTGGAGCAGAACACACCGTTGCAGAAAACCAGATCATTCACCTCGGCGAAGACGCCGAAGCGCTCTACGGATTCACATGGAATACCGAGGAAGAAGGAGAGCAAACAAAGTGACCATCACCTTCAAACCCTTATGGAAACTCCTCATCGACCGCGACATGACCCGCGAAGACCTACGGCACCAAACCAGGCTATCACCAGCGACCATCGCCAAGCTCGGACGTGATGGTAACGTCACCACCGACGTGCTTGCCCGAATCTGTACCGCACTTGAGTGCGATGTTGCCGACATTTGTGCCGCAGTTGCGCTGAACGAGGACGGGGTCAATGACTAACAGCTTTGACTTCGGCCACGCGAACGCAGGACAACGTAAAGCAATCGAAACAACCATAATGTCAACCAAACCTACAGCAGACCCTAGCAAAGGAAGACACACTCAAGTCGAATGGCTCGAAAAACCCAGCCCACACCAATACACGTCAGCAACGGTTCCGCCCTGGCCAAGAATAGTCTTGGCGCGTTCAAGCCCCAAACGATTTGCCCAGGGCTCTGATAATTACGTGATTTACTCGTCACAAGTTCCATTCTGCCCGACCAACACCAGCCAGGCAGTTAGAACTCTCTCATTTCAACTGGCCCTAATAATTGGGAGCAGGTCATGAATTGCAGTAGGGAAAGATGCCCCTGTATCAAAGTTACCTATGCGTAGCCTCTTTGCGCATGAAACATCTCAGAATAAAACTGACAAGATGTGAGGAGGGTCTTATGATCGCCATTCCCAACCACTCGTCCGTTATCAAGTACGATAATCTTTTCAGCGTGGCAAATCGTCGTGAAACGGTGTGCTACGAGCAAGATAGTCAAGTTGTAGTCAATTTCATCCAACGCTTCGAACATTGCCTTCTCTGATACCGCATCGACAGAAGCAGTAGGTTCGTCCAGAACCAAAAGAGCAGGCTTTTTATATAAAGCCCGCGCAGTAGCTAAACGCTGCCACTGTCCAATAGATAATTGCCTACCACCTGCAAAACGTCTGCCAAGGACTGTGCTTAATCCTTCCGGTAGGATATCTCCCAAATGATCAAGCGAGACCATTCTTAAAGAGTGCTCAACATCCTCATAATCGATAAATGGGTCGAATTCCTTTCCCGAACCGAAAGCTACATTATCGCCCAGGGAACGTTCAAATTTGGCAAAGTCTTGAAAGAGAGCAGAAAAACAACTATATAGGGACTCTCTACTATACTGAGCTATATCGATGCCGTTTATTAAAATAACTCCACTAGAAGGCTCATAGAAACGTAGAAGCAATTTACATATTGTGGTCTTACCAGAACCATTCAATCCGACAATCGCCGTAGTGGAACCTGCATCAACTTTAAACGAAACCCCGTTGAGAACGACCTGTTCCGTCCCTGGGTAGATAAAACTAACATCCCTGAACTCTATCTCAATGCCCCTAGACTCTGTTATTGACAAAGTTTCATCCGAAAATTCGCGCGTACCCTCAAGAATCGGAGAGGGTTCCATCTCCATCACGGCTACCCAGTTCGACACGTAGAGGAGATGTTGATATATACCTGTCAGACCCAGAAATGCAGCCAAAACTAATCCGTTCATCTGAGACGAAGCTGAAATGAAACCAGCGAGTTCGCCTACTCGTCCATCGCTGGAAGCAAGAATTGTGGCAAAAATAATCGAACCCACATTTGCGCAAACTGAAATTAAACCAAGAGATCCAGCCTTTGTTAAATTGAACCGAATTAGCAAAGCATCCTGCTTCAGAAAGCTACTCCTAAGCTTCGTATACTTGTCCTCAAACAATTCTGCAAGACGGAATACTTTAATTTCTTTTCTTGTTGAATCTGAGGTGAGTAAGGCTCTAAAGTATCCAGCAAGTCTGGATTTCGGTGCCCGTGCAAACTCAATATCATACGCCTTTGTTTGCAGCTGAAACGTGGCGATAGCCGCTGGAATAGGAGCAACCAAAAGAACCAAAGCAATCCACAAGTTCCAGGCCGCAATGACGCTGACAATACCACAGATGGAAATTACAGCCTGAACAGCTGAACGAGCAGCATCAAACAAAGAAAATATGTGTTCGCCAGTATTCGAATCAACACGCTGAATAGCATCATAGGTTCGTGAACTCTCAAAATCTTGCACCTCTAGTGATCGAAGCTTACGAACGACATCAATGTCAGTCTTATAGGACAGTTTTAGTGTCAATTTATCGCCCGCATACTTAAGTAGGTTATCGAGTGCATAAGCACCAACGAGCGAGAAAGATAACTGTGCGAGTGCCCATATACTACTTTGGCTAAACCCTGTATTTAAATCGGCGATGTTCGAAACTAAGCTGCCTATGGCTGCCACTTGAACAGCAGGAAGTACGCCCCGTAGCAAGGTCATCGTAACAATAGCGAATAAAGCGTACCGACCGGTACTATACAAAATAGTTATGGCTTTCTTAAAAGAAACACCAAGGGGGGCCGCGCGCATCCCAGCTGAAATTGACAAACCCTCAAGTTCGCTCGCAGTCTCTTCCAGATTATCCATTCAAAAACTCCCTCCTCCGAAGTGCTTGACGCATTAGCCAGTAACAGCTATCTTCAAATGAACCACCTGAAGATCGAAGCCGATTAATATGCATATGCAACAGATCAAGCAGGATTTGTGCTACTTGATTACACTGGGTTCGCATCCAGTTTAGGCGATGCCCGTCGGCTTAAGCATTTTTTGCCCCCACCCACGGCCTAAGAACACGCGTAAACAAAAGAAAAAGTAGCGTAATGCTTAAAAAGAAAACAACGTCAAGAAAAACTGAAGCCCACAATTCCTCTCCACTATTTAAATCTACAATCCGAGCGGCTACTCCTCTTTGGACAACAAATGGAATCAACCGTTCAACAGCAGGCTGAAGTAATATTGAATAAAGAAGTATAGAAATTGTCGATAATACTCCATTATTAAACGCACGGCCTATTGCACAACCCAAGACGCTCACTGCAAGTGCTTCAACAAAAACAACAACTATAATTTTAGGATTATAAAAAAGATCCATATTCCCTATAATTAGCAGCTCAAAATATGCAATAGCGACGTTACCTATTCCAAACAATCCATGAACTATTAGAGGCACAATATCCTCAAAAATAATTCCTTTATTAAGTACTACTCTACGTATCTCCTTGTCGAAATTATTACAATTAACTCCAGACATCCAACACGAAGATAGAAGTACAACATAAACCAGAGAGGGCAAAAGCGAAGAAGGAGTAGCAGATATTTTTATCCCATTTATCTCTGCATCAGCACTAGATAACGACACAAAAAACGGTACTATGAGCGCAGGTAACGCCAACGCAAACCAGTTTAAAGGTAAAGTTACAGTTGCTATCAAGTAGCTCCACAACGAACGCATCATCACCGACGCCTTCCCACAGCGAGTGCTATGTACCCTACCAAGGAAACAGCTATCCACGATAAAAGTAGCACGACGGCACCGCTAATTGAGTATGGACCCTCAGCAGGATCCCAAAACGCGAAGGACTTACCACCAATCAAAGGCAGAGAATTATGAAGAATAGGGATTGACTGAAGAATTCCTGAAAGGGATATAAAGAGCAATAAGACAAAAACGATAACCGAAACAAATAGACGACGTGTTAACGCAGTCACAAACAACGCCAGCACAGAGAAAAGAATCGCAAAAACCGCAACACGGGTGAATACTATAAACGCTGACAGAATTGATAAGGAAGCTTCATCCTTTAAATCGAGTTGTAGCACACAAACGACATAGTTCGCGATAGCAGCAACAAAAGCGGCTCCAACAGCCCAAGATATTCCACATAGAATCGTACCTATTCGCCGCATGAGGAGAGATCTCGATACTAGTAAAACAGATTCATGTTCTCCATGCGCATACTCCAGATTAAACAAGTAAGCAGCAGCTATTGGAATAAATATCACCGAAGCTTGATATACAGGACCAAGGTAGCCTTCCAAAAGAAGGTCAGAAATGGGTTTCTGAGCTAGTGAAGGGTCTAAATCATGTCCTGAAAGATCTCCAGACAAAATTGCATTCATTATCTCGCCATTTATTATTGAAAAAACAATACTTAATAGCAACACAGGAATCATTGCAAGAAATGCCTCGCGCATAGACCAGAATCTAATAAATTCAGATCGGATATCACGCATCAGCTCACTCTCCTAAAGCCGACTGATTAATGCGGAAGTACGCTTCTTCCAAAGAGCTATAGGCACCATGTAACTGATCTTGACTTAATTGCTCTACCACAGTACCTTCACGAAGAAATACAAATGATGTAGCTAGCTGTTCCAGCTCGTTCATCAAGTGACTCGTAATCAAAACAGTCTTCCCGGCTTCCACAAATTCCTTCAAGAGAATTCTTAGCCACAGTATTCCTTCTGGGTCAAGACCATTCACCGGTTCATCAAGCACCAAAACATCTGGGTCAGCCAATAATGCAGCGGCTATTCTTAACCGCTGTTTCATTCCCAATGAAAAACCTTTGATGCGACGTTTTGACGCCTTAGCTAGGCCAACCTGCTCAAGTGTATTAAAACACGTTCCTTTTGGGATTCCCTTCGCTGCGGCAACCCACAACAATTGGTCAATTGCTCTTCTCGACGGGTGCGGAATCATTGTATCTAGCGAAACGCCAACCTCGTGCTCCAAGGAAAAAATAGAATAAGGTTTTCCATCAAAATGAGCCGTTCCAGAGGTTGCTGATTCTAGATTTAGCAGAATTCGCAAAAGCGTAGATTTTCCGGAACCATTCGGACCAACTAGGCTGACGATGGAACCGTTGGGCACATCAAATGAGACATCACGCAGCGCCTGAGTCGCACCAAAAACCTTAGAAACGCTAGTAAAACTAATCATCGTTCGCTCCTACAGCACGGCTGATATGAAAATCTGTACGGTTTTTTACGCATGACACGCTTTGGCGTCACGCATCTTCACGATACTGCCACCACAGGAGCTGTGACAAGAGAAGGTGCCAGATTGATTAAGAGTGGAAAATTTCACATCCGGCAACCCTCGTTGCGAAAATACCCAAACATATTACGTTTCTCATCAGCGTCGCGCTTCGACCACAAGCTCTTGCTGCTCCTAAGAGTATGCAAACACTCGATATTAATTCCACGTTCTTGAGAGGTAAACCAGCACTCTGACGAAGCGACTCCATAGGCACTCTAGCGTGAGTTCTACCACGTAGTTCTAGCTACACCCCACTATCTGGGGTTAGCAGCCAAAAGCTCCTTGTAACGCGCCCTTGCAAATATATCTCGCTTTCGTCCCCATCTCTTAGATATGTAACTTCAGCGGCCAAACGGGTCGAAGTACTCTACAACCGCACGCAGATCCACTCTTCCCAACGGTCACTCACCACTAGAATACGAACTAAAGATTACATCTCCACAACTGGGATCAGCATGAGCTACCAACGGATTGCAAATAAGGCTCAAGCCAACATCTAATGAAGCCCGTACCTTTTAGCGCCAGCAACACTTTTTAGCGGCTACTCCCAGGCACGCACCCACTAGCTGAAATCAGCCTCAGGCGCATCACCTCGGCGACCCCCGCAGACGCATATAGACAAGCGAGTAAAATCCAGAAACCTGCGCTGACAAGCCAAACCGCCCCTCCGCGCAACATAAAAATAGGACGCTCACTTTGTATCAAAATGAGCGTCTAAATGGTGGAGCCGCGGGGAATCGAACCCCGGTCCAACTGGTACTCCTGCATTCTTCTCCGTGCGCAGTTTGCCTGAGCTTTTTCTCAGCCTGAATCTACTTGGCAAACTAGAGATTCTATAGGCTCAGTCACTGTAAAGTGTCGCTGCAATCCCATTGACGAAAACTGCAGCCAGTGGCTCCTGAAAAACGACGCCAGGAACCGAGGTAGAAGCACCCTCGGAGCTGACGGACTTTTAAAGGCTCTGCTTAAGCAGCTAGAGCGAAGTCAGTGCGGTTATGTTTAGCACTTATTGTTTTGTGAAGGACGTTAGCGAGATGACTTCACATTCTCGGCACGCTTCTCTGCAACCAATACCAGCTGTCGAAACCGATCGACCCCTATTAAGTTGAAAAACAACCGGCGCGAACGCCATCTACAATTGTCGAAAATTTTTCCCCAATAGTCAATAGGTGCGGTAATACCTCACATTTTCGAGGCCGATGATCCCCAGCTCCACGAGCTCTTCAATAAAACTCTACACAGTGCGCCCCAAGAACTGAATCACCGTCTGTACCTAGCTATGCTTTCGCGCTTAGCAAATATCTACGTCTCAGCGCTGCTAAT
Source organism: Varibaculum prostatecancerukia (assembly GCF_943169825.2). Taxonomy (NCBI): domain Bacteria; kingdom Bacillati; phylum Actinomycetota; class Actinomycetes; order Actinomycetales; family Actinomycetaceae; genus Varibaculum; species Varibaculum prostatecancerukia. The sequence continues at coordinate 969,402 of NZ_OW968402.1, forward strand.
TTCCACAGCTAGCCACGATTTTTAGCTACTTAGCCTAAGATGGAGGGTATGGATATGCGCAGCGGTTTATCAGATCCAGACAGTGGGCAGAGTGAGGGCGGCCTGGGAGTTCTGGAGCGTCCGGAAACTCGCCGGCAAGAGCCCGGGGACAAAGACCGTTATGCGCATTATGTTTCGGCGCACCGCCTAGCAGCTTCGCGCCTGACTGGACAGCCAGTAGTCGCCCTTTGCGGCAAGGTGTGGGTTCCCACCCGCGAGGTTCGTAATCACCCAATATGCCCGCGCTGCGTAGAAATCAAGAAAGAAATGGATGCCTCCGGCGGTCCCGACTGGCCATTCCGCGGTCCGGGAGGATCCCGCTAAAACCTTATTGCCAGGTATCACCGCGTACTGTCCCCAGAAAACGCCGGCTAACGATTCCTAAACTATGAGGGCGCGAAGGCCTAGTACACCCAACCTCCAAGGCTCGGTGGTCTTCCGAGCCCGCTACTCAGCAATAACCGGTTAGCGACGGGGCTCTGGTTTGCTACTAGGAGCCTCGACTTCGTCCTCGCGCTCAGTTAAATCAATAATCTCGGTAGGAATTGCCGCTTCCCCTGCCGAAAGCCTCCAGCCGGGGTAGGGGAGTTCGTTACGCGCCTGCACATGGTGGTCCTGAGCATCTTGCAAAGCCTGCTTGCCAACGTAACGTGGATTAGGCTGTCCATCAGTAACCAAATCAACTAGCAGCGGACGGGCATTGCGGCGCTCAAACTCGACCTCAGCCTGCTGGGCATCATCGGCCACCACTACCAACTCTGCATTAGCGTATCCGTCTTCGCCACGGGCGCGCCCCGCAAACTTGCGTCCCCCTAAAGTAGATTTAGAGGTCGAACGCTTGGCGACATCGTGAATCGAGCCATCTTCATTCACCCGCTGTACCAGTTTATAAACTAAAGCGGCAGTGGGAATACCAGAACCAGTCACCATCTTGGTACCCACCCCGTAGGAATCCACCGGAGCGGCACCGAGAGCCGCAATTGCGTATTCGTCCAGGTCATTCGTAACCGTAATCTTGGTGCTTTGGGCATCCAAGGAATCCAGTAGTGCCCGGACTTTGAAAGCCTCGGCCACCAGATCCCCAGAATCCAAGCGCACGCATCCCAGTTCGCCACCGGCTTCCCGTGCCAGTTTTACCCCGCGCTCGACTGCGCGGGCAACATCATAGGTGTCCACCAGCAAAGTGGTGCCTGGCCCCAAGCTAGCCAGTTGCGCCCGGAAGGCGTCCTCTTCAGAGTCGTGAATCAAAGTGAAAGAGTGCGCCGCGGTACCGATAGTGGGAATCCCGTAGCGTTTGCCGGCCTCCAGACAAGAAGTTCCCCTAAAACCAGCGATATAGGAGGCACGCGCGGCAGAGACTGCGCTGCGTTCGTGGGTGCGTCGGGCGCCCATATCCACACATGGCCTCCCGTGAGCCGCGATAGTCATCCGCGAGGCCGCGCTAGCGACCGCACAATCGTGATTTAGAATCGACAATAACAGGGTTTCCAATAAAACGCATTCGGCAAAAGTGCCTTCTACCTGCAGTAGGGGAGAGGACTCGAAATAGCATTCCCCCTCGGTGTAACCGCGAATATTGCCCTTGAATTTATAGCTTTTCAGGTAATCCAGGCAGTCATCACTAACTATTTTTTCCCTTGATAGGTAGTCAATCTCGTCAGCTGAAAATTCGAAACGCTCCAGGGCTTCGATTACGCGGGCATTGCCAGCCATCACCCCGAAACGACGCGCTGCTGGCAGTCGTCGACCGAATAGTTCAAAAATGGAGCCGCGGTTCCAGGTGCCAGATTTCAAAGCGGCATCCACCATGGTCAGCTCGTACATATCGGTTAACAAAGAAGTGGTTACTGAAGAACTCATGTTTTTAGCATACTCAAAAACGGCTTATATTCCAGTTTTCGCCTTGCGGGCGAAAACAAAAATTCTGGGAAGTAAGTAACCGCGCCAATAAAATCATCTTTCAAAACAGCCCCTTGTCGGCATCGTTTTTAATACCCTGAATATATGGTTAATCATCTGGCTTCTGACCCGGGTACTCCTGCGTATTCGGGCAGTACTCGCCTGAAGCAATGGCGGGTTACTATCTCTCGAGATCCGGTTAACCAGCCGCGCTACGTGGAACAAGTTTTAGCCAACCAGTTTTCCATGTCCTCAGAAGAAGCCAGGCGCACCCGGCAAGAGATCTTCAACCAGGGGAAAACTGAGGTAGCGGTGGGTACTCGCGAAAGAATGGAAGCCTTAGTGCAGGCACTGCACGCTTATGGTTTGCGCGCCACCTTGGATGGACCGGACGTAAAATGAACGCTTTCCGTCCCGTCCCCGGGGGATGGGAATGCCCAATTGGAGAAGTTGAGCGCGACCTCTTTCTAAAAGCAATTTCAGAAGTACGCACCCTGTTGGATCCACCGGTATTACCTTTTGAAATCACCACTATGCTCGGGGAGGACGATAGCGAGGACGCGGCTAAAGACATCCATCTTCAGAATGCTTCATTAGATCGGCTCTTGCCCCCGGGAGCAGCTGACGAGCGAACCGCCCAAACTATGCGGGAGTTGACTGATTCGCAGCTACGTACCCAAAAATCCGAACGCTTAGAACGGCTATACCAACTACTTTCCGAGCAGACCGGTTCGGTGTTGCTGATCGAAAGTGGACAAGAATGGGATTGGCTAGGCGGAATAAACGATGTGCGTCTTGCCATATCCGGCAAACTCAGTCCCGAAGACTACAGCGTTGATCCCCAAGACAATAGACAGGTATCTTCGCAGGTAAACCCGAAAACCGGAAACGAAAAATTTGAGGAAGCCCTAGTTACTTCCTTCTATGAATGGCTCTCTGGGTGGCAAGATTCACTCTTGCAGGCGATAGATAGCTGGCCGCAGCCTAGCTAGGCTGTTTTTGTGACTAATGAATCGGCTATCGGTATTTTCGACTCGGGAGTCGGAGGGCTGACGGTCGCGCGCGCAGTTTTGGATGTGTTGCCGCGCGAAGAAATCCGTTATGTGGGGGATACTGCCCATACCCCTTATGGAGAAAAAGACCTCGACACCGTGCGTTACTTTTCCCTCTCAATCATGGACTCCCTGGTGGAGTCGGGAGTAAAAATGTTGGTTATCGCCTGCAACACTGCCTCCTGTGCGGTGCTGGATGAGGCGCGGCATCGCTACCAGGACGAACAGGGGATTCCGGTAGTAGAAGTAGTACAACCGGCAGTTGAACACGCGGTTACCCGTTCTCGTAACGGCAAGATCGGGGTTATCGGCACCCGAGCCACGATTGAATCCGGCGTTTATCAGCGTAAACTCTCTCGCATGGGGGCGGAGATTTTTACTCAAGCCTGTCCGCGTTTCGTAGAGTTCGCGGAGGAAGGCATCACCGCCTCCCAGGAACTTTTTGACGTTACCGAAGAATATCTAACTCCCCTAAAAGAGGCGGGAGTAGATACTTTAGTTCTCGGTTGTACTCACTATCCGCTGCTCGAAGGGCCAATCTCTTATTTCATGGGAGAAAACGTGTCCCTGATTTCTTCATCTTCGGCGGCGGCACGAAAAGTCTATGGGGAACTGGTGGAAGAAAAAATGTTGCGCCCGTTCGGGGCGGAAAAAGCAGAGCACCACTTTATTTGTACCGAAGCTAAAGATTCTTTCACCGCCCTGGCCTCCCGAATAATGGGGGCAAACTTTACCGGAATCAAAAAGGAGAGCATTACTTCATGAAAGTGACAGTGGTAGGGGTTACCGGCTCTATGTCCGGGCCGGACTCCCCAGCTTCCTGCTACCTAGTGCAGGCTGAAGGAACTGACCCCCTGGGGCTTCCCCATACCTATTCGGTGGTTTTTGATTTAGGGCCCGGATCTTTCGGGCAACTTTGGAACTATACGGATCCCACCAAGCTAGACGCGGTAGTGCTTTCACACCTACACGCTGACCACTGCTCAGATATCGTGTCTATGCAGGTGCATAGGCGTTGGCACCCACGCGGCGCCCTCGGCCCCATCCCGGTCTACGCACCCAAGGGAGTCAAGGACCGGGTGCGAGGCCTAGACGGTTTTAGTCCCCGCGATGACTTTAGCGGCGAGTTCGATTTTCATCATCTAAAGCAGGGACGAGCTTTTAGCGTTGGCCCCTTGCAGATTAAACCTTTCGCCGCCTGGCATTCAGTTCCCGCATTTTCTTTCCGGGTAACCGGTCCCGGTAAGAATGGCGAGACAGTCTTCACCTACTCGGGTGATTCGGACGAGTGCGATACTTTGGTGCAAGCCGCTGCGAACTCGGATCTATTTTTCTCTGAATGCGGGTTTACTAAGGAGGACGAGGTGCGCGGGATCCATATGACGGGGGAGCGCGCCGGCCGGGTAGCCCAAAATGCGGGAACCAAGAAACTGGTACTCACCCATATTCAACCTTGGACCGACCCCGACGTCCCCCTACAGGAAGCGAAAACCACCTGGCGGGGAGAACTGGAAATCGCCCGCTCCGGGATGAGCTTCGAGATTTAGCTTTAGTGTTAGGGGCGTGCCTGATCAGGGGTAACGTTACCCCCTAGCTCGATAGTGGCCGCGATCGCGGGGGCGAGGGCGCGGAAGGCTTTTCCTCGATGAGAAAGGGCGTTCTTTTCTTCCGGGCTTAATTCCGCATTAGTGCGTTCTTGCCCTTCGGCTAGGAAAATCGGATCGTAACCAAAGCCACCATCGCCACGCGGGGCATCAAGCAGCTTTCCACTCATTTTCCCTAGACAGTGCCGTTCCAAGCCAGCCGGTGAAACCAGCACCGCCGCACAAACGAAACTGGCTCCCCGGTTTTCTTCGGGAACGTCGCGCAGTTGGTCAAGTAATAATTGCAGGTTAGCGCGGTCATCACCATGATGTCCGCACCAGCGTGCCGAGAAAATCCCGGGCGCGCCTCCCATAATGTCTACGCATAACCCCGAATCATCGGCAACCGTAGGCAGCCCGGTTCTTTGTGCCACCAAACGTGCCTTAATCAGTGCATTTTCAGTGAAACTAACCCCGTCCTCGACAGGTTCTTCGATTCCTAATCCGCCTGCTCCCACAATCATTTCCGGGGAAAAACCGGCGATTAAGGGAGAGAGGATATCGGCTAGTTCTTGCACCTTATGAGGGTTATGGGTGGCCAGAATCAAGCGCGCCCCAGATGGTATCTTCATGACAGTGCCTCCGCCTGGATGGCAGAAATTTCTTGGATCCCTTTTCCGGCCAGATCCAGCAGCTCATTCAGCTGGGTGCGATCGAAAGTCTGTCCCTCGGCGGTGCCTTGGATTTCTACAAACTTGCCGGAACCGGTCGCCACAATATTCATATCAACATCGGCGCGCGAATCCTCTTCATAAGGCAGATCTAGCAGGGCGTTTCCCTCCAGAAAACCAACCGAGACTGCGCATAGGGAATCCGAAAGCACTTTTCCGGGCCGTATCCACCCTTTTTCTTGCCCCACTTTGATGGCATCTACCAGGGCAACATAGGCACCGGTAATCGAAGTAGTGCGGGTGCCGCCGTCAGCGCTAAGTACATCACAGTCCAGCACAATCGTGTTTTCCCCTAGGGCGCTCATATCTACGATTGAGCGCAGGGAGCGGCCGATTAAACGCGAGATTTCATGGGTGCGGCCTCCGATTTTTCCCCTTACCGATTCGCGCCCCGAACGGGTAGAGGTGGCGCGGGGCAGCATCGCATACTCGGCAGTTACCCATCCCAGACCGGAATCTTGCCGCCAGCGCGGTACCCCTTGGGTCAGGGAAGCATTGCAGAGCACGCGGGTATTTCCGCAGTCAATCAGCACGGAACCTTCGGCCTGCTTTGCCCAGCCTCGGGTAATTTTTAACGGTCGCATCTGGTCAAAAGCGCGTCCATCGGCGCGCACAAACTTTTCATTACTCACGTTGCCGATTATATGATGAGGCGCTGCTTTAACGGCATTTAAATATTTCAGGCAGCTGCTATCAGTAAAGCTGCCCGTAGCTTTCCTAAAAAATCTGCGCCAATTTTAACGCTTTATCAGGAAAAATATGGCTCGGATGATTTGGGTAAAACCGATAGCAGATGCCGCAAAGTCACAAAGCCGATAGGTTAGAGATTATGGATACTCCCGCACTTTCGCGTTGCCGCATCGATCTGGATACTGGGTGTCGCCAGTTTGTACACGTACCCAGTTTATTGCGGGACGGTGACACGGAAGTTTTTGCGGTCGCTGATCGCCGCCGGGTGTTACTGCCGCTTACCAAGGGAGTTAGTGCGGGTCCCGAAATGGCTGCTTCACGTTCCCATGTAGATGCCCCCGCAGGAAGCGGACGTCTTTACCGCCTAGGCAGCGCGGAACGACAAATGTTAGGACAAATTGAGTCCTGGGACGAGCGCTACCAAGCAGGTAAAGCCTGGTATCTAGGCAGAGATGGCGCTACTAGCCGGGTTGCCCTGTTTATTAGTGACCATGAACTGGCGGGAATCGCCGAACATACCACCACCTCCCTGGGGTTAATCCCGCTGCGTCAAGTAGGGGCGTTCCTCGGAGGTGAGGATGCGGCTATTGCCACCCATGCGGCCTGTCTAGCTCTGTGGCATGGCGACACCAGCTATTGTTCACGCTGTGCCACGGCGCTCAAGGTGTCTGCTGGCGGGTGGGAACTGCACTGCCCGGGATGCTCTACCATTGTGTATCCGCGCCAAGACCCCTCGGTTATCGTGGCTATCTGCGACGAGTCAGACCGTTTACTATTGGCACACAACACTGCTTGGGAAAGTAACTTTTATTCCCTGATTGCCGGCTACCTGGAAACCGGGGAGTCCCTAGAAGCGGCGGTTCACCGCGAAATTGAGGAAGAAGTCGGACTAGAAGTCGATGAAGTGCGTTACCTGACCTCCCAGCCGTGGCCGTATCCCCGTTCGCTAATGCTGGGATTTTTTGCTCGCTCGCGAAACTCCTATTTTATGTTGGATGAAACCGAAATCGACCGCGCCATGTGGGTAACGCGTTCCGAATTTATGCAGCTAGTGGCCGGAAAAGAAATTAGTCCCCCCGGACCGGCAACTATTGCCGCCAATCTGATCGAAAAATGGCTGGGGTATCCGATTGAGCGTCCCGAAGACCATAACTTTTAAGGTAATTGATGTGGAGCAGGCAGAAGAACTACTAAAACATTTAGATCCCGATCAGGCTAGCGCTGCCCGGGCTTTACGTGGTCCGGTATGTATCCGAGCTGGGGCAGGTACTGGTAAAACCCGAGCAATCACCTATCGCATTGCCTATGGGGTGCGCAGCGGCATCTATACCCCTACCTCGGTATTGGCGGTTACTTTCACCGTGCGGGCGGCCTCGGAAATGGCGGCTAGGCTGCGCGCCCTAGGGGTAGAGGGGGTACAGGCGCGTACCTTCCACTCGGCAGCATTACGCCAGCTTAGATATTTTTGGCCTACTGCCATCGGCGGCGAGTTACCGAAAATAATGAAAACTAAATCTTCCCTGATAGGAGCGGTAGCTTCTCGTCTAGGGTTGCCTCATGATCGGGCAGCCCTGCGTGACTATGCGGCAGCCATCGAAATGGCGGCGGTGAGCATGGTTGACCCCGATAACTATGGCAAGTGGGCAAAGGGCGGAGGTCAGCAACCCCCGGCCGGGATTTCCACCTACGATATGGCTGATATTATGCGCGGATACGCGGAAGCCAAACGGGAGCGTTCCGTTATAGATTTCGAGGATGTACTCGCTTTGACCTGCGGGATGATTGAGGAACGCCCAGATATTGCTGGGCAGATTCGCTCTCAATATCGCTTCTTCGTGGTAGACGAGTATCAAGATATTTCCCCGCTGCAAAAACACCTGCTAGAACTGTGGTTGGGGCCGGGAAATCGAGATCTTTGCGTAGTCGGGGACGCGGCACAAACCATTTATTCTTTTGCGGGAGCCAGCCCCCAGTATTTAGGTAACTTCGCCAGCGAATATGCCGGTGCTCAAGTGGTGACTCTTTCCCGAGATTATCGCTCTACTCCGCAAATAGTTTCTTTGGCAAACGGGATTGTTACCCGCGATAAAGAAACCAAGAAGCAGGCGGTCCGGCTCACTTCCATGCGTGAATCTGGGAAAGCGGTGCGTTTTGAGCGCTACCCGGATGACGAGGCAGAGGCAAGCGCGATTGCAAAAATGATTAAAGAACGAATCGCAGGCGGCACCCGCCCTAGTGAAATCGCAGTCCTGTTTCGGACTAACGCGCAGTCCAGTCAATTTGAGGCAGCTTTGGCACATTTGGACGTGAAATATTGCGTGCGCGGAGCAGAAGGGTTCTTTAAACTTCCCGAAGTTGCTGCTGTCTTGCGGCAAGCTGGCGCGCTGGCGCAGCGGGGAGCCAAAGGAGATATCGGGGAAATCATCTCGGAGCTGGCACGTCCTTTGGGCTGGTCAGTGAAAGCTCCAGCTACCCAAGGCGCGATCCTAGAACGTTGGGAATCTCTAAATACCCTGGTGGAACAGGCGCAGTTGAAGCAGGCGGCCGGATGGTCTTTGAGTTCGTTAGTGCGCGAATGGCAAGAGCTGGCTGAGGCGCAACTAGACCCCTCGGGTGGGGGAGTTACCTTGGCTTCTATTCATTCCGCCAAGGGCTTGGAATGGAAAATAGTTTTCTTGGCGGGAGTTAGCGAAGGGTTATTGCCTATCGCCCAGGCGAAATCCCCTAAAGAGCTGGCAGAAGAACGCCGCCTAGCCTATGTGGCAGTCACCCGTGCCCGTGATGAACTGGTTGTTAGCTACGGGGTAAAACGCTCCCTAGACCGCAAAGCCACCCGTGCCTGCTCGCGGTTCTTCTCTCCGGTTTGGCCCCGAAAGACTAAGGCCGTGAAAACTACGCGCACCCCCAGCGCGCGCGGGGAAACTAAGCGTTTCTTACTTGCAGCTAGTGAGGAAGAACAAGAACTTTTTGAGCACCTGCGGCACTGGCGACTAGAAGTAGCTAACGGGCTGGATAAACCGGCCTATACCGTGTTTTCCGATACTGCTTTGCGGGATATCGCCACCGTAGCTCCCAAAAACCTCAAGCAACTTTCACTGCTTAGAGGAATCGGGCCGGTCAAACTAGAAAAGTTCGGGGCAGCGATTTTGAAAATCATTGGAGGGGCGGATCCGGTGCAGGTAGCTGGCGAGAACCTGAAGGTTTTAGAGAATTAGACGTTCACGCAGCCACATTTTGGATGTGGCTGCCATTGGCGCACCTGTGGCAGAGGATCGGCAGGATTGAAAACCCAAGAGGCTCCCACCAGCGAGACTGGCAGGCCTGATAGGTAGCTTAAAACCTCTCGGACGGCAAAAGCACTGGCATATTCGGACAGAGAAGTATCTGCCATTACCGGATCGGCGCACGCTAGTTGGGCAGCGAGCTGCGGCCACTCCGGATCCGCGTCGCGCTTCGCTAAATGTTGACAGTGCAGACATAAGGTACGTCCTGGAACGAACAGGGGGCCGACCTCGATCTCGGTTTCCCGTTTGATAATCGGCAGATGGGGTAGTCCCTTCTTGATGCAGGCTTTCGCCCACGCCGGGTTGGTCAGGTAGGAACAGATCGCTATTTCCAAAGTAACTGGTCGGTTGGGCAGTTGCTTATTTACTCCTAGCACCAAGGGTGCGACATCTTGGCGAACCGCACCCAAGTGCTCATCGCTATAGACGCACAGGTCGCGGGTTTTTACCTGTTCCTGATCGCGCAAAATCAAAGACGTGAGCCCGCAGGCGATTAACTTCCGGGTTAGCGTGATTCCCAAAGAACCCAATCCGCTGACTCCGATGAGTGCCTCTTTCCGGGCTTTAATCGGGGCATCTGAGCCGTAGAGGTGATAGGCGCAGGCAGAATCCCCGTCCGGCACCTGATGCTTCGCGGTCAGACCTCCATCGGAAAGCATTTTTAGGATATCGCTAACTTCTTTCTTATTTTCGGGGAAGCGGCGCTCTAGGTGAGAGTTGTACCAGTTTTGTTTGTCAAATATCCATTTCAGGATGGCTATATGGGAGGGAGTAAGTCCTTTTACCAGGAATCCATTGCGTTCCCCGGTACCGAATTGGGCTTTCCCGCCCGAGCGCAGCAACATTACTGAACCGTTTATTAATCGCATAAAAATAAGCATCCCAGGGTGCCGCTTTCGAAACTAGAGCGACTCTAAAAGTGTGGATAACCTATTTTAAAAATCTATTTACCTGCTACCTCTTTAGGTAATCGTTTCCATTAGGACTCGTCCGAAGAGGGTGAATCTGGGGCGCTGTCCTCAGGAGGAGTTTCCCCGTCCTCACTATGGTCGTGGGGGTGGGGATTGCCCATCATTTGATCACCTTGAGAATCAACTTCCGGGGTTAGTCCTTGCGCCCAACCTAAAGTTCCGGAAAGCAAAGAATCTAGATCCTGGTCTACCTGGTCTTTCTCTGGTTCTTTGCTGCTTTCAGCCACAAAGTTTTCGGGGTCAGTTAAGTCTTGCAAAGTTGGAATCATATCCGGGTGTGACCAGAGTTGGTCACGTTTTTGCATTCCCTGCTCGCTGAGCAGCGCGGACCAAAGATTAGCGGCCTGGCGAGAATACTTGGGGCTAAGTTCCATTCCGATCAGTGGTTTTAGCACCTTCTCGATTGGGGAAGTAGTAGCCCGGCGCCGCCGCATTAACTCGCGCAACTGGATTACATGCTCCAAGTTAGGCATACACGCCCGAGTGGAAACTTCATCAACCCAGCCTTCAATCAACGCCAATACGGTTTGCAAATCTTCCATCGCTTGCCGTTGGGTGTCAGTTTCTTCAGCCGCGAAAATATCGGCGGGTATTCCAATCCCCAGGTTGGAGGGGTCGAAGTTTCCAAGCGGGAAACCAATCGCGCCTTCGCCCTCCCCAAATTGTTCTTGGAGGCGGTCTTGTAAATCTCTGACCGAACGATCAATCGCCTCCCCGTCGACCCGAATTTCTTGCGCATAGCGGCCAATAAGCTGCGATAACTTATGGCGCAGCCAAGGTACCGAATGGAAAAGGCGGGCATGAGCGGCCTCGCGTACCGCGATATATTGACTGACCTCGGATTCAGTAATATCTAAATCCTTAGCAAAGGCGGCGATATTTACCGGCACCAACCCCATGATTTTTTCTTTTGCCAAAGGAATCCCGATGTCGGTAGAACCAAAAGCAGCTTGCGCTATTTGCCCCATAGCCTGCCCAATCTGGACTGCAAAAAGTCCGGCAGCCAGGTTTTTCAGTAAAGAATCTGGATCCATAGGGCCGAGAATCTGCCCGACTCCCGGAATGGCCGCTGAAGCCTTCATTTCTTCGCGGTCAATGCCTTGGCGCTCTAGTTGCTCCCCGATAGCCTCGGTAAATGCTCGCACTACGTTAGTGATGACCGGCTCGGTAAGGCGCTGCCATGCCGGCAAAGTCGCCTGTATCCATTCTTTAGGCGTCCAGGCCACTCGGGTGGTGACGGTGGGACTCAAAGTGGTAACCGCATCTAACCATAAATCCGCCACCGAAAGCTGTTCGCGAATCCTTTGCGCTTGGGCAGCGCTGGTGGGGGCGCTACTGGGGAGGCGGGAAGAAGCCACTTCCGTGGCTGCCTGCCAGTTAACGGCGCCCTCGTGGGGAGCGAAGAAATGTTTTAGCTGGCTGGCAGCATTGGAACCGCCAGCAGAGAACGGGAGCGGAATCGTGCCTCCCGTCAGTTTTTCGGGGTCGATACCGTGCTCTTGTAACTGGCGATAGGCGTCCTCAGCAGCCTCTTCTCCTAGCATCTGTTTAAGCATTTTGAACCATTCCGGTCGCTGCTCACCGCCGCTATGCTCCTCCAAGTGCTGCACACCCCCTAAAAATTGACTACTGTCTTTAAGAGTATCGGTATTGCTGGCTAAGGACTAGGTAGCAGTGCTAGTTTCGCCTTGGGCGGAGCATAATTGAGACCTAAAGAAGGAGGGATCGTGGCCGGGAAACAGTCGAAAAAAGCTCGCCGACAGGGGAGAATCGGTAAAGCCATGATGACCTTGTCATTGGTCGGTTTCCTGGTTCTTGGTTTTGCCATTCGCGCACCCTTCGTAATCGAATCCCCAGGTCCCACCTTCGATGTTCTCGGCTCCCAGTCTGGGCAGGGGCGAATTATTAAAGTTGAGGGCGCGAAAACCTATCCCACTGAAGGGCAGCTGCGGATGGTAACGGTTTCGATGCGAGGCGGACCAGGAACCCACGTAAGTTACGCGGAAGTGTTGCTGGCGAAAATGCGTTCTTTCACCGAGGTTTTACCCGAATCTTCGGTTTATCCGGAAGGTGCTACTGAAAAACAGGTGGAGCAGGTTTCACAAGCGCAGATGGAGGATTCGCAGCTCAGCGCCAAAGTGGCGGCGCTTAGCGAACTTGGATACAAGATTCCGGCAAAGTTCAAAGTCACTGGAATAGCCGAGGATTCCGATTTCGCGGGCAAACTGAAGGAAAACGATATTCTGCGGACGGTTACCTCCCGGGGGGAAACCCAGGATTTAGAGCTCGCCAACTCACTTTTTGATGTTTTAGAGCAGACCCCGCCGGGAACTTCACTGACCTTCAGCGTCCAGCGGAAGGATAAAAACATCTCGGTTACTGGGAAAACTCGCAAACCTAGCGATGGCCGCCAAGGATCCCAACTGGGAATTTTCCTGAATCCCCAGGCCAAACTACCGGTGGATATCAATATCGCTTTGCAGGAAGTGGGGGGACCATCGGCGGGAACCATGTTTGCGCTCGGGATTGTTGACCGCATGAGCGCGGACTCTTTGACCGGTGGAAAAGAGATAGCGGGAACCGGCGCGATTTCCTATGGGGGACAGGTGCTGGCGATTTCGGGGATCCCCCAAAAGATGGCGGGTGCCAAGAAAGATGGCGCCCAGTGGTTTTTAATGCCGAAAGCGAATTGCCCGCAGGTGAAACCGATTAAAGGAATCCGGGCGGTTCCGGTACAAGATCTGCATCAGGCACGCCAGGTCGCCTCGCAAATTGCTGCTAATCAGCGTCAGAAACTCCCGCGCTGTCCGGCTCGCTAGCCAGCTGGGCTAGTTCCTCGTCACTAACCAGCATGGCTTTTAGCGCCTCTAGGAGTTCCGGAACAATATTTTCCCCTTGCGCCACCATCTCGTCGCTATCTTCGGCGCGGGCGCGACTCGCACACCAGGTGTTTCCATCGCGGGTAGCGCCGGCTACAATCCGTACGTCTTGGCGAGAGGGATGGGCAAGTAAGAACTTTTCGCGCTCCCGCGGATCCGCAGGGGCATCGGCATCCGCTTGCGGGGAAACCAGGAAACGTTCCATAGAGACCGCGACTCCCGCCACGTCCTCACCGAAAACTAGATGCCCCAGAGTGTCCATTAAATCTGCAGGAGGAAGGTGGTCTTGGAGGACTGCGGTCAGGTGTAGGGGATTTTCAGCTAGGGCCGCGCGTAGCTGATCTGCCTCGATCGGATCCATCTCACCCGCTAGCTGCGGGAAAATCGACTTGGTATAGACAAAGGCAAAAAGACTCGGGGAACGGTCCCATCCCAGCTGAGCTACGTCTTTTTCTAAAGAGGAAACCGCTAGGCGCAGTGACAGCCCCGCGTCAGATAGATCCGGTGAAGTAGTCATGGTGTTATGTTGCCATCTTCTACAGCGTGGCGGCTAGTTACGCTTTCCGGGGTGAGTAAAAACCCTAAACGTGAAAGAATGCGTACAGGCAGATATCGAGAAAAACCCGGAGGGGCTCGTGAGTAACGATTTATTTGGAAATCTTGGCTTCGGCGGCGGTAAAGGCGGTGGTTTCCGTGGCTTTCCTGGCGGATTTGGAGCCGGCAGAGGTGGCGGAAACAGTAGCGGCGGTTCCCAGGGAGCCGGAGGCGGCGGACGTGCGCCCTTGCCGCAAATAAAGTTTAAGAAACCCGGGCCACTCGGTATCGCTATTGGCGTAATCGTCGCGCTAGTTGTTTTACTGCTGGTGGCTTCGCAGGTGTGGACGGAGATTCTCTGGTATTGCCAGACCGGGTATTTGCGGGTACTGCTCACCCAGTGGATTGCTGCCGGAGGCATGTTCTTGGCATCGTTCTTGATTGCTTGGGCGATTGTGGCACTCAACTTGCAGATTGCCTATCGTAATCGCCCCGAGATGGGGACCATTGCCGCCTCTATTAGGTCTTATCGGTCTACTCTTACCCGTCATCGTCGGGGAATCTTCTTGGGGATTCCCGCCCTAATCGCTATATTCCTGGCAACGGGGATGGCGGCTAGTTGGCGGCAAGTGCTGGTGGCGTTCACCGGTGGTTCCTTCGGGAAAAAAGATCCCCAATTTGGGTTTGATGTTTCTTTCTTCGTTTTCCGTCTGCCGCTAATCGATATGGCGGTAACTTTCCTGCTCACTTTGTTAGGGATTTCCCTAGTTGCCTGTTTGATTGCCTACTACCTATTGGGGTCAATGACGGTAACTCCCAAGGCGAAAGCTACTAAGCCTGCGCGTATCCATATGGGGATCCTGCTGGCGATTTCTTCGGTGATGGTCGGCGTGACCTATTTCGTTGATCGCTGGACCATGGTTTATGGGCAAAACTCGCCAACTGATGGCGCCATGTACACCGATGTGCACGCGATTATTCCGGCTCGCACGATTTTGGCGGTTATTGCCCTAATTGTGGCGGCGCTATTTGTATTCGCGTCCTTTAGAGGCGGCTGGTACCTGCCGGCAGCGGGTATCGCGGTAACCGTGGTATCTGCCCTAGTTATTGGGGCAGGCTATCCGTTTATTATTCAGCAGTTCCGGGTACGCCCCAACGAGAGGGAACTGGAAAGTCAATATATTGACCGCAATATCAAGGCCACTTTGGATGCCTTCGGCATGAAGGATCTGGACCTGATTTCCTATGATCAGGTCACCAATGAAACTAGCGCCAATCAGTTGCGTAAGGACGCGGACTCCACCCAGCAGATTCGGCTTTTAGATCCGGAGATTATTTCCCCGGCAGTTCGGCAGATGAAGCAGTCGCGTCCTTACTATTCTTTCCCGGATCAGTTCGCGGTTGACCGCTATAACTTCCCGGATAAGGACGGAAAGATGGAAAAGCGGGACACCGTGATTGCGGTGCGTGATATTAACCTGGATGGTTTGGCTAATTCCCAGCGTAACTGGGTTAATGACCACACGGTGTACACGCACGGTTTCGGGGTGGTTGCCGCCTACGGTAACCAAGTAACTTCCGAGGGGTTGCCTTCCTATTGGGAATCTTCCCTCTCGGCTAAAGAATATGGTGAAATCGGGGATTACGAGAAGCGAATCTACTTCTCGCAGGCCTCTCCGTTGTATTCCATCGTGGGAGCCCCTAAAGGCGCGGATCCTAAAGAGCTGGATTACCAAGACGCCAAGAATAACCAGCAGGTTTACACCACTTTTGATGGTAATGGTGGCCCCCAGGTCGGGAACTTCTTAAACAAGGTACTGTTTGCCTTGAAGTTCCGCTCTACTGATCTGTTCTTCTCAGATCAAATCAACCCTAAGTCTCAGATTCTTTATGATCGTGATCCAGCGTTGCGGGTAGCGAAAGTCGCCCCCTATTTAACTTTGGATTCGCGTGTCTATCCCGCGATTGTAAATATGGATGCCAAGAAGGGTGCGAAGAAACGGTTGGTGTGGATCGTTGATGCCTACACCACCACTGATTCCTATCCTTATTCCCAGCATCTTAACCTCACGGATGCGACTGCAGATACGGCTACTGCCAAAACCGCGCAGTTCGCGGTGCAAAATAACGTGAACTATATGCGCAACTCGGTTAAGGCCGTAGTTGACGCCTATGACGGTTCGGTGCAGCTGTATCAGTGGGATAAACAGGATCCGGTTCTGAAGGCTTGGCAAAAGATTTATCCCGGCCAGATAAAGCCCATGTCTGAGATCAGTGGGGATTTGATGAGTCACTTGCGTTACCCGGAGGATTACTTCAAGGCTCAGCGTGCACTATTGGCTAACTACCACGTCACTAACCCTTCGGAGTTCTACACCGGTGGTGACCAGTGGAAACTCTCAGAAGACCCCACTGCCACTTCGCGTGACCTGGAAGGATCGGGCAAACTGCAGCCGCCCTATTACCTGACCATGAATATGCCTACCGGCAAGAACACCGATCAAGGCAGCGCCGAATTCTCTTTGACTTCAGTGTTTATTCCTGGCGGTGAAGGTCGGCGCGCGGCCATGGCCGGCTTCCTAGCGGTTGACTCTGAAACCGGTAATGAGAAAGGTAAAGTTCGCAAAGGCTACGGCAAGATGCGACTTTTGGCTTTGCCATCGGATACCACTGTGCCCGGCCCCGGTCAGGTGCAAAACACGTTTAACTCTGACCCGGAAGTTAACCGGGAGCTGAACCTGCAAGATCAACAGGGATCCCGGGTTATCCGTGGCAACCTGCTGACTTTGCCAGTAGGTGGCGGTCTGCTCTATGTGCAGCCGGTGTATGTACAATCCACCGGTACTACCCAGTATCCGCAGCTTAGAAGTGTATTGGTTGGCTTCGGCGATAAGGTTGGGTTCGCGCCTACCCTTAAAGAAGCCCTGGATCAGGTATTCGGGGGAGATTCCGGGGCGGTTACTGCCTCCAATGACGGCAATAAGAAGGCTCCGGCTGCTAAAGGTAAAGCGGGAGAACCTTCCGCTAAAGCCCCCAGCGCGCAAGAGAAGCTAAACACCGCTCTGCAGGACGCCAAGAAAGCGATGGCAGATGCGGACAGTGCCATGAAGGCGGGCGACTGGGCGAAGTACGGCGAAGCCCAAAAGTCCCTGGATGACGCGATTTCGCGGGCGGTTTCTGCTCAGGACGAGGGCGCTAAGGCAGCCAAATAACTGCAAGTAGCACGAAAGTGCCATAGTTAGGGGGCTAGGTCGCCAGGTAAAACTGGCAGCCTAGCCCTTTAGCTTTTGTCTAAACCGGGATTAACTTAGCGCTTTACTTATTCCTAAACCAGGATCTTGAAGATCTGGGAGGAAGGATCGATTTCCTGCACCTGCAGGGGAGAGGCCGCCATCCGGCGCCGCAGCCCCTTAATATCGGTGGGATCCGGCAGTTCAATCCCCACCAGTGCTGGTCCGGTATCGCGGTTATTTTTCTTGGTGTACTGGAAGTAAATGATGTCTTCACCTTCGCTGAGCACGTCATTTAAAAATGCCCGTAAAGCCCCCGGCTCCTGATTGAAGGTCACCAGGAAGTAGTGGCGTAAACCTTCGTAACGCCCAGAACGCTCGGTTACCTCTGCGTAGCGCGAGAGGTCATTATTGCCGCCAGAGACCAGGCAGACCACTGAGCCGTTGGGAATTTGCGGTAAGAAGCTACGCGCCGCCGCAGAAGCTAGCGCTCCGGCCGGCTCCGCAATCACCCCTTCGGAATGGTAAAGGTCGAGCATTTCGGTACAAACCGCACCCTCAGGCACCACCACCAGGTCATCGACCAGTTCCCGCACAATCTGATAGGTTAAATCCCCGGCCCTGCCTACAGCGGTACCATCTACGAAAGAGTCTACGTGTTCTAAGGAAACCGGATTCCCCGCCTGAACCGCCGCTTTCATCGAGGCCGCGCCTTCAGATTCCACCCCTACAATCCGGATACCGGGGCGATGGGCTTTCAGCCAAGTGGCCATTCCGGCAATCAAACCGCCGCCTCCCACTGGAATCAAAATCATATCGGTATCATCCGGCAGCTGGGAATCTAAATCCACCGCAATACTGCCTTGACCAGCAATTGTGTAGGGATCATCGTAGGGGTGCACATAAACCTTGCCCCCGTCCTTAGCGGCCTCGGCGGCCACCCGATTAGCTTCATCGAAGTCGCCGCCTACAATTACCGGTTCTACCCATTTACCGCCGATAGTGGCGATCCGTTTGCGCTTTTGCCGGGGAGTGGAGGCCGGTAAGAAAATCGTGCCGTGTATTCCCAGGTGTGCGCAGGCATAGGCAACTCCTTGGGCATGGTTACCCGCCGATGCACACACCACCCCGGCCTCGCGTTCTTCTTCATCCATGGCTGCCATCCGCACATAGGCGCCGCGCACTTTAAACGAGCGGCAAATCTGCAGATCTTCGCGCTTGAGATAAACTGGACGGCCTACTTCTGCGCTCAAACGATCGCTCTTTTGCAGCGGAGTTTTGGTAGCTACCTTGGCTAATACCCCGGCAGCCACCTCTATATCCTTCGCGGTAACTGTGCTCATTGTTCCTCCAAAAAATCGATAGTTAATAACCTATCGAGAATTGGCTTGCGGGTGCTTTTGCTTTTCGCTATCTGGCATCCAAAGCCGATGGACTAGGCTAAAGGTATGACAAATAATCTGAAAGATCCTTTAGTGTGGATCGATTGCGAAATGACCGGCCTGGATTTAGAGCAGGATTGCCTGGTAGAGGTGGCGGTGATCATCACTGACGGGCAAACCAATATTGTGGATGAAGGTATCGACCTGCTGATTAAACCCAAAGCGGGCGCCTTAGAAAATATAGGGGATTTTGTGCGCGAAATGCACACCAAGTCCGGTTTGCTGGAGGAACTGGAATCTCCGGCGGCGCTAGAGCTGGAGGAGGCCGAAAAACAGGTTTTGGAATATATTAAGCGTTTTGTGCCTGGTCAGGGACAGGCGCTGCTGGCCGGCAATTCGGTAGGGACTGATAAACAGTTCCTGGAAAAAGAAATGCCGCAGGTAATCTCGCATTTGCATTACCGCTTAGTGGATGTTTCTTCGGTGAAAGAGTTGGCGAAGCGTTGGTATCCGCGCGCCTTTTATAACGCCCCAGAAAAGCATGGGGGACACCGCGCCCTCGCCGATATTCGCGAATCTATCCAGGAGCTGCGCTACTACCGCAAGGTACTTTGGCCGGCAGGGGAAGGGCCGAGCAGTGAGGAATGCGAGGCGGCCGCGAAAGAGGTTTTAGCGCAAGGGCTGGGAGCCTAGCTGGTTTCGGGACGAAAAATCTCGGATCATCTACGGCCTAAAGTTTTAGAAATCGGGGATTTAGCTGCCACAAATTTCGCAGGTAAACGGATTTACCTGCGGTTTGGCGCCCCCGACAGGAATCGAACCTGCAACCTCGGGATTAGAAGGCCCTTGCTCTATCCTTTGAGCTACGGGGGCTGGTTGTTCCTCAAGTTTAGCTGGAAATCTCCCGCGTCCTAATTCCTTGTCCTCAGAGGTAGATAATCACGCTTTTTCCTGGTGGCGCAGATTTATTTTTTAAAAATCTCAAAGCCGATTTGCATCATGGTGAGGTAATCAACACCAGGAGGAATCATGAGCAAAGCCAATATTGAGGTTACCTTTACCGGCTGGGTAGCGACCGCACCCACCTTTCACCGTCCCGATCCCGCGAAACCCGAAAAGGCGCTTAGCACTTTTCGGGTGATGCATACCCCGTACTCTCGCGATAGCCAGGGGAACTGGCAGAAAGGGGAGTCATTGACGGTCCGGGTAAAAGTTTGGGGGTGGGGCGCGCACTATGTGTCCCGCTCCATTCGGGTGGGGGATCCGATTATTGCGAGCGGGCGGTTGATCCGTTCTAAATGGCAGGACAAAGAGCAGGTTACCCACTACGGGCTAGAGCTAACCGCATCTTCTTTGGGGCATGACCTGACCATGGGGGAATCTAACTTTGTGCGAATGGTAGGTGCGCTCCCTAAACGGGGAAATTTTGCTTCCCCTGGCAAAGAAGGTAGCGGTTCGCTGGCCGATCCCGAGGGCGAGTTCGAGACTTCCCCGGGAACAGAACCGGCAGGGAAACAAGCTGCGGAGGGCCAGGCAGCTGCAGAAACGGTAGATCCTGACACCGGGGAAATCATCGCTTCGGGGGCAAAAACTGCTTCCGGGAACAATCCGCCTGCGTCCTCGGAAGCAAGCACCGCGGAAAGCGCCCTCGACCCGGAAGGGGAGTATATTTTAGAAACTACCTTCAGCGGAGAGGCTGCCTAGTCGCCACCTAGTCGCCACCTAGTCGCGCGGGGGTTCGCTTTGCGTTTTTAACTCCACTATTCTGGGTATTAGAAACAATACCCGTCTGGCAGAAAGTGGCAGCAGTGGCAGAATTCATTTACCAAATGATCCGCACCCGTAAAGCTCTAGGTGACAAGGTCATTTTGGACGATGTAACTATGGCTTTCCTTCCGGGAGCCAAAATCGGCATGGTCGGCCCTAACGGAGCCGGTAAATCCTCGATCCTCAAAATTATGGCGGGTCTAGATGAGCCCTCCAATGGGGAGGCGCGGCTTACCCCCGGCTATACCGTCGGCATCTTGATGCAAGAGCCAGAATTGGACGATGATCTCACGGTTAAAGAAAACGTGGAGCAAGGTGTCGGCCCCCTAAAGGCCAAACTTGATCGCTTCAACGAGATCTCTGCGCAAATGGCGGATCCGGATGCCGACTTCGATGCCCTCATGGAGGAAATGGGTACTCTGCAGGCAGAGATTGATGCCGCCGATGGCTGGGATGTGGATTCTCAACTGGAGCAGGCGATGGATGCCTTGCGTTGCCCGCCTCCGGAAACTCCGGTTTCGGTGCTTTCTGGTGGGGAGCGCCGCCGGGTCGCCCTCTGCCAGCTGCTGCTAAAAGCACCTGACCTGCTGTTACTGGATGAGCCTACTAACCATCTGGATGCGGAATCTATCCTGTGGCTAGAAAAGCATCTGCACTCCTATAAGGGGGCAGTTATCGCTATTACCCACGACCGTTATTTCTTGGATCACGTGGCGGAATGGATTGCGGAAGTTGATCGCGGGCGTCTTTATCCTTATGAGGGTAACTATTCCACCTACCTGGAAAAGAAGCAGGAACGCCTGGAAGTCCAGGGACGCAAGGATGCGAAACTAGCTAAGCGTCTAAAAGAGGAACTGCAGTGGGTGCGTTCTTCAGCTAAGGGGCGCCAAGCGAAATCTAAGGCACGTTTGCAGCGCTACGAGGAAATGCAGGCAGAAGCCAAACACGCCAAGAAACTGGACTTTGAAGAAATCCAGATTCCGCCCGGTCCCCGCCTAGGAACCGTGGTTTTGCGTGCCGATAAACTCTGTAAAGGGTTTGGGGATCGCGAACTGATCAAGGATCTGTCCTTCAATCTGCCACCCAACGGAATCGTAGGAATTATCGGTCCGAACGGGGTCGGAAAAACCACTTTGTTCAAGACGATTGTGGGGCTCGAGGAACTCGATTCCGGAACTCTCGATATTGGGGAGACCGTAAAAGTCAGTTATGTGGATCAGAACCGTGCCGGGATTGATCCCGATAAGACCTTGTGGGAAGTAGTTTCGGACGGTCTGGACTTCTTGGACGTGGGGGGCGTGACTATTCCTTCGCGCGCTTATGTGGCCTCGTTTGGTTTTAAAGGCCCGGATCAGCAAAAACCTGCCGGGGTGCTTTCTGGTGGGGAGCGTAACCGTTTGAACCTGGCGCTTACCCTCAAGCAGGGCGGAAACCTGCTGCTGCTGGACGAGCCCACTAACGACCTGGATGTGGAAACTTTAGCCAGCCTGGAAAATGCGCTCCTGGAGTTCCCGGGTTGTGCAGTGGTAATCACGCACGACCGCTGGTTCCTCGACCGGGTCGCCACCCATATTCTGGCGTGGGAAGGAACCGAAGAAAACCCCGCGAACTGGTACTGGTTCGAGGGCAACTTCGAGTCCTATGAAAAGAATAAGGTTGACCGCCTGGGGGCGGAGGCTGCGCGTCCGCATCGGGTAACTCACCGCCGTTTACGCCGCGCCTAACGGATGTAAAATAGCTGATAAACAAGGTTACAAGGGCTGGGGTAACAAATGAGCGATAGTCAAGAGGATCTTAAAGAACTGGCGAACGCCTACGGAATTGCGATTGATTACTGGGACTATTCCGGGGTTCACCGCATAGTTTCCGATGAAACTCTGCGCGCAGTCCTCAAGGCGATGGATATTGACGCGGATACGCCTGCGCAGGTGGCGGCCTCGCTAAAAATGGTTGAGGAGCGTCCTTGGCGGCGCGTCCTCCCCGAATGTGTGGTTACCCGCAACGATGACAACTATTGGGTGCGGGTACACGTTCCGCACGGTAAAGCGGTAACCGTAACCATGCATTTTGAGGAGGGCGGGTCTTGGGATTTGCCCCAGTTGGATGTGTTAGTGGCTCCCCGCGAAATCAATGGGGTGCTCACCGGGGAAGCTACTTTCAATATTCCTCCCGGGCAGCCTTTGGGTTGGCATCGTTTAACCGCCCAGGTAGAAGGGGATGAACGCCCCTATACTTGCCCAGTAGCGGTCACTCCGGCGCGTCTGGGAATGCCGAATTTGCGTGATGGGCGTGCCTGGGGAGTAATGAGCCAGTTCTATGCCAACCCTTCCCGGAATTCTTGGGGGATCGGGGACGCGGCAGATTTGGCGAAGATCTGTAAATGGGTGGCCTCCAAGGGCGCGGATTTCTTGCTGATTAACCCGGTGCATGCTTCCCAGGTGACTTCGCCCCTAGAAAACTCTCCCTATTTGCCTTGTTCGCGTCGCTTTTGGAATCCGATTTATATTCGCCCCGATGCGATTGTTGAAGCTAAGGAACTCCCGAAGAAGAAGCGGGAAAAGCTGGCGGAGCTGCGGCGTAAAGCCCAACGCTCCCTTAGTGAAGCGATGCCCGCCGATCATCCCGGAGTTTGCGGAGCCGGAGCTCACTTCTTTAGTGGCGATTTAGTCAAACGCGACCCCGTCTGGAAACGGAAACTGCGCGCCCTAGAGATTATTTACCAGGTTCCACGCTCGCAGGAACGAGAAGCCGACTATCAGCAGTTCCTCACCGAACAGGGCGCGGCTCTGGAACAGTTTGCAACCTGGTGTGCTTTGACCGAAAAATATGGTTTAGAGCTGCCTGAGAAGTGGCAACGTCCAGATGCTTCCCAATTTGAAAAATGTGGGGAGAAGTTACGAAAGCGAGCCGAATTCTTTAAATGGTTGCAATGGCTTTGCTACCGGCAGCTACGGCAGGCGCACCAAGTGGCCGTCGATTCCGGAATGAAGATCGGGGTCATGCACGACTTGGCGGTAGGGGTTCACCATTTGGGTGCTGACCATTGGACCGACCCGGCGGTCTACGCGCAGGGCATCTCGGTGGGTGCTCCTGCCGATATGTATAACCAGTTGGGGCAGAACTGGTCGCAGCCACCTTGGCGCCCAGACCGCCTAGAACAGCAGGCCTATGAACCTTTACGACGCACGGTCGAGGCGGCCGCCAAAATGGGGGGCGCGCTGCGTATCGACCATATTATGGGGCTGTTGCGCCTGTGGTGGATTCCCGAAGGGATGCTCCCGAAAGATGGCACCTACGTGCGCTATAACCATCAAGCGATGGTGGGGGTACTGCTGCTTGAGGCTTACCGAAATAATCTGGTGGTAGTCGGCGAAGATTTGGGTACCGTAGAGCCTTGGGTGCGCGACTACCTGCGCTACCGGGGGATTTTAGGTACCGGGGTGCTGTTCTTTGAGTTCGATGCTCCGGACCATTTGGTACCGCCCGCGGATTATCGGCGAGAGCAATTGGCGGCGGTCAATACCCACGATATGCCGCCAGTGGCGGGCTACCTTACCGGCGAAGACTTGCGGGTTAGGGAATCTTTGGATCTTTTGGATTCTTCGCGCGCAGAGGCTGAAGCCAACCAGGAGCGAGTTTTTGGGGCGGTACGCCGCGCGCTGATTGAACACGCGGGTCTGGCGGAAGATGAGACCGATATGGGCGAGATGATTCGCGCCCTCTACCGTTATATCGCCGCTACCCCCGCGCAGCTGGTGGTCTTGACCTTGGCGGATGCAGTGCAAGAACAGCTAACCGAAAATCAGCCCGGTACCGAGTATGAATACCCGAACTGGTGCGTACCGTTGCGTGACCAAGAGGGGAAAACTAGGTTCTTAGAGGACGTTACCGCTGATCAGTTCGCTAATCAGCTTTTGGAGATGCTAGAGAGCGCAGTGCATCCTAACTAGGGCTGCGTCTGCACGCTCGCAAGCCGCTGTTAGGACGAGGTTTCGCCGCCGAGGTAGGGCAGTAGCCCCTCTAGACTATCGCTTACTAGGTCGGCTCCCGCGCTTTGCAGTACTTCGCGGCTTTGACTGGTGGTAACCGCATAGATTCTGCCGGCTCCGGCCTCGCGCGCCGAGATAACTCCGCTGGTAGTGTCTTCGATGACGATGCAGGAGGACGCGGGCAGCTTCAGGGTTTTCGCTCCCACTAGGTAGGGTTCCGGGTCGGGTTTGCCGGCACTAATATCTTCTTGGCTAATCACTTTCAGGCTGGCCGGGGCTTTGAGTAGCTGGGCGGCTAACTGCGCCCACTGCCTCCAGGCGGAAGTAACTAAACATTTTGGCATCTCAAGTTGCATGATTTCGCGGGCGCCAGTAAAAATCCGTGGGGGATCGCGCCGGGTATCAACGTAGGAGCGAGCCTCCAGGCCGAGAGCTTCCGGGTCGAGGCCGTTCCAAGGGCCGGGTTCGCTTTGGAACACTTCCGGGCCAGGGCGCCCCTTGAAAATCTCCATTTCTTCCTCTGCTATTCGCCATCCTTTCGCCGCAAACATGCGCCGATAGGCGGCCAGGTGAGTGTGTTCAGAGTCGATCAGGGTGCCGTCCAGGTCGAGTAGTAACCCTTTCAAAGAGCCGTAAGTTTTCCGCTCATCAATGTTTACGCTGTTGGTGTTGATATCTGCGCTCATATTGGGATTTATGGTGTGCCTGCTTTCTAATGTGCGCCCTCGGCGTCGGCGAGCGCGTCCTAGTGTCCGGTCGCGCTATTCATCTGGGCATTAAAAACTTAAAGGAGCGCCCTCGAAAAGGAAGCCCGGCGTTTTAGCGCAGTTTTTCAATTTCGGCAGCCAGTTCATCTGCCACGGGACCTACCACCACTTGAATACAGCGACCGGTTTTCACCACGCCTAGGGCTCCACCAGCAGCTAATACTTCCTCATCTATCTGCTGTGGGTCTTTTACATCTACCCGCAGGCGGGTGATGCACGGTTCAATCTCGGTAATGTTTTCGGTGCCACCTAGCCCTGCCAGCAGCTGTTTTGCCTTTTCCATGAGTTTCTCCCTGCATCTAAACCTTTAAGAATGTGCCTGTTCAATAGTGAGATTACCATCAATCTACAAGTAGCTTAGAGGGAATCTAGATGAGCATTGCTCTGACCTGTACTAACGATAAATATGTGTCTAGTGGATTTTCGGTAACAATGATACGATTGTTAAGTAAAAGTCATGAGTAACAGCAAGTTATGGGAAGGTCCTATGCTTAACTTCAATAATCAACCTGGCACCTTGTCAGCAGAGAAATCAGGTGGCGCGATTCAGCAGTCTGCCAGTTTCCTTAAGAGGCTGCTGATCGTCACCCTATTTTGTGCCTTGAGCTTCATGCTCTCAGCGCCTTCCTTGGTGCAGGCCGAGGATTTGCAGGAGGGGACGCCGGCGGAGCAACCAAGCACTAATGTGCAGCCAGTAAACACCGCAGACCCTGCCAAGCTTATAACCAGTGCAGCACCGGAAAACAAGGCGCCTGCCAAAGCGAATACCCAGGCGGACGATGGCCTGGAGATCGGACCGGAGAATATTGGGCAACCCGTGGGTGCTGCCGCAAAACCGAAGGTCAATCCTGTATTTGCTGGAAATAAAACTGTTTCTGGATCATTAACTATCGGAGCCGGACAACGGAAGTCAAAAAAGCTAGATGTGACTATTCACGTGACCGTGAGTCGTCAAGCAGGTGGAACCGAAGAAAAAACGGTCACTATTCCATACACGGACAAAAGTCAGGACTGGACGGTTAATTTAGGTAGTGAGCTTGCGGAGGGCGATAAAGTCACTGTAAAGCAAGAGTATAATAACGAAATTTCTGAAGCTGTCGTTCTGGAAGTTAAGAAATCTTTAGCGGATCAGCATAAAGATGAGTTAAAAATGCCATCCGGAGAAATCTGGATTGAACACACGAACTCCAACCAGATAAATAACGATGAGCAAGCAGAAGCTGTTCAAATGTTAAAAGATGCAAACACTGCAATAGCTGGTGATATTAAATCAGTTAAGTTTTCTATTGATGGCACGGAACATGCATACTATGAAGTGACCTATACCGATGGATCAACCTCCGGAAAAATTGAAGCTCCGGACCTAAAAATCAAAACGGTAACGGAAACATCTGCTGCTCCGACAATAGAAAAAGTACAGGTAACAGACGGACAGATTATCGTTACATTTGCTAACGCGGTTGCCGCAGGTACGAAATTTCAATTTGTCAAAGAATTTAGGGATGGAGAGGACAGGAATTTTTCCCCAAAGGGAAGCTGTATAGTGGACAAATCTGACTCAAAAGAGATGTCTCAAGCAGTAATCGTTAACGGCACAACAGTTACTTTCCCAATTACGGATAAGGTTAACGATTTAAAACTCGGAACAGAGTTCGGTATCATTGTCAAAGAGCCACATAAATTCCGTTCTTGCGCGAAGTCTGAGCCGGTAATAACAACCCCCGACAAAGTCGCCGTGAGAGATCCTCACAAATTAACGGATGCGGATAAAAAAGCCATCGATAAAGCTATTCGAGATGCCAATACGGTAAATGGCGTATCTAAACTCCCCGATGGAACTGGATATTTAACCGATCCTGCGTTTATCGAGTTTGATAAAGATGGAAACGTTACAATAATCAGTCCTAATGATGTGGAAGTTGATTGGGATAATGCCGGCAATCCGATATATCAAAAAAATGCCGATGGAACCTATAAAGTAAACAATGGAGCCAAAGTCACTAAATTCCCGGCGAAAGATCTAGTGAAAAATATTGCCCCTGAATCTCCGGCGATTGCGGTAGATACGGATAAGGGTGAAGTAACCATTACCCCACCGGCTTATAAAGATCCCGGTGATGATACCGACTTGGCGTCTTACACCGTCAGTTATAAGGATGCTGATGGTAAGGATAAAACCATAACCGCAACGCGAGATTTGAAAACCAATAAATGGAGCGGATCGGGTGTTGATGAGAACACCGGTGTGATTACTCTGAAAGTTGGAGACATCGAAGTTGGTGGAACCATCACGGCAAAAGCGAAAGACAAAGGCGGTCTTGAGGGTGATACTGAAGAGCTTGAATCAGCTCCGGCCAGTGAGACGCTTGAAACGGTTGAGGTAACCTACGATGCGGGCGGCGGTAGGGGAACCATGACCGATGGGAAACTCAAGGACGGTAAGAAGCTGAATAAGGGCTCAAAGTACACGATTTTGGATAATGCTTTCACTGCTCCTGATGACACCCAAGAGTTTAAAGCCTGGGAAGTTGACGGCAAAGAGGTACCTGCGGGTACCGAGATCACCGTTAAAGCCAACACGGTCGTAAAGGCCGTTTGGAAGAAAATCCAGGTGAAAGTGACCTATGACGGTAACGGCGGCGAAGGAAACATGGAAGGTAAGACCCTAGACAAGGGCAGCAAGTATACCTTGGCCGCTAACGGCTTCACCGCCCCGGAGAACCAAGAGTTTAAGACTTGGGAGATTGATGGGAAAGAGGTAGCCCCTGATACCGAAATCACGGTCAACAAAAACACCACGGTGAAAGCCGTCTGGAAAGACATCATGGTTGATATCAACTTTGAACCAGGTGAAGGCGGCTCCGGCACCATGGACAAGGAGACCGTCAAGAAAGGTAGCACTTTTAAGTTGCCTCCTAGCAAGTTCAAGGCGCCTAAGAATATGGAGTTCAAAGGCTGGAAGATAGGTGATGAGGAAAAGGCTGTCGGTGACGAGATCACCGTCAACGATAACACCACTGTCACCGCCATCTGGAAGAAGATCCCGGTTACCGTTACTTACGACGGAAACGGTGGCAAAGGAACTATGAAAGAAAGTAAGACCCTATACAAGGGGGATACCTACAAGGTGCTTGCTTCTACGTTCACTGCCCCGGAGAACCAAGAGTTCGATACCTGGGAAATTGACGGCGAAAAAGTTGCAGCGGATACCGAGATCACTCTCACCAAAGACACCGTGGTGAAAGCTATCTGGAAAGACATCATGGTTGACGTCAACTTTGAACCAGGTGAAGGCTCCGGCAATATGGACAAGAAGTCTGTAAAGAAAGGTAGCACTTTCAAACTGCCTGCTAGCACGTTCAAGGCCCCTAAGGATAAGGAGTTGAAAGGCTGGAAGATAGGTGATAAGGAATACCAGGTCGGTGACGAAATCACCGTCGAAGGTAACACTACTATCACCGCCATCTGGAAGGACAAGCCAGCTTCTTCCTCGACTACTCCGGGTAATCAAAAGCCTGGTAACCAGGCGAAGCCACAGAAACAGCACCCGAGTGCAGCTGGGGAGCTGTCAAGGACGGGGGCTAATGGGATGTATTCCGTGTATTCCGCAATGATTATGCTGGCAGCCGGCAGTCTGTTCGTGATTAGCCGCCGGCGGCGCGCTCAGCGCTAATCTCAGCGAAACACCATAACTAAATAACTAAAAGCCGCTCATAAGCAAACCGCTTATGAGCGGTTTTTAGTTTCCCTAACCTGCAGACGCGAACCCACCCCAAAATGCGCACTTTCAAACTTTCGCCTTCTGCTGCGCCCTCGCCCTCGATCCTGCGACTTTCCTACGTCAACAGCTCTACCTCAGGGGTTGGGGGATATGCAGGGCTGCGGTTAGAACCTTTCATATTTTACGTTCTACCCGCGGTATCGACACGCTGAAAAAAGTATTTATTATTTTATTATCGCTGGTCAAACCCTAAACTTGCTACAAATTTTCGGGAATTTTTAAAAAACGCTCGCTTAAAAAGTATTCATAGTGTATAGTGATTCCTGAATCCAGATGGATGACCACGCTTTGAGCGTAATGTCCTTCGACAGGTCTCCAGGCAACCGGATCAATCGTAAGTCGGTGCCCTCGAAGGAAGATTCGCCCTCTCGGGAATGCCGGGTTGGGAACAACGATTTTTAGGAGGCCATCATGGCTCTTGATACTAATAACACTGTAACTGAGGTTCTCGCGCGCGCTGCTGCCTTTCGCGATCCGCTTCCTGCCGAGGCTCCCACTCAGGCGCCTACTCCGGTAGAAGCCCCAGCGGAGGAATCTCCGCTTGCTGATCCCTGGGAAATGGAACGCACCGGTATCCAGTGGTGCGACTGCGGGGAAGACCACGAGCTAGATCGCATCGATGCGGAAATCGACCTGGAAGAACTAGGATTCTTCGAAGGTGACCTGGTACCGCATCTGGCAGTCTGTGCAGAATGCCAGAAGATGTGGAACTACGTGGAGGTTTGTGAATTCTTCTACGACCACGTTGCCTGTAGCGCGAAAAAGGTAAACGGCGAAGTCGCCGAAGCCTACCCCTACCCGGTGGCAGTCGATATTGTCGGCTACTTTTACAAAACCTGGCAGGGTTGTCCCCGCGAGGTTTGCGAGGGCGGCTACGATCCGCTCAGCGACCTAGCAGAAGGCCTAGATTCCTGACTCTCGCCTCCTGCTTACTGCAAGCGAGCAGGAGATCCGAGGAAAAGCTTTCCGGCAGCGGCCCGTCCTTCCGCGCTGGAAGCCTGGGTGCTCTGGCTTGGCACCCGCCCTTGCAGCTCCCGCCACCACGCCCTTACAGACGGTGGCGGGAGCATTCCTTTGTCACAGCACCCGTTTTTTAGAACTGAGCTGTCAGCGCTAAGTATTATTTCCGATAAACGCGATTTTCAGAAGTCTGCGCTAGCGCAATGGCAGGTAAGAGCCCGAGCGGTGTACCTAGGAGAGCGGGGCAGGGGGTAGTGGAGCTCCCGCGGGTGGAAGCACTTTGGGATACTTAGTTTTTGTCCCCACTACCGGTTGGGATTTGTCTGCGGAAACGGCGGAATTACTAACCGGAACTGGGCGATGAGGAGTGGGATCCCAATGGGTGTTTACCAACTTCTTTTGACTAAATAGTCCCGCTCCGAAAATTGCCAGTCCCACCAGGGAAAGTAATATTAGTCCGAGTATTCCTCCAGCCTTGGTAGACCAACCCAACAGTAAACCTATCCAACCGAAATCGGCGTCACCAAAGGTGGTATTAGCTTTTCCGAAGGAACCGAGAACATCCAAAAGAAATGCTGGGAGGAAGGTAATTACCAGACCATTAGCGAAGGCGCCCAGAATAGCTCCGCGCCGTCCTCCAGTGGCATTACCATAGACTCCTGCGGCACCGCCAGTAAAGAAATGAGGAACCAGACCCGGCATGATTAATGCCACGCCGAACATTGGGTTTAGCCAGATGGAAAGGACTGCTAGGCTCACTAAACCTCCCACGAAAGAGGAAAGGAAACCTATTAGCACTGCGTTTTGGGCATAGGGGAAAACAATAGGCGCGTCCAGCGCAGGTATAGCGCCGGGAACAACTTTGGCGGCAATCCCCTGGAAGGCGGGTACCAGTTCACCTAAGATGGTGCGAACCCCGAACAGTATGACTGCTACTGCCACCCCGAACTCGAGCCCCTGGGTGACCGCCTGCATTAGGTAGTTGCCCACGTTGGCGGCACCATTCGGGAACGCTTTAAAGGCTTCTTGGGAACCTGCACGGGCGATGAAAAGTACCGCCAGAATTACGTACATTAATGCCATAGAAAGCGCGGTGGCCACCATCGAATCTCGTAGGAATCGCAGCCCTTCGGGAAGTTTCAGTTCTTCGGAGGAAGCCGACATCTTCTTTCCCTTGCCACCTACGAGTTTGCCAACGCATCCAGAAACTACATACCCCGCAGTACCGAAGTGACCAATGGCGATAGAGTCATCGCCGGTGATACGACGTGTCCAGGGATGAGCAATTGCTGGCAGAGAAACCATTGCTATTCCCAACAATGCCGCTCCAAAAACAATTACGACCCAGGTGGGGTAGCCAGATGGTGCTAACACCATGGTTAACAAGGTTGCCATGAATAGCACGTGATGACCGGTGAGAAATACGTAACTGAGCGGGGTAAATCTGGCCAACACTAGCGAAACCACGAATCCCAGGATCATGATCCAGGCTACTTGTCCACCGAATTCATTTTGCGCGATACCTACGATTGCTTCATTGGTGGGTACCACTCCTTTGGCTCCGGTGGCGCCAGTTATCATTGCGCCTAGAGGCTCCAATGAGCTAGAAACTAACCCAGCACCGGCACCAATCAGCAGGAAACCCAAAGTCGCTTTAATTGCGCCACCAACAACTTTTCCAGCACCACGTTTCATCGCCGCCAAACCGACTGCGGTGATAATCCCGATTAAGAATGCCGGTACAGACAGAATCTCATTTACCAGGAAGTTTGCGATTGTAAGAACGGTATTCATAAGGAATCTCCTCGGTGGTCAAAGGTTAAATATCGTAAAGCTCGCGTAGGGCTTTATCGATTTCCGGCATGGAAGTAAAGTCTTGGATTACATGTACCGGCACCCCAACATCACCCAGAGTGGCGGCTATTTCCCCCGAGGTGAGCAGGAAGTCTGCTTCTTTGGCTCGTCCCTTTGCAGAGATAGTGTCGGTGGCCTCAACATTCAGATAGGGACTCCATCCCCATTCATCTAATACTTGATCCAGGGTGTTTTTCAGGAATAAAGAGGTTCCTAGGCCATTGCCGCACACGGTGAGTATTTTCCCTTTAGACGGAACTGAGTCGCTAGCTGTTTTCCTTGCGCTAGCTGCTCGATCAGGTTTCTTGGCGCTGGGAGTCTTATCTTGACCTTTCGGCTTTGCAGTCTGCGAGTCGAAGATTTCGCGTAGTTCTTCCTCACTGTTTGCTGCACTAAGCGAGTCTCTTTTAGAAGCCAACAGTTTGGCTAGCTCTTTCATCGCCTCTAGATGGGAAGAGGTGTCGGTAGCAGCGAAAGCCACTAACAGGTCAACCGGATCATTAGATTTATGGTTAAACGCTACTGGGGGATCCAGTCGCACCCAGGAAAAGGAAGTTTCTTTTACTGCCGCCGATGGCCGTGCATGAGCGAATGCAAACCCCGGTGCTATTACGATGTAGGGGCCTTTTTCCTCAACTGATTCGATCATAGCCTCTGTATATTCGGGAGTGATTTTTCCGGCCGATTCCAAAAGCTGCCCAGCATGGCGAATCGCTGAGCGCCAATCGCTCTCTGAGCTGTGTAAATCAACTGCCCCAGTTGCCAGTAATCTATTTAGAGTTGACATGCATCCCCCTTGAAAGACACTAGAAATTGTTGCTGAATCGGGTCAGCGCTATTTTTTATCCTACGGTAAGAAGAGCTATTATCGTGTCCTTTTAAAAGTTTCTGCTCGGCATCCTAGATTAGGCACCACACCGCCTTGGCGCTAAAAACACATGAGGCACACTGAGGTATTGCGAACGTATTGCGTCTGTAATATATTTTCTTTGTGCGAGTTTTTATTTTGGATCGCGTATCGCAACGACATCCAGAGTTACTGAAAGAAGACGTCCTGCACGCTTTCGAAAATCATTTCTTGCATGCTCAAAGAGATAACGGCTCCTGGCTGGGGGTAGGTGCAGATTCAAATGGTAGAAATATAGAAATGCTTTATCGGATGAGTGGTAATGAGGTGCTTATCTACCATGCAATGACTCCGCCTACCAGGAAATTTACTCGAGAAATTCGAAATCTACAAAGGAGGAAATAATGGCTAAACCTGACGAGCTGTTTACCGGTACCCGCAGCGATGAAGAAGTTGTTTCCCGATTTGGAATGACTCTTGATGAGGTTGAATCAGAGGCAAAACAAGTTGAGGACGAAAATGCTGACGACGGTCTTACCGGAGTTTTCTACTATGGTTCTCCGTTAGACCGGATTAAAGATGATGAGCCCATGCGTAATATCAGCGTGCGTTTTAGCGTCAGTGAAATAAATGCAATCGGGGAACTCGCCAAGAAGTTTCACGTCACCAGAAGTGAATATATTCGTCGTAAGGTTCTCGGCTGAACGTATTTCAAAACTAGCAAAGTCAAGTTACGTCCTGATTTTAGCCAGAAAGTGCGAAAGTAAGGACATACTTTCGCATAATTGTGTCAAAATCAGGACATAACCGCTAAGCGCGCACTTTTCGCGCCTCTGTGGTTTTGAAAAAAGATTTTTTAGACCGGTATGAAGCACTTTTCGGGCAGTTAAAGCGAGTGCGTTAGGGGGTTGAGGCAAACGGCTACGGACACCTTCATCCAGTTCTATGATTCCCCGCTGGGCGAGCTTGCCATGCGCAGCGATGGCAGCGCACTGATCGGGTTAGGGCTAGCATCACAGCAGGCCGCGGTGGCAACTGCTGCCGGTACCCGCCCTCAGGAAAAATCTTTGCCCATATTCCAAGAAACCGCCCGCTGGTTAGATAGCTATTTTCGAGGACGCGCCCCCTCCTTTACCCCAAAGCTAAAACTGAGCGGCTCAGACTTTCAGAAACGGGTTTGCGAAATCATGCTTACCATCCCCTTCGGGGAAACCGTCACCTATGGGGAAATCGCTGCCCGGATCGCGCGGGAGCGAGGTATCCCGCGAATGTCAGCGCAGGCAGTTGGGGGAGCGGTAGGGGCAAATCCGATTTTGATAATTGTTCCTTGTCACCGGGTAATTGGTGCGGGCGGTAACCTCACCGGCTATGGCGCCGGGATGGAGCGAAAAATCCAGCTGCTGAAACTAGAAAACGTTGATATGACGAGTCTGTTTGTGCCAAAGAAAAACTCGGTAGCAAAGAAACATCCGCTACCAAATAAGCTGCGCCCTCGCCCCCTAAATAAAATAGGTGTTTCGTAGGCAGCCCTATATCGCTACCTCGAAGCTGGTGGCGCTATCTTTATGTAGCCTTTAGCGGGGCTGGAGGGCGAGGTCGAAGCCCTGGGCGCGCACCGTGTTCAACATTCCGCGGCGCAGGGGCGCCTCCCGCAGCATGATCCGAGTGAGGCTATCGGTGAAAGTATCCGAGCGTTTGCCATGTGCCCGAGTGTCATAGTAGGTAGTCATTTCCTGGTCATAATCCGCAAACGCTTCCAGATAGGATCCGTCAAAGCAGTTATAGGAGTCCTCAAACATACGCAGCTCCATGGGCATCCGTGGCTTGAGCTGCGGCTGTTGCCCCGGGTAGCCAAACATTACCCCCAGGGCAGGGAAAGTCAGTTTCGGCAGTTGCAAAATCTCAATCATCCGCGCTGGGTCGTTCAAGATTGACCCTAAGAAACAGGTGCCTAACCCCAGGGATTCGGCGGCATTCACCAAATTTTGCGCCATCAGTACCGCATCGGTAAAGCCCTGAAAAAAACCGTCCATACCGCGCACGCAGCTATTATCCTCACCTTTTTCCTCCACAATCCGGTAGGAACGGTACAGGTCAGTGAGGAAAATCCACAGCTGCGGAGCATCGGCAATATAGTCCTGATTAGAAACCAGAGAAATCTGCCGCTTCTTTTCCGGATCGTTCACCTGAATAATCGAAGCCATTTGCACCCCGCAGGAGGTGGCGGTGCGTCGGGTAGCCTCTTTTAGCTGCGCTAATACCTCTGGCGAGATTGGCTGAGAATCAAAACGACGCACCGAGCGGTGTGCTAACTGGTGTTCGATAGTTTCAGACATGAGCTCTCCTTAAATCTTCGCCGATATTGCGTGCGGTTTAGCCGGTTTCTTGTCGTTAAGTTTAACCTACCTGCTGGTTAACTTGCAGCGGTGACCAGATGGGTAATATAGGCGAGGACGCTAACGGGCAGGGGGATTCATGATTAGACCAATAAGAAACTTTCAAAGAGCCGCGATTGACCATCCTCATGCGCAAAGCCTAGCCGGTCCCCTGGGAGATTTTTCTTTGTCCGACACCTGGTCGCTATCGCAACATTTAGTGCTTTACCTGCAAGAACAGGGAATAGTTAGCGGGGATCGGGTGGCAATCTGCAGTGCCAACAGCGAATACCATCTATTGCTGTGGATCGCTTGTGACCAGATAGGGGCGGTATTCGTTCCGCTGGCTAAAGCTGCCGCGCCTGCTGATTTACGAGCGATGGTGAGTGACTGTGCCCCGCGTCTGCTATTTAGCGATCAAGAAGGGGAGATACAGATAGATAGCGCCGCCCGTTCTGCCGCGGAAACTGCGCCCTCACAGGGGAGCGCCCTCGATAAGCCGTTAGTTATAAACCTGGCTCACCTGCATGAACGTATCTTGAATGCCCATAGGGAGCATCCGTTTTCGCCTGGGGAACTAGCCAGTGAGATTGCCCCGGTAGCCGAGGGCGAGCTGGCCGCAATTATCTATACCTCCGGGACTTCCGGGCGGCCGCTGGGGGTGGAGCATTCCCGCGAAACCATGTATTGGGCGTGGGCGAACTATCGTGACGCCTTCGATTACCGCAACTCTGATACCGGGTTGGCACTCGCACCCTTGTCCCATATCGGCGGGTTTAACGGCACCACCAACGATATTTTTTGTCACGGCGGAAAAGTGGTAGTGATTGCGGGGTTTTCTCCGCTTGCCGCTGCCCGGATTATTCGCGACGAGCAAGTCACTATCGGGTTCGCGGTTCCCACCATGTTCACCGGGATGCTAGATGCCCTCGAAAAAGAAAAAGGCGAGTCGCTCACGGAAAATCCGTTTCCGCATTGGCGCCGTCCCCTGATTGGAGGCGCACCCCTACCTGCAGCTTTAGCGCGGCGGATGGAAAAACTACAGCTGCGTCCGATCCAAGTGTGGGGGATGACCGAAACCGGAGGGGCTGGTTGCTACCTGGGAATAAACGAATCCTTAGCGCACCCGGAGGCCGCTGGTCGTCCCTTCACCTATTCTCAGGTGGCGGTGCGCGATGCGGATGGCAAGGTGCTACCCGCAGGTAGCCAAGGGCAAGTAACCATCGGCGGCCCGCAGGTATGTAAAACCAACTACCCGGGCAAAGCCATCAGTGCTATCGAGGGGCAAATTGAAACCGGAGATATTGGCTTTATCGGCGAGGACGGATTGCTGCGCCTGAGCGGACGGGCAAGCGATGTAATCATCAGCGGTGGGGAACACGTTTTCCCCGCGCAGGTTGAGGACGCGCTCTCAACTTTTCCCGGTATCGGGCAGGTCGCCGTAATTGGCCTGGAGGACGAATATTGGGGACAGCGAGTCTGTGCAGTAATCACCGGAACCGCCGCCCTCGAGGATATTAAACCGTTCCTAGCCGGCAAATTAGCCGCCTACAAGATTCCCAAGCAAATAATCAAAGTAGAAAACTTACCCCTAAACAGTGCCGGAAAACTATCCCGCCAAACCCTCCGAGAATCATTTGGCAACGAGGGTCGCGGGAAGTAAGTCTTCGTAGGGAGCAGGGAGTAAGTTTTATCCGAGTGGGCGCGGTGGGCATAAGAATTCGGAAAATGCCTGCGGTCTTTTTCCGAATTCTTGGGCGGGAGGAAAAACTTACTCCCTGCGCTACACACGCATATTAGGAAGTACGAGACGCTAGCAGGACGGAGGCTTCTCGGCGCGCCCTGCACATTCCTAAACGTAACTTAGACCCCAAGAGAGCTGTGGTGGTTCGGTGCCGCTGCTACAAATTTGATAGCCACTAATGCTTGACTAAGGTTTACCTTAGTTATTAGGATTTTGGTATGGAAAATGCGTCTTCATTGCCACAATCTGATCGTTCAACCAGTACTGCTGCCGGACATTGGGTGCTTGCTCGTGCCGGAAAGCGGGTGCTTCGCCCCGGCGGATTGAAATTGACGAAACGGATGTTGAGTGCAGCCAATATGCAGGGAAAAGAAATCGTTGAGTTCGCTCCAGGGCTGGGTCGTACTGCGCAATTAATCATCACCGAAGGTGTAGCCTCCTATGTTGGTGTTGATCAGGATCCGGCGGCAGTCGCACGGGTAGAAGCCATCGTTAAACCCTCCGGTGGAACAGTCATTAACGCCAAAGCGCAAGACACCGGGTTGAGTAGTGAAAGCGCTGAGGTAGTGGTCGGTGAAGCGATGCTAACAATGCAAGGTGAGAAAGCTAAAGCCGAAATCGTTGCTGAGGCATTTCGTCTCCTGGAACCAGGGGGTCGTTACGCCATCCACGAGCTCGGGCTCACCCCAAATGATATTGACCCAAAGTTGGCTGACGGGTTACGCAAGCAATTAGCCCGGACGATTCGAGTTAACGCGCGCCCGCTGACCGAGAATGAATGGCGAGCGGTACTCACGAATGCGGGTTTTGAGGTGGAATGGATAGGTTTTGCGCCGATGGCGTTACTATCGCCCAGGCGCAACTTGGCAGATGAAGGCCTCTTGGGGGTAGCCCGGATTATCCGTAACCTAATCCGGGATAAAGACCTACGAGCCCGGGTTCTTCAGATGCGATCCACTTTCAACAAATACCGCGACCACCTGACCGGAATCGCTATAGTAGCTAAGAAGCCATCCAAGTAATTTATCTCCTTAATCACCTGAAAGGTAACCGTTATGAGCGCTGAAACTCCAGCATCCCCAGCCCTAGGTTTTATCAACACTCTAGCTAATGAAATCGAGTACGCGGCAGGCTCAACTGTCTCAAAAACCTTGCTGCGCGCAGAGGGCGTCAACGTTGTGCTATTTTCCTTCGATGCCGGCGAGGAGCTTTCCGAGCACACGGCTGCGATGCCGGTGCTCGTCGAAACCCTAGAAGGTGAACTCGAAATTACCGCCGAAGGTAAAACTGTAACCCTATTACCTGGTGGTTTAGTACATTTCACCACCCGATTGCCGCATGCCGTTAAAGCCATCAAGCCATCAAAAATGGTGCTCTACATGCTGGCAAGACCGCAAACCCAAAGTAACGACTAGTCAAAAAAGCAATCACACAGTTTAGTTTTATCGTTCTGGCCGGATAGCGCCCGCTAAACTAGCAGCAACTTAAACATGCGAAGAAGTTATCGCTGGGAGAAGTGAGAAGTATCCGCCCAGCAGGATAGGGCTCAGTAAGATAAGTCTTCCGGGAGCGTGCGAGGAATTTTTGCAAGGAGCAGGGAGTAAGTTTTATCCGAGTGGGCGCGGTGGGCATAAGAATTCGGAAAATGCCTACGGTCTTTTTCCGAATTCTTGGGCGGGAGGAAAAACTTACTCCCTGCGCTACCCACGCATATTAGGAAGTACGGGACGCTAGCAGGGCGGAGGCCTCTTGGCGCGCGGTGCCTTCCTCCGCTAGTTGCGCCAGATTAGCGGGCAACTCCCGGCCTTTCGCCTGCATGGCGCGCGCCCACAGCCGCCCTGCCCGATAGGAAGAACGCACGAGCGGCCCGGCCATAACCGCCGAAAATCCCAGGTTATAGGCATATTTTGAAAGTTCCACAAACTCGGTTGGTTTTACCCAGCGATCGATGGGGTGATGCAGAGGGGAAGGACGCAGATACTGGGTGATGGTCATAATATCGACTTTGGCATCTTTCAAGGCGCGCAGGGCGGCCTCGATTTCCTCGCGGGTTTCTCCCATCCCTAAAATTAGGTTCGATTTGGTAATCAAACCGGCATCTGAGGCGGCTTCTAAAACCTCTAGGGAACGCTCATAGCGGAAGGCGGGGCGAATCTGCCGGAAAATCCGGGGTACGGTTTCCAGATTGTGTCCGAATACTTCGGGGTTAGACGAGAATACTTCCTCAAGGGCACCTTGGTGTCCGCGAAAGTCATCTACAAGTAGTTCTACCCCGGTATTGGGGGATTTAGCGTGAATCTGGCGGGCAGTTTCCGCATACAGCCAGGAGGCTCCATCAGGCAGGTCATCGCGGGAAACTCCAGTGACCGTAGCGTAACGCAGACCTAGTTCGGCAACCGAGTCCGCGACCCTGCTAGGTTCCTCGCGGTCATATTCGCTGGGGCGCCCGGTAGCAATATCGCAAAAGTCGCAGCGCCGGGTACAGACCGCGCCGCCAATCAGGAAGGTGGCTTCGCGATCCTGCCAACATTCATAGATATTCGGACAATTGGCTTCCGCACAGACCGTGTTTAGCCCGGAGCGGCGCACCAGGTGCCGCATATCCATATAGTTCTTACCCGAAACTACCTTGGTTTTTATCCAGTCTGGCTTGTTTTCGATGGGGCTGAGGGCGTTCCGTGCCTCTACCCGCAATAGCTTGCGGTCTCCCACCTCAGGAAGTGTAGACATTTTCGTCCTCCCCGCGTTGTCCTTCCCCTCTAAAGTAAGGGGTATCTAAGATGCGCTGCAAACTAGCTATTACCGGGGCGCGCATGGAGGTCACGGTTTCCTGGCAGCCTTGTTCGCTCATAGAAGTTACCCAAGCATCGGCGAGACCGCAGGGAATTATCCGGGCAAAATCACTAAAAGTGGGGTTCACGTTGAGGGCGAAACCATGCATAGAAGCACCCCGAGCAGTATGAATCCCGATGGCGGCAATCTTCTTATCGATTTCACCCGGCCGCACAATCCAGGCACCTGCCCGACCCTTAATCCGCTGCGCATGAATCCCATAGGGGTCTAAGGTATCGATAACTACCTGTTCCACGGCGCGAATAAAGCGAATAACATCTAGAGGCTGCGGTAGCTTCACTATCGGGTAGCAAACTAGTTGCCCGGGGCCATGCCAAGTAACCGATCCCCCGCGGTTAACCTCAATCACCGGTACATCTTTATTGGGCACATCTTCCGGTTTGGTGTTGCGGCCGACGGTGAAAGTAGGGGAGTACTGCACCAAGAGAGCAGTATTTTCTCGCGTTCCCGCTGCTACCTCGCCGTGTACCTGTTTATGTAGATTATCCAGAGTGCGGTAGTCCTGCAGCTCGGTGGTTAAATCCAAAATTTGCACGCCTTACAGCCTACCTGCTTTAGGTAGATCCGGTCGTCTCAAATAGGGTTTTCGGAGGTGCTATAAGCCAGCAACGAAATCGCCCAAGATTTCTTCCACTTGTCGGGTTTCCACTAAGAAACCGTCGTGACCGGAAGAAGAAGTGACTTGCCGATACTGGGCACCCGGAATCTGACGCGCCAGTTCCGCACATTCTTCCACCGGAAATAGGCGGTCGGAATCTACTCCGATAACTAGGGTGAGCGCGGAGATTGAGCCGGCGGCGCGGCGGGTACCGCCACGTCCGCGCCCAATATCGTGAGTTATCATCGCGCGAGTTAACGCCCGATAAGAACCAGGATCAAAACGCCGCGTCAGTTTCTTACCGTGATAATCCAGGTACGATTCCACCGCATAACGTCCACCTGCCAGAGGATTTTCACCGCATTGGGGATTATGCCCAAAACGGGTGTTTAACTCGGTGCTGGTGCGGTAGGTGGCGTGTGCGATTTGTCGAGCCAGCGCCATTCCGGGGTTACCCGCTTCTTTATCGGCCGCTAAATAGTAGTCGCCACCATCAAAGGTGGGATCTAGCTCTTGGGCACGAACCTGCATATGCGCCCAACCGGTCTGGTCAGCGCTGGTCGCTTCGGCGGTAGCGACCAGCGCCAAGGCCCGTACGCGCTGCGGATATAGGCACGCCCACTCCAGGGCACGGAATCCTCCTGCCGAAGGCCCGACTATCAATGCCCACGACAACACCCCCAGATGTACCCGCAACTTGTTTTCCGCGCGCACCTGGTCACGAGTAGTGATTTCTGGAAACCGTGAACCCCAGGGTAGACCATCGGGGGCGGGCCAGGCCGGGCCAGTAGATCCTTGGCATCCCCCTAGACAATTGGGAGCCACCACAAAGTAGCGATCCGTATCGATTGGTTTGCCTGGGCCTACTACCCGCTCCCACCAGCCAGCAGTGGGATGCGCCGTGGTTTGCGACCCAATCACATGGGAGTCACCAGTTAGCGCATGCTCAATCAAAATTGCATTAGAGGCATCCGCGTTCAGCGTACCCCAGGTTTCATACGCCAGGTAGCCTCCCGGCAGGCTGCCCCCATTTTCTAGAGGCAGTTCTCCCAGGGCAACAAACTGGCGGTTACCGGGGTCATCTCCGGGTAGCCAGGCGGGATTATTTGCCCAGTTAGTGCCGGGATACTGTTGGCGGGGATTAATCCCAGCCCTTTGAACGTTATCCTTAGTTACCGTTTGCATTTTTTTCTTCCTTCAACTGCTATTAGCTGCAGCTACCGAGGGTCACTTCTTAATTGCCGCGAATCCCGCTTCAAGATCAGCGATTATGTCATCTACGTCCTCTAGACCAACCGAAACCCGGATAGTGGATTGGCTGATTCCCGCCGCCGCCAACTCTTGCTCATTAGCTTGCGAATGGGTAGTAGAAGCCGGGTGAATAACTTGGGAACGCAAATCTCCCAGGTTCGCCACATTAGTTAGCAACCCCAAAGCGTCCACGAACGCCTCCCCATCTGCGCGGTCGCCCTCTAAATCGAAAGCCAAAACCGCGCCGGCACCGCCGGGAGCATATTTTTGCTGCAAATCATGGGTGGGAGAAGATGCTAGCCCCGAATAGTTAACCGATGCTACCTGCGGGTGCGCCTCCAAGAACTCCGCCACTTTCTGGGCGTTCTCTACATGGCGTTGCACCCGCAGCGAAAGGGTTTCAATCCCGATATTTACTAGGAAAGAGTTAAAGGGGCTAGCCGCAAACCCAAAGTCGCGTAGTCCCTGCACTCGGGCTTTCAGGATGAATGCGCTTTCCCCTAGGTCTTTATAGACCAGGCCGTGATAGGAGGGATCCGGCTGGTTGAACTGGGGAAAACGCTCCGGGTCGGCGCCCCAATCGAAGGAGCCACCATCAACAATCACCCCTTGGATAGAGTTTCCGTGTCCGCACAGATATTTCGAGGCCGAATGCACCACAATATCGGCTCCCCACTCTAGGGGGCGGGTCAAATAGGGGGTAGCTACCGTGTTATCCACGATAAAAGGAACCCCGACGCGGTGAGCGGTCTGTGCCACGGCCTCAATATCCAGAAAATCATTCTTCGGGTTGGGAATAGTTTCCCCAAAGAAAGCAATCGTGCGGTCATCGGCGGCTGCCTCCCATTGCGCGGCGTCGGTAGGGTCGGCAACGAAAGTGGTGGTGATGCCATAACGCGGCAGGTTGTTGGCCAGGAACGCGATGGTGCCTCCGTATAGCGAAGGGGAGGCGACAATATTGTCGCCAGCTTCGGCAATCGTCAAAATAGTTAGGGCAATCGCGGCGGCTCCCGAAGAAGTCGAAAGCGCCCCCACTCCGCCCTCTAAGGAGTTCACCCGCTCCTCGAAAACCTCATTAGTGGGGTTATTGAGGCGAGTGTAGATGGGGCCGGGTTCTTTTAGGGCGAAGCGATCGGCGCCCTGTTTCGCGTCCTTAAAAACATAGCCGTTGGTTTGATAAAGGGGTGGTACCGGGGATCCCACTTCTTTATCGGGGCGGTATCCGGCGTGAATCTGGCGGGTATTGAAACCCCAGTTTTGCTTAGTCATTTTCTTTTATCCTTTTAAAAAGTAGATTTGGGTTTTATAAAACGTTTGCCAATAGTCCACTTCGGATAAAGAAAAAGCCCGGCAAGGCAGTCCAAAGGGACTTTCTTTGCACGGGCAAACGCGTCGCCGCCTAGGGGCGGACTGAGAAGAGCTGACCGTGCGGGTCAGCTGAACATTCGACGTGTCATGCACCTAAGATAACCCAGTATTCCCCGAATAATACAAGCTATTTTCAAACTTTGAGAACTAAGTCACTATTTCGGTAAAAGAA
Organism: Varibaculum prostatecancerukia; assembly: GCF_943169825.2. Classification (NCBI taxonomy): domain Bacteria; kingdom Bacillati; phylum Actinomycetota; class Actinomycetes; order Actinomycetales; family Actinomycetaceae; genus Varibaculum; species Varibaculum prostatecancerukia. Next base: position 1,012,002 of record NZ_OW968402.1, read on the forward strand.
AATTCTTAGCTACAAAGCGCTCTAATGGCTGAAAAAGCGCCTCTCAGCGGTTAATCTGGAGGAAGGAATAACCGTAAAGGAGAAATTATGAGCCAAGACAGCTTGCCAAGCGTGGACGCCAATGCTGACCCGGTAGTTTCCTGGAATGTTCAAGAGGGAGCGATGGTAGCTGCCAAACTGGATCCCACTGCGGTTTGTCAGTTCTTCCAGGAACAAAACATCGTTGCTGAGGCTGACTGGTTCCCGGACACTCCCCACTTGTTGGGGATAAATATGCTGCGCAACCAAGCTGATGGTCTGGCTTCCCTGGATGAAGCAGACGAACCCCTGAGAGTAGGGGCGGCGCTTCCAGAAGTAGTAGAGAAACTGGCAGAGAAGTTTGAGGCCGATGTGCTAATCGGCGAATATCATGCCAATAAACTGCCGGCTGATAAACCAATGCCTTCACGCAACGCCGATTCCACCCAGCGGGTGCGGGTAGTGGAGATTTCGCAAATGCCGGTTTCTTCAGTGCCATTTTGCGCCGCCTCAGAAGGTAAAACCCTAGGCTGTATCACCCTTCCGGAGGGTCGGATTGCGTTATTCTATGAAACTATCCGGGCTGACCTCGTAGAAGGCTCCCTGATTTCTCGAATCCCGGCTCTGGGACTCTATGTTTCTGACCATGACCAGCGGATAGTGGCAGTGACTTCCGATGAAAGTGCCGACCCAGAAAAACTGGCGATTCACTCCTGGTTGCTACAAAATCAAGTGGTTCCGGGAGCAGTCGAAAATCCGGATCCAGTCCTACTAGAGGCGGTTCGCGAATACCTCGGCCATTCTTCTTCCCCGAAGCATATTGCCGAAACCGATGGTTGCGATGCTGAGCAGTTAGCAGAAACATTCAAAATACCAGGTCAAGATGGTATGGTGCGGGCAATCGAAGTCCTGGGACTACCAGCTGAAGCCGCTGCCTTCCTCTATGGGCGTCTGGAATTAGAAGACGTACCTGGAATCGAAATCTTCCATGAACCTGGTTGGGCGGCTGCCATGGGGCACAGCGTGGATATGCGGATTCTGTATTCTGATGAGGACGCGAAAACGCCTTTCGGTATCTTGCGGAAGATGGAAATAGAGCATCCCACTTTGATGAAGGCTGCGAACATTGCGCAGTTGGTGGTAGGAGTTTGCCTGCTGGGAGCAGGTTTGGTGGGAGTCGCCGGAAAGAAGCGTTTTTCCAAACTTTCACTGTTGGGTGGGGCGATGCTCTCCCTTGATGGGGGACTGCGCTCATCGATGATTCACCATATGAAGAACCGGATTGTAGGAGATTACTAACGCAGGTGTTTCCTCTGGCGTCCGGCTTTTAAATGGTAGTTGGGGTCTAGGGGTATTTGCGTGCGCTAGTGAGGATCGCGTCGCGAGTCTTTAAGAGAGTGCAGGAAAGCTATTCGCTTTTCCTGCCGGGCAATCAGACGGTCGATATAGGCAGAAACTTTTCCTTGCCAGGGTTTCCCAGTTTCAGTAACCAGGCGCGAACGCCACTTTCTCCCCGTTCTTAGCGTTGACTGCTCGGGCAAAGTAGTGTCAGCGGGCTCATCCAAATCAACCTTTCCGCTCAATCGGTGGTGCGCCCAATCCAACGTGAGTGGTGAAGATAGGGAAACATAGTTAGGCGTTTCGGTGCCATGCACGTCCTCAGCTTCTGTAACTTTGAGTGCCTTAGGAGGATTAGCGATAAACGAGCAACAGATCAGCATTACTCGCGAAAGCAAGTTAATCCACAGCAGCAAAGTGGCGATAGCCGCAAAGGAAGCAAGTAGGGGATTATCAACCGCTCCCACTACCGAGGTTCCCAGGGATCTAATCAGGGTGGATAGCATCCCGAAGATTGCTAAACCGCAGAGAAGATCAATTTTTGGGACTCTGACTAGAGCCACAAAACGAATCAAAATCCACAGGACTAACCCGTCAATAGCGGCACTAATAAAGAAAGATCCGGATCGAATTAGCAGCGAAGCAAACGCAGATTCCACCCCGATTGCCAGCAATATTTCCTTCCCAACAATCGAATTCATCAAGGTTAAAATCCCGGTGGCGCCCACTCCCAAAGCAATAACCACAAACCCCAGCAGGTCTCGCAGTTTCTCCATTGCCGCCCCGGCAGGTACCTGATCTATTCCGAACATGGCGCGGATAGAAGATTTCATAGCCCGCATTACCCCGGTAGCGGAAAATAGCAGCACTACTATCGCCACTATTCCGGTGATTGAAAAAGAGGTGGAAAGTACCAGATCTGAGGGACTCAAGATTCCAGAAGAACCGTTCCATTCCAGCACTCCCGGTAGGGAAGTAGCAATCGAGGAAAATACGGCATCCTGCAGGCGAGGACTACGCCCGAGGGCTCCTAGCAAGACCGTGACCCCAATTGTGAGGGCGGCAGCGAGCGAAAAAATCGCGGAATAAGCAATTCCGCCAGCCAGCAGCGCTCCCCGTCCATTGCTGTAACGCATGAGCGAACGCACGATCCGGGTGCGCTGAATCCAGAGGGCAAATGTTTTAGCTTTTTCTGCTATCCCTGCTTGTGCTCTCACCTCGGAAAAAGTAGGTGAAAATTGTTCAGGGTGGCGAGCGCGCACCGATAGCTGCGGCGAGCTGTTGATTTCTTGCATAGTTTCAATCTAGCGGTTTCAGATTGCGAAAGCATTCTTGAAACGAACAAAAACGCTCGGAAAAAAAGACAATTAGGAACATTTGGGGTAGTCTAGGGGAAAGATTTTCCCAGACATGGAGTAGCTCATGCTAGCGCACCAGCGGCACGATGAAATTTTACGGCAAGTAAATCAAAACGGATCAGTGCGGGTAACTGACCTGGTAACGCTGTTGGACGTATCAGAAATGACGGTGCGGCGTGATATCCGGGTATTGGCGGAAAAAGGGCTACTCGAGCGGGTTCATGGCGGTGCGGTTAGGCTCGAGGTAGAACCGGGGCGCGCAAACCTGCCTGCTAGCGCTCCTAGCGGGGAAGAAAAACTACTCGCACAAGCCGCACTAGAAACTATCCGGCCAGGCTCTAGTGTGTTTATCGGAGGCGGAGGCTGCGGCTCCATTCTGGCTAAACTAATAACCGAGAGCGAATTTTTTTCCTCGCTTACAGTAGCAACTAACTTTTTGCCAGTCGCAAAGATTCTCGACGATGCCCAACAAAAGCAGCGCGACAACGGCACTGTCCCTGCCCAAATAATTATTTTTGGAGGACAACCGGAAAACTATGAAAATCTAGGCTCGCTCACCTTGGCAAATGCCGCTAATTTTTATTTCCATTCGGTATTCATAGAGGCAGAAGGAATAGATAAAGAAACCGGCTTGAGCTGTGAAAATCTTGATAAAGCAGCTTTGGAACGAGTATTGGTTCGCAATTGTGAATTTGCTACCGTAATGGTGCCTACCCGCAGTTGGGGGCGCACGGCGTTAAACGTAGTTTGCCCCCTGAAGCAACTCTCGCGGGTGGTATCGGCCACGGAGCCGCCTACAGAAATAGCGGAGGCTTTGACCCAGGCGCAAATAATGCTGGACCTGCGCGAGCCCTAATCGGATCAGTAAAGATAGGTAAAGTCATGAGCCTGCACCTAATAATTCCCGCTGGAGGCCCCGGAAGCCGGCTCTGGCCGCTCTCGCGGGCAGGGCAACCCAAATTTCTACTTGACTTGCTGGGTCAGGGGTCTAGCCTTCTGCAAGCGACTGTGGATCGACTTCGCCCTCTAGCTGCGTCCTTAACGGTGGTAACCGGTGCCGATCACGCCGCAGCTGTAGCCTCCCAAAACCTAGCCGAACGTTTAAACCCCGAGGTGAGCAGTAACTATGTGGCGCTACTTGAGCCCAGCCGGAAAAACTCTCTCGGAGCAATTGCCTGGGCAGCGGCGCGGCTGCAAGCAAAATATGGCTCCGTGATAGCCGGATCTTTTGCGGCTGACCATGCGATCAAAGACGTAGCTGCATTTCGCAGCGCAGTAGCTGCGGCAGTTAAAGCCGCCGAGGGCGGAAAAATCGTAACTATTGGGATAGCCCCTACCCACCCTTCCACTGCCTACGGCTATATCTGTGCTTCCGATACAGTTTTGAGTTCGGAAAGTGAGCAGCCAGCAGTTCTGGTAGCGAAAAGTTTTCAAGAAAAACCCTCTGAGCGTCAGGCCAGAAGCTACCTAGAAGCCGGGGGCTACTTTTGGAATGCAGGAATGTTCGTTTTCAACACCGAGATCCTGCTCTCTCACCTGCAAAAACTGCTCCCTGATTACTTTGAAACCATCCAAGAGATGCTCAACTATGAGGAAGGAAGTCCCCAGTTCAAAGAGCTGTGGAACTCCCTACCTTCCTATCCCATCGATACCGCAATAGCGGAACCGGTAGCCGCAGCCGGTGGGGTAGCCGTAGTCGCTGCTGCGGATTTTGGTTGGTCAGATGTGGGAGATTTTGATTCCCTACATGCTGCGCTAGCGGGTGACAATCTGCAAACCCCGATAGTGAGAGGAGACGGACGAACTCAGGTTCTTGCTAGTCCCGGTGCCTTTATTGATCACCAGGGCGAAGAAAAACTGGTAGTTCTAGGAGTTCCTAACGCGGTAGTGATCCGCCGCGGGGACGTAACTTTGGTGACCACCGCAGACAATGCCCAAAAAATAGGGGACATGGCCAGTGAACAAGGGGAACTAGCTTGAGGTTCTTAAGACAGGCGATAGCGCTGTTTGTAGCGACTTTGACTCTCGCGGGTTGTGCAGGCACCAATGTGGCACCCACGGGTTATATAAATGCCGCAGATTTTCGCACCTGCCTGCTGACCTTGGGGAAAGACAAGGTGGGCTCGATTAACTCCAGTGCCATCAGCGCTTTAAATGACGGCAAGAAACGGCTGGGGGTGGCCGCCCATCGCAGCATGGTTGATTCCCCGGAAAAGATAGAGAAGGCTATCGCTCGCGATATTTCTATCAACTGCTCCTTGATCATTGGGGTGGGGGAGGCCTTTGTGGAACCCCTGATGAATCAGGCAAAATATCATCGAGCGCGTCATTTTGCTCTGCTGCTGCCACCGGGAGCTACTGCTCAAGCCACCCGAGATAACGTCGCAATAGTTACCTATGACCTGAGTCAGCCCGCCTATGTAGCTGGGTTTATTGCGGCGGGTACTTCTGCAAGTGGGCAGGTAGCGGCAATTGCGGGGGCGAAAAACCGGACTAATCAAACTTTGCTGGCAGCTTTTGCTAAAGGGGTTGCCCGCTACAACACCGAACAAGCCGAAAAAAATTCCCAAGCGGTGAAAGTTAATGCGAAAGCCAATGGAAATGGCTTATATCTGGGGGAGAAGACTACTGCTCCCCAGGTAAAAGGCGAAGTAGAAACCCTAATAAAGCAGGGTGCGGATGTGATTTTCTTTGCTGAAGGAGCGCAGAGCCCAGCAGGGTTATCAGCGATTAGTAAGGAAAATCAGGATCGGGGAAAAGCCGCTAAAGCTGCTGCTGAAGCCCGCGAAAGTGCGCAGCCAGATGGCGAGCCCGCCAGCAATAGCCCCTCTGAAAGCACCGGAGAATCTAATCCTTCCTCAGAGCCGACCGCGGTTGTGCCGGAAAATGATGCTGTAGGTTCGGTTACTGCGATTTGGTATTTAACTGATGGTCACCAAACCCAGTCAAGCCCGGCGGGAAAGACCCCTCCCGTTTTAACGTCGATTGTTCCAGATCTTTCGCAGGCGATGATTTCTTTGATTGAACAGGCACGCAAAGACCGATATGCCGCTAACTCGACTCAGATTTTGGGAACCTATAAGAACGGCTGGGTGGGACTTACCCCATTCTATGAATATGACTCTACGGTGCCTAATGGGGTTAAGAAAAAGTCGCAAACCATTGAGGAGGAGTTCCGGCAAGGAACTTTAAAACTGTAGCGTTATTCTTCCTGCTAGTTAGGGTTTTGAAAGAGAAAATCGGCGATGTTCCTGTTATCAGTGGGTAGATTAGCCCCTGAGATTAGGCTTCGTCGGGATAGAGCTGATGAATAGCTGCTGCTAAATCGATGACTTCTTTTTTACTCATCTCGATTACTAGGCGCCCGCCGCCTAAAGCCGGTAGGCGCAATACCACTTCCCGACCTTCTTCCGTGCGAGCTCCGTCCTCGGCTACTTCTAACGGACCATCTCCGGTTCGCGGTTTCATTGCTGCCATGCTGACCCCCAGAGAGCTAGATAAATACCAGTAAAATTAGTGCTAACTCAGCCAATTATAGCAGATGAAAGCCCTAGTGCCGGGGAGGTGTTTGTCACTTACCTGCTATTTGTTGCTATTGATATTATTCCTGTCCAACTTTAGATACTTGAAACTGATAGTTTCTAAATAGCGTGGGTGTTAGTGTAAAAAAGTGACTGTGAAACTTTTCCCCAGTTTTGTTGGATTTTTCCCCACTCTCTTCTGGGGTACCGGGCACCCAGCTTCTCCGGTCACTTTGATTGTTTTGACGATTGTTATCGCGGTGCTGCTGCTCGCTGAGGGACAACTTAAAGAATAGGGCGTATGTACTACTTCTTATCGGTACTAGCGCTCTCCCTGGTGATGAACCTCCTGATCACCTGGTTTTTTGAGCTGGTGGTAGCGCTCACCTGGGGGTTGCGCACCTGGCGTGCCCTGTTCATAGTAGCTTTGGTAAACGCAGCTACTAATCCGCCGGTATCTGCGTTGATGGTTTTCCTTAGTTTCACCACTCTAGGGCGCAGTAGTCTGTGGTTATTACTAATCCTTGAGCCCCTGATTGTGCTGATAGAAGGCTGGATTTATCAACGTGCCCTGCCGCAGTTAGCTCGTCCCTATTTATTCTCATTGGTTGCAAATCTGGCCTCAGCAGTCCTAGGGATGTTGATATGATTAGAGGGCATAATCCCCTAGGAGCCAAATATGTCTGATTCCCCTGCAGTTTTGAAAAAGTTCCGAATTTTTATTGTCACTTTATTCCTGGCGGCGCTATCCTTAATAGTTGCCCCCAGTTCCGCCAGGGGAGATGATGCTAAGCCGTGGAGTGCTATGACGTCCGAAGATTATTACGTTATTGTGTCTGCCTGGGACGGGGTAAATATCCGAGAATATCCTGGTGTCAACTACGATAAATTGGCGTTTGCCTCTCAGGGAACCCGCCTACACGTAATCGGATCCGTAACTAATGAGAATGGCAAGCCTTGGCTGAGAATAGACTATCCTTCCGGATGGGCGGCTGCCAGTGAGGTAACAAACGAACGGTATTATACGCCGCCAGCTCCGGCTATCACTGAATCTGCTCCGGTGGCTCCGAAAACTACGCCCACGCAAACCGCCACTAAGACTGTAACCGCCACCGCGAAGGCCCCGGATGCGGAGCAATCTTCGCAAAAGTCAGGTATCAGTAAGGGATTGGTTATCGCCCTGGTGGCGATAGTGGCGGTTATCTGCATAATCTCGATTCTGTTGCTTTACATGCTATTTATTAGAGGCAAGAAGAACTTGCCCGGCTCCCCGGCCACGCCTTGGTAGTTCCGCTTAAGAAGCTTCGGGAGCCTGACCGATAATTTCTAGGGCCTGGGCAGGGGTATCAACCAGTTGCACCGCCGCTAGCTCCGTCTCAGTAATAGTTCCCGCGCTTAATAGTTGATCTTTTAGCCAGGAAATCAGCCCGCTCCAATAGTCGCGTCCTACCAATACGACAGGGAAGGACTTAATCTTTCCGGTTTCCGCCAAGGTTACGGCCTCAAAAAGCTCATCTAAAGTACCAAATCCTCCCGGAAGGACTACGAAGCCCTGGGCGTATTTAACAAACATGGTTTTGCGAGCAAAGAAATACCGGAAATAGATCCCCAGCGAAACCCAATCATTGAACATTTGCTCATGGGGTAGCTCGATTCCTAGTCCCACCGAAATCCCTCCGGCTTCGGTACAGCCTTTGCAGGTGGCCTCCATTTGCCCGGGGCCTCCACCGGTAATCACCGACCAGCCGGATTCAGCCAGCAATTTCCCGGTTTCTTCCCCCAGGGCGTACTCGGGGCTATCTTGGGGAGTGCGAGCTGAGCCAAAAACCGAAATCGCCGGCCCTAGTTCGGCCAGGGCTCCAAAACCCTCAATAAACTCACTTTGAATCCGCAGCACCCGCCAAGTGTCTTCATGTAACCAATCAGTATCCTTTTGCGGACCCAACAAACGCTGTTCGGAAGTCTCCGTGGGTCTTAAGGGGCTCCGCATCTGAATAGGGCCACTACGGTAAACACCTTTATTCGTAAAACTTCTCACTCGCGCAGCATATCAGGACGCAGGTTAAGCCTTAGTTAACCCCGCCGAAACATTAGGTAGCGAGGTGTTAGAGCCGAAACGAAAGTGCAGGCAGGGCTGGGATAAAAACCAATAAATACCCGTAAAAAGTGAGAAAAATATTTGTGTTTTATTCTTGCGGGCAGTAAACCCCGACTGCTAGTCCATCTCCACAGGTCAGCACATTGGCAATGAAACGCTCATCTTCAAGCAGGGAAGTGACCGCCTGCCGCATATGGGTAGTTTCCATTTCTCGACGGGCGGGATCGCCAACTTGATCCATCCAGAGGGCGTGCACGATTGCTACCATGCCACCCGGGCGTAATATCCGGGTAGCCTGTTCGATATAGCTAGCAATTTCCCGCACATCACCGTCAATCACCACCAGATCGTAGGCGGCGCCTGCCATCCGGGGCAATACTTCCAGGGCATGACCGTTAATCAAGCGGGTACGGTTCGATTTTTGGGCAGCAGCTCGAAAAGCGCTGCGAGCGGCCGCCTGGAACTCTGACTCCGAGTCAATAGTGGTCAGCACTCCGTTTTCGGACATTCCTGCTAGCAGGTAGAGGCCAGAAACTCCCGCTCCAGTCCCAATCTCAAAAATGGCTTTAGCTCCGCAAGCAGCCGAAAGCATCCGGAGAGCTGCTCCAGTGGCGGGCGAAACCGGAGCCGCTCCCATTTCTACAGCTGCGGCGCGCGCTGCCACGGTGACTTCGTCCTCTACCACCTGAGACTCGGTCCAGTCCCAACTTAAAGCCTTGTTGTTATTCATGAAGATTTCCTTGCTAGCGGATTTGCGCTTTTTACCAGTTTATGAAACCTGCGAGGCCGCTTACAGTGGTTTGACACCCAGATTGCGTCCTGCCAGGGAACGGGTGCGTTTAGTAAGCGCCTTAGCCACCTGGTTAATAGCTTGCGAGGCCGGAGAATCTGGGTGCATGGCTACCACCGGAGTTCCCTGGTCAGAGCCTTCCCGCAAGGTGATATCCAGCGGTACCTGCGCCAAAACCGGAACCTGATAACCCAGTTGCGCGCTAAGGCGTCCGGCTACCATTTCTCCGCCACCGGTACCAAACAGGTTCAACTTGCTGCCGTCCGGCTGGGACAGGTAAGACATATTTTCTATTACCCCGATTACTCGCTGATCAGTTTGCGCTCCGATAACTCCGGCGCGTTCAGCAACTTCTGCTGCCGCTACCTGCGGAGTAGTCACCACCAAAATCTCTGATCGGGGTAGCAGCTGGGAAATCGAGATTGCCACGTCACCGGTTCCCGGCGGTAGATCCAGTAGTAAAACATCCAGGTCGCCCCAGTACACATCGGCTAAAAATTGCTGCAGTGCACGGTGCAACATAGGACCGCGCCAAATCACCGGCTGCCCTTCCGGGACGAACATTCCGATAGAGATGACTTTGACCCCGCCGGCAACCGGGGGAACGATCATGCCGTCGATAACCGTAGGTTCTTCCGCTACCCCTAGCATCCGGGGAATGGAAAAACCATAAATATCGGCGTCTAACACTCCAACTTTGAGTCCTTGTGCCGCTAAAGCCAGTGCCAGGTTAGCGGTCATCGAAGATTTTCCTACCCCGCCTTTACCGGAGGTAATCGCGTAGACGCGGGTGAGCGAATCTGGCTGGGCGAAAGGAATAACATTTTGCGGTCCCGAAAGTTTTTCCTTTAAGGCTGCCCGCTGGGCTTCATCCATCACGCCCATCTGCACCGTGACTTCCTTAACGCCGGGAACTTTAGCCGCTTCTTCACGGACATCTTTTTCGATGGTGGCCTGTAACGGACAACCGGCGATGGTTAAATCAACCCCGACACTAACCGCACCGTCCTCGCCGATAGAAACTTCCCGCACCATATCCAGGTCGGTGATAGCCCGCCCCAGTTCGGGATCGATTACCCGGGATAGTGCCTGCCTTACTGCCTCTTCATTTAACTGACTCATGCCCTCTATCCTATATGGCGCGTGCCGCGTCCTCACTTTTGGCTGCGCTGCCCTTCCGAAAGCAAAATCAGGAGTTTAACTATTTTTTACTTTATTCACGAGGTGACGGCGGGGGATTATCCTCTCCGCGCGCATGTTTTCCCCGCTCAGGATGATTTATGTCTTCCTCTATCTCGCGGCGTGCCTTTTGGTACTCCTCTTCGCGGAGCTCATCTAGAAGGTCGCGGAGTTCGCCACGAACGAAGTCTCGGGTGGCCACCTCTGACATTGACAGCCGCAAAGAAGCAATCTCGCGGGTGAGATACTCAATCTCGGCATGATTCTTTTCCGCGCGCCGTCGGTCTTGTTCCGCGGAAACTCGGTCACGGTCGTCTTGCCGGTTTTGTGCCAACAAAATCAGGGGAGAAGCATAGGAAGCCTGCAAAGATAGCATCAAAGTGAGGGCGGTAAAGCCGATAGCTGAGCTGTCAAAACGCCAGGCATCGGGAGCCCAAGAGTTCCAACCTAACCACAAAACTACGAATACCGTCAGGTAGACCAAGAATTGCGGGGTTCCCTGGAAACGCGCAAAAGATTCTGAAACTCGTCCCACGCCCTCGGACTGTAAATTTATGCGCGGAAGTCGAAAACGACGCCTTCTTTCGCGGGGAGTATCAAGCCTGTCCGCCATCTTCGCTCCTTTCCCTGTCCATCGCTAGGTCGGTTACATCCTCGTCAGCGTCGCGCCAATCTGCAGGTAAGAGGTGATCAAGGACGTCATCAACCGAGACCGCACCCAGCAGGTGACGATTCTTATCAACAACCGGTACTGCGGTTAGATTATAGGTAGCCAGCAGCCTGGTTACCGTCCCAATTCCGGCAGTGGGATCCACCCCCTTAAGATCATCATCAAGGATTTGACCCAGCAAGGTTTGAGGCGGCTCCCGCAGAGCTTTCTGGATATGGACAGCCCCTAAGAATCGACCGGTGGGAGTTTCGGTGGGCGGGCGGCAAACACACACCATCGCGGCCAGGGCGGGAGGTATATCTTGCCGGCGCACATGAGCCAGCAAAGTGGCCACGTCGGCATCGGGGGGTAAAACCACCGGGGTGGTGGTCATCAAACCACCAGCGGTGCGTTCCCCGTACACCATCAGGCGGCGAACGTCGGCGGCCTCCTCCGGTTCCATCTCAGCCAGCAGGATTTGCGCTTGTTTTTCTGGCAGTTCTTTCACCAAGTCGGTAGCATCATCTGGCTGCATCACATCTAAAACATCGGCGGCGCGGGCAATATCTAAGGAAGTGAGGATGGAAACGCGATCTTCTTGTCCTAGTTCTTCCAATACGTCCGCTAGCCGTTCATCACCCAGCTGAGCAGCCACTTCTAGGCGGCGTTTTTCCGGCAAATCGGCCAGTACATCTGCCACGTCTGCCGCTTTCGCATCTTCTAACTTAGCCAACAGGGTAGTGGCTTCCTGCGGGAGCACCGATTTGCGCAGATGAGTTACCTCTGAAGGATCAACCAGCATAGTTTCTCCGCGGCTAAGTGCCAGCGCGGAAGTTACCCGCTGTACATAGAGCTTGGTGATATACCAGTCGCGACGGTCATCTTGCTCCATGCACATGTCTTGGATTTTCACGTCCCCGGAACCATCGCGCATAGATAGGACGCGATCCATCAGTTCGCCCATCACCATGGTTTCCGCTACCCGCTGCTGGAACTGACGGATATTAACCAATCCGGTAGTGATTACTTGTCCCGGTTGAATGGCCACAATCCGAGTTACCGGCACAAACACCCGGCGGTGTCCGGCAACCTCAACTACCAAGCCCACCACCGTGGGCAGCCCGGTAAAACGCAAAACGATAATCACATCGGTTACCCGGCCGATTTCGTCTCCTACCGGGTCAAATACCCGAGTGCCCGCCAGTTTTCCAATAAAAACACGGGAACCGATGGGTTTGATTGAGTGCTTGGCATGCTCCATAAATCTAACTTTACGTGAAGATTGGCATTATTTTGCCGCAGCTTCTCTTGGAGACGCTCATTCATATAGGTTTCGTAGGTTTAGGACGAGGCAAAAGGGTGGAAAACAGATTCGCCGAAGGCTAAATCAGCAGGGGCAAGCGCAGATGATTTTGCATTGCCAGCAGGTAACGTACACACTGAAGCTATGGCTTTATTCCAAAATCACCCGGAGACCGCCGCCCCCAGCGGGCAGGATCTAGCGACTTTTCCTTCCAGAGAAAGCGCGGAAGAAGCCATTAATTACTTGCAGTCCAAAGACTTTCCGGTGCGTCAACTACTGGTACAAGAGCGGGGGCTGACCCGCTCCAATCAAGTAGTCGGGGTGGTCACCTGGCCAAAAGCCCTGCTTTCTGGTTTTACCCGTGGCTTGATGATGGGACTTTTCTTAGCTTTACTCTTTGTGCTTTGGAAACCGGCATGGGCGGTTTTTGCGCCCCTAATAATCGGAGCCTTCGCTATTTTTCGAGCTATTGAACGCCTAGTTGCCTGGGCGATTCGGTCTTCCTCCGCCGGTTATCCCATCGCTTTTTCATCTTCCCTGACCGCCGAGAAACACGTCCTAATGACCAGCGAGGATTACTACACTGCCCGGCGTCTCCTCTTAGATGATTCCCGTTTCCAATCGGCAGTAGTTGAGCAAGACGCTCCGAGTAATGTCACAAGCGGCCCCACCGAGTTTGGTTCGGGTTCAGATGAACAGCCGCGCTACGGGGTACGCCTTACTCCGGATGCGCGTCGCCAATTGCGTGCTCAACAGGAACAGCTAAAAGGGCAAGCTCCTGCGGCATCGGCGCCCAACCTGCCTCCTGCAGTTTCGCAAACTCCAGAAAAGAAGCAGGAAAACTCTCCTGGACGGGAAGAAAACGGAGAAGTTTCGGAGGAAACGTCTCCAAACAGTGACCTAAATGACGCCCGTTAGCACTGGTCGTGACGTCAGGGGTATATTTAAGGAAGTTCCGGCGCAGCGACCCTAATCCCGCCGGTTTTTTCATGCTCGAGCTAATACTCAGAACGGCTGTAAGGAGGCGCGGATGAAGGTTCGCCAGGATTTGCGAAATGTGGCAATCGTTGCCCACGTAGACCACGGAAAAACTACCCTAGTGGATAAAATGCTTTGGGAATCGGGAGCCTTCGGCGATCATGCCAGCGTAGAAAAAACCGGTGAACGGGTGATGGATTCTGGCGATTTGGAACGCGAAAAGGGGATTACTATCCTCGCGAAAAATACTGCCGTCCATTATGCGGGGAAAGCTGCCCAAAACGTAGGGGTTAGCGAAGGGATCACCATTAACGTGGTGGACACCCCTGGACACGCCGATTTTGGAGGAGAAGTTGAGCGCGCCCTCTCTATGGTGGATGGGGTAGTGCTGCTGGTAGATGCCGCCGAAGGACCGCTGCCACAGACCCGGTTTGTGTTGCGCAAAGCGCTTGCTGCCCGGCTGCCGGTAATCGTGGTGATTAATAAAGTCGATCGCCCAGATTCGCGGATTGAAGAAGTAGAAGCCGAGACCGTTGACCTGCTGCTAGCTTTGGCGCAAGACCTGGTAGACGAGGGCGAAGAAGTAGATTTAGATTCTTTGCTCGATGTTCCGGTGCTTTATTGTTCGGCAAAAGCTGGCTGCTGCTCCTGGGAAAAACCTGCCCGAGGCGAGCTGCCTGGCAGCGACCTCCACGACCTCTTTGATGCGATTATCAACCGGATTCCCGGGCCTGAATATGACCCGGATGCTCCCTTGGGCGCCCACGTAACCAACCTGGATTCTTCTCCTTTCCTAGGGCGCCTGGCCTTGCTCCGTATCCACAACGGCACTTTGCGGCAGGGTGAACACGTAGGTTGGGCGCGTCATGACGGCTCAATTACTGACGTGAAGCTCACCGAGCTGCTGGCCACTTTCGGTTTGGAACGAAAAAGCGTAGAGGAAGCCCACGCCGGAGATATCGTGGCGGTAGCCGGAATCCCGGAAATCACTATCGGGGAATCCCTGGTGGATTTAGAGGATCCCCGTCCTCTGCCACTGATTAAAGTAGATGATCCCGCTATTTCTATGACCATCGGTACCAACACTTCTCCGCTGGCCGGCAGGGTTAAAGGGCATAAACTCACGGCTCGCCAAGTTAAAGACCGCCTAGATCGCGAACTGATCGGGAACGTGTCCTTAAAAGTGTTGCCTACTGAGCGCCCAGATGCCTGGGAGGTGCAAGGACGCGGGGAATTAGCCTTGGCGATCCTAATTGAACAGATGCGCCGGGAAGGGTTCGAGTTAACCGCCGGGAAACCCCAGGTAGTAACCAAAGAGATTGACGGGAAAACCTGTGAGCCGATGGAGCTAATGACTATCGATGTTCCCGAAGATTATCTGGGTAAAGTCACCGAACTAATGGCGGCTCGCAAAGGTAAGCTCCAAACCATGTCTAATCATGGCACCGGCTGGGTGCGCCTGATTTTCCGGGTACCGGCGCGTGGCCTGATTTCTTTCCGTTCCAAGTTCCTGACCGATACTCGCGGTTCGGGGATCGCTTCTTCCATTGCTGACGGCTATGCACCCTGGCAAGGAACCATTACCCGCCGGCAAAGCGGCTCGTTGGTTTCGGATCGCGCCGGGAAATCCACCCCCTACGCCCTGATTCAGCTGCAAGAACGGGGCAGTTTTATTATTCAACCCGGTAGTGAAGTCTACGAGGGGCAAGTGGTAGCCGAAAACCCCCGCGGGGAAGATATGGATGTCAACATCACCCGGGAGAAGAAACAAACGAATATGCGTTCTTCCACTGCCGATGCCTTCGAGGGGCTAGTTCCTCCCCGGGTGCTGACTCTGGAAGAATCCCTAGAGTTTGCAGCCGAGGACGAATGCGTCGAGGTTACCCCGGAAGAAATCCGGATCCGCAAAGTGGTATTAAGTGCGCAAGACCGTTTCAAAATTGCTTCGCGTCGGCGCCGTCAAGAACGCGGAGAATAAGAGATTTCTGAAGAGCCCGCGGCAGTCAGATTTTTGGTGGGGGAGGAACTCGTTTCCCGGTAACCATCTTTTCTGCCGGTACTGTGACCGGGCCTTTGCGGGTCATAATAGTGACGCTAGCAGGGCTTACCGCTAATACTTCCCCCAGGGCGTCATAGAGACCATCGGCTTCCCGGCGACGTAACACTACCCGTTCGCCTACTTTCCATGACAGCCACGGAAGACGCGGCGGCGGTTTCGGATTGCCTACAGACTTCATAGTGAGATACTAGCAATATCAAGATCAAGGAGAATCTATGACTTACGTAATCGCTGAACCCTGCGTAGATGTTAAGGATCGTGCCTGCGTCGATGAATGCCCTGTAGATTGCATCTACGAGGGTAAACGCACGCTCTATATTCATCCTGAAGAATGCGTAGACTGTGGGGCTTGCGAACCGGTGTGCCCGGTTGAAGCTATCTTCTATGAAGATGACCTGCCCGAAGAATGGGCGGACTACTATCGCGCCAACGTGGACTTCTTTGAACTTAAGGGTTTGGGATCTCCGGGGGGAGCCTCCAGCGTGGGGGCCACCGGCTATGATGATCCCATGATTGAAAAACTACCTCCCCGCGAAGAATAATTTTCACCAAGTCCATTTCCGCTTAACTGGACGGAAACAACGGTAGCAGATGGTGTCGGTGCCTTAGGCTGAGAACATGAAAAACACCGATCTTCCGCGCCCGCTGAATTTACCAGTTTTCCCTTGGGACTTACTTGACCCTTATCGGGAAAAAGCGGCAGCAGTTTCGGGTGGAGCTGTAGATTTATCTATCGGCACTCCCGTCGATAGTTGCCCCCAAAGTGCGCAAAGCGCACTGGCAGCCGCCGCAAATAGTCCAGGCTATCCTACAGTTATCGGCAGCCCCCAGCTGCGCCGCGCGATTGTCAGCTGGGCGCGTAAGAGGGGAATTACCTGCCTGACCGAAGACTCTTGCCTGCCAACTGTGGGGTCTAAGGAACTGGTCGCTAACCTGGGGTGGCAGCTGGGGATAGGGGCTGGTGACAAAATTCTGTTCCCCGAAATTGCCTACCCTACCTACGATATTTGTGCCCGGCTTGCCGGTGCTCAAGGGATTCCGGTTTCCAATGACATTTCAACTTGGCCCCGCGATGCCGCGTTGGTGTGGATCAATACCCCTGCTAATCCCACCGGCTGGGTGGCGAGTAAGCATTGGTTGCGAGAAGTGGTTTCTTGGGCGCGGGAAGTAGGTGCCGTGGTAGCTAGCGACGAATGCTACGCCGAGCTCACCTATGGGGGATCTGATCCGGCGCCCTCATTACTGCAAGAGGACGTGTGTGGGGATAGCCCGGAAAATCTACTGTTGGTGTATTCAGTTTCTAAAGAATCGAATTTGGCAGGTTACCGTGCCGCTTTTATAGCCGGCGATCCGCAGCTTATTCCAGCGCTGGTAGCAGTGCGCAAGCATAGCGGACAAATGATGCCCGCTCCAGTACAGTCCGCATTAACCCAAGTGCTTTCAGAACGCTCCCACGTGGGTGAACAAGTGGAGCGGTATGCTCGGCGGCGAAAAATTCTTGCGGCAGCGCTAGAAAATGCGGGTCTTAAGATTGCTAAAGAATGCCAAGCCGGTCTTTACCTTTGGGTTTTTGATCCTAAAGACCCTGCTGATGAGCAGAAAGTAAGCTTTGATAGCGGAGCCGATTGGCGTTTACTAGATAGATTTGCGCAGGTAGGACTGGTGGTAGCGCCGGAAAGCTTCTACAATTCTTCTCCCGGTTCGCACGTGCGAGTAGCGTTATGTGTCAGCGATCAGGAAATAAATAAAGCTGCCAATTATTTAGCGACATTTGCCTAAGAATGGTGAAGTCTTTAAGAAACTGTTATAGTCTTGAGGGTAATAAGTCCTACATATCAAAAACGGGATGGCTTCAAGTCACCCCCTTTCGGGAAGGTCGTCGAAATGGCTGAGAATCTCCAAAACACCCAAGCACCAGATAGTTTCGGCCGCCAACCGGGTGTGCTGCAAGTTGACGGTAAAACTATTGAATTTCCGCCCGTGCAGGCAACCTGCGGTGACCAAGGTATTGATGTTTCTAAACTCCGTAATCAAACCGGATTGGTGGCGCTAGATCCTGGTTTTTCCACCACTGCCTCTTGTACTTCTAAAGTAACCTTCATTGATGGCGGCAAAGGGATTTTGCGCTATCGCGGTTACCCGATTGATCAGCTGGCTAACCACTCCAGTTTCCTGGAAGTTGCTTATTTGCTGATCAGGGGAGAATTGCCTACGCCTTCGCAATTGGACGAGTTCGTGCGGCGAGTAAAGCGGCAACGCCTGTTGCACGAAGACTTCCGAGCATTCTTTACTGCCTTCCCCTCCGATGGTCACCCCATGGCTATTTTGCAGGGTGGCATCGCTGGGATGGCTACCTATTACGAGGATACTTTCGCCGATGTACATGACCCCGAGTTGCAAGATATTCAGGCGGTGCAGCTGCTGGCGAAAGTACCAACCATGATTTCCTATATCGCTAAACGGGCTGCCGGCCTGCCGCTGCTGTACCCGGATAACGAGCGCTCCTATGTAGAGGACTTTATTCGCTTGACCTTCGGTTTACCCTACCAGTCCTACGATATTGATCCCGCAATTGTGCGCGCCCTGGAAGTGTTGTTCATCTTGCATGCTGACCACGAACAAAACTGTTCTACCTCCACAGTTCGCTTAGTGGGATCCTCTAACGCCAATATGTATGCTTCGATTGCCTCTGGCGTAGGAGCGCTATCGGGGCCGCTGCACGGGGGCGCTAACGAGGCAGTGCTGCGGATGCTGATCAATATTCGCGACACCAATATGTCGATTAAGGATTTCGTGAATAAGGTCAAGAATAAGGAAAAAGGCGTTAAGCTGATGGGCTTCGGCCACCGCGTCTACAAGAACTATGACCCCCGTGCTGCGATTGTGCGGGAACAAGCTCACAACGTCCTTGATCGCATGGGCAAGAACAACGATTTGTTTGATCTAGCCATGGAGCTAGAGCAGGTGGCGCTGTCTGATGATTACTTCATTGAACGCAAGCTTTATCCGAACGTTGACTTCTACACCGGTCTGATCTATTCGGCGATGGGTTTCCCCACCAAGATGTTCACCCCGCTATTCGCGCTCGGGCGCCTGCCCGGCTGGATTTCTCAATACATCGAAATGCTTCATGACCCCATGACCCGTATCGGTCGTCCCCGTCAGGTTTACCAAGGTGCTCCCCAGCGTGACTATGTCCCGCTGCGGATGCGGGAAGCAAAATAGTTATCCCCACTAGCTAGGATGCGGGTGAGGTCGCTCGGCGGCCTCACCCGTTCTATTTGCACGCACTATGCTAGGTTATGGACAGATGTTTTCCAGCAAGAAGGGGGAAGGATGCAGGACGTTCAGGAAAGTTTATCTGCAGGTGAACTAACCTTTAACACCGATCCGCTTTCTCCGCCTCCAGCTATGCGCTCCGGGCGTATACCTCGCCTTTCTAGCCTGTGGATTATTTTATTTTCGCTGTTGGGATTGCTAGCTTCTCTAGAACTTTGGCGCACCGAAATGCTTCACCGCGCCCAGCCGGGACGCGGCTTAGGTTGTTCGCTAAACAACGTGGTCGATTGTCGCGGAGCTATGGAATCTGCAGCCGGTCACCTGCTTTTCGGGATTCCCAATTCGATTTTTGGCATGCTGGCGTTTGCGGCTCTCTTAGCGGCAGGTATCTATCTAATAGCTGGGGGGCGGGTGCCGAAATGGGGACTGTTTCTCTTTATCATCGGAACCAGCGCCGGGCTAGTAGCAGTGATTTTCTTCTTGGCAACCTCGGTATTCCAACTACATTCTCTATGTCCCTACTGTTTCTTGACCTGGGTGGCCACGATTTTCTTAGCCTGGCTATCCTATGCGCTTTGGGTGCGAGCAGCGGCTACGCCCCTTCGCCCGCTAGGCGGGGCGCGGCGCGTTCTGGTGGGCTATTGGTGGCTGGGCGCCATCTTGAGCGTTGCAGTTATCGTAGCGGTGCTATTTACAGTTTTCGGGTTAGAGATTTTCCGCCTGTAACTTTAGAGGTAACGCGATGAACAGGAAAACCATGGGCGAACCAGCAGACCCTGAAGGAGCCACCTCTCGGGTAGTACAAGACTATTTAAAGCACCTTCTGGGAGCTACCGAATGGGGAGGAAGTACCCTTTCAGTATCGGGACTGGCGCAAAGAATGGGGGTAGCGGTCTCCACCGCCTCTGAGAATGTGCGGCGTCTGGACAAGTTAGGGCTGATTACCCACGTTCCTTACCGGGGGATCACTCTGACTGCAGAGGGTAAAAAGTTAGCTTTGAAGATGGTGCGCAAGCATCGCATCCTCGAGACCTATCTGCATCAATAATTGGGGTATCCGTGGGATCAGGTTCATGTCGAGGCCGATGTTTTAGAGCACGCGGCCTCCGATAAGTTGATTGCGGCTATGGACCAGGCGCTGGGGACTCCGAAGGTTGATCCTCATGGAGACCCGATTCCCACCGCGGATGGCCATCTTCCGAAAGTTTCCACCTTGCCCCTAGCTGAAGCTCCGATAAATACTCTCGCCACCGTGGCACGAATAAAAGACTCCAATGCCCAGCTGTTGCGCTTCTTAGAATCGGTAGGAATTGTACCTGGCTGCTCCCTATCGCCTTTAGAAAAAATCCCTGAAGCCGGAATTATGCGGATAGAGGTAGACGGGCGAGAAATTACCCTGGGTAAACCGGCAGTCGCCGCGATCTGGGTAACTGCCTAACGCGGGCAAGGTAATAACTGCTGATTACGGTAGGTACCGGCTCCTAGTTGCCAGTAATTTTGAGGGTAGAGCCCTGTCCCTTAGTGGCAATCACCTCAATCTGGTCAGAAATTTCGCCACGCAGTGAAGCCACGTGGCTAATTAACCCTACGGTTCTGCCCGAGGCTGAGGTTTTCTTCAAAGCCTGCATAACCTCCGCCCGTTTAGTGTCATCAAGAGTGCCAAAGCCCTCATCAATAAACATAGAAGAGATCTCGACCCCGCCCGCCTCGGCGGTTACCACTTCTGATAATCCCAAGGCTAAAGACAAGGAACAATAAAATAGTTCCCCGCCAGAAAGCGCAGAAATCTCCCGAGTTTTGTCGGAAAATTTATCGGTGACGGCTAAAGATAAAGCCTGATTACGACGACGGGAAGACTCGGTATCGGTGCGAGAAAGCTGGTAGCGCCCTCCGGAAATACCCGTTAGATAAGGATTTGCAGCATTTAGCACTTCTTCGAAGCGATCGAGCAATACCCAGGTAGCCAGAGGCGCTCTTAGCGCGGACCCTTCTTCGCCTTTCGCCAAATTAGCGAATGTAATCAGCATGGAGGTGTCCCGGATGGACTCCAAATACCGGGCGGTCTCTGCCTGCAGGTCACTTACGGTCATCTCCACTGTTTTTAGCTGCTCTTTAACCTTGGCTAGCTTCTCTTGCTTCTTTTGGAAAATCTCTGCTTCCTCGTTCGCCTTGGTCTCTAAAGCTTCTAAATCCGGCAGTACAAAGTCCGCTTGTTTTACCTTCTGAATCCGGTCGGACTGCAGCTTTACCTGGTTGGCTTTAAACGCATCCTCCCAGGTTTGTACCTCGCGCTTTAGTTCTTGGTATTTCTCATCTTCCAAGAGGGCGCTCTGTACTGCCGAGGCATCGGGAAACTGTTGTTCCCGTAAGGACTGCTCTAAACGGGTTTGCGCTTGTGCCAAGTTGCTCAAGGCATCTTTGGTCTCTCGCAGCGCTTTTATCAAAGAAGAAAGTTTTTCTTGCTCCCGTTTGAGGGTTTGTTGGCGAGCCACCAGGTCGTTAGATTCTCCCGAAGCAGCAATCGCCGCTTTTATCTCCCGGATCTGCTCCAGCGCAGTGGTGACCTTATTTTTTTCAAGTTTCGCAGCATTAGCCGACTTTTGGATCGCGTCCCGATACTTTTGAGCCTGCTTTTCTAACTCTGCTAGCCGCTTTCGTAGTTTCTTTAGTTTTTCAGCCTGTTCCTGCAAGTAGGCAACCCGGCGATCAATGCTGTGCGCATTTCCCGGATACTTTTCCCGTAGCTGCTTGATTTCGCCCCGTAGCCGATTCCGCTCATTTGTTACCTGCTCCTGTTTTTCCTTCAAAGTGGTCTTTGCGCTGGTGAGCTGGTTTCTGAGTTTGGTCAGCTGACTGAGAGAATGCTTGCCACTAGCGGTGCCGTGAGCCGGATGGGGATGGGTGGGTGATCCACAAACCGGGCAGGGTTCCTCCGCTTGCAGGCGGTCAGCTAAAAGAATCGAAGAGTCCACGAAAAACTCGCGCTCGTATTCGGCGGCTGCTGCCTGTGCCTTCGTCACCTTTTTCTCTAAGGCCGGAAGTTTACTTGTCTCGTCCTGAAAACGCTGGAAATCCTGCAAGAAATGTTGGCGTTCCCCCTCATATTTACGCAACTCCAGTTGTTTTTGTCGCGCCTGCTCTAAATGGAGTTGTTCCTTTTCTAGGCATGCCTGCTGCCTTAGCAGCGCCCTAAGATTCGGCAGTAACTGTGTAAACTCTTTTGCGGCTTGGGCAGCAGCTTTGGAATGTTCGACATACCCCTGGCGGGCTTTTTTGGCCTCATTTTCCAGGCTCTCGAGTTTTTTCTGCCGCTCGATTAGAGGAGCCAGTGCCCCCAGGTCATTATCGTTTTTCCGCTGTTGCCCGGTTATCTTTTCTTCTAGGTCAGCTAACCCGCTGGTATCGGCTGGCGGCTGGCAAGTGGTAAAAGGTGCGGGAGCAGCTTGTAAATTTTTTGACAGCCGCTCCTGGGTTTTAACCAATTTCTCTTGGTACTGCTGTTTTGCTTTTATTTCCGTATGCACTCGGGTAGCGCGTTCATGAAGCGCTATTTTTTCGCGATGGCTTTTTACCTGATCCTGGCGTTCTCGAAGCTGTTTTTCTGCGGCTAACAGGCGAGTTAGTTCCTGGAAGTCTTGGGTTAAAGTCTTTGCCTTTTCCTTTTTTTCCAAGGCGGCCTGATATTTTTCTCGAGCCGCGTCTACTTGCTGAGTATGTTCTGCTATCCACTCGCTAGAGTGCGCGGAAGGCAACAGATAGTAAGGTTCCCAAGATTTGATCAAATCTTCATCTAAAACTTCTGGTAAAGAGGCTTGGGTATCGCGTAAAGTTTCTAACTCGCTGCGGGAACTAGCAACCGACTTCGCCAAGTTACTCCAGTTCTCGGTAAACAGCTTAAGCTGGCTGATAATTGTCCGTGACTCTGTTTTGGCGCTAGTTTGTGCCTGGTGGGCGCGGTCGATGAATTCTTTTTGCATCCGCTCGAAAATCTGGGTGCCAAAAATCTGTTGCAAAATCTCTTGCCGTTCATCCGAGGACGCCCGCAAAAAGCGGGAGAATGCTCCTTGCGGCAAAATCACGGTTTGCAAGAACTGCGACTTCGTCAACGGGAGGATTCTGGAAACTAGCTCCTCATTGACAGTTCTAGGTTGGGAGGCAATCGCGTCCCCGGGATCTACATCTTCACTGCTGAGACGCCAGAGACTTGCCTGCGCCGGTTGGGAGGTAGTACCTGAACCGCGCCGTTTGGGGCGATCATATGTCGGGGTGCGCCAAACTCGATAAAGTTGTCCGCGTGCCTCGAAATCTAGTTGCACCCAGCTAACTTGATTATCTCCGGCATAGTCGGAGCGTAGACGGCTTTTCGAAGAGTTAGATTCCAGGGCTACGTCGTTATAGAGGGCGAAAACAATCGCATCCAGAATCGTAGATTTCCCGGAACCAGTGGGGCCATGAATCAAAAACACCCCGGAGCCGGTACCGAGTTTGGTGAAATCAATAGTTTCTTTGCCCCCAAAAGACCCCACGGCCTCAAAGCTGAGTTTTAAAATCCGCATCTAACTCTCCTCGCGAACCTGTTCGTAAACCTGCTCTACCAGCTGGTTTTCCTCTTCATCTAGCTCCTTGCCTAGGCGGGCTTGGCAAAAGAAATCTTTGGCAAGTGCGTCGGGGCGAAAACGATTGATTCGCAGCGCCTGGCGTTGATCCTCCATGCTGGTGGTGGTGACCTCATGCAAGAACGATAAGGCTTTCGGGAAACGCTGCTTTAACTTGGAGACCATAAAATTGGGGCGCTCTAGGTCGGTTACCGTTATTTCCAGCCAATATCGGGCGTATTCCTGGTAGGAGGGACTAGACATTAAGTTTTCAAAAGAATCCTTAATGCGTCCTACAGGCCGGTAAACCGGGGTGGGTATTAGCTGGAGATCCATATCCGGGGCGGCAGTATCTAAAAGCACCAAAGATTTGGGAGTATGGCATTCCGAAAATGAGAAAGTTATTGGGGATCCACTATAGCGTCCTGAAGACTGCTTAGTATGTAGTTTTTGCGGCACGTGTAAATGACCCAGCGCCAAATAATCTGGAGCCGGCAAATCGGGGGAAGCTGCAGGTTCGGTTTCCCCATATTTTTCAAAAACTTGGAGGGGAACAGATTGCACCGTACCGACGGTGATATCCCGTTCGCTATCACTGGCAGCACCCCCGACTGCGAAAGCGTGGGCCATTACTATAGTGCGGTTGACTGCAGGTAACAGGCGCTGGGCTTTGCCGACCCGGCGCATAGCCGCCGCTACCACTGCTTCATGAGAACGGGGTAGGCAAGGAAGTGAATCTTCATCCGAATCGTCCACTGCCGATTCTTGGTTTTCGTCAGGTAGCGGTCCGTCATAAAGACTGGTGCGCACCATATCGGGGTTGAGATAGGGCAGCCCCCAAACCCGCACGGTTTCGCCGGCTGCCGAGATCTCTACTGGAGAGGAAATGTCGGTTAGAGAAGTGCGTAAATGCAGGTTGCCGCGCACATAGGGGGCTAAAAATCCCAGTCTTTCTGCGGAATCATGATTGCCGGGGGTTAAAATCACTGCGGTTAGCTCAGTTAGTTCCGCGAGCGCCTGGGAAACGATTTCTAAAGATTCCAGCGAGGGAATTGCGCGATCGAAAACATCCCCAGAAACCATTACTGCTTGGATGTTTTCCTCACGAACCAGCTGGGTGAGAAAGGCGAAAAATTGGCGATGAGCCGCAGATAAATCTTCCCCATAGAGAGTGCGTCCCACATGCCAGTCGGAGGTGTGGATTAACTTCATACAATCTATTTTACTTATTTACCGGCTGGGCACCGGAGCTTTAAGGTGCGATATGTTTAAAGATAGCAATACTTCCAGGAGGCGAAGGGATGGAACAGGAGTCACTGTTTTCGCCCGGTAGACCGGCGTTGATTGTTCCGCTGACCGGCACGAATCAGACTGAACTACGGGGGCAAATTTCTCGGATTCCGCGGGTAGCTGACCTAGTGGAGTGGCGTCTTGACCAGCTTCGTGACTACCATAACCCCGCCTACTTGCGCGAAATTGTGGGTCAGGTGGCTCCGGCTATCAAACTTCCTTGGCTAGCAACCTGTCGCAGCACCCGGCAGGGAGGAGGCTCGCGGATGGTACCCACCCACCAGCTGGAAACCTTGAAGATGCTGGTGAAGGCGGGAGCTAGCGCCCTCGACATAGAGGATGACTTTACTTTGGCAACTGAGGCTTTAGACTACGCCCGTGCCCACGGGGTAGTGAGTGTGCTTTCTCGTCATTATTTTGGAGCAGAAGAAGCCCAAAAGATGAATCAAGAAAGCATCTATAACTGGCTAGATGCTGCCCATGAACGGGGGGCGCAAGTCGCCAAACTGGCCTTGACTATTAACGATGCCTCGCACCTTTTAGAAGTGTTCTCGGCAATGGAAAAATACTATAAAGAAACCGCTGGTAATCGCCGGTTTATGGTTATCGGTATGGGAACTATTGGCACCGCGACTCGCTTGATGGGGGGAGTCTTCGGCAATTGCGCCACCTTCGCGGCGCTTCCGGGATCTGATCCCAGCGCTCCTGGGCAAGTTAGTGCTTCTTTACAGGCAGAGGTGTTATCCGTCCTCGGAAAGGAAGAATCATAATATGCGAAATATTGGCGAAGACGTAGGGCTCCTGTTAGAAATCGCCGATCAGGTAGATCGGTATACCTTGCAGCATTTTAGCCAGCGCGACTATCAGGTGTATGAAAAAGCAGATATGACCCCGGTATCGGATATTGATCGGGGCGCCGAGCAGATGATTCGCCAGGCGCTGGCGGCTGCCCGCCCCGATGACTTGATTTATGGGGAAGAATACGGGGGAAAAACCAGAGAAGTTGGCCGTGCTCGTTGGATAATCGACCCAATTGATGGCACTAAAAATTTTGTGCGGGGAGTGCCGGTTTGGGCAACTCTGATCGGTCTGGAAGTTGCCGGAGAAATGGTGGCTTCGATAGTTAGCGCCCCAGCTTTGGCGCGGCGCTGGTGGGCAGGACGTGGTCTCGGATCGTGGCGCTCGTTTAATGGCGGGGAGCCGCAACCAAACAAAGTATCAAAAATATCAGAACTAAAAGATGCCTCTTTGAGTTATTCCTCCCTGTCAGGGTGGGAAGAACGGGGCAAGTTACCGGCATTCTTGGAGCTGACCCGAAAAGTTTGGCGCACCCGCGCCTATGGGGACTTTTATTCCTATATGTTGGTGGCCGAAGGGGTAGTGGACGCCGCGGCAGAACCAGAACTGGAAATCTACGATATGGCGGCGCTAGTACCGATTGTGGAAGAAGCCGGAGGACGTTTCACCTCTTTGCAGGGTGAACCTGGATGTCAAGGTGGTAACGCCCTAGCAACTAACTCCCATCTACACCAGCGGATTTTGACTATGTTGGGAGGCAAGTAAGCGCCGGAAAGATTCTACTCGCCGCAGCTGCGCCGGATCGGTTTCTTCTAAGGCGCTCAGCTGACATCCCGGCGAGGATGCTAAGTGACGGCAAAGTTTCGGGCAGCCGGTGGCTACCTCCGCTAGATCCGGGAAAGCGGCCAGCAGATCTTCTTCGCCAATATGTGCCAGCCCGAAGGAACGAATCCCGGGAGTATCAATCATCCATCCGCCCCGGAAGGGGAGTGCCATAACCGAGGTGGAAGTGTGGCGGCCGCGTCCGGTTACCTGATTAACTTGCCCAATGTTGCGTTCTGCCTGAGGAATAAGCGCATTCATCAGTGAAGATTTACCGACTCCTGAGTGTCCCACCAGCACGCTTACCCGTCCAGATAGCAGATCAGCTGCCTTATCAACACCTTGCCCGCTCTCTATACTGGTTACCACGCTGGGAACCTCCAATGGTCTGAAAAGTTCTAGTAGCGGCTCTGGAGAGGTGAGATCCGATTTAGTAACTAGCAGCAAAGGTTCTATTCCTGCGCAATAGGCAGCTACCAATAGTCGATCTATCATTCCCGGGCGAGGCGGAGGATCAGCGCAGGCGGTAACAATCGCCATTTGATCAGCGTTTGCCACCATGGGTTTTTCTTTAGCTCCCGGGCTATCTTCCGCGGAGCGAGTCAGCTCTGTTTTGCGTGGTAAAACCTCCACGATTCGCGCCAGGGAACCACTTTTACCGCTCAAATCACCGGTGACGCGCACTTGGTCACCGACTATGATTCCGTGACGTCCTAAAGCCCGAGCCTTTACCCCCACTAGCTTGGTTTGCCCCATTTGTACGTGAATGCGACCGCGATCTACTGCATAAACAAAAGCTGTGGGACTAGCAGAATAGTCGACTTGTTTTTTTGAGCGGCGCGGTTTGGAACGAGCAGGACGAACCCTTACTCGAGGATCGTCAGTTCCGATATCACGCCAAGCCATTAGCACCGGCCAGCATGGCTTCCCAAGTTGCAGTGAAATCCGGGAAAGTCTTACTTACACACTCAATATCTGCAATCTGTACCCCGGGAACTTGCAGTCCGATTAAGGCAGCAAACATCGCCATTCGGTGATCGCCGTAGGTTTTTACCAAATCGCCGTGCAAAGGCGTGGGAGAAATCGTCAGAGAGTTTTCACCGGCATGAGCCTTTCCACCCAAGCGGTTAATTTCGGTTTCGAGGGCGTGTAAGCGGTCAGTTTCGTGTCCGCGTAAATGCCCGATACCAGTTAGTTTGGAGGGAGAAACCGCCAAGGCACAAAGCGCCGCCAAGGTGGGAGTGAGCTCCCCGAGAGCTTCCAGGTCGCTGCGGGTTCCCCCTATTACGCCCTGCCCCTGACATACCAAGGTTCCTTCCGGGGTGCGGTAGATACGAGCCCCCATAGGGGATAGTAGTTGCCGCCAAGCATCGCCGGGTTGGAAAGTTTTTTCTGGCCAGTTCGGGATACTAACCTGCCCCCCGCACACCAAAGCGGCTCCCAGGAAAGGCCCCGCATTAGTCAGATCGGGCTCTATGGTCTGCTCTCCACCGCTGAGTTGCGCTGGTTTACAGCGCCAAAGGTGCCGAAGCTGGCGAGTGTTCCAGTCCCCGGATTCACCCCCAATATTTTCAATCGCCCCGCCCCGGGCATTTACTTCCGCAACCGTCATTTCTACGTGACGAATAGAGGGTAAAACCGAGTCCACCTCGACTTGCATTTCAAAGGGAAGCGCCGCGGAGACAAGTAGGAGAGCCGATACAAACTGGGAAGAGGCAGCGGCATCTATCTTCACCTGCTGCAGCTGATCACTGGGAGTTACCTGCCCGCTTATAGTAAACGGTAAATGTCCCGGCACGGGCATATCAGTAATTTCGGCTCCTAGCTGGGTAAGCGCATCTAAGAGACCTTTCATGGGGCGTGCGCTGGCAGCCGCGTCCCCTTGAAAACGTACCGCTTGGCCACTAAGGAGCGCTACCGGCGCCAAAAAACGCATCACCGTGCCTGCCAGACCGCATTCGATTACCCCAGTTTGGGGGCAGAGCTTAGCAGGCGGAGTGATTAATATTCCGCCGGATTGGTCTTCAACCTGCGCGCCAAACTCCTTGATACCCGCAATCATTAGCTCGGTGTCGCGGCAGTGCAAGGGATTAGTTAAGAAAGTTGGTTCTTTAGCCAACAGCGCTAAAACCAGGGCACGGGCAGTTAGGGATTTAGAGGGAGGAAGAGAAATTACCGCATCTAGGGGTTTGTTTTGAGCAGGGGCGTTCCAAATAGTCACAAGTTACTCCTGCCTGCGGGGAAAAATCTCGGAAGTTAGACCGGCGTGGAGGGCGAGCCCTTGGGCGATCCTAAAGACATCAACTTTGTCTCGCTGCCAGCCGTTTACAATGGTGGCTGCACCATTAGCCAACACTAGAGCGGCAGTAGTTAGAGGAGAGCGACGGGTGGTTGCCATCCGCAGTGCCAACAGAGTCACTGCCACTCCACACACTTTCGCCATGGTTTTAACATCGCTCATGGTTAAGGGAGGAAATCCGTTTTTCTCTATAAGTTCCAGGTGATATTGGGCAAGCTGCGCATGTTTATCGCTGTTACGCACCGCATCGATTCCCTCAATAATTAAAGGCGCGGCAATCAGCGCGCGCGAAAATGCATACCCATTAGCCATATTTCTATTCTTACTCATTACCGGGGCTTATTTCTAGCTTCCTAGGTTTTCTTATCCGAAACTAGCAGGGCGGAAACTGGACTAGACTGGAAGGTAATGGAAACCGATACCTTAGCTGAGAAGTTGGCGGATGCCTCTTTGCCTGCTGATATAGGTGATTTTACCCGGCAAGCGGCACCGGAAAATGAAGGCATTACAGCTAGCGCAGGGGATGAGCGGACGCACGAAGAGGAAAAATCTGCTTTAGCTGAACGTTTTTCTGCTGAAGCCTTACCGCTGCTAGATCAGCTCTATGCGGGGGCGCTTAGGCTTACTCGCAAACCGGCTGATGCCGAAGATCTGGTACAAGAAACTTATATGCAGGCTTTCCGCAAGTTCAACCAGTACCAGCCAGGTACTAATCTCAAAGCCTGGATGTACCGGATTATGACGAATACTTTGCTCAACCAGTACCGTTCGAAGAGCCGCAGGCCACAAGAGGACGGAACCGGTGAGATCTCTGATCAGGCACAGGTAGCTCAGTCGTTGCATCATCAGGTGGGAATGCCTTCGGCGGAAACCATTGCTTTGGAGCGCTTGCCTAATGAAACCATCCAAGAGGCCTTTGAGAAGCTTTCAGATGAGAACCGTACTGCGGTGTATTTAGCGGATGTGGAACAGTTCAGCTACAAGGAAATATCCGAGATCCTGGGGATTCCTCTGGGTACAGTGATGTCTAGACTGCATCGCGGGCGTAGTCAGTTGCGAGAAGAACTAGCCGAATATGCCCGGGAATATGGAATCGGGGTGAAACGATGAGCGAGCAACCATGTCAGCGTGATCCTTTCCGGCGTGCTGCCGAAGAGTGCCGCGAACTAAGCGAGGAAGAGGCTCGTCACATTTCCCGCTGCCCTTGTTGTCAAAAACTGCTCGAGGGCGAAGCCGCCGGTATTTCCTTATCTTTACGGCGTTGCCTGTGTCATGGAACCGTGGCGCCTGCTACTTTGCGCACTCGGATTGTGCAGAGTCTAGCGGTATATATGCAATCAGACGGGATGCAAGTGTCTTATAGGGAAGAACGTTTTCGCGAAGACCTGTAAATATTGCATTAGCTGTTTTTAGAGAGGGTGAAAAGCGCCTGCTTGATCCTTAGTTTTAGGGCGTCAGTTTCCAAAACCATGGGATGGTGTGTAAAACTAGGGACGTTGATTTTTATTTGGGAAGGTGTTTGAGATGTCTAAACGTGGACGTAAACGTAAGAGTCGCCGTACCAGTGCCGCCAATCACGGCAAACGGCCCAATTGCTAAGCAAAAGCATTTAACTACCGCTAAATCCTAGCGGTAGAAACTTTTGGGGGGTTGGATGACTTTTAGTCATCCAACCCCCCAAGGAGTTTTTTGGTACTGAACTAGGCGAAAGCCTTCTCCATTAGTTCGGCGTTCTCGGCTTTATGCAACTTGGCATTGCCTGCAGCGGGAGAGGCGGCTTCGCCGCGCGACACCACCTGCAGACTCTTGCCGATTGCTGCCGGAAGATGCAGAGCCATGAACGGCCAGGCACCCTGATTTTCCGGTTCATCTTGTACCCAGGTGAGCGGTAAATCACCCCAGGCGCCCAGAACTTCCTGGAGCTCGGCTACCGGCAGCGGATAAAGCTGCTCGAGACGGACAATCGCGGTATCAAAACGATCTCGCTTTGCCCGCTCTTTCACCAGGTCATAGTAAACGCGACCGGTGCACAAGATCACTCGCGAAGGCTGGCTGACCCGCTCATCGACTTCGCCAATAACCGGTTGGAATTGTCCGGAAATGAAGTCCTCGACCGGGGAAGCCGCTGCCGCTAGTCGCAACAGTTGTTTCGGTTCAAAGGCAATCAACGGTTTGCGCGGGCGCCGGTAAGCGTGAGTACGCAGCATATGGAAGTTGTTCGCAGGATTCGAAGGCTGGCATACCCACATATTGTCTTGGGCGCATAGTTGCAGGTAGCGCTCAATACGTGCCGAGGAATGGTCAGGGCCTTGACCCTCGTAACCGTGTGGCAGCAGCATCACTACTCCGGAACGCTCATTCCACTTTTGGAAAGAAGAAGAAACGAACTCGTCAGTGACTGCTTGTGCACAGTTCGCAAAGTCCCCGAACTGTGCCTCCCAAAGTACGAGGGTTTCCGGAGACTCTACCGAGTAGCCGTACTCGAAAGCCAGGGGAGCATATTCGGACAGTGGAGAGTTATAGACCCGGAACGTGGCCTGATCTTCGGTTAGGAAGTTCAACGGCGTCCATTCGCGACCATTCTGGTAATCATGAATTACGGCGTGGCGGTGGGAGAAGGTGCCGCGGCGGGAATCTTGCCCGCCCAGGCGCACATTGGTGCCCTCCATTAACAAGGAACCGTAGGCGAGCATCTCGCCCATACCCCAGTCAATCTTGCCCTCCCGAGACATGGTTTCCCGCTTTTGCAGTACCTTCATAATCTTGGGGTGGGGAGTGAATTTCTCGGGTATCCGCACCTGCGAATCTCCGATTCTTTCGACTTCTTCACGGCTAATCGCGGAGGTCCAGCCAATCATCATCCCCTGTCCGGGCTGTTGCGAGGAGGGCATTACCCAGCGGGTATCTCCACCAGGGTTGGCAGTATCGTCATGTTCTTCGGCGTCGAACTCTTTCTTTTCCCGGGTTTCCTGGAAAATCTTGTTCAAATCATCATGGTATTCCTGCAGTGCTTCCTCTGCCTTTTCTTCACTCAATTCCCCGCGCCCAATCAGGTTGCGAGTATAAACCTCGCGCGTGGTCGGTAGCCGATCAATCAAGGAATACAACACCGGCTGGGTCATCGAGGGATCATCGCCTTCGTTGTGTCCACGCCGCCGGTAGCAGACCATATCGATGATTACATCTTTATGGAACTCTTGCCTAAACTCGAAGGCCAGCTTCGCCACCTTCACCACGTCCTGCGGGAAATCCCCGTTAACGTGGAAAATCGGAACCTGAAGCCCCTTAGCCAAGTCGGTGCAGTAGCGGGTAGAACGTCCCGAGGTAGGCCCGGTAGTGAACCCGATCTGGTTGTTGACAATAATGTGTACGGTTCCCCCGGTGCGGTAGCCGCGCAATTGGGACATGTTCAGGGTTTCTTGGACTACGCCCTCACCGATAAAGGCGGCATCGCCGTGAATCAGAATCGGCATTACCTGGTCTTCTGCCTCTTTACCTCCACCCATGCGATCCTGTTTGGCGCGGGTGATTCCTTCGGTCACTCCATTAGCGGCCTCCAGGTGGGAGGGGTTAGCAGTGAGGGATATTAGTACGCCCTCGCCCTCCTCAGCGGAATAAATACCCTCGGTACCCAGGTGATATTTGACGTCTCCAGAACCCTGGGTAGAGTTCGGATCCAGGTAGCCTTCAAATTCGGAGAAAATTTGTCCATAGGATTTACCCGCAATATTTGAGAGGACATTTAAGCGTCCGCGGTGAGCCATCCCGATGGTGATATCTTTCAACCCTGCGTGGGAAGCGTTAAACAGAATATTGTCCAGCAGCGGAATCAGAGATTCTGCTCCCTCTAGCGAGAAACGCTTTTGTCCCACATATTTGGTTTGCAGGAAAGTTTCGAAGGCTTCTGCATGGTTCAACATACTGAGAACATGCATCTGCTCATTCTTCGAAAACTTCTTAGCCGGCTTCTCAATCCGGTTTTGCACCCAGCGGCGTTGCACCGGATCTTGAATATGCATATATTCGATGCCGACCGCCTGAGTATAGGTGGCGCGCAGGTGTTCTAGCAGGTCACGCAAGTTCATAGTGTCGCGACCGGCAAATCCACCCGTGGGGAAGACACGATCTAGATCCCATACGCTCAGTCCGTAAGAACCAATAGACAGGTCGGGGTGACGGCGCAGAATCTGCTGCAGCGGATCCGTGTTGGCGGCCAAGTGACCCCGGGAACGATAGGCGTGAATTAGTTCAGCAATCCGGGCGGGCTTACCTTTCTCAGTTACCGCGTCATAGCTGAAATCTCGCTCCCACTGATAGGGCTCGTGGGCGACTCCCAAAGTTGAAAATACCCGCTCATAGAACCCGTCGTGGCCAGCTAGTTTTTGCTCGACAATCCGCAGAAACTCCCCGGACCCTGCGCCTTGAATAACCCGGTGATCATAGGTGGAAGTCATAGTCATAATCTGACCGACTCCCGCATTAGCAAGTTGCGAGGGGGAGGCTCCAGCCCATTCGGCGGGGAAGGAGGTAGCACCCACCCCAATAATTGCGCCCTGACCGGCCATAAGGCGAGGTACCGAATGTTTAGTACCCAAAGTACCCGGGTTGGTTAAAGTGACGGTGCCGCCGGCAAAATCAGCAGGTTTGAGGGCGCCCGCGCGTGCCCTCTTAACCAGGTCCTCGTAAGCATCAATGAACTGTTTAAAGTTCAAAGTGTCGGCATCGTGAACGACTGGAACCATCAGTGAACGGGAACCGTCCTCCTTGGGAAGGTCAATGGCTAGCCCGAAGCCCACGTGTGCGAACTTGCGGATGCAGTCCCGCCCGTCTTCGTCCTTTTCGAAGCGAACATTCATGGACGGCATTTCTACCAGCGCCTCAATAATGGCGTAGCCAATCAGGTGGGTAAATGAGACCTTGCCACCGGTGGTGGCTGCCAAATGGGTATTAATTACCTTTCG
Organism: Varibaculum prostatecancerukia; assembly: GCF_943169825.2. Classification (NCBI taxonomy): domain Bacteria; kingdom Bacillati; phylum Actinomycetota; class Actinomycetes; order Actinomycetales; family Actinomycetaceae; genus Varibaculum; species Varibaculum prostatecancerukia. The sequence continues at coordinate 1,045,337 of NZ_OW968402.1, forward strand.
GTTTTCAATCAGCAACTTGGCGGGAATCTCGCGGGCAGAGGTAGCGGTAGGAATCTTCAGCGATTCATCCATATTCTTGACCACTGCTTTGGCTACTCCGCGTAACCGTTCGACCTGGTCTTCCTCCCCGCCAGGACCGCCGGGTCCTAAGTCGAGGGCAGTTTCCCGCGCTACGTAGGGAGAAGTTGGCTCCGAGGCTGCCACTGGGGGAGCCGGAGGCAAGTCTGAGCGGGTAACATCTCGCCCGCTAACTGCGGAACCCGTAGGGGTTACCTGGTGAGGTTCAGCTGTTTTGGATTCCGGATCCTTGATTTGTGCATTGCGAGCCTCTAGAGCGGCGAAATATTCTCGCCAATCCTCTGGAACCGACAGGGGGTCGGCGCAGTATTTGTCATAGAGTTCATCAATGATCTCCTGGTTGATCGGGCTTACCGACTGATCCATTTGATCTTCCGAATTGGGCATGGCGCTTCCTTTTCTGGATGGTGACAAAGTGTCCACTAAGATACTAAGCCTAAATAGTTCTAAAGTCCTAGCGTTTCTCTTGATATTGAGAGAGTTTATTTAGGCTTTACTAATATTGGTGGATTGCTATTAAAATAGCTTACGGATTGCCTACTTGAAGAGGTGTTTGTTGTGCGCCCTAACCCCAACTATCGGGTAATGGTGGTGTAGTTGCCTGCGAGCATTTACTACCTGCTAATGGTGCTTTTGGGCGTGTTGCTCACCATCGGAACCGCCCTATTTGTGGCGGCTGAATTCTCGATGGTGGCTTTAGATCCTGCCCAGGTGGAAGGGCGAGCCAAACGTAAAGAAAAAGGCGCTGCGGGAGTGTTGAAATCTCTTCGTCACTTGTCCACCCAGCTTTCCGGGGCACAGGTCGGAATCACTCTCACCACTATTCTTTTGGGATATACCACCCAAAATGCGCTCACTGCGTTATTTGCTGAGCTATTGCAGGACGTTAAAATGGCGGCTTCCCTGGCCACAGCGATTGCAGTGGTGGTGGCGTTGGTACTGGTCAATGCCTTTTCTATGGTGTTCGGGGAGCTGTTCCCCAAGAATCTGGCGCTAGCGAAACCTTTCGAAGTGGCGCGGAGGGTTACTCCGCTGCAACGAGGGTTTACCTTTTTATTTAAACCAATAATCACGGTGTTGAACGGGCTTTCCAACCACGTCGTGCGCGCCCTGGGGGTAGAGCCAATGGAGCAGCTGTCTTCGGCACGGTCGGCCTCGGAATTGGCGGCGATGGTGCGTCACAGCGCAGAAGAAGGTACCCTCGATCTTTCAACTGCCACGATTTTTACCCGCTCGGTGGGCTTGGGCAAACTTTGCGCCCGGGATGTGATGACCGATCGGCGCCGGATGGATTCTTTAGAAGCCGGACAAAGCGCCGAGGACGTGGTGGAACTTTCGCGGAGCACGGGACATTCTCGTTTCCCGGTACTGGGGGAGGATGCGGACGATATCCTCGGCCTGGTGCATTTACGTCGGGCAGTAGCGGTGCCTTTTGCTAAGCGGAAAAATGTGCCGGTCACTGCCCAACCCCTGCTGGTAGAAGCACTTCGAGTTCCGGAAACCGTACGCTTGGCGCCGCTTTTAGTGCAGCTGCGAGCCGCTAATTTGCAAATGGCGATTGTTGTCGACGAGTACGGCGGTACCTGCGGAATCGTTTCCCTAGAGGACGTAGTTGAAGAAATCGTAGGCGAAGTGGCGGACGAACATGATCTGCGGCGGCGCGGAATCCGGCTGGAAGGAAAGAATAAGTGGCTGGTCGATGGGGATCTGCGCCCCGATGAAATCGCTGACCAAATCGATGTATTGTTACCTGATGATGGCCCTTATGAAACCGTAGCCGGGTTAATGCTAGTTATTTTGGGGAAGATTCCCCAGGTGGGGGAGAGCGTTAAAGTGCGTTCGCACACTTTGACAGTGGCGCGGATGGAAGGACGTCGTATAGAAAAAGTTTTAATAACTGCGGCAGCCCAGCCAACTACTTCTGAAAATGCGCAAATTCCGAGAAATCTTCGCCGGATTAAAGGCGGCGAACAGGATGTCTGATTGGCTGGCTTTATTAGTGGCTTTGATCTTGCTGGCAGCTAACGCATTCTTTGTTGCCGGAGAATTTGCAGTCACCTCAACCCGGCGCTCACAAATCGAGCCCCTTGCCGCGCAAGGGAAACGAGGAGCCAAGGCAGCTCTATGGGCGGTAGAACACGTTTCGCTAGTATTAGCGGTAACCCAATTGGGGATCACTTTGGCTTCCACCGGCTTGGGAGCGGTTGCGGAACCTGCCCTTGCCCATTTGATTGTACGATCTCTGAAATTCTTCGGGGTGCCTTCTTCGCTCACCCACCCGATTGCCTTTGTGTTTGCGCTAGTGCTAGTGGTCTTTCTCCATATTTTATTAGGGGAAATGATTCCGAAGAATCTCACAGTGGCAGCTGCGGTGCGGGTTTGCTTGGTAATCTCCCCGCATATGGTGCGGATTGCCCGCGCGGTGCGTCCGATTGTGCATGCGTTGGATTCCACCGCTAACTGGTTCGTGAAACTGGTGGGGGTTACTCCCCGCTCCGAGGTTGCTCAATCTTTCACGGTTGAAGAGGTAGCCGCGATTGTCGAGAAATCCACGGCGGCAGGGACTTTGCGGGATGACTTAGGGCTGCTATCTGGCACTTTGGAGTTTTCTAAAGAGGACGTACGTTCGGCAATGATTCCCCGCAACCGCTTGGTTACTTTGACCTGGCCACTTTCGGCGGCTGATTTTGAGGCCGAGGTGGCGAAAACCGGGTTTTCTCGTTTCCCAATCAGCGATGAATCCGGGACTCTGCTGGGGTATTTGCATATTAAAGACGTGATTTTTGCTGATTCTGTTGCCGCGCGCGAGGCTCCCCTAGAATCCTGGCGGATTCGCGTCCTACCTGAAGTTGCCCCGGATGAAGAGGTGGAGGACGCCCTGAGAGTAATGCAGAAAACCGGGGTTCACTTGGCGAAGGTAATGGAAAACGGTGAAACCTTGGGGGCTATTTTCCTTGAAGACATCCTGGAAGAGCTGGTGGGGGAAGTCCGCGACATTATGCAGCGTAACGATAACTAGCTAAAAGACCTTAGCATTTAGTTAAAAATCGTAATGCAGATATCTGTCCCTCGTTATACTGGGTAATCATATTGTTTTCCCATCAATAGAAAGTCTGTGGCTATGGATAGGTGTCCCCGTTGTCAGAGTGTGTTTTCAGCCGAAAGTGGTTATTGCCAAAACTGCGGATATCGTCCAGATAGCCAGTTTTCGCCAGGAAATGATCAGACGAGAATGGTGGGGCAAAACAGTGCAGGAGCCTCTGCCTCACCTGTGGGGAGTGGTCAGCCTGTGGGCTCTCCGGTACCGCCGGTAGCTCCCGTACCGCCGGTGGCTCCTCCAGCAAGTTCTGCCCCGGGCTATGAATCACAGTCGTGGCAGCAGCCGGTTTACCCGGGGGCAAATCCCGGGAAAAGCGGGGGCGCTCCAAGTTATTATCCGCCTTCTCCCAATGGGGGTAACGCCGGTGGGGATGGGAACTTGCCGGAAAAGTGGTATCGCAATAAAAAGACTTTATTGACGGTGATTATTGGGGCGGTAGCGGCTATTGCTTTGGTTTCCGGGATTGCCTGGGCGGTTAGTGGTTCCCCTAAACCGAAACCCACCGTCGCCAGCAGCCCCAGCAGCGAAACCACCAGCGAAACCCCTACTCCCGAGATTACGCGAGTGGAGCTGCCTGCGGAATTCACGGGTGGAGAGAATAAATATGATTCCAATTGGCGATGGCAGGGGGGAGCCATGGTTACAAAGATTGAGCACCAAGGGGAGGTAAAGAGTCGCAAGTTTTATTTTCAAGTGTGGACTCCACAGTTGAAAGAGGGAGCAGCGGCATGCGAATTTTCGCCCGCTCAAGGTGGAGAAAAGACAACCGACAACGATATTACGGTAACTGCCACCTACGGGGATAAACCGACGGTTTTTGTGGTTTATACGATCCTTACCAAGGCGGTGGGAACTTCTCCGGAAACTGTTCACCTCTATGCCCAAGAACTAGAGTTGCCGTCGTGTACGGCTAAGCCCCGCATAGACCTGCAAACCGAGGCCGATAACGTGGTAAATGATCGACAAGATTATGACTACGAAGTGTTAGGTAGGTCAGAAAAAAGTATTGCGGTAGCCAAGAGATGGATTACTCAGCAACCATCTGATACCGATGAGACAAATCTATATCATATACAAGTTATGGCGATAACTGAGGGGCAGGCTAAAGCTACCGCGCTACAGGAAGCCTCTGGCAGTATATATACGCTCGTTGTTCGTACCAGCAATACCAATGATATCTATGCCATTGCTACGGATAAACGTCGTTTTTATTCAATTGATAATAATAAAGTTATATTCGAACTTCCCTTAGATTTTGAAAATGGGATGACGAGTTGCAATTTTGAGACATCACCCCCTGATGGTGACCTCGCTTTATTTAGGCTCAGCTCTGAACTGTATTTATATAGCTGTGAGGGCGAACTAGATGGTGATAATTACGTTGGGGGTACGTATATCGTTAACTCCACTAACGCGAAAATGACTCCTCTTACTAGTTTGACTAAGTTTTCTTCCGATGTGGACTACCAGAAGGCGCGTTTTCGGCAGTTTAAAGATGGATCCGTACTAGTTACCAGTTCTGATTTTATCCAAGCATTTTTAGTGGGTACCGACGGGAAGGTAAGTGAGATATTAGACCACGCCCAGTGGGAACGGCTTTTGCATAACCAAGACAGTCACTTCGGAGATGTTAACTACCTAAACAACCAGTTCTATGTACAAACTACCGATGAAATTTTAGCGATGGATTTGACCGGCAAAAGCTTGAAAACCCTAACGATGGAGCCAAATATAGCTTCTCTAAAGATCGATGCAACTAAGGTTAAATGGATTGCCTGGCAAAGCCCGGATGATAAATATAAAAACTCTGTGACCCTAACCACCGGCGCTTTGCCTGATGAATCGGAGGATACAGACTAGCTGGGCTATGTCCTAGGGATAGGTGATGCCCTCCCAATCAAACTTTCTGTTTTCTAGAAAGCTCTCTTCTGTGCAGCGTGCCTTAACGCCATTGTTGGGGGCGGTAAAACGGTTAGAGCATGCTTTCGGTTTTGAATATGGCGCAATAGTAATTGCCCGTTCTGGATAAAATGTTACAAATTCGTTATCATTTCAGGGTTGGTTAATTTTCCCGGAGGAAGTACGTATGGTGCAATCGGCTACGCCTAGAGGTTCTCGCCGTGCAGAACGCGTACGCCGGCGGCGGCTGCAGCGCTTTGCAGCCATTCCCCGCGCCCTGGTGATTTTAGGGTTAGCCACCGTTACTATCGTTGCTCCGCTCACCGGATTTGTGCAGGCTCAAAAACCCGGACTGATGACCGCGCATGTGCTCTCCGTTGGAGACGGCTCTAAGAGCTGGGCAGAGAGCCCGAATAAGTTGGCCAGTGGAGACCTAGAGACCGGGTTGATACCTGATCCCGCGGCCAATACTCGCGCGCGTATTTTGAGCGCGGATCCTCAGTGCCAATTCTCTAACGTAGGTTCTGGTAATAAAGGCTCCGAACTAATGGCGAACGAGGGCGCAATCCTATTTCCCCTGGAGCGCGGAACCTTCCAGCAAACCTCTCCCTTTGGGGAGCGTATCCATCCGATTTCTGGAATCCGCAAGCTGCATACCGGAACCGATTTTGCCGCGCCCGCCGGCACCACTATCCACGCTATGACCGATGGGGAAGTAGTCTTTGTCGGTCCTTTAGGTGGAGGCGGAAACGCAGTCCGAGTTAAACATTCAATTAATGGCAAGATTGTTTATTCACAGTACAAACATATGTTGAATGGATCGTTTAGGGTCGCGGTAGGGCAAAAAGTAAAAGCTGGCGACCCTCTCGGTTCAGTAGGGTCAACTGGAAATTCCACCGGTAACCATCTGCACTTTGAAATAATGCCAGATCAGGAAGAAAACTACATAGATGCCGTTCCCTGGCTAGAATCCCACAACTTCCGGTATATAGGGCAAAAATGCAATTAAAACCGCAGGTGATTGCCCATCGAGGCGGCGGTGGGGAAACCGTTGAGAACACCCGGGAATCTATTCTTTATGCGGCCTCTTTGAAAGTTAGCCGTTTTGAAACGGATGTGCGCGCCCTCAAAGACGGAACCGTAGTCCTGCAACATGACGTGCAGCTGAAAAATCCCTGGGGGGATTCGCGTGAAGTTGGGGAACTTACCTCCCGCGAATACTTTGATCTTCGCGGCCCACAAGGTCAGCGTCCGATTTCGCTAAAAAGCGCTCTGGAAGATTTCCCAACCCTCGCCTATAACGTCGATATTAAAGAGCCTCGCGCCCTACCGGGGGCTTTGCAAGCAGTTAATGATGCGGACGCTTGGGAGCGGGTAGTTTTTTCTTCATTTTCTACTAAGACCCTGCGCGAAGTACGAAAACGGCATCCCTATGCACAAACTTCCCTGTCGCCGTGTGAAGTCTTAAAAGCAGTTATCGCTGCCCGCACTGCTGATACCCAGTTACTTCAAATTTCGGGAGCCTTTGCTCAGGTACCCCTGAAGTGGCGGGGAATCACTATTGTTGACCGGGCATTTGTTGCCTGGAACCATAAGCGAGGAATTCGGGTAGAGCCCTGGACTGTTAACGATGAGCAAGAAATGCGGAAGCTGGCGCGCCTGGGTGTAGACGCGATTATGACTGACTATCCGACGCGTCTAAAAGCGGTGCTTTCCACGATGTAGTTAGCCGCGCCCTGGTAGAGTTGAGGCATGAGAATTCATGTAGCCTGCGATCACGCAGCATTTGACCTAAAAGAAGCATTGGTTACTCATCTTCAAGATCAAGGTCTTGAGGTAATCGACCACGGGGCTAAAGAATATGATGCCCAAGATGACTACCCCAACACCTGTATTCCCTGTGCCGAAGCCGTCCTCGCAGATGAGGGCTCCCTGGGAGTGGTACTCGGGGGATCAGGCAACGGAGAACAGATAGCAGCAAACTGCGTTAAGGGAATCCGGGCAGCTCTGGCTTGGAGTCTGGAAACCGCTAAGCTAGCCCGCCAACACAATAACGCTCAGATTGTGGCTGTGGGAGCGCGAATGCATGAAACCTCCCAGGCGCTGGCCATAATTGATGCTTTCATTGCGGAACCATTCTCCGGGGATGAGCGTCATCAGCGGCGCATTGATTTAATGACCCAATATGAACAGGAAAAATAGTTCCCCAGTCAAGCATCTAGAAATCCCCAGGGCGTGTCTGAACGAGGTTTATTACCCTGGGGATAAAAGCAGGGAACCGCTGCTGGCGGGGGTAACATTCACGGTTAGGCCGGGTGAGATGCTGGCAGTTATTGCCTCAGCTCCCGTCAATACCGCCTTAGTAAACTTGATTTCCGGTCTGGATAATCTCCAATCGGGCAGTATTGAAATCGAGGGACAAGATCTAGGGGAAATGAGTCCCCAGCAGCGAGCTTGGTTGCGGCGAGAAAAGGTCGGCATAGTAATGCCCTCGGGAAACCTAGTGGGTGGGTTAACTGTCGCCGAAAATATAGCGCTGGTTTATGAACTTTCTGGGATTCATCACCAACAGGCGCTTTCACGCGCTGGGGTAGCTTTAGCAAATGTTCGCGCCTCTGAAATTGGGGATCACTATCCCCATCAACTAGGGGTTTTCAACCAGCAAAAAGTGGCGATAGCCAGAGCCGGACTCGGGGGAGCGAAACTGATATTAGCTTTCGACCCAGATTTAGAACTAGAACCTGAAAAGGGAGAGCAGATTTTGGATCTGCTGCGCAAGCAAGTGGAAAAGGGCGGTTCTTGCTTGCTGCTTACCGAACGAGAATCACTAGCAAGTTTCGCTGATCGCTCCTTGAAAATTCAGTCCGCAACGGTAGCTGTAGGGGAGCAGGATAATGACTAGAGCCGGTTTGACTTGGAGATTGGCTTACAAAGGTCTCAGCCGTAATGCTCGCTATACCTGGTTAGTATTTACTCTGGTTGCAATAGCTTCTTGTCTCATGACTGTGGTCACGATCTCGCAGGTCACCCGGGATCCGATGGTGGCTTCTCCTCAAGAGGCTGTTTTTCCGGCGGCCAGCGCCGCGGTGGTGTACCGTCCGAAGCTCACTTGGCAACAAGTGGACGGTCTCGAGTTTTCAACTGTAGACGGACAGCGGCAATGGGAAATCGGGGAAGGGGCAAATCCTTTTATTCCCGACAATCAAGATCTCGTAAATGTTCTAGGCAAAACTCGGCTGGAACCTCTGATTTTCGCCTCGGGAAAGTTTATGCCTGCCAGCTCTCAGGCAGATCGCGCAGATCTTGCGGGGCTGGCTGGAAACTGGCAACTTTTAGATCCGCTTGCAGATACGGTGGTAAAAGGGAAAAATCCGGTTAAAATTGACGAAATTTCCTTAAGTCGCAAAACCGCGAAACAGTTGTCCTTAAAAGTGGGGGAGGAAACTTTCGGCAGTAAAATCTGCTCTGCTAACACTTGCCTAAAGGATAGAAAATATCGGGTGGTGGGGATTTTTTCGGCACCGCACAGCCATTGGCAACAGTTTCGATTGGCGACAAACGCAAAAAATAGTTTCCTTAAATCCTCCGCTGGCTCAGAAAATCAGGAAGTTAGACCTAGCTGGCCATTCGCTAAACTTAACGACCAGGAAAAGAAATACCCTTACTTTATTTACTCCTTCCAGGTATTAGCGGATACTGATATATCTCCAGAACAAAGAAGCAGGTTGAATACTGCGCATTTGCGGGTTATCAACATTTACGATCAGCCATATTGGGATTTTGAAGCGATTAGTTTCGCCCAGCGCACCTTGCTTTTCTTACCCGCGGTGGCAGTCTACCTACTGGGACTATTCTTCCTTAACCTGCCGGCCATGAACCGTCTGGTGTTTAGACAACGCGAGAGTTTTCAAGTGCTACGACGTGTTGGCGCTTACCCTCATCTAATTCCCCAAGTTTTAGCAGCTCAAGCTATATTACTGGGGATAGGTGGAAGTGCCGCGGGCGTTATAGTTGGCTACGCTCTGCAACAAATCATCATTAGTCCCGATACTGGTGCGCCTCATATCGTATTATTCTTCCTAGCTTTAGCGGCTGCCCTCGGGGTTTTGTGCTGCGTATTAGCAATGCTCCGGGCGTTGAAAAATACCCGGAAAAGTCAGCGGCCGATAATAGGTAGATAGAGAATAAACCCGGGATTAAAACCTTTATACCTGGCGCTATAAGAGAGGGCGGGGATAGCAAACGCCCCATCCCCGCCCTCTAGAACAGCTAGAGTTTTTTTGGTTATAACTTAACTAGCGAGTACACCTGTTGTGCAATCGCAAGCTCCTCATTAGTGGGAACTACCAGTACCTTTACCGTTGAATCGGGGGTAGAGATGATTGCTTCGCGGGAGAAATGTTCTTTATTGACTTCCGGGTCAATTTTCACTCCCATAAAGGCGAGGCTATCGCACAGTCCGGCGCGAACCCCGGGATCGTTTTCGCCAACTCCGGCAGTAAAAGTGAGAGCATCTAGCCCGCCCATGACTGCCCAATAGGCACCTACGTACTTGACCAGACGATGCAGATAGATTTCCATCGCCATTGAGGCCTGCTCATCTCCCTCTTTGATTAGCTTCCAGATCTCACGCATATCGTTATGGCCGGTGAGGCCTTTCATACCGGAGCGCCGGTTGAAGAGTTCATCGATTTCATCGATACTCATCTTGCCTTCCCGGTACAGGTGGAACACTGCTGCCGGGTCGATATCGCCGGTGCGTCCTCCCATGACTAGTCCCTCTAACGGGGTTAGTCCCATGGATGTTTCCACCGGGTGATGACCGATAATCGCCGATGCTGACGCCCCGTTTCCAAGGTGTAAAACAATCTGTTTTAGATCGGAGGTGCCCAAGATAGAACGCACTCGGTGGGCAACGTATTGGTGGGAAGTACCGTGCGCACCGTACCGACGAATCCGGTATTTTTCGGCAACCGATCGTTTCAGGGCGTAGGTGTAGGCCTTTTCTGGGAGGTGATTAAAGAAGGCGGTATCGAATACCGCCACGTGCGGAACTTTGGGCAGGATTCGTTTAGCAGCATCAATCCCTTTCAAATGCGCGGGATTATGCAAGGGGCCAAGGGGGCAGAGTTCCTCAATCAGGGAGTACACGGTCTTATCGATGACGGCTGGTCCAGAAAAATAGGGGCCGCCTTGCACGATGCGGTGACCTACCCCGACTACCTGGGAATCTTCAAGGGAGGGACCGATTTTTTCAAAAAGGTCTTCGACAACCGCCATTCCCTCTAGGTGGTCACGGACTGGCTGGCGCATTTTCTTTTCTTTATCCTGATAGACGTGCTTGATGCGACTGCGATCCTCGCCAATTTGTTCGACGACTCCGTAAGCTATTTCTTCCCCGCTTTCCGGGTTAATCAGCTTGTATTTAATTGATGACGAACCCGAGTTAATCACCAGGATGGTATCGTTTTCCATACTTTCCTCCTCCTTTAGGGGATTATTCCTGCGCCTGGATGGCAGTAATAATGATGGTATTAACAATATCGGCAACCAATGCTCCGCGCGAGAGGTCATTGACCGGTTTATTTAATCCCTGCAAAATAGGTCCGACTGCGACGGCTCCGGCGGTGCGCTGCACGGCCTTGTATACGCAGTTTCCAACATCAAGATGGTTGAACACGAATACGCTGGCCTGCCCAGCTACCGGAGAGTCGGGGCGCTTTGTGGCGGCAACTTTCCGGTCGATAGCGGCATCAAATTGCAAGGGGCCATCCACCGCCAGCTCGGGGTGATTTTCTTTCACCAATTTGACGGCCTCAGCCACTTTAGTAACGGTTTCTCCACTGCCAGAATCTCCGGTGGAATAGGAAATCAGGGCGACTTTAGGGTCAATACCAAATTGGGCAGCGGTTTTGGCGCTAGAAGCGGCGATATCGGCTAACTGATTGCAATCAGGGTTAATCGAAACCGCACAATCGGCATATAGATCCGCATGATCAGAAAACAGCATTAGGAAAGCCCCGGACACGGTGGAAACCTCGGGCTTAGTCTTAATAATCTGGAGGGCGGGACGGATGGTATTTGCGGTGGTGTGGCAGGCTCCCGACACCATGCCATCGGCGTCGCCGCATTCGATCATCATAGTGCCAAAGTAGGCTGAGTCTTTTAGCAGTTCGCGTGCTTTTTCCGGGGTAACTCCCTTGTCGGATCTTAATTCGCTTAGGCGTTGACCATAGCGTTCAATCAGGGATTCATCACTTAAAGAAACTACTTTAGCGCCACTTAAATCAAGCTTGAGTTTTTGAGCGCGGGCGGCCACCTCGCCCTCTTCACCCAGAAGGATTATTTTCGCGGCTGACAGTTTTAGAATCTGCGCAGCTGCCTGCAGTACCCGATCGTCTTCAGATTCGGGCAGCACAATAGTGCGCGGGGCAGCTTTAGCCCGCTCGGTAAGCATCCCCTGATAGGCAAGTGGAGGGATGGCAACACGCGGCGGATTTTGCAGTATCGGGCGGAGGTTTTCCAGGTCAGCGGCGTCTACTTTCGATCCGCTTACCGTGGCTACCGGAGCATGCTCCAAGCCTACCGAAGGGGTGAAAGTGGCGTTGATTAAAATTGTTCCCGCAGGAGTGCCCCCGTGACGAGAAGCAGTTAACGCCATAATACGGCTGGCATTGATGGCGGCTTCCTCATCCATCCCGGAAGCGTCGATCAATAAAATCATGGGTGCCAGCAGGTGAGCGGCGGCGTGGGCGTGAACCTCGGTGATATCTAGACTGGCTGATGTAGCCGAGTAGGTACCGTCATAGAGGACATCCCCAGCGTTACTAAAAGTATCAATTACTTGCTGCGCCGATTGTTCAGATTTGAGAATCCATTCTTCTGGCGAAGGTAATCCTTCTTTAAAAACTTGATGGATCGGGGAATTTCCCAGAAGCTGCGCTAAGGATTTAGCGACACTCTCGGTATCAGTATCTGCCTGTAAAGGAGCTAGATAATAGGATTTGTTCATTGGTGACCTTCCCCTTCTGCTACTTTTTCAGTATCTCCACAGCCAGGCTATCAGGTAAAGTGATAGTAAACAATCAGTATATAACAAGAATTTCTAGATTTTTTGGTTAAAAGTTCAGCGATCTGTTGAAGACCCCTACCTTCAAAAATCCCGGTATGCTGGGATACGTGAATGAATCAAGTCCTAATTGGGTTCGTCCTGTCCTCGTTTTCGATATGGGTGCGCAAACCGCCCAGTTGATTGCGCGGCGGGTACGGGAAGCCCATATGTATTCTGAAATTGTTTCTCCGAAGCTATCTGCCGAACAGATTTTGGCAAGAAAACCCCTGGCATTAATCGTTTCCGGGGGGCCGAATTCTGCATATGTAGACGATTCTCCGCATATCGATCCGCAGCTTTTAGATAGCGGAGTTCCAGTTTTAGGAATCTGCTACGGATTCCAGATGCTCACCCAGATGTTGGGGGGCAAGGTCGCGAGCGCGGGGCGTCATGAATACGGCAAGGCCGAAGCTAAAGTCGCTACTGACTGTCCCTTGTTTGCGGATACGCCCGCCCAGCAAGTGGTGTGGATGTCGCATAATGATGAGGCCAAGGCGCTGCCCCCAGAGGCCCAGGTAGTGGCCAGTTCACCGGGGGCACAGATTGCGGCGTTCGAAGTTAAAGGACGTCCCATTTGGGGGGTGCAGTGGCATCCCGAGGTGCGTCATAGTGAATACGGTAGCCAGCTAATCAAGAACTTCCTGTTCAAAGCAGCCGGTCTGGAGCCTAACTGGGATTCGCACTCTATCCAAGAGCATCAGATTGAGCAGATTCGCCAGCGGGTTGGAAATGCGCGGGTGATATGTGGGCTGTCCGGGGGAGTGGATTCCTCAGTTGCCGCCGCCCTAGTGCACCGGGCAGTAGGCGATCAACTGACCTGTATTTTCGTAGACCACGGTTTGCTGCGGGCTGGCGAGCGGGAACAAGTAGAACGTGACTACGCGGCCTCTAGCGGGGTAAAAATCGTCACCGTTGACGAATCGGAACGCTTCCTCAAAGCTCTGGTTGGGGTAAAGGATCCGGAAGAAAAACGCAAGATTATTGGGCGGGAATTTATTCGCGCCTTCGAGGATGCCCAGCGCGCCCTGGTTAAAGAAGCTGGCGAAGCCGGAGAAGAAATAAAGTTCCTGGTGCAAGGAACTTTATATCCAGATGTCGTGGAATCTGGCGGGGGAGAAGGCGCCGCCAATATCAAGTCCCACCACAACGTAGGGGGATTGCCCGATGATCTGTCTTTCGAGTTGATTGAACCGCTACGTAGCCTGTTTAAAGATGAGGTACGCGCCCTGGGAACGGAGCTGGGGTTGCCGGATAATCTGGTGTGGCGCCAACCTTTCCCCGGTCCGGGCTTGGGAGTGCGAATCCTTGGGGAGCTGACCAAAGAGAACCTGGATATTTTACGTGCCGCTGACCTGATAGTTCGTGAGGAATTGACCGCTGCTGGGCTAGATCGCCAGATTTGGCAATGCCCGGTGGTCTTGCTGGCAGATGTGCGCAGCGTAGGCGTGCAAGGCGATGCCCGTACCTATGGGCATCCGATTGTGATTCGCCCAGTCGTTACCGAGGACGCGATGACCGCCGACTGGTTCCGACTGCCTTACGAGGTGTTAGAGCGGATTACTAACCGGATCACCGGGGATGTTCCCGAGATTAATCGGGTGGTGTTGGATTGCACCTCCAAGCCCCCGGGGACCATCGAGTGGGAATAGCTAGAACTGGCTTCTGGAATCGCGTTTTGGTGCCGATACAGGAGATTCATCCGTTCTAGACAGCAAACGGCCGAGCGGTTCGATTTCGCTCGGCCGTTATTTCTCTAACCTGACTGACGTTAATTCAGGAAGAAATCGTCGACCTCCTCCCGCGTGTGCAGGATTTCGCCGTCCGGGACATTAAGGCTTGTCGCCAACTCAATAGAGCCGGAGAAAGCCATCGCGAGATTCGGGGAGAAAGCCTTTCCGAGGAGGCTGATGTATGTGCTCATATTCTCACGAAGATCATCGATGCATGCGGCGTATTCGCCATCGAGCTTCTCGTCGAGGGCCTCCAGCTCCTGAGCGTAATGCGCGAGGATCTCCGCCTCTTGTTTGCTGTAGAAGTCTTTTCCTAGCTCGTACATAGTCGTGCCTACGGCGTTGCCGATAAGGGCGCCCAGGATTGGGATCGGGATAATAGTCTGACCCAGGAAGCTTGAGAACGCGCTCACGGACGCATCGAGGCACGCGATTTCGGAGCTTTCTATAAACTCGATCTCCGTAAGCTCGCCGTTACGGAACCTGTGAGCGCAGTCAGCAACACCGAAAGATGCCGTTACCAGTGCGCTTGCGACAGCTGAGGGTGTTGCCGTGTAGTTGTTTAGCCCGTAAACAGCTCCGCCGCGAACCCCGCCCTTGACGAGCCCCATGCCGGAATCTTTGGCAATCTCATCCCAGTCCTCTTGGGTCAAGTCGCCGATACGCTTCCCGTTCCTAAGGTGGCGCTTCACTGAGAGGACGAATGTCATTCCTGCCTCCAGAACGGCGCCAGCCGCCGCAGCCTTCGCACCCTCTTTGGGCGTAGGCTTGTGATCCTCGTAGATGCCCTTCTTTATTCGTTCGCTCTCGTCCGCTAGCTTGCTCTTCTCCTCGGCCATCTTGTCGGCGATAACGTTCTTCTGGACCTCCGAGTACTCGAATTTAGAGGCTTCCAGATCATCGATGCTGAACCCGCTTGAGTCGAAGAACTCATGAATGCTCTTCCAAGTTGAGTAGGATGGACCGCCATCCGAGGACACCAACTTGGCTGCTTCCTCCTTGGGCATCTCGTACAGGAAGCGCACTGCCTCGAGATGGTCCTTCGGGATTTGGTAGACGCCGTTTTTGTCGAGGAAATCGGGATACTTTCTCAAATGGGCGGCCACTGCGTCCAGGGAAAACTTGCCGCCGGCGTTCACGAACTTGACCTGTATGGGGACGCCGTTGCGCACAAGGTCGGCGGGTCCGTTGTCGTTCACCCATTCCATTACCGGTTTATCGCCGCGGACGAGGCTCTGCGCATTCTCTAATCCGCATTCGGCCACCTCGGCGATGAAGCCATGGACGCCCTTGCCGCCGCCCCTGTTGGCAACGACGAGGTTCTCGATCTTCTCGAGCGCCCAGTTCATGGACCCCATTGCGGAATCGAGGTTTTTATTTTGCCGGTTGAGCCCCTCGATAAGGTCATCGATTCTCAACTGGTTGATCAATCCGACCCATGCGGCTATGGCCTGCTCCTGGGAGCTCTTGAGTACCTTCTCTGCGTTCATGGCTATTCACCGTCCCGGGCGGCCACCCTCTCGACGATGAGGCTGCCCAGGGACTTTGCGTTGTTTACCAAGGCACCCAGGGCCAGTTTCTCGTCGTCGGAGATGGAAAGGTAGTCGGCGCCGTACATGCGGCATGAGGACATAAAGGACCCGGACAGCTCTTCTCGAAGGGTATTGGTCTTTATCTTAAGTGCCCCGATTGCTGCGGACGTCTCCCTGAGAGCCTCGTTGTTCCGCTTCACCGACAGGAGCTCTTCGTGCTTTTCCCTGGCAATCTCGTGCTGCTTTTTCACAAAGAGAGCGATGGAGGTCAGCAACGTGGCGCCTGCGACGCCCCATCCGATGGGGCCCGCCATTGCCAGGAAAGCGCTGCCGCCGGCCATTCCGCCGCCTCCGGCGGCCAATGCGCCTCCGCCGAGCCAGGCCATCGCCGCATTTGTCGCGGCAGCGCCCGATAGCGTAGAGATCGCGGCGCCCGTGGAGGCGGTACCGAAAGTTGTGGCAACCCACATGGCGGCGGATGGGGCGATGCTGGCAACGGCCATACCTGCCGCGACGCCGGCGCCAGCGCTGGCTGCCGATTTCCGTGCCGAGTCCAGCTCTTCGCGGGCGAAGGACCCCGACTCTTTGAAGCTTCGCTTTTTGTGTGACACCTCTTCGATATCTTCCACGAACGACTTCGGCGTGTTCGCAATCGAGTTCACCAGGTCGGTAACGAGATCCAGCAGGTCGATGCTCCTCAGCCTAGACTGGTAGAGCTCGATCCCTCCCGATTTCAGATCGGTATAGGTTTGGTTGTATTCGATGACGGCGAGCTCGTACTCATCCGGTTCTTTCGCCCTTGCATTCTCGACGCCTTGCCTGACCCCATCGGCGATTTCCCCCGCTTTACCTGCGACGGCGGCGACAGCGCCTTGGGCACCGGCCGCTGCCACGCTTGCAGCGTTTGCGGCTCCTTCAGCCACATCTCCAAGCATTTTCGCCATATGTTCCGGAGCTAGCCTTTGAGATTGGGGCGATCCGTCAACGTTTCGCTCATCGGCAAACTCAGTGTTGTATTTGAAGCTCTTCGGCTCCGGGACGTCCTTGATCGCATCCCCAATGCTCTGAACAGCGCCCTTTGCCTTGCCTGCAATGTCCCCGATAGCCTGCCCCGTCTGCTCGACGGCGCTTTGAGCGGCATTCGATGCCTGTTCGGCAACGCTTGCGATTCCTTTTCCTGCAGCGGCTGCAGCTTTCTGTACCTCTTTTATTGGGTCGGAGCCGTTATCGAACAAGCCCATCGTCCCGCCTTTCTCCACTCGTAATCCATGGTGATTATCCCACAATGGATAGGGTTCTGAGCAGCTTTCTGACCGCAAGTCATTCTAAATTCGGAATGACTGACCGTTGTCGCGTCCGGCGTAAAAACTGCTGCGAAGGTCCTATTGAAAAAGGGCTAAGTATTTATCTTCCGCATTGATTGCATCGACGAAAATAGTGCGAGCGGAGAGCCGGGGAATGAGTAGCGTACAAGCTGACCTAGGGAGAGTGGACTAATATTTGCAAGTGCTCTGCTCGATGAAATTTACGATGCTAGAATTTGGGTATTGCAATAGTATGAAAGGAAATACATTGAGTAATTCACCCCATTTTCAGCCTGATGAACAAGCTCAGGAACCGGACGAATCCCAAACTAGGCTTGCCTCCGGTGCTAACTCTGGTCCTGCGAACAGCTCTTTTTCTCCGTTTCCGGGGGCTCCGCAGGGATCAGCGCCAGCTAGGGGAATGAATCCTCCACTTCCGCCCGCTCCACCAGCAGGAATGAATCCTCAATTTCCGCAGGGAAATTATCAGCAACCGATTCCGCCCGCTGGGTATCCGCCTTACCCGCCACAAGGGGTAGCCGGAATGCCACAGCCTCTTCCTCCGTCAGCTTCGGCACCCCAGGGAGAAATGGTGAGGTATCCGCAGGCGGGCTATCCGTCCGCAACCCCGGCCGGGGTCCAGTCACCTTACGCAGCCAACTTTCCCGGTTATCCGCAGCCCCGGAAATCCTCTAACGATTTTGTCCTCGCGTTAAAAGCTATTTGGCCTACTTTTGTGGGACTGCACAAATCTGAAGGCCAAGTCCGGGTAAAAGCCAACTTCCAGTTGAAACACTGGTGGTGGGTAATGATGCTGCTATTTTCCCTGCTCGCGGGACTTAGCTCTTCGGTGTTATTAGCCCGTAGCGCCGATATTTTTTCTTTTGGATTGCTAGGTTCCTCGGGGTATGGAACTTATAGCATCCTATATTTTGGGTATTGGTTGCTTTGCTTTGTGGTGTTTACCCTCGTGGCATTCGCGGTAGTAATTCTGCGGGCGGCCTTAGCATTTGCAGCAGCCCGCAACAAGCCCACTGCAATTTCATTTACCCAGGTAGCTTCGATAGTGGCAACGGGTCTGGTGATGCCCTCCTTCGCGTTGGCATTAATGTTTTTGATTTCCCTGCTACCGATCCCAGTTTTGACTTTCGTATTAATAGCGGTCCTACAGGTGCTGCTATCGGCCTCCTTCCTGATTATGGAGCTGTTGATTTTCGGAAGCTTAAAAGAGCTATATCCGCAAGATAAAAGTCCGGAGATGCGGCACGCCGTTTTCTTTACTATCTGGGCGCTATGTGCCTCCCTAGTAATTGGGATGTTGGCGGCTCCTACCGGGACTTATGCCGTCAAAGAGAGCGCAAAGGCTGCCGTGGAGGACAGTATCCAAAATCAGGTCGATGACCTACAGGAGCTAAAGCGGCTTTTCGATAACTAAACTCGCTAGTTTTCCAGTAATTATCAGATACCCTCACCTACCCGGATAGCGTAATGCTAGCGCCTAGTTGTATTCGGAATAATTGGTGATTTCAAATCCTTGTATCGACATTTCCGATACTAATTCCGGGCTTCCTGACCCGGTAATGGGATCAGATCCGTAGATATTCACCCTGCCGGGGCTAACTATTTTCACTACTCCGTCTTGCATAGCTGGTCCGATTACCGACAAATAGGGGTGATCGGGGTCGTCGGGATCGAAAATCGCTAGGGCGAACTCGGTTGTTTCATAGTCGTTTAAAACCAGCAGCGCGTCCAAGTAGCCATCAGCATTAACGTCCCCATATCCCACTGCATAAGATTTTGTTGGATCCGGTTTGAAGCTTGCAGAATCGAAAAGATCGCTAATTTGTTGGTCCGCTAGTTTTATCGCGTCGAGCTCGGTCTCTGGATGCTGGGGCGAGAAACGAAACTTTTCCACCGAGGACCCGTTTTTCATAGTTGCCCAACATGCACTCGTTCCTTCAGGCATTTTATTGGCAACCGGAGTTCTATCCGATTTTTGCCAGAAGTTTTCGTTCGGACACTTTTGGTCGCTAAAGAAGGGGAGGTAGGCGTTGGCGAAGTCGATGTTTTTGATGGCGTCTTTGGCTACTTGAGGTTCGCTTGGTTGGGTATCGACTTTACTTAGCTGTTTCTCGGGAGCCGCTTGTGCCTGGGAGCTGCCGTCAAGTGCCATTACCTCCAGTTCCGTCTGTTCGTCCTCTTCGTCATCTTCTGCATTTTCGGGTTCCGGATTCTCGGCATCCTCGTCCACATCTTGGTTAGCATCCAGGGAGGAATCACCAACAACACTGGTGGTATAAACTGCTTTGCCATTGCAGGTTACGGAGGCAGGTTTTTTCAGGTTTTGCACCCACAATAGTTTGCTGGTTTTGGGGCTGTAAGCCACGATCTGCGTAGCATTAGTCGCTGAAGGGCTGGCGCCGACTACCAGATGCGCGTTGATAAATATTTCTTCTTTGAACTGGTATTTCTTATTCGTATTGGCTTTTATTATTTCCTTAGTAGCGCATACAATTTTTCCGCCCTTTATCTGGTAGGGGTATTTTAGAGAGTTATCGCATTTTGGCAGCGTAATAGGCCTTCCGCTTTTGGCTCCGGTTTTAGGATCAAGCATTTGGGCGGTGCCGGTTCCGTCCTTAAAAGGTTGCAGTAAAATCAGCTTGCCTTTTTCGGGTGAGTAAAGCGTATAGGCTAAGCCGGGTTCGCCCTTGGTCTCTAGTTGAACTTTTGCCGGTTTTTCCCAAGCTGGTTTTACCCCCACCGCTAGAGAATCATCGCGACTAAGCACCTTGTAAAGTACTGTGCCCAAGGCACACAGCGCGACCACTAATACCACGCATAAAACTATGATCGGCACCCGATAGGATTTATTGTTTTTTATCGGCTTTCCTCCCGGCTGAGGTACGGATGCCCCAGGAGCTGGCTGTTCCGGGTAATTAGGAGGCACCTGCTGTGCAGCGGGATAGGACGGCGGTAGCTGCCTACCCGGGATATTAGTTGCAATCGGCTGTCCCGGATAGTTGCCAGCAGGTTGCCCCGGGTAAACCGGAGTGACTGGTGGGTTTGCCGGGGGATAGGCTCCCGGGGATACAGGCGCTCCGGCAGGATATTGCGGATAAGTTTGCGCATTACCTGAACCTTGCGGGGAGGGAGAATAGGACGCGCCTTTATTTCCTGACATCCCCTTAGGGGCACCCGCCCGCTGAGGAGCTAACCCGGAATCAGGAGTTCGAGTAGGCTCAGAAGATCCGTCATTTGCACCTTTATCCGGGGAAAACTTCGACATAACCCCACTCTAACAAGCTCCAGCGTTCCTTAACTTGAAATCTGAACAGTTAACTAAAAGGCGCTAATCTTGCGACAGCAATCCTTGTTTAGCTGAATCGGTACAGCATTGGTGAACTAGCTAAAACTGCTAAGCAAACCGCGCCAATAATCAATCGCTTAGCCAGCAAATATCTCGAGGAAATCTCCGATACTACCCGGCATTAGGATAGGAAGATATAAAGTCGGTTACTTCGTGTCCTTTAATCGTTGTTTGTGTTTGGATTTTATCCATTTTGCCCGATGAAGGGTTTGGTTCAAAGACGGTTATCGTTCCCGGAGGTGTTAGCTCAATTCGAGCGCCTTGTTGTGTACCCCCTATTACTGTCATATAGGGGTGTTCGGGGTCTTCCGGATCAAAAAGTGCCAAGATAAAACTCGCTGCTTCGCCATCATAGGCTACTACGAGGGCATCTAAGTAACCATCGTTGTTTACATCGGCGTATCCGACTCCATAAGGCTTGTTATCATCGCCAATAAAACTATTTTCTGAGTCGAAAAGCTCTCCAATTTCATTGCGGGGCGTCAGCTTAACGTCGCTGCTCAATTCTCCTAAATCGAAGGGGTCACTCTTTTCACTCGATTCTCCGTTTTGCATAGTTGCCCAACAGTGGCTAGTTTCGTCAGGCATCTTATTGATTATTGGAGTACGGTCAGATTCTTGCCAGATATTCTCCTCGAAGCAGCCGTAACTGACCATGGGTAGGTAGGCGTTGGCGAAGTCGATGTTTTTGATGGCGTCTTTGGCTACCTGGGGTTTGGTTTCCTTTGGCTTGCTTTTTTGGGGTTGCCCGAGTTGTTTATCGGGGGATTTTTGTGCCTGGGAGCTGCCGGTATAAACCATGACATCTAGCTTCTGTTTGCCAGTGGTGTTTGAGTTTGCAGAGGTGCTGGTGGTGTAGATTCCTTTGCCGTTACAGGTAACGGAGGAGGGCTTTTTCAGGTTTTGTACCCAAAGGAGTTTTGAGGTTTTGGGGTTGTAGGCCACGATTTGCCGAGCGTTAGTGGCCGAAGGGCTGGCACCTACTATTAACCGTTTATCGGCATAGATTCGTTCCTTGAAATGGTATTTTTTATTCGAGTTGGCTCTAAAGTTTTCTTTGGTGGCGCAAACAATTTTCTCATTCTTTATCTGGTAGGGGTATTTAAGAGAGCTTACGCATTTAGGAAGGACGATAGGGGATCCGGTTTTGGCTCCGGTTTTAGGGTCGAGCATTTGGGCGATGCCACTTCCATCTTTTGATGGCTGTATCAAGATTAGTTTGTCTTTGCCAGACCAATAGAGGGTGTAGGCCAAGGCGGGTTCACCTTCGGGTTCTAATTCGACTGTTGCCGCGTTGTCCCACGCTGGTTTTACCCCTACCGCTAGAGAGTCTTCGCCGGTGAATACTTTGAACAAAGTTATTCCCAGGACGCACAGTGCGAGTACTAAGATCACGCAGAGAGTAACTATCAAACCTCGCCGCGACTTACCCTTCCCGCTAGGAACCGGCTGCCCCGGATAAACAGGAGGCACGGTTTTTCCCGGAATGTTAGGAGGCATCGGTTGCGATACAGGGTAAGCAGGAGGCACCGGCCCAGATCCTCCTGGCATCGGTTGTCCCGGATAGGCAGGAGGAATCGGCGGAGTTACCGGCGGATAGGCGCCCGGGGCTGCGGGTGTCGCGGTGGGGTATTGCGGGTAGGTTTGCGTATAAACCGTGTCTTGCGGATTAGGTGAATAAGGCGCGTTTTCCCCTCCAGGCATAACCCCCGGGGCTGCTGGTTCCGCAGAGACAGGGCTGGTTTCCGGCAAACCCACAGTATTAGCAGCAATAGTGTCCGGGGAGGGCTCAGAATCAGGTGAAAAACGAGAATCGCCAGACCCGTCCGGCTCAGAACTGGAACTATTTACTTCTTCGTCAGGGGAAAAATTCGACATATTCCCACTCTAACAAGCCCCGGCCGTCCTCAAGTGAAAATTTGAACAGTTAAACGAACGCACTAATCTCCTTGAATCAATCCCTCTTTAGCTCAATCTGTATAACCTCTGGAAACAGGTAAAACTTCTAAACAAGCCGCGCTAATAGTCTCTTAAACCCAGTAAATATTCCGAGCAAATTCAGGACAAATTTGGCATTAATTCACACTAGGAATTGTGAGTGACACCAGTAAAATCATGCCCTTCGATCTCGTAGGTGGTATGGATGGCATCTGAAGAACCGCCTTTACTGTAGAAGCCAAGTTTTCCAGGAGCCACAATTTTTGCTACATCTGGAGCTTGCATCCCGTGGAAGGTTGAGAGGTAGGGGTGCTCGGGGTCTTCGGGATCAAACAGAGCCAAGCTAAACGCTTCCGCTTCGGTGATGGTAGTTAAAAACATGGCGTCTAGGTAGCCGTCACCGTTAACGTCTGCGTATACGGCGTCATAGGTCTTGCTGGTATCCGCTGTAAAAGACGTCGAATCAAAGAAATTAAAAGGCTCGCCCCCGTTTATGAGTCCTACTATCGGTTCTTGCACACCATCTGGCCAGGGGGCATGAGTCTCGACAGATTTTCCGTTTTGCATTTTGACCCAGCAGTGGCTAGTTTCGCCTGGCATTTTCCTAGATATGGGAGTCTCATCGGATTCTTCCCAAAAGTTTTCATCCATGCATTCCTGCAGACTAAATGCGGGTAGGTAGGTGTTGGCGAAGTCGATGTTTTTGATGGCGTCTTTAGCTACCTGGGGTTTGGTTTCTTTTGGTTTGCTTTCTTGGGGTTGTCCGAGTTGTTTTTCGGGGGATTTTTGTGCCTGGGAGCTGCCGGTATAAACCATGAGCTTTAGCTTCTGTTTGTTAGCGGTACTGGATTGCTTCGGTGCGAAGGTGGTGTAGATTCCTTTACCATTACAGGTGACGGTGGCAGGCTGCTTCAGGTTTTGTACCCACAGGAGCTTTGAGGTTTTGGGGTTGTAGGCCACGATCTGCCGAGCGTTAGCGGCCGAGGGGCTGGCACCTACTATTAGGCGTTTATCGGTATAGATTCGTTCCTTGAAATGGTATTTCTTATTCGAGTTAGCTCTAAAGTTTTCTTTGGTGGCGCAAACAATTTTCTCATTCTTTATCTGGTAGGGATATTTAAGAGAGCTTACACATTTAGGAAGGACGATAGGGAATCCGGTTTTAGCTCCGGTCTTAGGATCTAGTAGTTGTCCGATACCACTTCCGTCTTTTGATGGTTGTATCAAGATTAGTTTGTCTTTGCCAGACCAATAGAGGGTGTAGGCCATTCCGGGCTCGCCCTCAGGTTCTAATTCGACTGTTGCCGCGTTATCCCACGCTGGTTTTACCCCCACCGCTAAAGAGTCCTCACCTGTGAATACTTTGAACAAAGTTATTCCCAGGATGCACAGTGCGAGTACTAAGATTACGCAGAGAGTAACTATCAAACCCCGCCGCGATTTACCTTTCCCACCAGCAGATGGCCGCCCTGGAAAAGTAGGAGGTACCGGTTGCGATACAGGATAAGCAGGAGGCACCGGCCCAGATCCCCCTGGCATCGGCTGCCCCGGATAGTTAGCAGGCGCCGGCTGTCCCGGATAAACCGGAGGAACCTGCGGAGTTACCGGCGGATAGGCGCCCGGGGCTACGGGTGTCGCGGTGGGGTATTGCGGGTAGGTTTGCGCATAAACCGTGTCTTGCGGATTAGGTGAATAAGGCGCGTTTTCCCCTCCAGGCATAACCCCCGGGGCTGCTGGTTCCGCAGAGACAGGGCTTGTTTCCGGCAAACCCACAGTATTAGCAGCAATAGTGTCCGGGGAGGGCTCAGAATCAGGTGAAAAACCAGAATCGCCAGACCCGGCCGGCTCAGAACTGGAACTATTTACATCTTCATCAGGGGAAAACTTCGACATATTCCCACTCTAACAAGCGCGGTACATAGCAAAACGAAAAACTTAAAAAATCAGACCAGGGTGACTGAAGAACCTATTGATATTTCAAGAATAAATAAATCCGGTTTCAACGCTGGTAGCGATATTTTCAGCGAAGTGCTGCGACCTGCTATCACCCTGGCTAGCATGGAAGAGGACAATCTGAACGGCGACCAACGAAAGGAAAATACTCATGACAGTTCATGACAATGGACCGGAGCCCTATAGCTTCGATCTGGAAACCGAAACCAAAGAAAACACCAACTATCGCACCACCGCCTGGACCGGGAAATACCTGCAGGTAACCCTGATGTCTATTCCGGTAGGCGAATCCATCGGGTTGGAAGTCCACCCTGATAACGACCAATTCCTGCGCCTGGACGCTGGGAAAGGCAAGGTGGTAATGGGAGATGCGGAAGATAATCTCACCTTCGAACAAGAGGTCTCTGACGGCTGGGCAGTAATGGTACCCGCCGGGAAATGGCATGACATTATCAATGTCGGGGATGAGCCGATGAAGGTTTATGCAATCTATTCTCCCTCCCACCACGCGAAGGGAATTGTACAAGCGACTTTCGCGGAGGCTGAAAAGGACGAGGAATCCGGTAAGGATGTACCTCCCGAATGGACCGTACAGCTGGGTAAATAGTTTACCGATGCTGAGGATGCTCTAGTAACAACCGTGGATCTGGCGGTTATTAGGGCGAACCTTCGGTAGCAGATGAAGGTGGCGCGGCTCCCAAATTTTAAGGGGCCGCGCCACTCTTGCTATCAGATGTTTTTGAAAATGCTGTTTAAGGTTCTATTTTTTCGAGCGCGGCATCGAGACGGGTAAGTTTCGCGGTCATTTCCCCACTACGACCTGGTCGGATATCGGCTTTAAGAATCAGAGCTACTCGTGGCGCAAAGCGGGAAACCGCTTCACAAGCGTCCTTAACTACCTGCATACACTCATCCCATTCACCTTCGATAGTGGTAAACATAGGATCGGTGCGGTTAGGCAGTCCCGAATCTCGAATCACCTTGACTGCGGCAGCGACTGCGTCACGAACTCCACCCTCAGCGTCGGAGGTGGAAGGCGTAATAGAAAATGCAACTAACATGCTTTTACTTTAGCTCGCCGGGTACCCGAAAGGATTAGCAAAAGTACTACAAAAATAACTATTGACTAAAGTTGTGAATCTAAAGGGCTCAGTTTTGAAAGATCAGAGTCTTTTCCCTCGGCAGTGGGAGCCGCAGTAAACGTGACGAATAATGCTCGCCATTCCTGTTATCTGATTGGTACGCCGGGCGCTTACCCTGCTAGGCTTAAAGGGTAGTTACTTACTCTTGGCTTTCTCCAAGAAGGCAAGAGCAGGCAGCTAACAGGCTCCTCGGGCGGCTAGTGAAACCAGTGGTCAGGGGGATGCGGTTGGGCAGTGGGTGAGAATTCAGACGACTTCCCGAATCTGCGCGCAAAATTTCATACCAGGCAGCTATTTCATATAAGGGAAGACTTTGAATAAGCGGATTTTCGTAAGGAAAAAGAACGATACTACCCAGTTCAATGTCTATGACATTTTCGGTCTCGACGCGGCTGCATTAGAAAAAGCCAAGTACACGGTGTTTGCCGAGGTTAATCAGGATGTTGTGCTTGATCAGATTGATATCGAAGACTATTACGTCCTCGAATATTTGCCCGGCCAATTTGATCAGCGCGCAGATGCCGCCGAAAAGTGCCTAGAGTTGCAAGGTTATACAGCTACTGTCAAATGCGGATACGGACATACCGGCGAGGTTAAGTTCAACCCCATCGAGATGCGCCTCAAAGACATGACGGTGCTGGAAAACGAGAGCTATGTTCCCAACCGGCAGTTGCCGCCCAGCGTTGAAATCACTGAAGATTACTACGAGCAAGCCTCCTTGGCGATGACCAAGGAGGATTTGCTTTTCATTAAAGAATATTTCGATAGCATCGGGCGTCTGCCCACCGAAACTGAAATCAAAGTAATCGATACCTACTGGTCAGACCATTGTAGGCACACCACTTTTGAAACTGAACTGACAGATGCCACTTTTACCGGCCCCTACGCGGATCGCCTACAGGAAGAATGGGATCAATACCTGGCGGAACGCAACAGCAAAAAACCAATTACCCTGATGGATTTGGCGACCTTGTCTGCCAAACGGGAAAAGGTAAAAAACCAGGAAGTCTCCAACGAGATAAACGCCTGCTCGGTATATGTAACCGTGGGCGGTGAGCGCTATATTCTGCAGTTTAAGAACGAAACTCACAACCATCCCACCGAGATTGAACCCTTTGGTGGCGCCTCCACCTGTATCGGGGGAGCCATCCGGGACCCCTTATCGGGACGTACCTTCGTTTACCAGGCGATGCGTATTTCCGGCAGCGCCGATCCGCGAATAGATGACCCGATAGCAGGTAAACTTTCCAGTAAAGAAATCACTCAGCGGGCAGCCGCCGGATATTCCTCCTATGGTAACCAGATCGGTCTGACCACCAACTATGTGAAGGAACTCTATCATCCGGGTTACCGCGCAAAACGCCTAGAACTTGGGTTTGTAGTGGGGGCTGCTCCCGCAGAAAATATTATTCGCGAAGAGCCTGCTCCCGGCGACTTGATTTTGCTGATTGGAGGACGCACTGGGCGTGACGGGATCGGGGGAGCCACTGGATCTTCCAAAACTCACACTCGAGACTCCTCCCAAACCTGCGGAGCGGAAGTACAAAAAGGTAACCCGATTATTGAACGCAAGATTCAGCGACTGTTCCGTCGGGACGAGGTCGCGAAGCGGATCAAGAAATGTAACGACTTTGGCGCTGGGGGAGTATCGGTTGCCATCGGGGAACTCGCTCCCGGACTGGAAATTGAACTTGACCGAGTGCCGGTCAAATACCAAGGGCTGAACGGTACCGAACTGGCAATCTCGGAATCCCAAGAGCGGATGGCGGTGTGTATAGATCCGGCAGACCTGCAGTTCTTCTATGATGCGTGCGCCAGTGAAGACGTAGAAGTGACCCATGTGGCTACCGTGACTGCCGAGAGGCGCCTGGTGATGCATTATTTGGGAGAAACTATCGTCAACATTTCCCGGGACTTCTTGGACACCAATGGGGTGCGTTCCCACGCTAAATTCACGGCAGCATCTAGCGGGCAGATCACTCCCGAACGCACTGTGACCGGCTCCGAGCTGCAGGAAAAACTGGAAAATAACCTGAGCGACTTAAACATTTGTTCTCAGCGAGGACTAAACGAAATCTTTGATTCCTCCATTGGTGCCACCACTTTGACCCTGCCCTACGGAGGTAAGTTCCAACGCACTCCCTCCCAAGTTAGTGCCCAGCTGGTTTCAGTTGAGGACGGGCAGGCCGATGTAGCCTCGGTAGCGGCCTACGGTTTTGAACCTTCGCTGGCGGAACTGAGCCCTTATCACAGCGCTATCGTCTCGGTAGTGCAATCCATGTCGCGCTTGGCCGCTGCCGGGGTGGATTACCGGGATCTGTATTTCAGTTTCCAAGAATACTTCCCGCGCCTAGGGGATGACCCCGAAAAATGGGGAACTGTGGTGGAAGCCCTTCTCGGAGCAAACCGGGTGCTGCGCCACTTCCATCTAGCCTCCATCGGGGGCAAAGATTCCATGTCTGGCACTTTCGAAGATATGAATGTGCCGCCCACCCTGGTTAGCTTCGCTATCGGGATGCAAGACGCGACTAAGCTTAGAACCCCCGAATTTAAAGCCCGTAATCACCGGCTCTACCTGTTGAAAGCTGAAACAGATGAGCTGGGAGCAGTGGATTTGGAATCCTTCCAAGCAGCCCTAGACAAACTGCAAGAGATTGATCCGCTCTCGACCTATGCCCTCGGGTATGGAGGAATCGCAGAGGCGCTAGCAAAAATGGCTTTCGGGAATCGGATTGGTTTTGAAATCAAAACTGAAGAAGACCTGTTTGCTTCTCGCTATGGCAGTTTCCTGATTGAAACTGACCAGCACCTGGATTTGCCACTGCTGGGATATACCGGCCGCTGGGCAGAAAGTGTCATTAACGGACAGCAGGTAGATTTGGACGCTTTACAGCAGGCCTGGGAACAGCCCCTAGCGGAGATCTTCCCCACCGCCGGTAAGCGTATCAGCCAGAAAAAAGTGACACGAGTGAGCGAAACTTGTTTAACTAAAACCCACCACGCGCCCTATCGAAAGCACACCCCCCAGGTTTTTATTCCTATCTTCCCTGGCACTAACTGTGAATACGATATGACTCGGGCTTTTACCCGCGAGGGCGCGCAGGTAGTAACCGAGGTTTATCGGAGCGCCGCCTCCTATGCTCGCCAAATCGAGCAAGCCGATATTCTGGCACTTCCGGGCGGATTCTCCGTGGGAGATGAACCGGATGGATCTGCAAAGTTCATTGTTTCCGTACTGCGGCAAGTAGAAGTTAAAGAGGCCGTGCATTCGCTGCTGCGTAAAGGGGGCCTAATCCTGGGGATCTGTAACGGGTTCCAGGCGCTGATCAAATCAGGTTTGCTGCCCTACGGGCAGATTCGGGATCTAGAACCCGATTCCCCCACCCTGGCAGCAAACGATAGCGGGCATCACGTCGCTAAAATTGTGCATACCTCGGTATCTTCCGTGGCTTCCCCCTGGATGAGTTCCTTTGACGTGGGAGAAGTTCACCAGATACCGATTTCTCACGGTGAGGGAAGGGTAGTGATGAGCCAGGAGGACTACCACAAGTACCTGGCATCTGGACAGATAGCTACCCAATATCTGGGGGAGAACCCCAATGGATCTTCCTTCGCAATCGAAGGGCTGTTGGCTCATCAGGGACAAATCCTGGGAAAGATGGGCCATTCAGAAAGGAGCGGTAGCGGTTTATACCTCAACTACTGTCCCGAAATAGAACAAAACCTATTTAGAAACGGGGTTAATTATTTCCGATGGATGTAGCAATCATTTTTGGTTCCGCCTCCGATAAAGAAAAAATGGCGGGCGCCGCTAAATGTTTAGACGAGTTCGGATTGGAATATAAAGCGTTTATCGCTTCGGCGCACCGGGTTCCAGAACTATTGGAGCAAATTCTAAAAGAGGCCGTGGACTCGGGGGCAAAAGCCATTATCGCGGGAGCAGGACTAGCGGCACACCTGCCCGGGGTTATCGCTTCTAAAGTCACGATTCCAGTAATCGGAGTACCGCTAGATGCAGCTCTAGGGGGACAAGACGCCCTCTATTCAATCGTGCAGATGCCCAAAGGAATCCCGGTTTCTACGGTAGGGATAAACAATTCCTATAACGCTGCTATGACCGCGGTGCAGATTATTGGCACCAGTAATGAGCAGGTTGCGGAGCAGCTAAAAGAATACCGCGCCAATATGAAGAAAAAGTTTACTGCCGACCCAGTTAGTTTTTAAGAGAAAATTTCAAGTAAAAGAAGGCAAATAATGGAGAAAAAAGAATTCCTGTACGAGGGTAAAGCCAAGAAAATCTATGCCACCGATGACCCCGACAAGGTCATTGTTTACTACAAGGATGATGCCACTGCCGGAAACGGCGAAAAGAAAGGCACCATCAAAGATAAGGGCGTCATCAACAATGAACTAACCAGCTACCTGTTCGAGATGCTGGCTTCTCAGGGAGTGAAAACCCACTTTATCGAGAAGCTAAACGATCGCGAACAGTTGTGCTGGAAACTGGATATTGTTCCTCTAGAGGTGATTACCCGCAACATTATCGCCGGTTCTATGGCCAAACGTCTGGGACTAGAAGAGGGCACTATCCCGAAGAAAATGATCCAAGAGTTCTCCTATAAGGACGACGACTTGGGCGACCCCTTGATTAACTCGGATCACGCGGTTGCCATCGGGGCCGCCACCGAAGAGGAAGTTGCAGAAATCTTGGAGGTCACTGCCAAGATTAACCAGATTCTTTCGGACGCCTTTAAGAAGGAAGGCATCCTCCTGGTTGACTTCAAGATCGAATTTGGACGGGACAAGGACGGGAATCTGCTGCTAGCAGACGAAATTACTCCCGACACTTGCCGGCTGTGGGACGCGGAGACCAAGAAGAAACTGGATAAGGATCGTTTCCGGCGGGATATGGGTGGAATCGAAGAAGCCTATAAAGAAATCCTGCACCGCATTACCAAGAAATAGTTATTAGTGCTGGTTCCTGGGGGCGGAGATAAAGCTTCCGCCCCCAGGAAGAAACCACTACTTAGGGCAAGGGAAACACAGATTATGGTCAGCTATAAAGATGCCGGTGTTGATAAAGAGGCAGGCTACGAGCATGTCCGCCGGTTAAAGGAAATGGTCGCCTCCACTCAAAACGAACAGGTTTTGGGGTCACTGGGATCATTTGCTGCCCTATATGAACTCGGCAAATACCAGCAGCCAGTCTTGGTTTCCGGTACTGACGGGGTAGGCACCAAGCTGAAAATTGCTTTCGCCCTAAAAAAGTACGACACCGTAGGCATCGACCTGGTGGCGATGTGCGTAAACGATG
Organism: Varibaculum prostatecancerukia; assembly: GCF_943169825.2. Taxonomy (NCBI): domain Bacteria; kingdom Bacillati; phylum Actinomycetota; class Actinomycetes; order Actinomycetales; family Actinomycetaceae; genus Varibaculum; species Varibaculum prostatecancerukia. The sequence continues at coordinate 1,075,805 of NZ_OW968402.1, forward strand.
TACTTTGTCACGGGGCAAAGCCGCTGTTTTTCCTGGATTATCTGGCCTGTTCTGAGCTTGATGCCGAGGTATCTTCCCAGCTAGTTTCGGGAGTGGTCACCGGGTGCAAACAGGCGGGTGCGGCCCTAATCGGGGGCGAAACCGCGGAGATGCCCGGTTTTTACCAAAGCGGCGAATACGATATGGCCGGGTTTACCGTGGGAGTGGTAGAAAAGTCCGAGATTATCGATGGCTCGGCGATTAAAGACGGCGATGTAGTGGTAGCCCTACCTTCCTCCGGACTGCATTCAAATGGGTTTTCACTGGTGAGGGCGCTCTTTAAAGAGCCTTTTCCCGAGGAACTGTTGACCCCTACTAAAATCTACGTTCCCGAAATCCTCTCGTTGCTGGACCAAAAAATCGAGATCCACGGGCTGGCCAATATTACCGGGGGCGGGCTAGAAGAAAACGTACCTCGGATTATTCCTGAGGGTCTTTGCGCACGGATCGAAAAAGAAAAAGTTCGGATTCCCGCCATCTTTAAACGCGAAGAATTCTCGGCGGTACCTGAAAGCGAGATGTGGGGAACTTTCAATATGGGAGTGGGATTCACCATGGTGATACCGCCTGCAGAACTACCGAAAGTAACTGCCGCGCTGCCTCAGGCTTACCAAATCGGAGAAGTCCTAACTAAAGATCAATGCGGCTCTTCTGCGGAAACTCGGATATGCCTGCGATAACGGTTTGTTGTTCCGGGTCGGGAACTAATCTACAAGCTCTCATCAATGCCGGATGCCATATTCGGCAGGTGATTTGCAACCGCGAATGCCCCGCCGCAAACCGGGCGCGGGCTGCGAATATTCCCACCTTGATTACCGAATCGATAGCGGTACAAGATATTGATCCCCAAAGTGAACTGATAGTGTTAGCCGGGTATCTAAAGATCCTTTCGCCACAGTTCGTAGCGGCTTTTGAAGGACGAATTATTAATACCCATCCCGCATTGCTACCCCGGTTCGGCGGAAAAGGAATGTATGGGATGCACGTGCATGAAGCAGTATTGGCCTCAAAAGAAAAAGAATCTGGGTGCAGCGTACACCTGGTAACTAACCAAGTGGACGCGGGAAAGATTTTAGCGCAACGAAAAGTTCCGGTACTCCCGGACGATACCGCCAAGTCCTTGCAGCAGCGCGTGATGAGCCAAGAACACCAGTTGCTAGTGGAAATAGTGAAAAACTGGGACAAATACTGCCCGAAAGAGGAGAGGGAAAACTAATGGCAAAAATTTTGATAGTAGGCAACGGGGGACGCGAAAATGCGATTAAGCGTGCCCTCGCCGACCACGAGATTGCCCAAACTACTTCCTCGGATATACAGGAAATTTTGCGCACTGCTCAGGAGTTCGCTGCGGATCTAACTATTGTTGGCTCCGAGGATCTGCTGGTAGCCGGGATTGGGGATTTGTTTTCCCAGGCAGGGATGAAACTATTCGGCCCTGGTAAAGCCGCAGCCCGTCTGGAAGGTTCCAAAGCCTATGCCAAAGACTTTATGCGCAAATACGGGGTGAAAACTGCCCGCTACGAAACCTTCACTGATCCGCAAGCCGCGATTGAGGGGCTTGCTGATTTCAACTTGCCGGTAGTAGTCAAAGCCTCCGGGCTAGCCGCGGGCAAAGGGGTGATTATCTGCCAGACTACCGAGGAAGCGCAGGCTGCCGTCTTAGAAATCATGGTGGATCAGCGCTTCGGCCAGGCCGGAGAAAAAGTAGTGCTGGAAGAATTCCTGGTGGGTAAAGAAGCCTCGATTCTTAGTCTCGCTAATGAAAAGGGAATTTTTCCGCTAGTTTCCGCCAAAGACCACAAGAAAATAGGGGAGGGGGAGACCGGCCCCAATACCGGAGGGATGGGTACTTTTGCCCCCAACCCCTTCTACACGGCGGAGCGAAAAGCACAGTTTGAACGTGACATTTTGGCGCCGACCTTAAAAGGAATTCAAGCTGAAGGTCTAGAGTTTGCCGGATGTATTTTCTTTGGGCTGATGCTGACTGATAACGGCACTTACCTGCTGGAATACAATATGCGTTTTGGGGACCCGGAAACCCAGGTGGTATTGCCCTTAGTGGAGGGCGATTTTTATGAATTGCTTACCGCCTGTATGGAGCGGCGCCTAGATGCTTCCGCCATAAAAATTCGCGACCAGAAAGCCATCTGCCTGGTGCTAGCTTCGGGAGGCTACCCGGGTAGCTATGAAAAAGGCAAAGAGATTACCGGACTAGCAGGCGTGGACTATCTCGAAGCCGGGGTGCGCCACGAAAATGGGAAAGCCTATACCAATGGGGGGCGGGTACTTAACTTAGTGGCTCGCGCCGACACTTTAGAAGCAGCCCGCAAGGTAGTTTATAAAAATGCCCAGAAAGTAGATTTTTCAGGTAAAACCTACCGTAAAGATATCGGCGCGGACGCGATTTAGGGAGCGAAAATTGAAGGCACAAATCGTAAATAACCTAGGGGACGAGTGCGGAGTTTTCGGGGTCTATGGTTCTCCCGATGCCTCTAGCCTGATTTACTACGGTCTGCATGCTTTGCAGCATCGCGGGCAAGAGGGCGCGGGAATAGCGGTCTCCGATGGCGAAACTATTCGAGTCAAGAAAGCTAAAGGACTGGTCACCGAAGTTTTTGACGATCCCATACGTCTCAGTAAGTTGAAAGGTTCTTGCGGTATCGGGCATGTGCGTTACTCGACTTCCGGCAATAATTGGAGCTGTAATCTGCAGCCCTTCGTATTTCATATGCATAACGGGAATATTGCCCTAGCACATAACGGCAACCTGGTGAATTCCCCGGATCTAAAAATTGAGTTAGAACGACAAGGATCTTTATTTAACTCCAACTCGGATTCTGAAGTCTTGATGCACCTGATAATGCGAGAGCAGGGTAGCTTCTATGAACGGCTCTGCGCCGCCTTACAGCGCTTGCGGGGAGGTTTCAGCTACCTGATTATGAATGACGACACCATGTACGGGATTGTGGATCCCCACTGCCTGCGCCCTCTGGTGATCGGAAAAATGAAGACTCGGAATGGCTGGGTGATAGCCAGCGAAACCTGTGCCTTGGATCTAATCGGGGCCGAGTTCTATCGGGATCTACGCGGCGGGGAAATCGCGATCATCAATGAGGACGGGCTAAAAATTGAACGCTACTGCCCGCCGGCCGATACTTGCGTAGCCGCGATGGAATATATTTATTTTGCTCGTCCCGATTCCAATATCCTAGGTAAAAACGTTCATGCGGTGCGCAAACAGTGCGGGATGACTTTAGCGCAGGAACAGCCTACTCCGGGTGCCGATATCGTGATCGGGGTTCCTAACTCCTCACTTTCCGCGGCCTCGGGCTATGCGGAGGCTGCACACCTGCCCTATGAGATGGGTTTGGTAAAGAACCAATACGTGACCCGCACCTTTATCCAGCCGAAACAGTCGCTGCGAGAAAAGGGCGTGCTGATGAAGCTGTCTGCGGTCAAAGGGATTGTGGAAGGTAAATCGGTGGTGATGGTAGATGACTCCATTGTTCGCGGCACCACTTCCCGCAGAATCGTGCAGCTCCTCAAAGATGCTGGTGCCCGCGAGGTACATGTGCGGATCGCTTCACCGGAGTTTATTTTCCCCAGTTTTTATGGGATAGATGTTTCTAATTCTGCAGAACTAATTAGCGCTCATATGGATGTTGAGGAGCTGCAAGTCCATTTAGGGGCTGATTCCCTGGGATATCTATCGATACCCGGGTTGGTGGCATCAGTCGGTCTGGATCTGCCCGGTGCTTACGGCGGTCTTTGTATGGATTCTTTCGCCGGTCACTACCCAGCAGGGCTAGGTAGTTACGAAAAAGAATACCTAGAGACCCAAACCGAGATTCAAAAGAACTTTTCTGTCTAGAACTCTAGTTTTACCTGGTTGATATTTCAGCATTCGCCGCTGCTAAAGGGTGCTTTCGGGGTTCGCTTCTTTAGCTGCGCGAATTTTATCGCGGGCACGATAGGCGGGGATTAATTCGGTTGCGAGCATAGCGGAAACTACTAGGGCGCCCCCGATGACCATTCGCAAAGTCACGTCCTCGCCCCCAAAAAGGACTGCAAAGGCGGCAGCAAATACCGGTTCCATAGTCATTACTACCGCTGCCTTGGTAGGACGAATGTGTCGCTGTGCCCAGGTCTGCATAATCAAGGCTCCAATGGCCGCGAACACTACCGTGTACAGCAACACGGTCCATTGTCTAGCGCCTCGCGGTAATTGCACTCCAAAGGGTAGTGCAGCTGCAAAGCAGAAAACTCCAATGGCGATTAATTGGATGGCTGCCAAGGTTATGGGGTCGTCTTTGGCGGCCCAGCGGGCGGTGAGCACGATGTGGAGGGCAAAAAGAGCTGCTCCTGCCAAAGTTAATAGTTCCCCGAAGCCAATAGAGAGACCGTTTAGACTCAAAACCATTAGCCCCGCCATTGCCACTAGGGCAGCTACCAGGTTCACGGGTTTAATTTTTTCTCTAAAAAGTAGCCATACCAGCAGGGGGGTTATTACTACATATAGTCCGGTAATGAAACCCACTACGGAGGCATCGGCAGTCTCTAAACCCTTGGTTTGTAAGACTTGTGCCGCGGAATACACTGCCCCTAGAGAAAAAGCATGTTGCCAGACTTTTCGGTTTGCTCTTTTTAAGCGAGGAAAAAATATCACTGCCGAAAGCGCACCGGCTATTACGAATCTCACCCCTAGGAAAGATAGCGTAGTCATAGAGGTTAAAAGGTCTTTGATCAGGAAAAAGGTAGACCCCCAAAAAGCGGTGGTTAGTATCAGCGCTAAAACTGCTAAAGACTGCAGATAGTAGCGATTGAGTCCCTTCACTTTTCCCCCTAGATTTTGACCGTCACTCGATTCTAGGAGCCAAAGCGGGACTAAATCTATTTGCAGCGGTGTGTACTCGAGCACCTTGAAATAAGTGACAGGGAGAAAGAAAACACAAAATCTACCACGAGCTGGGTTGTAGGAGCCGGCGAGGCCAGCGGTGTGCTATTCTTCCCTTCAGGAAAACGTTAGGAGCGTGATGGGAACCAGACGGTGCCGGCAACTACCTGAGGTTTCTGTTTCCAATTCCACCCCGCTGCGGCGGGGTATTTTTTTATCAAAAACACTCATGGAAAGGGCAATAATATGCCGGAAGACTATGATTTCCCGCGTTTCGGGGTAGGTCAACACCTGATTTCGGTGGGACAGTTCGATCGTGAAAACCTAGGGGAACTTTTTGATCTCGCAGAGTTCTTACGCCCGATTGCTCAGCGCAAACAAATCTGCACCGTCCTCGATGGGGCAGTGCTGTGCTCCCTGTTCTTCGAGCCCTCCACCCGTACCCGACTCTCTTTTGAATCTGCCTTCCTGCGTCTAGGCGGAGAAGTAGAAACGACTACCGGTTTTACTTTTTCTTCCATGGCGAAAGGAGAATCCATTGCCGATACTTCCCGGGTGGTTTCCGGATTCACAGATGTTTTAGTGGTGCGCCACCCCGATGCTGGTTCGGTAGCAGAGTTTGCCCGCCACTCGGTAGTACCGGTGTTAAACGCGGGAGATGGCTCCGGGGAACACCCCTCCCAAGCGCTCCTAGATGTGTTTACGATGCGCAAGGAGCTGCGTAAACGGGATAAATCCCTGGACGGTTGCACCATTGCGATTATGGGGGATTTGAAATACGGACGTACCGTCCATTCCCTCATGAAACTGATGAGCCTGTACGAGGGAGTAACTTTCCGCTTGTTTTCTCCGCCTTCGCTAGAACTTCCCGACGAAATCGCCGAATATGCGCTTAGTCGCGGCGGTGAGGTGATCTATTGCAATAATCAGATTGAGGCTTTGGAGGGCGCGGATACGGTTTATGCCACTCGGGTGCAGCGTGAACGCATGACTAAGGAAATGGCTAAGTCCACCCAGCTGCAAGGCTGCCTTTTAGATAAAGCCATGTTGGAAGAGGCCGGAGCCAGCGAGATTATTATTTGCCACCCGTTGCCTCGAGATTCACGCCCCAACGCCCTTGACCTCTCGACTGATGTAGACGATTTGCCCGGACTATCGATCTTCAAACAAACCGATAATGGGGTTTTGGTGCGGATGGCGATGTTCCTAACCACTATGGGGGTTGGCAAAGAACTTGTGCAGGCCAAAACTAAACAAAAAATCTGGAAAGTTAGCCCTGAAGGTTAAGCGAAAGCTTTTCTCAGATAACAACCGGAGTTTAGCTTCCGGTTTCTTACCCGCGTAACCTGAAAACATGGCAGGAGTAATCCAGGGGTTAGCGGCGATTTGCGCGGTAGTAGCTATTGGATGGTTGCTGCGGATCCGACACATTATGAACCGCGAGGTGATTGACGCACTCGCGTTGATTGTTTACTGGGTGGCAACTCCCGCGCTGATTTTCCGTACGGTTTCTAGCTCTCCTTTGGCGGGAGCTATCGGAAAACCCCTGGTAGTTGCCGCTAGTTCCGGGTGCACGGTGGCCTTAATATTTGCGGTTTTGGCGTTGATTGCCCGAATGCAGAGAGTTGAACGAGCCGTGGCCACTATGAGCTCTTCGGTAACTAATGCCGCTCATATTGGGATCCCGGTGGCTGCCTACGTTCTGGGTAATACTTCCGCAGTGGCGCCGGTAATCATTTTTCAACTCTGCTTCCTAACTCCTTTTTCTTTTGTGATGATTGACCTGGCGGCCAGTAAGAAAAAGCTTTCGATTGGCTTGGCAACCAAAATGGTTTTCACCAATCCCATGGTGATTGCGGTGATGCTGGCCTTGGCAGTAAATGCTACGCAGATTCCCGTTCCTAGCCTGATTTCATCTTTAGCCGATCTGGTGGGATCAGCCGCACCGGCGATGGTGTTGCTGGCTTTCGGGGCGTCCCTAAAAGATATGCGTCCCAAAGAACTCAATTGGAAAACCGTTAGCCTGGTGGCGGTCTGCAAAGAAGTCCTGCATCCCCTGCTAGCTTGGAGCGTAGGAACGATGCTGGGGCTAAGCGGACACGCACTGCTAGCAGTAACCGTCATGGCGGCTATGCCCTCGGCGCAAAACTGTTTCGTAGCGGCTACTCGCGCGAAAGCTGGTGAGCAGGTTGCCCAAGGGGGCATCATGGTCACCACCGCCCTATTTGTGCCGGCGGTAGTAGTCATAGCGGCGCTTTTAACCTAAAGCTATGCGGATGCCCTACTTTTTAAATAAGGTTTTGCGGGCATAAACCGGTTCCGAAGTTACCTGCAACCCTAGATTTCGAAAAATCTCGGTGTCTACCGAACCCAAAATGGTGGTGGTATGCACTTCACTGCCACGCAAATGCACCAGTTCATCTAGGGCTTTGCGAGCATTTTCATCGGTGTCAGCCGAAACTGATAGCGCAATCAAAACCTCATCAGTATGCAGCCGCGGATTACGTGCCCCGAGATGTTCAACTTTTAAGGTCTGAATTGGTTTGATTGACGAAGGCGCCAGCAGTTGTACCTCGTCGTCAATACCCGCCAAAAACTTCAAAGCATTAAGCAACATGGCAGAACAGCATCCCAACAGGGGAGAAGTCTTACCGGTAATAATCCGCCCATCGCTCAGCTGCATAGCTGCCGCCGGAGCTCCGGTTTCGGCCTCCAGATTTAAAGCAGGTCGTACCACGTAACGATACTCTTTAGTGATCCCCAGTTTTGCCATAGTCATCGCAATCCGGTGCGATTCGATGGGATCGGCATGCGTGGCTTCCTCATTACCCAAGGCGTGATAGTAACGGCGCACCACTTCTTGTTTGGCGGCCTCCTGGCAAACTAAATCATCGCTGATACAAAAGCCCACCATATTAACGCCCATATCGGTGGGCGACTGATAGGGGCAAGAACCTGCCAGTTGCTGCAGCAGGGAGCGTAGTAGCGGGAAAACTTCTACATCCCGGTTATAGTTAACTGCCTGTTTTCCGTAGGCCTGCAGGTGGAAGGGGTCAATCATATTGACATCGTCCAGGTCAGCAGTGGCCGCCTCATAGGCGAGATTCACCGGATGGTCTAGAGGTAGATTCCAAATTGGGAAAGTTTCAAACTTGGCGTAGCCAGCTTTTATACCCCGTTTATATTCGTGGTAAATCTGCGAGAGACAAGTTGCCAGTTTTCCAGATCCTGGTCCCGGAGCAGTTACTACCACCAAGTCACGGGTAGTTTCTACATATTCATTGCGTCCGAAACCGTCCTCAGAAACAATCAGCCCAGTATTGGAGGGGTAACCGGGAATCGGGTAGTGCTGTGCAACTTTTAGTCCTGAACGCTCTAGACGTTCTTTGAATAACTTGGCGTTGTGGTTATCTTCTTCCATCTGGGTCAAAACAATGTTTTCGACTAGGAAGCCGCGTTCGCGAAATACATCAACTAGGCGGAGAACATCTTGCTCATAGGGAATCCCGAGATCGGCGCGAATTTTCTGGCGATTGAGATCTTTGGCGTTAATCGCCACAATGATCTCCATTTCGTCCCGCAGACGTTCCAACATCGAAATTTTGTTATCGGGGGTAAATCCCGGTAGCACCCGAGAGGCATGGAAGTCGTCGAAAAGCTTTCCGCCCATCTCCAGGTACAGCTTGCCGCCTATATGTTTGCGGCGCTCATCAATATGCTCCGATTGCGAAGAAATATACCGCTCTGAATCAAAACCAATACGCATTGCGCCCTTCCTGTCTTACAAGTTAGCGGGGAGCAAGGCGCCCTTACCCATAATAGTGTCTGCAGGCGCCGGGGGTAAACCTAGAAGAGAACAGCGTTTCCTAACTTTTTGCTTTTCAGAGTGCGTTTGAGAAAACTGCTCTATAAAATGTTTGTATGACAAATAACAATAACCCCCAGTTTCCCTCAGAAGATCCTCGAAGCGGCTTTGACCAGGAGAATTCCCCATTTCCCTCCTCAGACTCTCCCGCTAGCTCCTCCTTTAATCAGGGATCCGCTCAGGAGGGATCTTTCCAAGGTGGACAGTCCTACTCGTTGAACGGCGAACCGCCAAATAACTCGTTTGGGGAATCCTGGCAGCAGCCGGCAAGCCCACAGGGTTTTAACCAGTGGGAGGGGGAAGCTAAATCTGCCAAAAAATCTAGACCTGGTTTGGTGGTTGGCATCTTAGCAGCGGTGATCGCACTGTTAGGGGTAGTTTTAGCGATCGGGATTGGGATCGGGATTAACTCTGCTTCCAGGAGTGTCACGAGTACCTCGAGCAGCGTTTCCACTTCAGCATCCAGTGATGAGGGGGAAAGCAAGAGCGATTCCATGCCGAAAGTTGAATATATTGTGACTGCTGACTTTCCGGTAAAAATCAGATTTTCCGATAATCTTGGTAGCCATCAAGAAAAATTTGCCGGTGGCGAGAGCGCCTGGACCAAGAGCTATAACCTCGAGGACGATTTTGCATATTTGCAAGTTTCAGTGACTCCCGAAAAAGATGATTTTGAAAACACGCATATTATGACCTGCGAAATTAAAATTGATGGTAAAACCGTTAAAAAGAGCGACGGTGAGTACTCAGTTTCTTGCGATGAAGACTATGAGGCAGATTAGGCGAAATAAAGATTGCTTGGTAACGGGGCGCGAGGTTCGTCCTCAACGTTCCCCTTCGTCTATTAGACTCGAGATGTGAGTATTAAATTAAGCAGTATTGTGGAGCGTCTGGAGGAAGTTTATCCTCCTGATTTAGCCGAAGATTGGGACCGCGTAGGTTTAATCGTAGGGCGACCGTCTTCCCAGATAGATAAGGTTTTAGTGGCAGTTGATCCGGTGGAGAAGGTACTCGCGGAAGCAATTGAGCACGGAGCGCAGCTGATTGTTACCCACCACCCGCTCTACTTGCGGGGAACTTCTTTTGTGGCAGCTACCGACCCGAAGGGAAGCCTGGTACACCGGTTAATTGAAAATGGGATTGCGCTGTTTAACGCCCACACGAATGCTGATTCTGCTGCCGGCGGGGTAGCCGATTGCCTAGCACGAACAGTGGGGCTCGAAGATACCCGTCCGCTAATTCCGCTTAGCGAAAATACTGGTAGCGGACGGATCGGGCGCTTACCTGTCCCTATGCCTCTAAAAGAATTTGCTAAAAAAGTGGCGCAGAGCCTTCCTGCCTGTCCGGCAGGAATCCTAGTTGGGGGAGATCTAGATGCCCTAGTAAGCACTATCGCGGTTAGCGGAGGTAGCGGGGATTCTTTCTTAGGGGATGCGCGTCACGCGGGCGCGGATGTTTACATTTGTGCGGATTTGCGACATCATCCGGCCTCAGAGCATTTAGAAGGCGGGAAACCTTATCTGATTTGTGCTACTCACTGGGCCAGTGAATGGCCATGGGTGCCGGGGTGCGCGCGCATGCTACAGGAGAGTTTCCCGGAGGAAATTGAAGTAATGATTTCCCGGATTTGCACCGACCCGTGGGCGGCGCGGATTAGCCCGGACAATGAGGATCGCTAAAGGAGATGGTGATGGAAGCACCCTGGAAAGATCAGCTGGCTCTACTGGATTTACAAGAGCTAGATAGTAAAATCGCCAAGTTGCAGTTTCGGTTAAAGAAAATGCCGCAGCTCGCCCAGTTAGCAGAGCTGAAAGAAAAAGACCGGATACTGGACACTAAGAAAACTAAGCTGTCGGCGCTGCAAGCCGATAAGAAGAGGGAAATTACGGGTCTAGAAAATGATTTGGCGGCTATTGAGAACCGCCAAAAAATCCAGCAGGAGCGCTTGGATAATGGACAGGGCTCACCCAAAGAGTTGGTTAATTTGCAAGAAGAAATCCAGCAGATGAAAAACCGCTCTCACGACCTAGAAGAGCAAATGTTAACCGTAATGGACGGGATGGAACAGCTGGAGAGCATCGAGGAAGAAATCGCCCAACGCAAAGCCGAGTATGCCCGGGAAATCACCCGGCTTGAGGGTGAAGTAGGGGCGGAAAACTCCCAGATTAGTGCTCAGCTAGAGCAGCTAGTAAGCGAGCGAGCCCAGAAAGCTGCTGGTTTGGATGCGGACCTTCTAGATCTATATGAACATATTCGCGAGCGAACCGGCGGGGTGGGGGCCGTTAAGGTAGTTGCTGGCCGGCCAGTAGGATACGACTTGTCTTTTTCGGTAGCCGAAACCGCGCACTTGCGGGCAGCTAAACCAGAAGAAGTTATTACCTCCGAAGATGAAGGCTATCTGCTGATCCGCTGCCCGCAGTAGTCGCTATTTTTATTTATTAGACGATGCCTTGTTCCGTCATGGCGTTCGCAACCTTGAGGAAGCTGTTGATATTTGCGCCGACTACGTAGTTGCCAGCCTGCCCATATTCTTCGGCAGTTTGCGCACATTCGTCATGAATGGTGTGCATGATCTTGGTGAGTTCTTTTTCGACCTTTTCAAAGCTCCAAGAGGCACGCGCCGCGTTTTGGCTCATCTCCAAGGCCGAGGTGGCCACCCCGCCGGCGTTGGCCGCTTTACCGGGAGCAAATAGGACTCCGGCATCTTGGAACAGCTCAGTGGCGTTGGGGGTGCAGGGCATATTCGCGCCCTCGGCAACCACTTTGACCCCGCCATCTAGCAGCCGCTTAGCATCTTTAGAGGTCAGTTCATTTTGGGTGGCGCAAGGTAGCGCGACTGTTCCCCCAACTGCCCAGGGCTTGGAACCAGAATGATAGCTGACCCCAGGTTTGCGATCTGCATATTCAGTGAGCCGGCCGCGCTCGACCTCTTTAATTTGCTTGAGTAGCTGGACGTCGATTCCGTCCTCATCAAGTACCCAGCCAGAGGAATCCGAAACAGTCACAACCTTCGCGCCTAGCTGCTCAGCTTTTTCAACCGCATAAATGGCGACGTTACCCGCCCCGGAAATCATGACTCGTTGGCCTTCCATATCGGCACCGCGAGTTTGCAACATTCTTTGAGCAAATAGCACGGTGCCATAGCCGGTAGCTTCCGGGCGTGCTTGCGATCCGCCCCAGGACAGGGATTTGCCGGTTAAGACTCCGGTTTCAAAGCGGTTGGTTAGCCGCTTATACATTCCGAAGAGGTAACCAATTTCGCGCCCGCCAACTCCGATGTCACCAGCGGGAATATCGGTGTATTCGCCGATGTGGCGGTAAAGCTCGGTCATGAATTGCTGACAAAAACGCATCACTTCGGTGTCGGAGCGACCGTGGGGATCAAAGTCCGAGCCCCCCTTGCCACCCCCGATACCTTGACCGGTGAGGGCGTTCTTGAAAATTTGTTCAAAGCCTAAGAACTTCAGAATCGAACGGTTGACGGAGCGGTGGAAACGTAAACCGCCCTTATAGGGGCCAAGCGCAGAATTGAACTCGATGCGGTAACCTCGATTTACTTGGACTTCTCCATTGTCATCTACCCAGGGAACTCGGAAAAGAATCTGGCGTTCTGGCTCCACCAGGCGATCCAAAAGCTTAGTTTCAACGAACTCGGGATGTTTTTCTACCGCCGGTCCAATCGATTCCAGGATTTCCCTAACTGCCTGGTGAAACTCGGGTTCATTGGGGTTACGATCAAGAACCTCGTCGTAAACGGCTTCCACAACACTGCTCATCAGCGGCTCCTTACTTTGTCGGTGAGCCTCGTTCGCCTTTACGGAACGAAGCGCGCTACTCCTTTAGGGTTTCATTTTTCGCCGAAGCTTTACCACCGCTATCCACATTTTGACTAAAGCATTAACTTTTTTGCCTTTCTCACATTTTTTAAAGAGGATAGTAGGACTTAGGGCGCAGATTTTAGCTTCAAAGCTCCTATTGCTTTGAGGTGAACAGTGTCGAGGCGCTTAACCAGCAGTCTTAAGGCAGGTATCCTGGAAAACATGGCTGATCCTGCATCTTACCGGCCAAATCCGGCAGATATTCCTCCCAGTCCCGGGGTCTATCGTTTTCTAGATAAAAACGGCAGGGTTATCTATGTAGGTAAAGCTGTTAACCTACGCAATCGGCTAGCTAACTATTTTCAACCCCTAGATTCTCTGCATCCGCGCACCCGGAAAATGGTGACTACTGGGGCAGCGGTTAAATGGATCACGGTTGATAATGAACTCGAGGCGCTGTCTCTGGAATATTCCTGGATCAAAGAGTTCGCTCCTCGTTTCAACGTGATGTATCGGGATGATAAATCCTATCCCTACCTGGCCTTAACTATGGGGGAAGACTTTCCCCGTATACACATAACCCGGGAACGCCGACGAGCTAACTCGCGTTATTTTGGCCCTTACACCCAAGTCTGGGCGATTCGAGAAACTATGGATTTATTGCGCAAAGTTTTCCCTTTGCGTTCATGTACCAAAGGAGTTTTCAACCGCGCCCAGGCATTGGGGCGTCCCTGCCTAGAGGGATATATCGATAAATGCGCTGCCCCCTGTGTAGGACGGATTTCTATCGAAGATTACCGAAACTTAGCCGAGCAGGTCAGCGCTTTTTTAGACGGAAAAACTGAGCCCTTTACTTCCCACCTTCGACACGAAATGGAGGCGGCTGCCTCTCGCCTGGACTTTGAACAGGCAGCGAAAGTACGAGACCAGTTGCGCGCCCTCGAAAAAGTTAGAGAAAAAAATACGGTAGTACTGGACGAGAGTGTTGACGCGGATGTATATGCCTTCGCCAAAGATGACCTGGAAATGATTGTGCAGGTGTTTTATGTACGTGCCGGCAGAATCCGAGGTGAACGCGGCTGGGTGGTAGACACCCCGGAAGATAGCGATTTGCCGGAAATGCTAGAGAGTTTTTTAGAGCAGATTTACGGTGAATACCGGCAGTTAAATAAAGCGGTAGCTCCCGCCAAAAGCGTAGACGATGTGGAACATACCCCCACCCAAGCGATTCCCTCCGAGATATTGATGCCGATGATGCCGGCGAACGCACCAACCCTGGCTGCCTGGCTAAGTGAGATCCGGGGTAAGAAGGTCCAGATACGGGTGCCCAAACGGGGAGCTAAACACTCGCTGATGAAAACTGTGGCCGAAAATGCTGCGCAAGCTTTGCGACTACATAAAACCAAACGGGTTGGAGATTTAACTCAGCGTTCCGAAGCCTTGCGTGAGCTGCAAGAATATTTAGATTTAGCCGATGCTCCTCTCAGGATAGAAGGTTACGATATTTCCCATACCCAAGGTGCTCACCAGGTGGGATCAATGGTGGTATTCGAGGACGGAGCGCCCCTAAAACGTGCCTACCGCAGCTTTAACATCCAAAGCACCCCCGCGGATTCCGCCGACGATACTAAAGCCATGAATGAAGTGCTTACGCGGCGGTTTGCTAGGTTGCGCCAAGAACAAGAGCAGGCACAAAAAGAGCTAGTGAGCGCAGAAAGCCCCGGGGAACTAAGTTTGCGACGTTTTTCCTATCCTCCGGATTTAATCGTGGTAGACGGGGGAGCCCCCCAGGTGAACGCGGCTCAAAAGGCGTTGGAAGAAGCAGGCGCCAATGTGAGCGTAATTGGATTAGCTAAACGCCTAGAAGAAGTGTGGCTCCCGGGAGCCGATTTCCCAGTTATTTTGCCTCGTACCTCGCCTGCGCTTTATCTTTTGCAGTATTTGCGCGATGAGTCCCATCGCTTTGCGATTACTGCGCATCGGAAAAAACGGGGAAAAACCGTGCGAAAATCATTGTTGGATACGGTTCCGGGTTTAGGGCCAGTGCGACAAAAAGCCTTGTTAAAACACTTTGGCTCCCTAAAGCGTCTCAAGGCGGCCGAGGAGAGTGAAATCGCGGAAGTAACCGGCATCGGAGAGGTAATGGCGAAGCAGATTTTCCAATCCCTCGCCGATAGCCGGTAACTGGGCGCGCTTCGTAGCATACTTAGAGCATGGATGAAGCTCAGCCACACTACGAATCTTCCCCGCCTACTGTGCCCGAGGGAGTGCCCATACTTGATGAAATTGCTCCGCCGCGGGAGGCCAATGTTCCCGAGATGATTATTATTACCGGGATGTCGGGAGCTGGCCGCTCACGAGCCGGAAAGGCCCTAGAGGATCTGGACTGGTACGTGGTCGACAATCTGCCACCTGCCATGTTGTTGCCCTTTGCCGACATGATGACCCCGGAAGGTGAAGGTATTCACCGACTAGCCGCCATAGTAGATGTGCGTAGCGGGGAACTGTTCTCTAAGTTTCAACGTGCCCTGGACGAACTTTCGCGGCGGAATATCCGCTACCAGCTAGTGTTCCTAGATGCCGATGAGCGTGTCCTGGTGCGCCGCTACGAGTCGAATCGCCGTCCTCACCCCTTGCAAGAGGGAGGGCGGATCCTGGATGGAATTCGAGCAGAACGGCGGATATTGGCTCCGATTCGTACTCGCGCCGATGCTTTAATCGACACCACCAATATGAACGTCCATGATCTGAACCGCCATATGCGCGATGTGGTGGCCGGCGAAGGCGATCGTCCCATGAAGCTGACCGTAATGTCCTTCGGATTTAAGAACGGGATCCCCCTAGATGCCGATTGGGTATGCGACGTACGTTTCTTGGCTAACCCTTATTGGGTAAACGAATTGCGCCATCTCACGGGCAAGGACGCGCCAGTCGCTAAATATGTTCTAGAACAGCCGGGAGCTGCGGAATTTGCGGAAAAAATGGTGAACCTGTTGACCCCGATTTTCGACGGTTATCTCACGGAACTAAAACCATTTGTTACTATTGCGGTCGGCTGCACCGGCGGTCAGCATCGTTCGGTAGCCTTAACGGAAAAAATGAGTGAACTCTTCCGCGCCCAAGGATTGCCGGTGCGTACCGTACATAGAGATCTGGGGTTGGAATGAGAACGTTACTAGATTCAGATGGTTGGATGACTCGCGGCTGGACCGGCCCCAATATTGTGGCTCTCGGAGGCGGGCATGGTCTTTCGGCCACTTTGCGCGCTCTCCGGCATATTACGCGGCAACTAACCGCGGTGGTGACCGTAGCTGATGATGGAGGTTCTTCGGGACGTTTGCGGGAAGAACTAGGAGTGCTTCCTCCCGGAGATTTGCGCATGGCGCTAGCAGCGCTATGCGACGACACTGACTGGGGTCTTACCTGGCGTGATGCTATGCAACATCGTTTCAGTTCCGACGGTCCTCTCGATAACCACGCCCTGGGAAATCTTTTAATCGTGACCATGTGGGATTTATTAGGGGACGCGGTTGAAGGTCTAGATTGGGTGGCGAGGCTGCTTAATTGTGAGGGGAAAGTACTCCCGATGTGCGCTGATCCCATGGAGATTGAGGCCGATTTAGTCCTGGATGGCAAAAAACGGACTGTGCATGGGCAGGCAAAGACAGCTAAAGCTCCGGGGAAAGTGGTCGATGTGCGTCTTAGCCCTGCACATCCGCGGGTGTGTCCCCAAACTATCCAGGCTATCCAGGAGGCAGAGGGAATCGTCCTTGGCCCCGGATCCTGGTACACCTCGGTGATTCCCCATCTGTTGGTTCCCGAACTTGCCGAGGCGTTGCAACAGTCTGAGGCCGGGAAAGTAATGGTGATGAATCTTGAGCCCCATACCGATGAAACTGAAGATTTGACGCTATCGGGACACATAGACGCGTTCCGGCATTTCGCGCCCGAGATGAAAATCGATGTGGTGATTGTGGATCCCACTGCGATTGACGATGACGATGAATTAGAACGCGCTGCAGAATCTGTGGGCGCTAAATTGGTAATACGGCAAGTCAGGGCAGGATCCGCCTCGGAGCAACATGATCCCTTGCGGCTAGCAGCCGCCTTGCGGGACGCATTTCAGGGGTATTTATCGGAAGTGGGCGTACCCGAGATCTAGTTAGAATGACGGTTAGAAAGAAACCAAATCACTATTTAGGGCGGAAAGGGAAGCCGAGATGTCTTTGACCTCAGATATTAAAAATGAGCTAGCGGAAAAACCCATAGCTAAGCAGTCTGAGGCGCAAGCGCAAACGGCTAGTATTTTGCGTTTCGCGGGCGGGATTCACCTGATTAACCGCAATATCGTGGTGGAAGCAGAAGTTGACAACGTAAAGGTAATGAAACAGCTGGTCGACAGTCTGGAAAATTTATTTGATGCCCATCCCGATGTGGTGCGGGTAGGGGCCGGCGGGATTCGCGCCGATGACCGTTACGTGGTTCGCATAGTGGAAAATGCCGGAAACCTAGCACGCCTTACCGGTCTAATAGATCGTGCCGGGCGCCCTATCCGCGGTTTGTCTCCGCGGCTGGTTTCGGGCGATCTTGGAGTCGCCAAGGCTACTTGGCGGGGCGCATTTATGGCCCGCGGATCCTTATCGCAGCCGGGACGTTCCGGTTCTTTAGAAGTTACCTGCCCCGGTCCCGAGGCCGCCTTAGCTTTGGTAGGTGCCGCGCGTCGGTTGGGAGTCAGCGCCAAATCTCGCCAGGTACGCGGACAAGACCGGGTAGTGGTGCGTGATGGGGAGCAAATCTCAAAACTACTAACCGCTATGGGAGCATTGCGCGCTCAGGAAATCTGGGAAAAGAATCGGGAAACCAATCAGGTACGGGGATCCGTTAATCGCCTGGCTAATTTCGATGACGCGAACTTGCGACGCAGCGCCCGGGCCGCAGTGGCGGCAGGGGCCCGAGTACGACGTGCCTTTGAAATCCTGGGAGAAGATATCCCAGCGCACCTTTTGCAAGCCGGCCAATTGCGCTTGCAGCATAAGGAAGCATCCTTGGAAGAATTGGGGCAAAAGGCGGATCCGCCGCTGACTAAAGATGCGGTAGCCGGTCGGATCCGGCGGCTGCTAGCGATGGCAGACAAGGCTGCACATGAGCAGGGAATACCCTCCACCCAGGATGCGGTGGACGCAGAAGATGCACAATAATCAATGGTAAAAGTCACTATTACAGCCTCCACTGCCCAAAATCTGGGTAAATAACGACAATAGACCTAAGCGGAAGGGCGTCACCCCGTGTAAAGTAGAGGTTAAGAGGGCGGCTCAAGATGATCGCCCCCAAGATTGAGGCTGCTGGTTCTTACCGGTTGGCCAAGAATCTTGACCTAGTAAGTAGACTCCGCTGGTTAAACCAGCAGTTCAGGAGGATAATAGTGACCATCCGCGTAGGAATCAATGGCTTTGGCCGTATCGGCCGTAACTTTTTCCGGGCTATTCGGGCTCAGGGCGCCGATATCGAGGTTGTGGCCGTTAACGACCTAACCGACAATAAGACTCTAGCTCACCTGCTAAAGTACGATTCGATCCTGGGGCGTCTCGATGCCGAGGTAACCTTCGATGAAAAGTCGATTACCGTAGGCGACCACAAGATTGTAACTTTCGAAGAGCGCGATCCCGCGAACTTGCCCTGGAGCGAAGTGGGAGCAGATATCGTAATTGAATCCACTGGCTTCTTCACCGATGCCACCAAGGCAAAGGCACACCTGGAAGGGGGAGCGAAGAAGGTTATTATTTCAGCTCCCGGCAAGAACGTTGATGCTACTTTCGTAATGGGCGTAAACCACACCGATTACGATCCCGAGAAGCACAACATTGTTTCTAATGCTTCTTGCACCACCAACTGCCTGGCTCCCATGGCAAAAGTGCTAAATGACAACTTCGGGATTGAGCGTGGCCTGATGACCACGATTCACGCCTACACCGGCGATCAGCGTCTGCACGATGCTCCGCACAAGGATCTGCGTCGCGCCCGCGCTGCTGCGCTAAACATTGTGCCCACCACCACCGGTGCTGCCAAGGCAGTATCGCTGGTGCTACCGGAACTGAAAGGCAAGCTGGACGGCTACGCCCTACGGGTACCGGTACCTACCGGCTCGGTTACTGACCTGACCTTCACCCCCTCCAAGCCCTGCACCGCCGAAGAAATCAACGCGGCGATGAAGAAAGCTGCTGAGGGTGAGCTCAAAGGGGTGCTGGCGTACTCCAATGACGAGCCGCTAGTATCCACCGATATTGTGACCGATCCGCACACCTCGATCTTCGATTCCGCTTTAACCAAGGTTATCGATGGCCAGGTGAAAGTGGTTTCTTGGTACGACAATGAATGGGGCTACTCCAACTCCTTGGTCAACCTGACCAAACTGGTAGGAGAAAAGCTCTAAACTAATGCGACGTAATGCATAAGGTATGCCCGCCTGCCTGTTCCAGGCAGGCGGGCATAATCTTCTTATCCACTCACTTCATGCCCTACGTGGCAGAAAGGTAAAGCAAATAATGGCTCTAAGAGGTATTGAGTCTTTAGGAGACTTAGCCGGACGTAAAGTTCTGGTGCGCTCCGACTTTAACGTACCGTTGAAAGACGGTAAAATCACTGATGACGGGCGTATTCGTGCCGCATTGCCTACGTTAAAGGCATTGGTAGATGCCGGGGCGAAAGTAGTGGTAATGGCGCACCTAGGTCGCCCTAAGGGACAGGTTAACCCGGAGTTTTCTTTGGCCCCGGTTGCCAAGCGACTAGGCGAACTGCTGGGGCAGGACGTAGTCCTGGCGAAAGATACGGTAGGCGAGGATGCCAAAGCACAGGCAGCCGCGCTTAAAGATGGACAGGTATTACTGCTCGAAAATGTGCGTTTTGACCCCCGCGAAAACTCCAAAGATGATGCCGAGCGCGAGGATCTAGCTAAAGAATATTCTCAATTGGCTGATTGCTTTGTCTCTGATGGTTTTGGGGTAGTGCACCGCAAACAAGCTTCGGTTTATGACATTGCTAAGCTCTTGCCTTCCGCGGCGGGGTACCTGGTGGAAAAAGAAATCGAGTCTTTACGCCGGGCAACTGACAACCCTGAGCGTCCCTATGGCGTTATCCTGGGTGGCTCTAAGGTTTCGGACAAGTTGGGCGTTATTGCCAACCTGTTGGAAAAGGCTGACTTCTTAGCTATAGGTGGCGGCATGGCCTACACCTTCCTGGCCGCTAAAGGCTACGAAGTAGGTAACTCGCTACTGGAAACCGACCAGATAGAAACGGTTAAAGGCTATATGCAAAAAGCTGAAGACCGCGGGGTCGATCTGTTACTTCCGGTTGACACCTTGGTCGCCCCGGAGTTTGCGGCAGACGCGCCCGCCACTCTGGTGGATTGCGACAATATGCCCACCGGTCAAATGGGTCTCGATATCGGCCCGAAGACCGCCCAGTTGTTTGCGGATAAGATTAAAGCCGCTAAAACGGTAGCCTGGAACGGCCCCATGGGGGTGTTCGAATTTGCGGCCTTTAGCGAAGGTACCAAAGCGGTAGCGCAAGCACTTGCCGACTCAGAATGCTTTAGCGTGATTGGCGGGGGAGATTCCGCCGCTGCGGTGCGCACCTTGGGATTTGATGAAACTAAGTTCAGCCATATTTCCACTGGTGGCGGAGCTTCTTTGGAACTATTAGAAGGTAAAACCCTACCGGGTATTGCCGTATTGGAGGATTAAATAATGACTCGTACCCCATTGCTAGCTGGCAACTGGAAAATGAATATGAACCATTTGGAGGCAACTCGTTTGGTTCAAGAACTGGCTCTAGATCTGCAAGATCACCGCTTCGACTATCGCAATGATGTGGTAGTAATTCCGCCTTTCACCGATATTCGTTCGGTGCAGACCGTGGTGGAATCAGACAACCTGAAGATCACCTACGGTGCGCAAGATGTGTCTGTGCATGAATCCGGCGCATACACCGGTGAAATTTCGGCCTCGATGCTAACCAAGCTGGGATGCTCTTGGGTGGTAGTCGGACACTCTGAACGGCGTGAATACCACAACGAGAGTGACGAACTGGTGGGGCAAAAAGCTGCGGTCGCTTTAGAGGCCGGGATGACCCCGATTATCTGCTGCGGTGAAGGTCTGGAAGTACGGAAAGCCGGCCAGCATGTAACCCACGTAGTAAAACAGATTGAAGGTGCTTACCAAGATATTTCCGCCGATGATGCGGTTAATACCGTGGTTGCCTACGAACCGATCTGGGCGATTGGTACTGGTGAAACCGCCACTCCGGAGGACGCTGAGGAAGTTTGTGGAGCGATTCGGGAGAAACTGGCTGAGCTATATTCAGCTGACGTGGCCGAGTCGATTCGGGTACTCTACGGTGGTTCGGTGAAATCAGCAAACGTAGCCGAGATTATGGCCAAACCGAATGTGGACGGTGCCCTGGTAGGGGGAGCCTCCTTGAAGGCTGAAGAGTTCTCTAAGATTGCTCGTTTTGACGACTAGAAGATTTTTTAGGTAGAAATTAACCGCCTCTGAGCGGTGAAGTTGCTAACGTATTGGCGGCGGGTCGAATATGACCTGCCGCCAATACGCTATAGTTAGGGCTGTTCATATATTTTTGGGAGAAGACTTTAGTGCAAACCGTAATCGAGATTATCGCGCAAGTAGTGCTGGTGCTATCCAGTTTGTTTCTGATTCTCACCATTTTGATGCATAAAGGATCAGGTGGAGGTTTATCCGATATGTTCGGAGGAGGGCTCACTTCTAGTGCTGGCTCTTCCGGAGTCGCCATGCGTAACCTTAACCGCATCACTATTGTGACCGCCATTATTTGGCTAATTAGCGTCATTGTTCTGGGGCTTTTGCCTCGAATATTTTCATAAATTCTAACCGGATAAAACGATTTCCAGATAAAGGTGTTCCCCATGACCCGTGAAAATGAAACCAGTTCTTCTCACCGCCGGCGCTCTAAATTTTCTTGGAAGAAAGTTCTAGCAGCTTTAGGTGCCTTTACCCTGATCGCATTGATTGCGGTGGGGGGAGTCTTCGGATACTCCATGTATCAAGCGGGCAAAGTTAATCAGCCCCAAGCCACCGCTACTGCGAAAGCGCCGGTAAAGAAGACTGCGACCCCCGCTCCTAAAAAAGAGGTGCAAATAACCCTAGCCGCCACTGGGGACGTGCTATCCCACGAACCGGTAGTGGCCAGCAGCTGGAAAGAGGGTACTACCCGCTACACCAGGGAAGTAGAAAAGATCCGTCCTTGGATAGCGGGGGCAGATATTGCCCTGTGCCACCAGGAAATCCCCTTTGGAAAATCTGATCAAGATTCTCGCGGATATCCCGTATTTAAGGCGCCCTTGAGTTGGGCGCAAGATTCCAAAGATTTTGGATATGACGGCTGTTCCACCGCCTCTAATCACACTTTTGATCAGGGATCCGAAGGCATTGCGCATACCATCGACACCATGCGTAATGCCGGCTTGGGGGTAACCGGTTCTGCCAAAAGCGCAGATGAAAAACGTTACCAAATGTATGAGATCACCAAAGAGGGGCGTTCCTTCAAACTTGCCCATATTTCTGCTGCCTATGGCCTAAATCAAGGTACTCCGGCGGAATATGTGAATAATCCTTGGTTAGTTAATGTAACTAGCGACGGAAAAATAATCGTAGATATCGCGCGGCAGGCACGGGCTGATGGTGCCGATTTCGTGGTAGCTTCTGTGCATTCTGGCGCTGAATACAACTCACCACCTTCACCGGAGCAGGATCTAATCTCTAAAACGCTTGCTGACTCAGGGCAAGTGGACCTTTACATTGGGCACCATGTACACGTTCCCCAGCCGATCAGGAAATTGCCCGGCGGGGTAGATGGGAAAGGGCTTTGGGTTTACTACGGGATAGGGAACTTGCTTTCGGCAATGCATGCATCGCAAGGTATTGGCACTCAGGTGGGACAGATTGCCTTCCCCACGATTACCTTGCCTGCCAAGGGACATCCCTATGTTTCCGCTGCCGGTTGGGTACCTCTAGTCATGGATCGCTCAACCCTGCAAGTAGTTCCGGGATACCTCTACGAAAGTTCCGAGGGCGCGGGCACTTCGCTCAGCACTCAGACCGCCGCGAGTTACCTGGCGCATCTGCGGGAAGTCACTGAAGGCCAAGCTACTGAGCTGAAAGATCCACCAACCGCTGATTCAACTACTAAAGTGCAGCCTTTAAATAGTTAATTTTTCTTAGCTGTTTAGAGGAAATGACTGTGTTTTTTTAGTTGCGCCAAATCAGAGGTGGGTACGCTAGCTCACATCCATGGGTTATCATTTCCTGAAAGTCGCGCAGTGCCCTAAGATTATCAGCGTTGCAATTTATTCGAACAGGTGAATCCTGCCGTAAACAGGTGGGACACCGCAGACAAGCCGCGGGAGCGTATTTGTGAAAACAGACGTGGAAAAACTGGAAGAAACCAGGGCTAAACTAACCGTCCAGGTACCTTATGAAGATCTCAAACCGGAAATCGACAAGGTATATAAGCAACTAGGGAAGCAGGTTTCAATTCCTGGCTTCCGTCCCGGTCACGTTCCGAACCAAATAATTGATCAGCGGATTGGACGCGGCTATGTACTGGAACAGGCCATCAACGAGCGTTTAGGGGACTTCTATGGCCGCGCTTTAAACGAAGCGAAAGTGACCCCCCTGGGGCAGCCAGAAGTCGAGGTCGTAGAAACTCCCGCAGTTGAGGGCAAACCCGGCGGTGACCTCAAGTTCACCGCAGAGGTAGATATCGTTCCTGATTTCGAGCTACCGTCCCTCGAGGACGTGTCCCTAGAGGTATCGAAGCTGGAAGTAAGCGATGAGGACGTAGAAAAGGAACTAGACCAGCTACGTGATCGTTTCGCCTCCCTAAAGACTGTAGAGCGTGCAGCTCAAGACGGTGACTTCACTTCCATCGATATGGTTGCCAAGATTGGGGATGAGGAAGTTGACTCCGTTTCCGGAGTTTCCTACCAGATTGGTTCCCAGTCGATGCTCGAAGGCATGGATGAAGCACTAAGTGGCATGCAGGCCGAGGAAACCACCGAATTCAAATCCACTTTGAAGGGTGGAGAGCACGAGGGTGAAGAAGCCGATGTTACTCTCACTTTGCACAAGGTAAAAGAGCGGGAACTGCCCGAGGCTGATGATGATTTCGCTCAGATGGCGTCGGAATTCGACACTATTGGGGAATTGCGCACCGATTTGCGTGGCAATGTAGAGAAGATGCGGCGCCAGCAGCAGGCTTTGGAAGCTCGCGAGAAACTCCAAGACTACCTGGTAGAAAACACTGATTTCCCGCTTCCGCAGAAGTTTATCGATAGCGAGGTTGATCGCCTTGCTGAGGGACAAGAAGACGCTGACCGCGAGGAACTGACTGAGTCAGTTAAGAAACAGGCCAAGCAACAGATTGTGGTTGATCGCATCGCTAATGAACGCGAGGTGGAGATTGACCCCAATGAGCTCTACCAGTCCATCTTCGAGATTGCGCAGATGTACGGGGTTGATCCTATGCAGATGTTGCAGGATCAGAACCAGGTAGCCGCGATGGGGCAAGATTTGCGCCGTAACCGCGCCTTGGTATCGGCTCTACGGGAAGTAACCGTCAAGGACGAGGACGGCACCGAGATTGACCTTTCAGAGTTCACCAAGGATCCGGCAGAGGCGCGGGCAGAGCAGGCGGCAGCTGCCGCCGCTGAGGCTGCCGAAGGCGATAGTGATGCCGAGGCTAGCGAAGAGGAAAACTAGCCGCTAGAGGTATCAGTAATTCTTAAAGCCAGTGGGGCGGACAGTGAGAGCTTTCCGCCCCACCAGCATTTACCCCTAGCTAAACGCTTTTCAGGGGTGTATACCCCCAGGTTTCATGCGCTGAAAGCGTAAAAGGGCATGGCAGAGAAGAAAACCGTCTCCAAAGACGGTAGTTTGATAGAGAACCATTTTTAAGTCCCACAGATAAGGAACAACCGTGCAAACTGCGGCAGTAAAAAATGAGGGAGATCAGCTTAGCTCCCTAGCTTTAGGTGACCATGTTTTCAATAAGCTGTTAAAAGAACGGATTATTTGGCTGGGGTCAGAAGTGGCCGAGGATAACGCCAACCAGATTTGTGCCCAGATGATGTTGCTAGCGGCGCAGGATCCGGAAAAGCCGATTTTTCTCTACATCAACTCTCCGGGCGGGTCGGTAACTGCCGGTATGGCCATTTACGACACCATGCAATATATTCAGCCAGAAGTAGTAACCGTGGCTTTGGGCATGGCAGCTTCTATGGGACAGCTGCTGCTCACTGCTGGCACTCCCGGTAAACGCTATGCGACCCCGCATGCCCGGATTTTGATGCACCAACCCTCGGGGGGCGTAGGCGGCACCGCCTCGGATATTCGCATTAACGCTAACTTGATTTTGCAGATGAAACAGGAACTGGCCGAGATAAATGCCCAACGCACCGGGAAATCGGTGGAAAAGATCCGGGAAGATTCGGAACGTGACCACTGGTTCACTGCTCAAGAGGCCCTGGAATACGGATTCATTGACCACGTAATTGAGTCGGCTCGTAACCTCGGCGCTGATGGAAAGGAACTCTAGTAACCATGGCTTTTTCACCTTTATATCCAGCGGGAGCTCCGCGTCTGGCTGCAAATATGCCGATTGACCGCTACGTGCTCCCCGAGTTCGAGGAACGTACCTCCTACGGTTTCAAACGCCAAAACCCCTACACCAAACTCTTTGATGAGCGGATTATTTTCTTGGGGGTGCAGGTAGATGATTCCTCAGCCGATGATGTGATGGCACAGCTTTTAGTATTGGAATCTCAAGATCCGGATTCCCTCATCACCATGTACATTAACTCTCCAGGTGGTTCCTTTACCGCGATGACCGCGATCTACGACACTATGCAGTACGTAAAGCCGCAGATTCAGACAGTTTGCCTGGGTCAAGCAGCTTCCGCAGCAGCAGTGCTACTTGCCGGAGGTTCTGCCGGCAGCCGTTTGGCTCTACCGAACGCACGGATCGTTATTCACCAGCCCTCGATGCAGGGCTCTCAGGGGCAAGCCACCGATATTGAGATTATTGCGGAAGAAATCGATCGGATGCGTACTTGGTTAGAGGAAACTATCGCGAAGCATTCTGGGCAGACCCCTGAGCAGGTACGCAAAGATATCGAACGCGATAAGATCCTGACTGCTCCTGCCGCCAAAGAGTACGGCCTGATTGACCAGGTTTTGGAGTCCCGCAAAAGCCCGTCAAAACCATAGGATCAGCTAGCTAGCGTGTTGCCGCAAGCTAGCTGCAAAAATACCTTTAGGCTAAGAGGTGCAGGTCTGATTTAGGAGGAAACGGGTGGAGGAAGAGGCCGAGCTGCTCAAGTGCTCGTTTTGCGGTAAGACCCAACGGCAGGTGCGCAAACTTATTGCCGGGCCAGCAGTCTATATCTGTAATGAGTGCGTTGATCTTTGTAACGAGATCATGGAAGAGGATACCGCCAAGCATTCGGGCGAGAAATCTAAGCCCCTGCCTAAACCTAAAGAAATCTATAGCTTCCTTAATAGCTATGTAATTGGTCAGGATCACGCAAAACGGGCTCTTTCAGTCGCAGTCTATAACCATTACAAACGGGTGCAGGCCAAAGAGCGCGGACAGAATATCGATATGTCCTTGACGAAATCGAATATCTTGTTGCTAGGTCCCACCGGTTGCGGCAAAACGCATTTAGCGCGTTCCTTAGCGAAATTGTTGAATGTGCCGTTTGCGATTGTGGATGCTACTGCCTTAACTGAGGCTGGATACGTGGGCGAGGACGTGGAAAACATCCTGCTCAAATTGATTAATGCTGCCGATGGAGATATTAAACGCGCAGAGCGCGGCATTATCTATATTGACGAGATCGATAAAATCTCCCGCAAAGCGGAGAACGCCTCTATTACCCGGGACGTATCAGGGGAGGGCGTGCAGCAGGCACTGCTAAAAATTATTGAAGGCACGGTAGCCTCGGTACCTCCGCAGGGGGGACGTAAACACCCGCACCAACAGTATCTAGAGATCGACACTAATTCGATTTTATTTATCGCGGCGGGTGCTTTTGCCGGGATTGATGAGATTGTTAAGTCTCGGTTGGGGCGGCATTCCACCGGGTTCGGATCTTCTTTGAAATCTACAGCCGAACACGGTGACCTTTATGAACAGGTCACTGCGGATGATCTGCATCGCTTTGGCCTGATCCCCGAATTTATTGGGCGCTTGCCAGTCTTGACTTCGGTGAAGGAACTTACTGAATCTGACCTAGTGCGGGTATTGGTAGAGCCGGAGAACTCTCTGGTTGCTCAATATGCTTCCCTGTTTGAGCTAGATGGGATAGACCTGCATTTTACCGATGGAGCGATCCGGGCGATTGCCCGCATGGCACAAGAACGAGGTACCGGAGCCCGGGCTCTTTCTTCCATTATGGAGGCAGTGCTAAAAGAAACCATGTTCGAAGTGCCCTCACAGCCCGATGTCCGTTCGGTTACTATCACGGAGGAAGTCGTGAACCAGGGAGCAAAACCTACTCTCCTGGAGTCGGTTTCCTGCTCTAAGACCGCTTAGCTTGGACAGTTCTCGCTCTCGTCCTCGCCCTCGTTTATCCTTAGTCTATGAGCAGTGAACAGGGTAAACCGGCCGGTAATGTGATTCCCCCAGAGTTATTGCAGGCACGCGCCACAATCGATAATATCGATGCCGCTTTAATTCATATCTTGGCGGAACGTTTTAAATGTACCCAAAAGGTGGGGTATCTTAAGGCACGGCTGGGACTTAACCCTGAAGATAAGGGCAGGGAAAAACAGCAAGTGGCACGACTACGAACGCTAGCTGAGGAGGCCGGCCTGGATCCGGTTTTTGCGGAAAAATTCTTGAACTTTATCGTAGAGGAAGTTATCCGCCACCATATCGATATAGCTGAACAGCAGGGGAACTAGCCGCGCAACCAAACCACGCGACCAGGGTAAGCACTAGGGTTCCCGTTGGTTGTTAGTCTTCTTCCAGGGGACCGCCGTATATCGCGTTAATTTCGTTCTCAAAGCGCTTTAGCACTACCGAACGTTTGACCTTGAGTGAGGGGGTCATAGTTCCGTTTTCTAAAGTAAAATCAGTGGTTAGCACCCGAATCTTACGAATAGATTCCGCGCGGGAAACCTTTTGATTGGTGCGTGCTACCGCCCGCTCAAGCGCCTTTAATACTGCCGGGTGGCGGGCAGCGTCTGAAATATCCATAGGAGGAAGGTTGTGGTTGCGCAACCACCCGGGTAGCATCTCGGCATCCAAGGTTACTAGGGCGGCGATAAACGGACGACGATCCCCAACTACCACCACATTCGATATGAGGGGGTGTCCGCGCAGGCCGTCCTCCAGAATTTCTGGAGAAACATTCTTGCCACCAGCGGTAACAATAATTTCTTTCATGCGACCGGTGATGTGGACGAAACCATCGGAATCAATCCAGCCCTTATCTTCGGTGCGTAGCCAACCGTCCTCAGTATAAAGCTCAGCAGTTTCTTCCTTTAGATTAAGGTAGCCAGGAGACATGGGATCTCCCTTGAACTGCACTTCACCCTGTGTAGATACGCGGACTGCAATCCCGGGTACTGGCTGCCCCACCGAACCGATTTTCGCGCGGTCAGGTGCGTTCACGGTGGCCGGTCCTAAGGTTTCAGTCAAACCGTAGCCTTCGCAAACCGTGACTCCAATGCCGCGGAAGAAATGCCCAAGACGCACTGAGAGGGGACCGCCTCCAGAAATAATATATTTGGCGTTTCCGCCCAAAAGACTGGTCAACCGAGATAACACCAGTTGGTAAAATACTTGCCGACGTACTTTTAAGGCTCGCGATGGCCCTTCAGGAGTGTCTAGGGCTTTGGAGTAGTCAATCGCAGATTTGGCCGCCAGGCGGAATAAACGCAATTTTATCCCGGTTCCTGCCGAGGCGTCAGCGGCATTATAGATTTTTTCCAGGACGCGGGGAACGGCCAGCAGATAGGAAGGCCTGAACGAAGCCAAATCTGCCAGCAGGTTCTTGGTGTCCGGCACTAGTCCTACCACTCCGGGTCCGAGTAAGGCTCCCCAGGAAACTAAACGAGCTAGTGCGTGGGCTACCGGTAAAAATAATAGGCAGCGGGTAGTTTTTTGCATCCCAATCTCTGCCAAATAATCCAGAAGATTAGGTAGCAAGGCCGTGGCGTTACGCTGGGTGATAATAGTGCCTTTGGGGCGACCGGTGGTTCCGGAAGTGTAAATAATGGTGGCAATAGTGTCGCCGGTGATTTGGGCGTTGTAGGAGTCAATGACTGCCGGTGCAATCTGGCGTCCCGCCTCAATAATGGTCAGTAGATCCCCGGCAGCCAGGGAAAATATCCGGCATTTACGATCTGCCCGTGCGGCTACTGCCTGCATTAGTTCCTGAGAGGATTGATTAGAAGCTATCGCGTAGCGAATATCAGAATCTTGCAGAATCCATTCGATTTGGGCGGCGGAATCGGTTTCGTAGATCGGAACGGTGACAATTCCGATTGCCAGCGCAGCCATATCGATCAGCGTCCACTCATAAGAGGTGGGACCGTGCAAAGCGAGGCGGTCGCCGGGTTTTAAGCCGATACCGAGCAGGCCCCGCGAAACCGAACTGATTTCATCCCAAAATTCCCCGGCAGAAACTTTGCGCCACTGTTCCCCGAGCATTGTTTTTTGCTCAATAACCGTTTGCGTGGGATCTTGAGTGACGCGGCGGCGAAACAGGGACACAATATTGTCATGTTTAGAGCGGATCTTGGTCGCCGGCATCGAGAACTCTTTCAAGGTACCCGGAGTTTTTCCGGCCACCGCAATGGTTCCTGGCGGAAAAGTAATGCCGTCGTCTGCGTTTGCTTCTTGTTTATCTTTGAACCAGTTAGTCACGCTTTTAGCCTACCTTACAGTTATTTGCGCGGTTTCTTTGGCGGAGGGGTGCCTAACACTGCATCCTGAGTCATAACCTGCGCCTCGGCCTCTTTATTAACCTCGACTGTTACTATTCCAGTTAGTGAAGCAGCCGCATCTAAATCCGCACGCACTGCCGGCAGGTTCTCTGCGGACCAATCATCGGAGTAAACAATAGTTACCTGCTCGAACGGGGTGCGCTGTCCGACTTTCGCTTCGGACTTTACCTTGCGTAGGACGCTCAGCGTGTCGCCCGCCAGTTTCAGCAGATCTGCGTCCCCCGCTGCCGTCTGCAAAGCGGAGGTAACCTGTGGCCAAGGAGCAGTGTGAACACTGCCAGTGCGGTACCAGGACCAAACTTCCTCTGCCGCGTAGGGCAGGAAGGGGGCTAGCATCCGGGTCACGTTATCAACCACGAGGGCAAGGGCGGTGCGTGCCGAATCCTGCACGTCCTTGTCCCAATTCCCGGCGAAGTTGTGGGCGCGATCCTTAACCAGCTCCAGGTAGTTGTCACAAAAATCCCAGAAGAAAGACTCGGTTTGCTCTAATGCCCGCGTGTGATCATAGTTTTCAAACGCGTTAGTAGCGGCGATAATAACTTCATTCAGGCGGGCGATTACCGCTTTATCTAAGGGAGTAGTTACCTTTGCGGGATCTAGACACAGGCCCGCGTCCTCGGTCATCGACAAAGCAAACTTGGAGGCATTGAGCAGTTTCATTGCTAGCCGCCGCCCGATCTTCATTTGGGCTTCTTCAAAAGCAGTGTCGGTACCCAGGCGAGCCGCAGCCGCCCAATAGCGCACTGAATCTGAGCCGTGTTTTTCTAGCAGCCCCATAGGGGTAACCACATTGCCTTTGGATTTAGACATTTTTTTGCGATCCGGATCTAAAATCCAGCCGGAAATCGCGGCGTTCTCAAAGGGGAGAGCGCCGAACTCAAGATGCGCACGTACCACGGTAGAAAACAGCCAGGTGCGGATAATATCTTGGCCTTGCGGACGCACGTCCATGGGGTAAACCCGCTTAAAGAGATCCTCATCTCGCAGCCAGCCGCCCGCAATTTGGGGGGTGAGCGAAGAGGTCGCCCAAGTGTCTAAAATATCGACTTCGGCAGCAAAACCGCCGGGTTCACCGCGTTGCTCCTCCGTAAAACCTTGAGGAACATCGCTGGTGGGATCAATCGGCAAGGTTTCTTCGGCGGGCATAATTACCTGGTCGTAATCGACTTCGCCGTTCTGGTCAATGTGATACCAAAGCGGAATCGGCACCCCAAAGAAGCGCTGGCGGGAAACCAACCAGTCATTATGGAGGCCATGCACCCAGTTGGAGTAGCGCACCTTCATGAAGTCCGGGTGGAACTTTAGTTCTTCCCCACGCGCTAGCAGCTCACTATTGAGGTTGTCGCGGTGTCCGCTCAGCGTGTAGTCGCTGCCGCCATTGCGGATATACCATTGCCGCGACATTACGATTTCTAGGGGCCGGTCACCTTTTTCAAAGAAGTTGGTTTGCCGCATGGTTTTTTGGGGTTCTCCCTGCAGCTCCCCGCTTTCTTTGAGGGCTTCCACTACGATTTGCCGCGCCGAAAACGTGGTTTTACCGCGGATAGCATCCATAAGTTCTTTACCTGCCGGATCGGTGATCCAATCGGTAGCTTCGTGAGTGATCCGTCCATCTTTAGCCAAAATGACCCGGGTGGGTAGCTCTAGGTCACGCCACCATTCCACGTCGGTAACATCACCGAAAGTACAGCACATGGCGATGCCGGCGCCCTTATCCATTTCCGCTGCCGGGTGCGCGAGTACCGGAACTTCAACGTTAAATCCGGGGCTGGTTACGGTTTTACCAAATAGATGCTGGTAGCGTTGGTCGTCAGGGTGCGCCACCAGGCAGCAGCAGGCTGCTAGTAGTTCGGGACGGGTGGTTTCAATGATCACGTCCTGCCCATCCGGAAGGTGGAAAGCGAGCGCGTGATAAAAACCAGGATAGTCACGCGCCTCTAGTTCAGCTTGCGCCACCGCGGTTTGGAAAGTTACATCCCATAGACCCGGTGCTGCCGATTGATAGGCTTCGCCGCGTTTTAAGTTCCGCAAAAAAGCGGTTTGCGCAACTTTTTGGGAATCCTTAGAAATGGTTTGGTACTGATGTTTCCAATCCACGCTTAGCCCCAGGCGCCGCCAGAGTGCCTCAAAAGACTTCTCGTCCTCTTTGGTCAGCTCTTCACACAGCTCAATAAAGTTCTTACGGGAAATCGGCACCTGATCGCGAGCCTTAACCGACTTGGAATCTCCGTGATGAGGCGGCACAAAATCTGGGTCGTAGGGCAGCGTAGGATCGCAGCGGACTCCGTAATAGTTTTGGGCACGCCGCTCAGTAGGCAGCCCATTATCGTCCCAGCCCATAGGATAGAACACCGCTTTACCCTGCATCCGCTGATACCGAGCCAGACAATCGGTGTGGGTATAGGAAAACACGTGTCCTACGTGCAAAGAACCAGAGGCCGTGGGCGGGGGAGTATCAATCGAGAACACCTGCTCGCGTTCCGCCTCGCGGTCAAAAGCATAGACCTGTTGTTCTTCCCAGGTCTGACCCCAGCGTTCTTCGAGGCCGTCTACGCTTACTCGCTGTGGAACCTGAGGTGCGGGTAGGTGTAGATCTGCTAAATCCCGGTGATCGTGGGGATTACTCATCGGCCATCTCCTATTTTATTCTTTTCCCTGTCTACCGCCTGTTCTTCTATATCGCAGGACAGTAACTGGCGTTTATATACCCTACTAAACTACTCGGTTTCGCAGACCAACCCCAAAATCTAGCCCTATGCCCTCGAGGAGCCAAAAGCATTGAAAACGCAGCTGTTTTAAGAAAAGCCCGCCACCCGGAATCTTCAATCAAGACTAAAACCGGGTGGCAGGCTCTTCTGCGAACGCCTCAATAAGAAGCTGCTAACTATTTTGCGTTTCCCCTCCGTTTTCGCGGGCAATCTGCAAGTTATAGGGGGTGTCCCAATAAACTTCCTACTTAAAGGGATTACGCCCGGTGGAGCGCACCTTATAAAGGTGATACCCGAACACCACCACATTGGCCACTAGCGCTGCTGCCGAAAGCAAAAACATAGCAGTGGGGTTGTGAGCGCTGCGGTGGGCGAATATGGAATCTTGCATAAAGTGCGGGAAAGTTAGCACTATCGCTGACCAGAAGGTCAAGGTGTAGGCCCGGTATTGAATCCAGGCACCTTTCCCGAAGGCCAGGAAGGCCGGGATAGTACAGGAGGCTAATAGGGCTACCCCCGAATACCAGGCGCGGTCAGCTAGGCAGTTGTAAACGTAGGCAACATTCCACAGATCGTAGGCAATAATCCAACCAATAGTCAGATCGCCCCAAATAATCTGTTTGTTTTTGCCTTTGGACACGTAAATACCCATCCAGCCTGAAATCATCAGGAAGTTTAGGATTCCGGCAATGCCATTCATGATATTCCAGGGGCCACCCCAGGTCACCATCCCTTGGGAGGGATCCACCCCGTGGATGCCGTAACACTGGAAATCGCGAATCACGGCCTCGATAATGTTTATCGCCAAGATAAACGGGGGAATACATAGATACCAGCGTTTATCACGCAGCTTCGGGAGATATTGTAGAGCCACCAGCGATAACGACCCGATTAGCGCGGAGTATTGTTTCACTATCGGGAACCAGCCATCAGAGTTAGTGCCGGCGCGCGAATAGGGCCACCAAAAAATAGTGAGCGCCACCGGGATCACGATGAATACTGCAATCGCGACCCATTTGTAGCGGATTGCTAGCCAAGCCAATACCGCGAGTCCCGCGATGACTACCACTAGCATCAAATAGTCATACCACTGGCCTAACTCAAAAAAGAACAGAGTGGGATAGTCCGGTTTCATCAGTTACTGCGCCGCCTTCTTTCCCCAGCCAGGAAGATAGGTTTTTTCTTTCTTTTGGCGAATCTGTTCCTCCCAGGAAAACTCGGGTTGTTCCCAATCGGTGAAATAGTCACTATCGATCTCCTGTGCCCAGGGGGAATCGGAGGAAGTAGGAGGCCAGGCCGGGTTATCGGTGACCGGAGGACGTACCTCGTTTACGGCCGGATCTTGACGACCGTAGCGCAGCCACTGGTTGTGGGTGTCTTCGTAGAGTTCGGTGCCGTCCCAGCGTCCCGCGGGAGTGTCGTATCCGGAGAGCTTGCCTCCAAGGACTGCCCGTTTAATCCGACCTTGCCATTGCGGTTTCTTCCGGAATTCCGCTACCCGCTTCACGTAGAGGTTCTGCAGGTGCGCCATGCATCCGCCGATCAGTTCAATGTTTATCCAGTTGATGGCGGCCGCAAATTTGGTATCGGGTTCAAAACCGATACGCCAATGGTTGATTAAGCGGCAGCGTTCTCCTTTGAGGGGAATCAGGTAAAAACACCAGGCGGCCGCGTAGTGTTTCATTCCTGGGTAGCGGAATGCGAAGGATCCGGGAGCGCGCGGTGGGTGCTTGGTGTCAACCCATTGGGAAAGGTACTTCCCTGGCACCACATCCGCCCACTCCATTGACATCCCGGTAAAGTCGAATCCGGCGATATCTCCGGGTTTCAAAGCGTCTTCGCCTTGCCACTGTTCTTGAATTTCGTAAGAGTTGAAGAAAGGTAACCGCGCAAAAGTGCGTTCCAAGAATTCAGAAGAATAAGAACCCGCCTTATCGCAACCCAACTGCTTTAAATGCCGATAAACCGCATAGGCGGGAGCATCAATGTTGATGGCATAGGTAGAGGAACGACCATTGGAATAGCAACGGTCGATTAAATCATCTGAAGGATAGTGCCACTCGTTTTCCTCTTTGGTGGCTTTACCCGAAAACTGACTGAAGCCCAGCATTCCGCCGAGGGCAGCGCTGCCCCCGAAAGCGCCGAGGCGCAATACTTTTCCAATTCGACTGTGGTTAGCAGACATTGATCTTCTCCGTAGGTTATTTTTTTTAAAACAGGCAACATCGTTGTCATCCGTGCGTTAACATATAATACACTAGTGTATTAAGAATAATGACCTCTTTTGAAAAGAAAATCATTAGAGTCATACTCGCAGATAGTAGGCAAATTAAAAGATAATATCTAAGCTCAAAACGACCGGGCAGCGTCGCTCGGTTTAAAAGGAACAATTATGGGATTTTTATGGGAAGTCGGCCCAATCTGGGTCTACCTTTTCTGGATTCTAATTTTCGCTCTCCAAATGTTAGTGGCAGAAATGCATCGCCGCTGGACTTGGACTGCTTTCGCCCTCTGGACAGTAGGTGGGGTGCTAGCGATTCCCTACGTCATCATTCACGGGGTTCCCATGGTGGGATGGTTCCCCTTCGGCAAATTCATCATCATGCTAGCCACCGCCACTATGACCGCCTTCCTGCTGCACTGGGGCAAACGTAACCCCCTAAAAGCTCGCCGCTATGCTATGTGGTTTGGCGTTGCCCTCTGGATCGGTCTGGCAGTAAACATTATGGAAGCCAATATTCGCGACCTAACCATCTACTTTGAAGCCGACAGCTACCGCGCCTGTGCCACCAACTTTCAATGCCTGATGGATATTGATTCCTCGCGCTCGATCTCGATGATTGAGGGGCTACCCGAAACCCGCGGAATCACCGCTGCCAGCGGCTCAGTCGCCTGGTATCAAGCAGCAGCTGATGCTTTTAAAGCCAGTGGAGTAGGCATCGACCCGGCCACCGGGTTCCGCACCATCGGCGGATACTGGAATCTGCTGTCCGCTGCTGCCGGGGTGCTAAATATTATTACCATCACCGGTCTGGGCAAAATCTTTATTTCTTCCGCAAAGAAAGGGAAAGTACAAGGCCTGATTTGGGCAGATATGGCCTGGCCGTGGATTATTGCCTATGACCTGTGGAACCATTCCTTCCTATATAACTCACTCGCGGACTACACCTGGTACTGCACCTTGGCATTGCTGCTCGCGTGTACGGTTCCCGCTTTTACTTGGGCGAAAGGGCAATGGATCTGGTTCCGCTGTTTCACCTTGATGTTCTGGATAGCAGCTAACAATATCCTCCCGGAACTACTGGTGCGACCCTCAATAATGACCAACTACGCCACGATGAACCCGATGGCGAATATCGTTTGTGCTTGGCTGGCACTGATATCAAACGTGGCGCTGTTTATCTATTGGCTGTACAAGATGACCAAACATCACCGCAATCCCTGGACGAACTGTCTCTTCTTCGAGCTGGGAGCCTTTAGGAAAGTAGTAAAGCTCTACGCAGACGATAAAGACAAGTACTTCTTGACCGACTTTATTCCCGAGACTCCCACGCAGCTAGGTTTCGAACCCAAATCTACGACCCCGCCGGTAGACGGATATGTGGGATGGGTGCCCTGGTGGAAAAAAGACAAACGCTATCCAAAACCGCGCACTCCACTGTCTGCCGACCCCAAGCTGGTGGAAAAAGGGATCAAATCTGATCCCCGCTGGGACGTTACCAAGTCAAAGGAAGCGTAACCGTCTGCAGAAATGCAAAATAGAACGTTTGTTCGTAGGATAGGAATGTGGATGAAAAACTAGTAGTTAAAGGGGCAAGAGAACACAACCTGCGCAACGTGGGCATTGAGATTCCCCGCGACAAGATGGTGGTGTTCACCGGGCTTTCTGGCTCCGGGAAGTCCTCGCTGGCTTTCGACACGATTTTTGCCGAGGGGCAACGCCGCTATGTTGAATCGCTGTCCTCCTATGCGCGCCAGTTTCTCGGGCGCCTGGACAAACCGGATGTGGATTTTATTGCCGGGCTGTCTCCGGCGGTTTCTATAGATCAAAAATCTACCTCCCGAAACCCCCGTTCTACCGTGGGAACTATCACCGAGGTCTACGACTATTTACGTTTGCTGTATGCGCGTGCCGGGCAGGCCTACTGCCCGATTTGCGGTGAAAAGATCCAGGCTCAGACCGCCCAGCAAATCGTGGATCGCCTGCTAACCCTGCCTGAAAAGACCCGATTCCAGATTTTGGCTCCGGTGGTGCGCGGGCGCAAAGGCGAATACACCGAACTTTTTGCGGACCTGGTTACCCAGGGATTCTCAGCGGCAGTGGTGGACGGGGAAACTGTGCGCCTTACCCAGCCCCCCAAGCTGGAACGCAAAATCAAACACGATATTAATGTGCGCGTCGATCGCCTAGTTATGAAAGAGGGGGTACGTACCCGGCTCTCCGACTCGATTGAGACCGCCCTTAAACTTGCAGACGGCCTGGTAGTGGTCGATTTTGTGGACCGAGATGAATCGGATCCCGAACGTTCCCGCCGTTTTTCTGAAAACCGTGCCTGTCCCAATGATCACCCGCTACAACTCGAGGAAATCGAGCCGCGTACTTTTTCCTTCAATGCCCCCTATGGGGCTTGCCCAGATTGCTCCGGCCTCGGCTCCCATCTGGAAGTAGACCCCGAATTGGTGGTTCCCAACCCGGAACTCTCTATCTCTGAGGGGGCGATTCGCCCTTGGTCGACAAAAAATAAATACCTAATGCATATGGTTGCGGGCCTGGGGGAGGAACTGGGATTCGACCTAGATACTCCCTTCCGCAAGCTCTCGGCCTCCCAAAAGAAAGCCCTTTTAAGAGGGCGCGATTACCGGGTGAAAGTAAAGTTCCGGAATCGCTGGGGGCGGATGCGCACCTATTCTTCCGGATTCGAGGGCGCGATTCCTTGGATCATGCGCAAACGGGAGGAAACCGAATCCGAGGTAATGAGGGCGCGT
This sequence comes from Varibaculum prostatecancerukia, assembly GCF_943169825.2. Taxonomy (NCBI): domain Bacteria; kingdom Bacillati; phylum Actinomycetota; class Actinomycetes; order Actinomycetales; family Actinomycetaceae; genus Varibaculum; species Varibaculum prostatecancerukia. The sequence continues at coordinate 1,113,160 of NZ_OW968402.1, forward strand.
TACGAGGGCTATATGCGGCAAGTTCCCTGTTCCACCTGCCACGGCGACCGCCTAAAACCAGAAGTACTTGCGGTAAAAATCGGGGAACTAAATATCGCGGAGCTAACTAAACTTTCGATTTCCGCCAGTGGCAAATACTTGGCGGAAGTAGCACTGACCGGCCCGGCGAAAAAGATCGCCGAACCTATTTTGAAAGAAGTGCAGGTGCGGCTGCAGTTCCTACAAGACGTAGGCTTGGGATATTTAACCCTAGCGCGGGGAGCTGCCACTTTATCTGGGGGTGAAGCCCAACGGATTCGCCTGGCCACCCAAATAGGATCCGGGCTAGTCGGGGTACTTTATGTACTCGATGAGCCCTCGATCGGGTTACATCAGCGCGACAATCACAAATTAATTGAAACTCTAAAGAAGCTGCGCGATTTAGGGAACACTTTGCTGGTGGTCGAACATGACGAAGACACCATTCGTGCCAGCGACTGGATAGTCGATATCGGTCCGGCCGCCGGGGAAAACGGGGGAGAAGTCCTCTATTCGGGTCCGGTACCGGGGATAGCTGATTGTGAGCGCTCCCTTACTGGACAGTATTTGTCGGGTAAAAAGCAGATTGCAGTCCCTAAAAAACGACGCAAGATTGAGAAAGATCGGCAGCTAAAAATTATTGGGGCGCGAGAAAACAATCTAAAGAATCTAAATGTTTCGATTCCTTTAGGTAAGTTAGTGCTGGTCACCGGAGTTTCAGGTTCGGGAAAATCTACTCTAATCAACCAGGTGATGTACCAGGCTTTAGCGGCAAAGCTACAGCGAAAAAGAGTGGTTCCCGGGCGCCATAAAGCTATCGAGGGACTGGAACATCTGGACAAGGTAGTACACGTAGATCAAAGCCCGATTGGACGCAATCCTCGCTCTAACCCGGCAACCTATACCGGGGTGTGGGATGCAGTCCGTGCTCTCTTTGCCCAAACTCAAGAGGCACAGCTCCGAGGCTACGGGCCGGGGCGTTTTTCCTTCAATGTTAAAGGTGGGCGCTGCGAGGCTTGTAAGGGAGATGGCACCCTCAAAATCGAGATGAACTTCCTGCCGGATGTTTATGTGCCCTGCGAGGTTTGCGGAGGCGCGCGCTATAACCAGGAAACCCTACAGGTCAAATATCGGGGTAAATCGGTAGCCGATGTGCTTGATATGCCGATCAGTGAAGCGGCAGAGTTTTTCGCTCCCATCGGTAAAATCTCGCGTCATCTGAACACCTTGGTAGAAGTGGGTCTCGGTTATCTGCGGCTAGGGCAAAGTGCTACCACTCTTTCCGGGGGAGAAGCCCAGCGAGTGAAACTGGCTAGCGAGCTGCAGCGTCGCTCCAATGGACGCACCATTTATGTGCTAGATGAACCCACCACCGGGCTACATCTGGAAGATATCCGCAAATTAATGCTGGTTTTGCAGTCGCTAGTCGACAAAGGTAACTCGGTAATCGTGATCGAGCATAATCTGGATGTAATCAAGTGCGCCGACTGGGTGATTGATTTAGGTCCCGAGGGCGGCGACGGCGGCGGAACCCTGGTCGCGCAGGGAACCCCCGAGCAAGTGGCCAAAGTGAAAGCCTCCTACACCGGGCAGTATCTGCATAAGATTCTGAAGTGACCTCAGCTTAGATAACTATGCAAGCAAGCCCGCACCACGAGGATAAGCCGTTTTTGGCTTTTGCCCTGTGCTAACCTACGGGAAAGAGAAAACTATTTTGAATTGGAGATTCGCCAATGGGAGCTCCCCTCATCGATCTAATGCAATTCACTTCGGTGGCCGCAGCGGTGCTGGATCGCGCCCGCAGGCGTCCTCGACAAATAGCGGTTGAACGTCCCTCCGCGCTTGGGGCTGCTTGGGAAAAAATCCCTGCATCCTCGCTAGGAGCCGATATTCGCGCCGCCGGATTAGGGTGGATCGGTCTGGGGTTCAAACCGGGAGATGCGGTTTCTATCCTGGGATCCACCTCCTACGAGTGGATGGTTATGGATCTGGGAGCGCAAGCAGCCGGGCTAGTTACCGTTCCGATTTATGAAACTGACTCTTATGAACAGGTAAAGTGGATTGCGCAAAAAGCCCAGGTAAAGGCGGTAATTACCGATTCTACGGTGCAGGCGAATATGGTGCGCCAACTGGATAAGGAACCTGAACTTGCCGGTCAAATCTCGGTAGTCTTTTCCTTAGACGATTCGGGCTTTACCCGTCTTCTAGAACACGGACGCGCTATTTCTGCTGCCGAATTAGATGAGCGCCTAGAGCAGATAAACACTGATGACCTTTGCACCATTGTGTTTACTTCCGGAACTACTGGGCGCCCCAAAGGGGTAGAAATCACCCACGGAAACTTCCTGCGCCCCCTAAATGCCGTCATCGAGCGGCGCAGTTGGAACGAATGGATCTATGACCCTGGAGCCCGGGTAATTTACTTTTTGCCGGTAGCCCACGTACTTGCCCGTTTCTTGGGGTATCAGCAACTGGTAGGTCACGGTACCGCCGCTTTCTTGCCTAACGCCAAAACTATTGTTAAAGATATTCAGACTTTCAAGCCCAATGCTTTGCTGGTGGTGCCGCGGGTGTTGGAAAAAATCTATAACGCCGCTGATGCGACTGCCGGATCCGGGATTAAGCTGCGAATTTTCCGTTTAGCTGCCCATACCGCTGAGCAGTGGGCGCGCGCGCAAGAGTCCGGGAAAGAATTTTCCTTTGGGCAAAAGCTAAAGATTTCTTTAGCTCGGAAGCTAGTTCTTAATAAGATCAAAAAACTTATGGGTGGCAACCTGCAGGGGATCGTATCTGGGGGAGCACCCATGGCCGAGCGGCTCGGCCGCTTCTTTATTGGATGCGGAATCGAAGTCTTGCAAGGATACGGAGCCACTGAAACTACAGGACCGCTGACAATGTCAGACCGAATTGGCAATAAAACCGGATACGTGGGGCATGCGCTGTTATGCAACGAAGTGCGTCTGGGCAAGGGTGGCGAGTTGCAGGCACGCGGCGGCTCGATTATGCGGGGCTACTACGGGGAACCAGACCTGACTCGGGAAGCTTTCACCGAGGACGGCTGGTTGAAAACCGGAGATATTGCGCAGATTGATGCGGACGGGAACGTTAAAATCACCGGGCGCGCCAAAGAAATCATTGTGACCGCTGGCGGGAAAAACGTAGCTCCCGAATACCTCGAGGAACGTTTGAAAGGACATCCCCTAATCTCACAGGTAATGGTGGTAGGAGATAACAAGCCTTTTGTCGCGGCGCTAGTTACCCTCGATAAAGAAATGTTGCCCACCTGGCTGAAGAATCACGGGATGGAACAGATGGATATTACCCGGGCAGCTCGCGATCCGCGGGTACTGGAAGCTTTGCAGCGGGCAGTCCAGCGCACCAACCGGGCAGTCTCCCGGGCGGAATCCATCCGTAAAATCAAAGTTATTACTACTGATTGGACTACCGAAAACGGGATGCTGACCCCCTCGCTGAAAATTAAACGGAATCAAATTCGCGCCGTTTACGGGGAACAAATCGAAGATTTATTTACTAAGCGGGAAGAAAAATAGTAGATCAGCCGGCCTATAAGCCGGGTTCTGTACTGGCGAAGCCAGCGGCGACCATCTATCTACGACGTACGTTACCGCACGCCTGTAGCAACCTACCCGCAAGTTAAAGGCGGACCACCCAACTCGCTGCTTGGTCTTGCTCCGGATGGGGTTTACCTAGCTGGCCAAGTCACCTTGACCACTGGTGGTCTCTTACACCGCCTTTTCACCCTTACCAACGCGAGAACGTGGCGGTTTGTTTTCTGCGGCACTAGCCCGCGGGTCACCCCGGGTGGCTGTTAGCCATCATCCTGTCCTGTGGAGCCCGGACTTTCCTCGACTATTACTAGCCGCGGCCGCCCGGCCGACTGATCCGGGTCAATAATACCTAAAGGCATCCTCTCACCGAAAAGCAAAGCGCTATTTTATGAATCTAAATCGGCAAGAGGGCTGCTGATTTTCTGGAGGTTGGTAGACTAAAGACATGGTTGCCTATATAGATATTCACCCAGTTAATCCGCAAGCACGGCTGATCACGAAAGCCGCTGACATTATTCGTGACGGAGGCGTAATCGCCTATCCCACGGATTCGGGATATGCCCTCGGATGCAAACTTGGAAACAAAGCGGGACTAGAACGGATACAAACTATCCGCAAGCTGCCTAAAACCCACAACTTCACCCTGATCTGCCATGATTTTAAGCAACTGGGGAAGCTAGTAATTGTCGACAATTCGGCGTTTAAGCTGATAAATCGGCTCACACCCGGGCCTTTTACCTTCATTATGAAGGGGGATAAGGCGGTGCCCCGGATTATGGTTAATCCCAAGAAAAAGACCGTGGGGGCCCGGATTCCCAATCATGTAACTACCTTGGCGCTGGTAGAAGAATTGGGGGAGCCCCTGATGTCCTCTACTTTGATTTTGCCGGATAAGGATGTGCCGGAATCTAACGGGTGGGAAATCCGTGACGAAATCGGTTACCTGCTAGATGCGGTGATTGAAGGGCCGGTAGAAGAAGCTCGTCCCACCACGGTCATTGATCTCACCGGAGAAGTTCCCGAGGTAGTACGCCAGGGCGCCGGTGATCTTTCGGATGTAATGCTCTAGTGGATCTTTTCCAGCAAGCCGCGCTGAGTGAGCAGGGAATACCGGCGTTCTCAGATTCTGCGCCCCTGGCGGTGCGGATGCGGCCGCTCAGTATCGATGAGGTGGTAGGGCAAAGTCATCTGCTCGAGCCCGGTTCTCCTTTGCGCAGGCTATTGGAGCCTCAAGGTAGCGCGGGGGCAGTGAGTTCCATAATTTTTTGGGGTCCGCCGGGCACTGGTAAAACTACCCTTGCCTATTTGGTAGCCACCGCCTCGAAGCGAAATTTTGTGGAGGTCAGCGCGGTTTCGGCCGGGGTAAAAGAGGTGCGGGCAGTTATTAAAGAGGCGCGCGAGCAACTGCGCGCTACTGGGAAACAAACCGTGCTCTTTGTGGATGAGGTACATCGTTTTTCTAAGTCCCAGCAAGACGCTTTGCTGCCGGCAGTAGAAAACTCCTGGGTAATCCTGGTGGCGGCCACTACCGAAAATCCCTCCTTTTCAATAGTGTCTCCGCTGCTGTCACGATCTTTACTGCTGACTTTAAACCCTCTAAATAGTGAGGACGTGAAACAGTTGCTGCGCCGCGCCCTCGTCGATGAACGTGGGCTAAAAGGCAAGGTAACGGCCGATGAGGAAGCGCTGACCCGCCTAGCAGATTTAGGAGGCGCAGACGCCCGCAAGGCGCTGACCTTACTTGAGGCAGCCTCCGAAGGTGCGCTATCTGCGGGACGCAGCGCCCTCACCACCGAAGATATTGCGCGCGCTGCCGATAGCGCAGTTGTGAAATATGACCGTGATGATCACTACGACGTGATTAGTGCTTTTATTAAATCCATGCGCGGCTCCGATGTGGATGCTACTTTGCATTATTTGGCGCGCATGATCGAAGGGGGAGAAGACCCCCGCTTTATCGCCCGCCGAATCATGATTTGCGCCAGCGAAGACGTGGGGATGGCAGATCCTAAAGCCTTAGAAATCGCGGTGGCCGCCGCGCAGGCAGTGCAAATGATCGGTATGCCCGAAGGGCGGATTATCCTAGCGCAAGCGGCCGTGGCAGTAGCCACCGCCCCGAAATCGAATGCCTCCTATCTGGGAATCGAAGCCGCGATTAAAGATGTACGGGCGGGAAAAAGCGACGCGGTACCCGCCCCGCTGCGTGATTCTCATTACCCTGGCGCAGAGAATCTGGGAGTGTCCGGATACAAGTATGCTCACGACTATCCGCACCATATTGTTAAACAAACCTATCTACCTGCAGCTTTAGTTGGAACTGAGTATTATCATCCCACCGATAACGGATATGAGGAGCTGGTAGCTAAGCGACTGCACACCATTCGCGGCATCTTGGCCGATGGCAAAGGCGAACCAAAATAGGCTAATCTAAAACCTGTTGTCTACAGGCAACCCTGGGGTCTTAGCCCGCGTGGTGACCCCACCGGCCTCGCCGGTGAAATGAAAAATGAAGAACACATACAGGAGAAAAACTAAATGGGAAATAAGCGTTCGCGTAAACAGGTTCGTCTATCTCGCGCTTTGGGGATTGCTTTAACCCCCAAAGCTCAGCGTTACTTCGATCGGCGTCCCTACGGGCCCGGTGAACATGGACGGGCTCGTCGCCGCAGCGAATCCGACTACGCTATCCGTTTGAAGGAAAAGCAACGTCTTCGCGCCCAATACAATATTCGTGAGGCGCAGATGCATCGCCTATTCGAAGAGGCGCAGAGCATTAAAGGCATGACCGGTGACAACCTAATTGTGTTGCTGGAGTCGCGTCTAGATGCCCTGGTATTGCGCTCGGGTTTTGCTCGCACTATGCCCCAGGCTCGCCAGACGGTAGTTCACCGTCACGTCCTCGTAGATGGCAAACCGGTCGATCGTCCCTCTTACCGGGTAAAGCCGGGTCAGGTTATCCAGATTCGTCCCAAGTCCCAGACTAAGGATCCCTTTATCGTAGCGGCCGCGGGTTCCCACCGCGACGTGCTACCGGATGTGCCGGCATATTTGGATGTCAACTTGGAACAGCTCCAGGCCACCTATGTGCGTCTGCCTCAGCGCGATGAAATCCCGGTCGTTTGCGACCTGCAGATGGTCGTCGAGCACTACTCGCGTTAATCTTAAAAATTTTCGCCTGATGCCTCCTGATTTTTCGGGAGGCATCAGTCATATTTGCCTCGGTTCGGGGCTTTGGGCGCGGTAGGGTAAAATTTAGCGATATAAGCATTTCTTAGGGAAGGAAAAACTATGAGCGTCGGTGAGATAGCTTCACTAATCGCAGCGGTAGCTTTTTTGCTGCTGGTACTGTTCTTGGCAATACCACTATGGAAACTAGGGAAAGTTTTCGACCAGCTACAAGGCTCTATTAAACAGGTTGCCTCCGATACCGGCGATACCGTCAAAGAAGTTTCACAGACGGTTCGGGATGCTAACGCCCAGTTGGTACGGGTAGATGCGGTTACCACTTCGGCCGCGCAAGTTGCTCAAGACGTCTCTGCGGTTTCGACCCTGGTTTCTTCCACCTTCGCCGGTCCGTTGATCAAACTCTCGGCCTTTTCCTACGCGGCTCGCAAAATGTTTAACCGGAAAGGTCAGTAACCATGAAGAAACTGGTAAAACTGGGGATTGCGGCAGCACTGGTAGGCGCTATCGCCTACTCGATTCCGCCGGTACGGGAGCGGATGCAGGCAGCCTGCGCCTCTTTCCAAGAGGACTTTGAGAATAGGGAAAGGCAGCTGCGCGCGGCTTTAATGCCCGAAACCACCCCCTTAAGTTAACCGCTTTTCAACCAGGAGGTTTTTCCTCCTCATAAAGATTTAGAGGCATAATGCAAACTTCTGAAATTCGTTCCCGCTGGCTAGACTATTTTGCGAAGCAGGGACACCACTTGGCGCCTTCAGTTCCCCTGGTGTCTCCCGATAAGTCGATTCTGTTTACGATTGCGGGAATGGTGCCGTTCATTCCCTATATTGTAGGTACCGAACCGGCACCTTGGCCGCGAGCTGCCAGTGTGCAAAAGTGCATCCGCACTAACGATATTGAAGAGGTCGGCAAAACCACCAGGCACGGAACTTTCTTCCAGATGTGTGGAAACTTCAGTTTCGGCGACTATTTCAAGCAGGGTGCCTCCAAAATGGCCTGGGATCTGCTTACCGGGTCTGTGGACGAAGGCAAATACGGCCTGGACGGGGACAAACTGTGGGTAACGATTTGGGAACAGGATGACGAGGCCGAGGACGTATGGCTAAACCAAATCGGCCTCGACCCCTTGCACCTACAAAAACTGCCGCGAGAAGAAATCTTTTGGGATACCGGACAGCCGGGACCGGCCGGTCCTTGCGCAGAAATCCACTTTGATCGCGGTAGCGCCTATGGCCCGGAGGGCGGCCCAGAAGTAGATACCGGCGGTGATCGCTATCTGGAGCTGTGGAACCTGGTATTCGACCAGTACCTGCGAGGCGAAGGGACCGGCAAAGACTACCCGCTGCTAGGCGAACTAGACAAGAAATGTATCGATACCGGGTTGGGATTAGAGCGACTAGCGTTTTTGCTGCAAGGCAAGGACAATATGTACGAGATTGACCAGGTGTTCCCGGTAATTGAGAAAGCCCAGGAACTGTCCGGAAAGCAGTACACCCAGGGTAAAACTTCAAAAGATCCTAACGACATCAGGATGCGAGTAGTCGCCGATCACGTACGCAGTGCCCTGATGCTGATTGGAGACGGGGTGCGTCCCGGAAACGATGGTCGCGGATACGTTTTGCGTCGCCTGATTCGCCGAGTAGTACGCGCCATGCGTCTGCTGGGAGTAACCAAGCCGGTGTTCCCGGATCTGCTCCCAGTCTCCAAGCAGGTGATGGCGGCCTCCTATCCAGAATTGGATCAGGATTGGAAAACTATTTCTACGGTTGCCTACGAGGAGGAGGACGCTTTTAGACGCACCCTCGAGTCAGGAACTTTGATTTTTGACCAGGCAGTTAGCCAGGTTAAGAAACGCCACGAAACCCAGCTGTCTGGTAAAGATGCTTTTACTTTGCACGACACCTATGGATTCCCGATTGACCTAACTATCGAGATGGCCGGGGAGCACGGCATCAAGGTTGATCGCGAGAAGTTTACCCAGCTAATGCAGGAGCAAAAGAACCGAGCCCGCGAAGATGCCCGTGCCAAGAAGACCGGGCACGTAGACGCCCGCATCTACCATGAACTCGAAGCCGAGCTCGGTCACGAAGTCGAATTCGTGGGCTATACCGAAGATAGCTGCAACGCCAAGATTATCGGGCTACTAGCTGATGGCCAAGCGGTACCCACCGCCTCGGCAGGCAGCAATGTCGAAGTCGTCTTAGACACCACGCCTTTCTATGCCGAAATGGGTGGCCAGCTGGCTGATCACGGAATAATCCGCTCCTTCCAGGGCGCCAAATTTAAGGTCGAGGACGTGCAAAGCCCAGTGGCTGGGTTGCGGGTCCACCGGGGAACCTTAGAGCAAGGACAGTTAACCGTAGGTGATGAAGTAGTGGCGGCTATCGACACTGCCCGCCGGAAAGCAATCGCCCGCGCTCATACTGCTACTCACATGTTGCATAAAGCCCTGCAAGAGAACTTGGGGGCACAGGCTACCCAGGCGGGTTCCGAAAACAATGAAAACCGACTGCGTTTCGACTTCCACCACACCCGCGCCCTTAATGCAGAGCAACTAGGGTCGATTTCAGATCGGATAAACGATCGTTTGCGGGATAACCTGGAAGTAAATACCGAGGTTATGCCGATTGAAGAAGCCAAGAAATCGGGAGCTACCGCCCTGTTTGGAGAAAAATATGGCTCCATGGTGCGGGTAGTAGATATTGGTGATGGCTGGGATCGTGAATTTTGCGGTGGTACCCATATGCCTTCTACCGGGTACCTGGGACAAGTAGTCCTGATGGGGGAAAACTCCATCGGATCCGGGGTTCGCCGAATTGAAGCCTTGGTGGCTGATGAAGCCAATGAATTCCAAGCCAAAGAACACGCCCTGGTATCGCAAGTCGCCTCGATTATGGGGACTAAGCCGGAGGAAATTCCGGCACGCATCGATGATGCCTTGAAGCGTTTGAAACAGGCACAGAAAAAACTTGCGAAACTGCAGGAACAATCGCTGCTGTCACGAATCGGAGAAATCGCTGCCTCGGCTAAAGATATTCACGGCATCCGAGTGATTACTTTTAATGCCGGAGAGGTATCTGCTGATTCTTTGCGTATCCTCGCCCAATCGCTCTGTGAGCATCTAAAAGAGGCAAACGCGGTGATTAGCGTAGGGGGAGTTTCGAAAGATCGCCCTCAGGTGATCGTAGCTACCACCCAACAAGCCCGCGACCAGGGAATAAAAGCCGGTGACCTGGTTAAAATAGCGGCGCAAACCATGGGAGGCGGCGGAGGCGGTCGCCCGGATTTGGCACAAGGCGGGGGTAAAGATGCCAGTAAACTCGCTGATGCTCTTCAGGCGATAGCTAGTAAGATCGCAGCGAGATAATGCGCAACGGGGTACGGATCAGTATCGACTTAGGTACTCGCCGGATTGGGGTGGCTCGCTCCGATGCGGCGGGAACTTTAGCGTTTCCGGTGGAGACCATTTATCGCGATGGGGGACAAGAACTTTTCCAGATCGCCGAACTAGTAGCTGAGTATGAGGCTAAAGAGATCATTATTGGTTTGCCGCGTCTGCTCAGCGGAAAAGAAGGCAAAAACGCTGCTGACGTGCGCTCCTGGGGTGCCGAATTGGAACAGCTGTTACCAACTTGTAACATAAGACTTGTAGATGAGCGTCTTACCAGCGTCAGCGCTCACCAACAGTTGCGTTCTGCCGGACTTGGTGGACGCCAACATAAGAACGTCGTAGACCAACAGGCTGCGGTGCTGATACTGGAGCATGCACTGGAAACAGAGAGGCAAACCGGGCAGATTCCCGGAGTGCCACTGGGCAGCGGACCTGAAAGCGAGGAAGCCTGATGAGCCGGGAGCCTAACACCACCCCTCCAACGCGACATTTTCCCTCCCGTCGCGCCGATAAATCAGGGGCCGCCAGTCCTGAATCAGGCGATGGTCAGGCCAGCCTCGATAACTATTGGGAAGAGGAGGCTCCGCAGACTAAGCCGCCTGCTGCTGCGGCTTCAGGACGGGCTGCGCGCAGCAAAGCCCGGCGGAAGAAACGCACTATCGCGGCAATCGTTATTTTGGTGGTTATTGGGTTAATCGCCGGGGCTTCCATAATCGCCACCAGGGAACTCGGGGGGATCAGCACTATTTTATCTGGTGGTAAGGACTACGAGGGTAAAGGCTCCGGGGAAGTAATTATTGAAGTTCCTGAGGGCGCCTCCGGGAAAGCTATTGGTGCGATCCTCCAGAAAAAGGGCGTAATCGCGGATGCTGAAGTATTTGCCGATATTTTCAAGAAGAACTCCCTAGCGCAAGGGGTGCAGGCGGGACGCTTTAGGCTTCATAAACGGATGTCTTCACGCGAAGCCTTGGCGATGTTGCTGGATCCAGCTTCGAAAGCAGATATTAAAGTAACCATTCCCCCCGGGTTTACAGTCAAACAGATTAAGGCTCGTTTTCAAGAATCGATCGGCTTTAGCGCTGATCAAGTGGCAGAAGCTTTTGCGGATCCGGCAGATTATGGGATTCCCGGTCAAAGCGAAGAAAGCTTTGAGGGCTGGCTGGCACCTGACACCTATACAGTGGCCACCAATCAAAGTGCTAAAGACCTAGTAAAAACCATGGTTGATACCCAGATTAAGCGGCTGGATGATGCCGGGGTGGCAGCTGACCAACGCGCAACGGTACTGATTAAGGCTTCGATCCTGGAAAAAGAAGTCAATGTGGAAAAATACTATCCACAGGTAGCGCGGGTGATCGAAAACCGTATGCAAGATAATAGCGATACCCACGGTTACTTGCAGATGGATTCTACTGTCGTTTATGGTCAAGGACGCTCAGGCGGGATTCCTAGTTCCGAAGATTTGGAAGAAGATACCCCCTACAACACCTATAAACATAAGGGGTTACCGCCTACCGCGATTGGTACAGTGGGCGAGGCGGCCTTGAAAGCTGCTGTGAAACCCGCAGATGGCAAATGGCTTTACTTCACCACAGTTAACCTGGACAGCGGGGAAACTAAGTTCGCCCTCACTTTAGAGGAACAAACTAAGAATGTGGAAGAACTAAAGCAGTGGTGCCAGCAGAACCAAGGCAAATGCAAACGATAAAGCCCTGGGCGGCGGTAATCGGATCACCGATTACGCATTCCCTTTCTCCGGCTCTGCATCTGGCGGCCTATCGAGATTTAGGCCTAGAGATCGATTACCGGCGGATAGAGGTCAAAAAAGACGAGGTGGAATCCTTCCTCGAATCCTGGCCAGAGGAGCTGGCGGGACTGTCGGTGACTATGCCCCTAAAACAGGTGATTATTCCCTTGCTTTCCCAAGTTGACGGTTTAGCCAAAGCAGTGGGGGCAGTAAATACCGTAGTGCCGTTTCCGGGAGGAATCACTGCCGGATTCAACACCGATGTTTACGGCATAGTGGCGGCGATCAAAGAAGTAAAAGGACGGGACTGGTCTCCCAAAAAAGCGGTGATTATAGGGTCAGGAGCAACCGCGTCCTCGGCTTTAGCCGCCCTGGTGGAACTGGGTACGGGGCAGATTAACCTGGTGGCACGGCGGGTTTCGGGCGCTGGCAACGCGGTGCAGGCGGCTACCCGACTAGGGATCGATCCGGGATATGTTCCTTTAGCAGCTCCCGATAAAGCCCGGGAAATCCTGGAAACTGCGGATTTGATTATTTCTACTGTTCCCCGGGAAGTCCTCGACGATTTTTATAAAACTATTTCTTTTGGCCCAGATCAAACCGTGCTAGATATTGTGTACGATCCTTGGCCGAGTGTGCTGGTAAAAAGGGTTACGAACATTGGCGGTAGCATTATTTCCGGGAAGTTAATGTTGCTGCACCAGGCAGTAATGCAGGTGAAACTATTTACTTCCCGCACCCCGAACCTGGAAGTAATGCGGGCGGCTATTATTAAGAAATAAAGGCGGGATCATGCATATTCTTGTATTTTTAGCGGCGCTGTTATTCGCCGGAGTCGGAAACCTGCTTTACGGTTTGCCGAAGGTAAAGAAATATTTTCGTCTGGCGGGCCGGCAGCGAGCTTTTTGGAATCAGCCCTGGGCAATCGCAGTAGTTGCGGGACTGGCGGTGTGCGCGGCAGTAATCGCGCGTTTCGGATCCATCAACCTCTTGCTAATGTTTCCGCTATTGACCCTAGGTACGGCACTGACGGTAATCGATGCGGGTACCCAACGGCTTCCGCGCTCGATGACCGCAGTCTTTCTGGTGCTAGTTGTGGTGGCGGTAATTTTGGCTGGTTTCATTACTGGACAGTGGGTAAAACCGGCATACGCCCTGATCGTAGCTTTAGGAACCTTTATTTTGCTGTTACCAGGAACCTTTGTGCGTCACGGTATTGGGGTAGGGGATTTGCGACTAGCCCCCCTGCTAGTTGGTTTAGCAACTTGCTCTTCTTGGCACTGTCTGCTGGCTATGGGGATTTTTACGGTTTTAGGAGCTGGCTGCTGGGCGATTTATTTGGTGATCGTGAAAAAAGCCAGTCGCAGCACTCGTTTTGCATTCGGGCCGTGGCTATTAACCGCGACCTATATTGCGCTTGTGCTAGTTCCCCGCTAAACGCGAAAAGCAGCTAGAGGCAGGAGCGTTTTCTAGAAGTGGAAAGCTAAACCACGAAAAACCGTTCCATGACACAATAAAGCCATGTTGAAATGGATGAGCGCTGGGGAATCCCATGGACGCGCCCTCGTAGGAATCCTAGAAGGTCTGCCCGCCGGAGTTGAGATTAGCACCGCTAAGGTAGGGGAGTATTTGGCTGCCCGGCGCGCCGGATACGGACGCGGGGCGCGGCAAAAGTTCGAACAGGATCTAGCACACCTGGTGGGTGGGGTAATTAGAGGAAAAACTACCGGAGCTCCGATTGCCCTACTGATCGAAAATAGTGAATGGCCAAAATGGGAAACGGTGATGAGCCCGGATCCGGTGGATCCGGAGGCACTAAAAATTAATGCCGGCAAAGGTGATGAGCGGGAAGTTGCCCGCAACCAGCCGCTTACCCGTCCGCGCCCCGGACACGCTGATCTGGCGGGAATGCTTGCCTACGATTTGGAAGAAGCGCGCCCGGTCTTAGAACGCGCCAGTGCCCGCGAAACCGCTATGCGAGTAGGACTGGGTGCATTTGCGCAAGAGTTCTTAAAACAAGCTGGCGGAATCGAATTGGTTTCTTACGTAACCCAAATTGGCCAGGTAGCCCTCGAGGACGGTCACCCGATTCCTCCGTTAAGCGAGCAGCAAAAACTGGCAGAAAACCCGGTGCGTTGCCCGGACGAAAAAGTCAGTCAGCAAATGATTGCCCAGATCGATGCAGCGAAGAAAAACGGAGACACTATCGGAGGTAGCGTAGAAGTAGCCGCCTATGGGGTGCCGATCGGACTGGGGAGTCATGTGGCGGCAGATCGTCGCTTAGATGCTCGCCTCGCCGCAGCTTTAATGTCGATTCCGGCGGTAAAAACCGTGAAAGTAGGGGATGGCACTCAGCCGTACCTGCCGGGCTCTGCCGCCCATGACGAGATTATTCGCGCCGCTAACGGGGAAATAACTCGCGGCTCTAATCATGCCGGCGGGATAGAAGGGGGAATGTCCAACGGGCAAATCATCCAGGTAAGCTGCGAATTTAAACCAATCTCTACCGTGCCCCGCGCGTTGCGCACCATAGATTTAGCGAATGGGGAGGAAAGCCGCGCGAACCACCAACGGTCCGATACCTGCGCGGTGATTCCAGGAGCAGTTATTGCCCAGGCGCAGGTGGCGTTGGTACTGGCCGATGCACTTCTAGAGCATGTAGGCGGATATTCGCTGGCGCAGGTGCGCGAAAATCTAAAGGCATATCAGCAGCGAGTGGAGGCACGGCTATGACTGTCGAAAAGCAAATAGTGTTTATCGGTCTGCCGGGCAGTGGAAAAACCTCGGTAGGACGTCTAGTGGCAGCGCGTTTAGGACGTACTTTTTGCGATGCCGACCAGGAAATTTCCCGGCAGGCGGCGATGACCATACCAGAGATATTTTCTACTCGCGGTGAGGACTACTTTAGAGATTTAGAAGTCGATGTTATTGCCCAGCTTCTGCACGGTAATGCGGGAGTGATTGCCTTGGGAGGAGGGGCCCTTACCCGCCCAGAAACCGTCGCGGCTATCGCCGATAAAGAGGTGGTTTTTCTAAATGTGTCACCCGCTACCGCCGGGGCAAGAATAGGTGAAGATTCCGCGCGCCCCCTCTTAAAGGGAAGTGAAAATCCCAGCCAAAAAATCGCGCAACTAGAAAAGCAACGACGGGCTAACTACCTGGCAGCAGCCACTTTAAGTGTGCCTGCAGATGGCAGCCTCAGCGAGGTAGCCACTGCCGTAATTCGAGGTTTGAAACTAGCAGAAACCCGACCGCTATCTCACTACGATTTAAGTTCCCTGGGTGTCTTGTCGAAACAAACTCCAGAAAAAATCCGGCAGATTCCGGTGACTTCTGGAAATGGATACCAGGTTAGCGTAGGCAGCAGTCTTAGTTCGCGAATCGGCCAGATACTGCAGGAGCGCCCTCGCAACCTCTTTTTGATCTGTCCAGCGCCCCTGGAGCAAGCGGCTCGTCACTTGGCGCAATCCTTGACTCAAGCCGGGCAGGTGGTCAAAATTTTTCCGCATCCTGACGGGGAAGCGGCAAAAAATATTCGGGTAGTTGAAGATGCTTGGCGGATTCTGGGAGAAAACCACTTTTCGCGCGAGGATGCAGTAGTAACCCTAGGAGGTGGGGCAACTACCGATATGGGAGGTTTCGTGGCCGCCACTTGGCTGCGGGGGATCGAACTGATAAATGTCCCCACCTCCTTATTAGCAATGGTAGATGCGGCAGTCGGCGGGAAAACCGGAATAAATACTTCCCTGGGAAAGAATCTAGTGGGGTCTTTTTATCCGCCTAGCGCAGTAATTTGCGACCTCGATTATCTACGCACTTTACCCCTTCGTCAGCTGCGCACCGGCTTGGCGGAAGTCATAAAATGCGGTTTTATCGCTGACCATAAGATCTTGGAGCTACTGTCGAAGTGCAGCGCGGAAGAGTTGCTTGCCTCCCCGGCGATATTAGAAGAAGTGATTAGTCGCGCTATCCAAGTAAAAGCCGCTGTGGTCAGCCAAGACCTACGCGAAAGTGGATTGCGGGAATGCCTTAACTATGGGCACACCCTGGCACACGCAATCGAAAAAGCCTCCTCCTATCAAGTGCTGCATGGGGAAGCAGTGGCGATCGGGATGGTGTTTGCTGCCCAGGTGGCAGTAGAAATGCAGCTACTTACCCCCTCGCAAATGGAAAGCCAGCGCCGCCAGATTGCCGCGCTGGGGTTGCCGACAAGCTGCCCGCAATATTCTTTCGATCAGCTAGTAAAAATTATGGCCTCGGATAAGAAAGTGCGCGGAGGAATAATCCGGATGGTACTCACAGCCGGTAGTGGGCAAGTGCATGTGGTTCCCATTAGCGACTACCAGCTACTGCAAAGTGCTTTCAACGCCATAAATCAAGACGAGGATGCCGGTGGCGGCACCGTAAATCCTAGCGGTGGAAAGGACGAAGTTGGCTAGGAAAGTTTTCTTAATCGGTCTGCCGGGCAGTGGAAAATCGAGTATTGCTGCCGCTTTAGCCAAAAGATTTGGGTGGAAACTGGTAGATACGGACGTACTGGTAGCCGAGAAGTTGGGAGTGCCGCTAGCTACTGCGGTGATTAGCGCCGGTGAAAAAAGCTATCGTCAGGCAGAACAGGAAGTCCTGGGCGCCCTCTTAAAAGAAATGCCCGCTAAAGACACTATCGTTGCTATGGGTTCCGGGGCGTTAGATAACCCCCAAACCCGGCAAAAGCTAGCTGAACTTCCTGGTAAAGAAATAATAGAACTGGTGATAGATCTGTCTACTATGGCTGATCGCGCCGGTCTCAATCGTCCTCGCTCCCTAGGATTGGGGATGCCGAGGGCGTGGCTGCGACAGATGGGGCAAGAGCGGCGAGAACGTTGGCAGATTCTGAATCCCCTGGCGCTAGAAGTTTCAGATTTAACGCTGGAGCAGGCTGTCGAAAAAGTTGCCCGCGTCCTGGTAGCGTGACCAAAAACGCAGCTCACTGGCACTTATTTTCATGCTTAGCTTGATTAAAGTAAAGTAGAAGCGATTTATTTTGACTTGGGGGTATTAAGTTGGCGACAACAAATGATTTGAAAAATGGTCTGGTGCTAAAGCTGGATAACCAGTTGTGGCAGGTGGTTGAGTTTCAGCACGTGAAACCGGGTAAAGGCCCGGCGTTTGTGCGCACCAAGATCAAGAATGTACTTAGCGGCAAAACTGTGGATCGCACCTTCAATGCAGGAGTGAAAGTAGAAACCGCTACGGTCGATCGCCGGGACATGACCTACCTGTATCAAGACGGCTCAGATTTCGTGTTCATGGACGATGACACCTATGAACAGGTGATGATCACCGCGGAAATCGTGGGAGACGCCAAGAACTTCCTGATTGAAAACCAGCGCGCGGTAGTAGCTTTCCATGACGGACAAGTATTGTTCCTAGAACTGCCTGCCTCAGTTATTATGCAGATTACGCACACGGAGCCTTGGCTACAGGGCAACCGGTCTTCGGCGGGAACTAAGCCGGCGACTGTAGAGACCGGGTATGAAGTGCAGGTTCCGCTGTTTGTGGAAGATGGCGAAAAGATTAAGGTCGATACTCGCAGCGGCGATTACATATCTCGGGTTAAGGAATAACCGAAGGTGTCCAAAAATCGACTTTCGCGGCGTACTAAAGCGCGGCGGCGGGCAGTTGATACCCTCTACGAAGCTAATCTCAAAGGTCTAGATCAGAACCCGGAGGATATACGGGAACTGATAGCGCAGCGGCAACGTTTAAGTACTGCCCAAACTACTTTGCCCGACTATGCGGCGGAAATCGCCCAGGGGGTGGCTGAGCATCTTTTCGACATCGATATGACGCTCAGCCAATATTCCCAGGCGTGGGCACTTGATCGTATGCCGAAACCGGATTTAGCCATTTTGCGCTGCGCACTCTGGGAAATCCTCTACAATGACGATGTTCCCTGGAAGATTGCGGTAGATGAAGCGGTAGGCACTGCGCGCGCGATTTCAACTCCGGAATCTCCGGATTTTATTAACGGAGTGCTAGATGCTATCGGGCGCTCCAGTGAAAATAACTCAAGCGAGCAGTAGCGAAAGCCGCCAGCTTAGGGTGCGCCCTTGCCACCTCGACTGCTCACGGATTTTAGGAGGCAGTCATGAGTGCAATCGTTTTTCGCGGCGCCAAAATCCTGGGGGAAAGCCCCGCGGACATTCTGGTGGAGGACCATGAAATCCGCCAGGTAGGCGCGGACTTAGCGCTAAGTCCTGGCAGCGGAATTCAAGAAGTAGATGCCCACGGGATGGTGGCACTACCGGGACTGGTGGATCTACATACTCATTTGCGCGAGCCAGGCGGATCTGATGCCGAAACTGTAGACACCGGCACCGCTGCCGCGGCCAAAGGGGGATATACCTGTGTTTTCGCAATGGCAAATACGACTCCTACCCAAGATTGCCCGCAGATAGTAGAGCAAGTCCTTGATCTGGGACGCCAGGCGGGTCGGGTAGATGTACATCCGGTAGGGGCAGTCACTAAGAACCTAGCCGGTAAAGAGCTTTCTGATCTACGGGGAATGCATGAATCGCGGGCAGCCGTAAATGTGTTTAGTGATGACGGTAAATGCGTTTTTGATCCGCTACTGATGCGGCAAGCTCTAGAGATTGTCCGTGATTTTGATGGGGTAATCGCCCAGCATTCCCAAGAGCCGCGTCTAACCGAAGATTCGCAAATGAACGAATCTTACCTGGCGAAAGAGCTGGGGCTCAAGGGCTGGCCGACGGTTGCAGAAGAAATGATTATTGCCCGCGATATTTTGCTTTCTCTCTACTTGGATGTGCGGGTTCATGTTTGTCACCTTTCGAGTGCGACTGCGGTGGAACTGGTGCGTTGGGGCAAGTCCCAAGGCGCGCGGATCAGCGCGGAAGTTACCCCGCATCACCTGTTCCTCACTCAGGAAGAACTACGAGGGCGGGATCCGCTGTTCAAAGTAAACCCCCCGCTGCGCTCACAAAAAGACGTCGAGGCGGTGCAGGCAGGATTAGCAGACGGCACGATTGACCTGGTGGGGACGGATCATGCCCCTCACCCCCGCAAACTTAAAGACTGTGATTTTGAGTGTGGCGCTTTCGGGATGATTGGGCTGGAAACCGCGCTGCCAGTGGTTGCCACCACTATGGTGCAAAGCGGAAAAATGACTTGGCAGGATCTGGCACGGGTAATGTCGGTTACCCCGGCAAAAATCGGGAAAGCGAAGGGTCAAGGTGAGGAGATCGCTCCTGGCTCTACCGCGAATCTTTGTTTCATGGCTCCCGATGCCTCTTGGATAGTTAACCGCGAGAGCCAAGTTTCGCGTTCTGATAACACCCCCTTTGCGGGCAAGGAATTGGTGGGGCAGGTGCGTCACACCTGCTACCGCGGGAAACTGACGGTACTTGATGGACAGTTGCAGTTTTAAGGAGGAGCTAAAGGTTTTATGAATCGCTACGGTGTGCGCCTGGCAGAGGCGATGGAAAAGTTCGGCAATGTGTGCGTAGGTATTGACCCCCATCCCTCACAGCTGAAAGTCTGGGGACTCAATGACAATATTCAAGACCTCCGCACTTTTTCGCTAACTTTGGTGGAAGCTATGGCCGGCCAGGTGCCGGTAGTTAAACCCCAATCCGCGTTTTTCGAGCGTTTCGGATC
The DNA here is from genome assembly GCF_943169825.2 of Varibaculum prostatecancerukia. Lineage (NCBI taxonomy): Bacteria > Bacillati > Actinomycetota > Actinomycetes > Actinomycetales > Actinomycetaceae > Varibaculum > Varibaculum prostatecancerukia. Next base: position 1,132,727 of record NZ_OW968402.1, read on the forward strand.
TAGCGGGATCAAGGTGCTGGAGGAAGTGCTGGCAGCCTGTCGCCAAGCGGGGCTGCTTGTCATCTTGGATGTTAAACGCGGTGATATCGGTTCTACGATGGCCGGCTATGCGCAGGCATATTTAAGCCCCGATTCTCCCTTGGCTGCCGATGCGATTACGCTTTCTCCCTACCTGGGTTTCGGTTCACTGAAGCCTGCTCTCGAGCTCGCCAGGAAGCATGGCAGGGGAGTCTATGTGCTGGCACTTACCTCCAATCCGGAGGGATTCGAGGTGCAGCATGCCAAAAATGCGAGCGGCAAAAGCGTGGCGGCCGACATAATTTCGCAGGCAGAGCAGATAAATAAAACCTGCGGTGATGAAGGTCACATCGCAGATATTGGTTTGGTTGTCGGCGCTACCACCGGAAATGCTGCAAAAAACTTGAGGATTGATTTTTCGGAATTTTCCGGATCTATTTTATCGCCAGGAATTGGAGCGCAAGGGGCGCAACCAGCGGATATACAAAGAATCTTTGGTAAAAGTGCTTGCCGAGTCCTGGCATCAACTTCGCGGGGAATCTCCTCTGCCGGTCCGGACGTCTCTTCCTTACAAGCCGCGGCAAGACAAATAACCGAGCAAATGAGTGATATTTTTCGCAACTGAACTGGCAAAACTTCGCGAATGGGTTGGCTTAAATAGAAGAAAGCAACTAATCTTTTTCGTGTTGTTAACCCGTAAATCTAGATGAAGAGGTAAATATTAAATGGCACTTCCTTCCTTAACTCCCGAACAGCGCGCACAGGCTCTGGAGAAAGCCGCTCAGGCTCGCAAGGCTCGCGCGGAAGTCAAAGCTAAGCTGAAGAACCGGGAACTGACCCTTTCTGAGGTCATCAAGAATGCTCAAGATGATCCTTACTTGGGCAAGATGAAGGTTCAGGCTCTGCTAGAGGCTCTGCCTCGCGTAGGCGCCACCACTGCCGCCGCGGTAATGGAAGAGATTGGCATCGCCAAGTCTCGCCGCATTCGCGGTCTAGGCGAGCACCAGCGCGCCGAGCTGATTCGCCGCTTCGGCTAAATAAAACCGAAAAGCTATAAAATACAGTATGGGACCTGAGAAATTGGGTCCCATACTGTTATTTTCTACTGGCTCAAAAGGTGGAAACTTTGCCGAACTCACGTTTATATGTACTAGCTGGCCCCTCCGGAGTGGGCAAAGGAACTGTGGTTAACGCCCTGAGAAAAATGTATCCGCAGGTAAAAGTGGCAGTTTCTGCTACTACCCGCGCTCCGCGCCCCGGGGAACGCGACGGCATCGACTACTATTTCCTCAGCGAAGAACGCTTCGATAAGCTACTTGCTGCCGACGGATTTCTAGAATGGGCGCAAGTGCACGGGCGGGCTCGCTATGGCACTTTACGCTCCGAAGTGGAGGAACACTCTAGTCGGGGCGAAGACGTGATTTTAGAGATTGACCTAGCGGGAGCGCGGCAGATTCGGCGCACGCATCCAGATGCCCACTTTATTTTCCTGCTTCCTCCCAGCCAACAAGCCCTAGAAGAGCGGTTGCGGGGCAGGGGTACCGAGGATGACGCAGAGGTCGCTCGGCGCCTAGAAACCGCTAAAATCGAGCTGGCAGCGGCAAAGGAATTTGAGCACCAGCTAATTAACGATCACCCTGAACAGGCGGCGCGCGAACTAGCCGCCTTAATGGGAATAGCGTAAACTTTTTGTGAAGATGCGGCGCTGCGCCGCTAGTTTAGAAATGAGAGGACAACATGTCGGGTACTGTTGCTAGCCCCGAGGGGATTACCAACCCCCCAATAGATGATCTATTGGAAAAGGTAGAGTCCAAATACGCCCTTGTGGTCTACGCGGCCAAACGGGCACGGCAGATCAATACTTATAATCTGGAAATCGCGGAGGGAATGTTTTCTACTCCTGGTCCGCTGATCGACTGCAATCCCGAAGATAAGGCATTGAGCATTGCTTTACGCGAAATCGATCAAGACGCCCTCAATCTGAAAGAACATGACGAGTCGGTAAAGGACTAACCCATCATGTCTGAGCGTCGCCGGATCATTCTTGGGGTGGGTGCGGGTATCGCCGCCTATAAAACCACTAGCGTGGTGCGCGCCCTGGTTAAATCCGGCTTCGATGTATGGGTGATTCCTACTCCTGCCTCTTTGAAAATGGTGGGGGAGGTTACCTGGCAAGCGCTTTCGGGCAATCCGGTTTATTCGCAAGTGGATGAACCTCCAAGCGGGGTCGGACATATTGAGCTGGCTCGTGATGCTAGTGCAATCCTGGTAGCTCCCGCCACCGCGGATCTTTTGGCGCGGATAGCGCACGGGATTGCCGACGATATGCTCACCAATGTAATTTTGGCAGCAAGCTGTCCCTTACTGCTCGCACCAGCGATGCACACCAATATGTGGGAAAATGGGGCTACCAAGGATAATGTGCAAATCTTGCGGCAGCGGGGAGCCCGGTTCATTGGTCCGGCTACAGGAGCGCTTTCCAGCGGGGACCAGGGAATAGGCCGCATGGCGCCGGAAGATGAAATCGTATCCCAGACGTTGGCGGTGCTGGGTTCTGGCAGTTGGCAAGATCAGAAAGTCATGGTTAGTGCGGGAGGCACCCGGGAACCGCTAGATCCAGTACGTTTCTTAGGAAATCGTTCCTCGGGGCGCTTCGGAATAGAAATTGCCCGCAACTTTGCCCTTCAAGGGGCGCAAGTTACTTTGTTGGCAGCCAATATCGATTCGGCACTGTTAGCGTCACTACCCGCAAACATCGCGGTTATTTCCACGCCCACCGCTGCCCAGATGCACCGAGCAGCTTTAGAACAGTTCCCCAAAATGCAGGTAGCAGTGATGGCGGCGGCAGTAGCCGACTATCAGCCAGCAGAATTCCAAGCCCAAAAAATCAAGAAAATCCCCGGTCAAAACGAGTTTTCTTTACAGCTGCGTCCCACTGCCGATATTTTGGCGGATTTGGCCTCCAAGAAATCTGATCAGCAACTGGTGGCGGGATTTGCTGCCGAAACTGGATCTTGGGATCAGGTTGTGCAGCTAGGGCAGGAAAAAGCTCGCCGCAAAGGTGCCGATATTATTTTCATTAACCAGGTGGGGGAGAGCTCTGGATTCGGGGATGTGACTACGCGGGTCAGTGCAGTCGACCAGCAGGGCAGCGAAATTGGGCAGTTCGCGGGGGATAAAAGCCAGCTGGCAGCCCAGATAGTGGCGCTGATTCGCCGGCAAGTCCAGTGAATGACCAAATGCCGCGATGGAGCGGCGTAGACCCCCTGCTCAAGATCCGCTCTCTCAAACAGGGCGAGCAGGAAAACGGTCAGCAACAAGAACTACTTGTGGCACCGGAAAAACCTTTGCCGAAATGGGAAAATCAGGATTCAATTGCCACGGTTATTCCCGATACGCCCTTGTTTCATTTAGCTAGGGGATTAGACTATACGGTTCCTGCGCGCTTGGCTGGGAAGATTCAGCCCGGATGCCTAGTGAGCATAAAGATAGGGGAGCAGACGCTACGTGCTTGGGTGAAAAGTATTCGCCCCGCCGAGCCGACCCAGCAACGTTTACGCGCCATTAGCCGGGTACTTAGCCCCCATCCTTTAGTTTCTGTCGCTAGTTTCGAACTAGCAGAACAGGTGGCCTCCCGCTATGCGGGGAACGTTTCCCAAGTTTTAACTCACGCGATTCCCAAACGCCATGCCAGTAGCGAAAAAGAGTTTTTTGCCTCCGTTAGCAAAAAATCTGCAGCCGAAGCCGCGCAGAAGGTTGCTACCGATCTTTCCAGCTCCTTCGCGAGGGCGAAACCGCTGATAGCCAGCTACCCGAGCGGAAAGGAACTGCTGGAATCACTGGGGAAAGCAAAAGCCTGCAAAGTGGTGTGGTCAGCGCTGCCCGAACCCGATAAGCCCGCGCCCTTTAACCAGATCTCCCAGCTAATAGCCTCCGCTCTCAAAGCTCCGGGCAGCGTACTTTGCCTATTTCCAACCGGGCAGTTAACCAAAGCGTTTAGTTCTTATTGGGAGAAAAACTCCCCGGCAGGGGCGCCCTCAGCCCTGGAATATCACTTTGATTTGGGAGTTAGTGAGCGTTACCGCGCCTACTTAAAGTGCCGTTTTAACCAGCCTCGCCTGGTAGTGGGCACTCGCTCCGCCGTATTTGCGCCTTTAAAGAAACTATCCTTGCTTTTGATTTGGGATGAGGGAGCCGAGACTTTCCAAGAAAAAGCTGCCCCCTATTGGCATAGCCGGCAAGTAGGAATGCTACGGGTTGGAAGTGAAAAATGTTCGTTAATTTTAGGGAGTTTTTCGCGATCTCCGCAGGCACAAGCGCTAGTAATGTCTACTTGGGCTCACGATTTAACCCCTCGTAAACACCAAATCCAGCTGCCTAAGATTTTCACCCCCGAATATGAAGATCGCGATGACCCCAGTATCGGACGGGTTGAGTTATCCTCTACCGCTCTACAATTTGTGCATCGTTCTTTAAAACACGGTCCGGTACTAATCCAAACCGCCCGCAAAGGTGGTCGTCTCGGTTTAAGCTGCGCAAACTGCCTAGCACCGGTGCGCTGTCCGCAATGCTTCGGCACCGTGCAGCAACTGCGGGTCGAATTTATTTGTAATAGTTGCGCTCATCATTTTGAGTTCCGTTGCTCGCGTTGCGGTAAGCAGGAAACTAGGGCAGCGGTGCGCGGGAATAAACGCATTGGGGAAGAAATCGCGGCGGCCTTCCCGAAAGTATCCGTGATTAACTGTGATGCTGATAATCCCTTGAACCATATCGGTTCCCAGTCGGCATTGGTGGTAGCGACCAATGAACAGGAACCGGTAGCTGAATCCGGATATGCGGGAGCGTTGCTGCTGGATGCCGGAATGCTGCTGAGCTTGGATCGAATTTGGACCGCCGAAGAAGCCTTGAGGCGGTGGGCGAATGCTGCCGCCAAGGTGGCTCCCGGAGGCCAAGTAATGCTGAGCGGAGATCCCGGTGAACGTTTAGCTTTAACTTTTAAGCAACGCGCATTTAGCCAGTGGGCAAGGCAGGAACTGCGAGAGCGAGCAGAAGTAGGAATTCCTCCTACCGCTGCTTTGGCTACTATCCGCGGCAGTCAGACAGCCGTGGATAAAATCAATCACCTCGCCGACTTTGGGGATGCGCAAGTAATCGGGCCAACCAGAAATGGCGAACAGTTTCAGTTACTAGTACGCTCCCGCCTAGATCAGGGGCAGGCGCTGCGCCGCGAACTTCAACGCATTCAAGCGGTGGCTTCCCGTAAGAAGTGGGGCTCCCTTAAAGTGCAGGTAGACCCGATAGATCTTTAATGTTCCAGGTGATGGAAACAGTAAACTGATACGATTGTGCTATGCGTGTCTTATTTGCCGGTACCCCCGATTCTGCGGTACCAGTCCTCAAATATTTGCTCGAATCCGAGCATGAAGTAGTCGGGGTACTTACTCGCCGCCCTGCCCACTCGGGCAGAGGCCGCCGGCTTTGTCCTTCTCCGGTAGCCCAAGCAGCTGAAGCAGCAGGAATCACCGTTTACACCCCCTCATCTTTGAAGGACACGCAGCAACGCCCGGATTTTGCGGCACTCAATGCCGACGTGGCAGTAGTGGTAGCCTACGGCCTGCTGATTCCCAAAGACCTACTCAATGTGTTTCCTCATGGCTGGATTAACCTCCACTATTCGCTGCTTCCTAAATGGCGCGGCGCCTCTCCCGTACAACATTCGCGTATGGCCGGGGAAGAAATCACCGGGGTCAGTATTTTCCGCATTGACGAAGGAATGGACACGGGACCGATTTTTGCGGTTGACCCTATCCGGGTTGCTCCCCAAACAACCGCCGATTTACTGTTGCAACGGCTAACCGATACCGGGATTGGTTTATTGCCACACGTTTTAGGGGCGTTGGAGGCCGGAAGGGCCAAGGCTCATCCCCAGGCCAGCGAAGGAGCCAGCTACGCACCCTTGCTACGGAAGGCAGATGCCCAGATACCTTGGGAGAAAAGTGCCGAAGAGGTCGCTAATCTGATTTGCGCCTTTACCTCCCAACCGGGAGCCTGGACAGTGCTTCCCGACGGGAAACGGCTGAGTGTCTATCCGGTGATCGAAATGAAAGACCATGACACACTGCAGCCCGGCCAGGTACTGGTTACTAAACATGAAGTCACCGTGGGAACCGGCAGCAACGATGTAAAACTCACCTTTGTGACCCCGGCTGGGAAACGGGAAATGACTGCTGACGCCTGGGGACGCGGGCAACATTATGGCGAAGAATTTTATTTTGGGTTGCCCAGCCAAAATGAGGAGAACCAGTGCGAGTAGAACGGAGCCAAAAAAAATACTCGGCGCCAAAGTCGCCTCGCCCTAACCGGCGGCGAGAACGGGGGGAATCGCGCGATCAAAACGAGCAGTGGCGTCCGCAAACTGACCGGGTACGTACCTTGGTTTTTCAGGTACTGCTGGCAGTAGAAACTAAAGATTCCTATGCTAACCTGCTGCTTCCTCCGCGGCTTACCCGCGCCCGGATTGAGGGGCGGGATGCCGGTTTTGCCACCGAACTCACCTATGGGACGCTGCGCTCTCAAGGCTACTATGACTGGTTAATCGATCAGTTTTCTTCCCGTCCGGTGGCTGCCCTAGAAAAAGAAGTATTGATTATTTTGCGGATGGGGCTACACCAGCTGCTAAATATGCGGGTACCTACTCATGCGGCGGTCAGTGAGTCGGTGAACCTCACTAAGCAGGAAGTTAATGAGGGGGCAGCCGGCCTGGTAAACGGAGTTTTACGGCAGGTAGCAAGGCTAGGAGAGGGCGAGCTGGAAGCTCGGTTAAACCGGCTTAGCCCCCAGCGCCGCCTCGCTATCAAATATTCGCATCCCGCCTGGATTATTGCCGCCTATCGCGCGGCACTTAGGGAACAAGAAAAACTAGGGGCTCAGATTCCCAGTGACGATGATTCTCTAGCGGCGTTACTGGCGGAAAATAACTGTGCCCCCTATATAAATCTGGTGGCCAGACCCGGCCTGGTTGACCGGGAGGAACTTGCAGATGCAGTGGAGGAAAACGGGCAAGACGTAGCCTATTCAACGATTAGCCCCTGGGGTTTGATTGTTTCTGGGGGCGACCCCGCTGATTTAGCAGCGGTTGCTTCCGCTCGCGCCGGGGTGGAAGATCAAGGATCCCAGCTGGTGGCAGGGCTGGCCGCGCAATACCCCCTGGAAGGTAGAGATCAAATCTGGCTAGATTTATGTGCCGGACCGGGCGGGAAAGCAGCCTTAATGGCTGCCCTGGGGCGCCAGCGCGGCGCAGAGCTAATAGCGAATGAGATCAGCGATCACCGGGCAAAACTGGTAGAGGACTCAGTTAAAGCCCTAGATAATGTGCAGGTAGTTTGTAAAGATGGCACCAAGTTTCCGCTTCGTGAAGGCGGATACGACCGGGTGCTAGTCGATGCCCCCTGCACCGGGCTAGGGGCGTTACGCCGTCACCCAGAATCTCGTTATCGCTCCCGCAATGAAACCATTCCCGATATCACCGGGCTACAGGCAAGTCTGCTGAACCGTGCCCTAGAACTTTGCCGCCCCGGCGGTCTGGTTACTTATGCCACCTGTTCCCCTCACCCGGCAGAAACCACCTTCCTAGTCCAGCGGGTCCTAAAAGAGCATCAGGACGCGCGTTTGATGGATTTATCAGAAACTTTAGAACAGCTAGTTGACGCACAATCCTGGTCTGAAGGCTTGGGCTGCGCACCTAAATACCTGCAACTATGGCCCCATATTCACAGTTCGGACGCGATGTTTGCTGTGGTGATCGCCAAAGAACAGAAAGGAAACTAATCATGGGCGTAACTATTTCTCCTTCCATTCTTAACTGCGATATCGCTAACTTAGCTAGCGAAATCAAAAAGATTACCAACGCTGACTACGCGCACGTGGACGTAATGGATAATCACTTTGTCCCTAATCTTTCCTGGGGACTGCCGGTGGTGGAAGCAGTGATCCGTCAAAACATTTTGCCGGTGGACGCACATTTGATGATTGAGGACGCTGACCGGTGGGCACCTGCCTATGCCGAGGTCGGTTGTGACTCGGTTACTTTCCATGCGGAAGCGGCAGTGGCGCCGATTCGTTTGGCGCGCGAAATTCATCGTCAAGGAGCAAAAGTGGGGATGGCACTGCGCCCGGCCACCGATATCACCCCCTATATTGAGTTACTGCCCGAAATCGATATGTTGTTGGTGATGACCGTAGAACCTGGCTTTGGAGGACAAAGTTTCCTGGAGTCTATGCTGCCAAAAATTCGGCGTACCCGCGACGCGATTTCCGCGGCGAATCTACAGGTAACTGTGCAGGTAGATGGGGGAATCAGTCGCGATACTATTGCTTTGGCTGCCGAAGCCGGGGCGGATGTGTTTGTGGCGGGCTCGGCGGTTTTCAAAGCCGAAGATGCCTATAACGAGGTAGAAGCGCTACGCCAGCTTGCTAAAGCTCACTGCTAAAAGCGCTAGCGGTTCTGCTATTAGATTCCGGCAATCCTCCTGATTTCTAGATAGGTTCCGGGGGTATCTGCTATCCGCAAGTGGAACGGCAAGGCAAGATTTTTCAAAACCAACTAACCTTAAGGCTATGAAGAGTTTTGAAGAGTTATTTGCGGAGCTGCAAGAAAAGGCGGCTACCCGTCCGGAGGGATCCGGCACCGTTCAAGAACTAGATGCCGGGGTACACGCGATCGGGAAGAAAATCGTAGAAGAGGCGGCAGAAACCTGGATGGCCGCCGAATATGAAAGCCATGATGATTTTTGTTTAGAGGTGTCCCAGCTGCTTTATCACGCCCAAGTGATGATGATTGCTAAAGGGGTCAGCCTTGAAGATGTCTACCGCAAACTCTAGGGGAAAAATGTTACGAATCGCGATTCCAAATAAAGGTGGTCTTTCGGAGCCTGCCATAAAAATGCTTTCTGAGGCCGGGTATCGCACCCGGCGACGCGGGCGGGAACTGTATATCACCGATGAAAATAACCAGGTAGAGATATTTTTTCTACGTCCCGCCGATATTGCCCAATACGTGGGTGCCGGATTTATTCAAGCTGGGATTACCGGTCGAGATTTACTGGCCGACTCGGGGGTAAAAGCACAAGAGTTATTGCCGCTAGAATTTGGAAAGTCTACTTTCCGGTTTGCGGCTCCCCAGGACACTATCAGCACCATTCAGGATTTAGAGGGCAAGCGCATCGCTACTTCCTTTGACCGAATCGTCCAGGATTATCTAGCGGGACAGCAGATAGAGGCGACTACGGTTCACCTGGAGGGGGCAGTAGAGTCTGCGGTGCGTCTGGGAGTTGCGGATGCGATCGCGGACGTAGTGGAAACCGGAAACACTTTGCGCGCTGCCGGCCTAGAAGTTTTCGGGGAGCCGCTGATGAAATCAGAGGCGGTGCTAATCGCTAATCCTCAGGCATCTAACCCCGGGCTAGAAGTTTTAAAGCAGCGTTTAAGGGGAGTGCTCAATGCCCGCAACTATGTTTTGCTGGACTACAATGTGCGCCGTGACCTGTTAGATCAGGCAGTGCGTTACACACCGGGAATATCTTCCCCTACCATTTCTTCGCTGCAAGATAGCAATTGGTTTGCAGTGCGTGCCATGTGTAAACGCTCTGAGGTTCACGGGGTGGTCGATAATCTCCACGCCCTGGGGGCAGAGGGGATCTTGGTTACCCAATTGCTATCCGCTCGGATCTAGGCAACTGCCTGGCGCGCCGGACACCGGTTTATCGCCTGAACAGTAGAGTAGCCGCGGCTCAGCGCCGCCTGGCGAGATTTCGCCGTTAGTCTTCGTCTAGAGCATTTGCGCTGCTAGACGCCCAGCAACCGCAGCTGCTAGGAAAGGCGCAGCATCTTCATCAAGAGAACGGCGCATAGTAGAAAGCCGTACCGGGCACTGACTTAATGCCTGATAGAGGCCGGCAGTTGAACATTTTTGTACCCGGTGCCGAGAACTAATCTGCTTCACCTGCGAATCCACTATCTGGGTAAAGTCACTGGTTAAAAGCGGTTTTTGCCCTTCGCCCTCATCGGTAAACTCTGGAACTGGCACCGTAATGGGAACCGGAACAAAACTGGAGATAATCCGCAGGCTGTGGTGGGATATTCCCTGGTGGCGGGGGCGTAAATCTGCTGCCGACATTCGCAGGGCGCAAATGGCTTTACCGCCCCCTAAAGCCGCTTGGGTTAAAAACGCCCCGAGGTCGAAACCGGAATACCCATAAGGGGTGCCGGAACCGGCGTTTCCAGGGCCTTGTCCCATAATCGCGATATCAGCTTTTAAAACCTGGCGGGCAGCGAGCAGGCCGGAAAAAGTGTTGATAGCCTCTAGATCACCCCCGAAGGATTGACCCGCGGTAATCACTGAATCCAGCCATCCTTTTTCGCGCAAAGTGGTAATGTTACGCGAGAAAAATGCCGGTACGGCTCCGCCATCGGTATAGATATAGACAATCTTTGCTTGGCGGTTTTCTGCTCTAATCCCGACAATGACTGCGGGGAGCTGAGAGTGTAGATCCATACCCACTACCGGCATTCCATCCAGGTTTTCTGCCTGCCGCATCTGCTCGTGGAAGGGAGATTCTTGTTCCTCAACCGAAGAAACCATGTATTGGCTGGGGGTATAGCGGGCCTTCATAATGTGACCGCCGTGAGTGGGAAGTTGGTCTTCCGGTAGGCGCCCACAAAGCGCGGTCACCAGCGCGAATCCGCCGGTACCTAGGTTTTTCTGCAGGGGCGAGCAGTCAAAACGTACTTCATCGCCTTCACTAACTTCCCCGTTCAGGGCGGGATAGTTTAAGGCGCGCAGGTTTTCCCCGGTTAAAAATTGTTTTGCGCCCGCGGGGTGAGCAGAGATCTTTACTGTAAGTTCTTGTGTAGATTCAAAGTTGCGGACAGCTTCTACGTGTCCTTCCCGTAACATCATGTCTTTATTCTAGCCAAGCGTGAGGGTGACCGCCGGGCTAATAAACAGGTAGGCTAGAGGTATGTATTGGTTTTTGTTTGCGCTTTGGACGCTGGGGATTCTAGCGGCGATTATTTGCCCGATCGTGATGTTCATCTGGCTGTTTCGCAAAGCCAATGCAACTTTCAAGGTTTTCGGGGATCAGGTAGAGGCAGTAACCGCTCCCTTGGATAACCTGGGGGAGGCTTCGCTACTTCCGGAGCTACGGCCAGCGGGAGCCAGCGGTGATCCCCAGGTACTGGCGCAGGCTCGTCAGGTTCGCGCTGAGGTGGCTGCAACTCGTCGTACTCGCCGCTATGCCCGCCTCAATGCCGCCAAACAGCGCTGGGAGAAACTGGGGCTGGTATAGGTGCCGCGAAGGCGTAAACGAAAAAAATCTGCTGCTACCGCGAGCGGAAACGATTGGGAATCTCTGTCAGCGGCGGAAAAGTTAGCAACTTTCAAACGAAACCAGATAACCGGCGAGGCGGGACGTTTCGCTGCTCGTTTCGATTTTCCTTTTGATGATTTTCAACAGCGCGCCCTGGGAGCTCTCGAGGACGGAAAATCGGTGTTGGTGGCAGCTCCTACCGGATCCGGTAAAACTTTAGTGGGGGAGTTCGCTCTTTTCTTAGCACTAAAACGGGGGGTACGAGCTTTCTATACCACTCCAATTAAGGCGCTTTCTAACCAAAAGTTTCGGGACTTTTGTGCCGCCTACGGCAGTGAAAATGTAGGGCTTTTGACCGGCGATGTTTCGGTTAATCCGGGTGCTTCCCTGGTGGTGATGACTACCGAAGTGCTGCGCAATATGCTTTACCGTCAGGACGGTCGCCTAGATGATTTAGGTTTCGTAGTCCTCGATGAGGTTCACTACCTTGCGGATCGCTACCGCGGACCGGTGTGGGAAGAAGTTATTTTGCATCTGGATCCGGCCGTGAAAGTTATCGCCTTATCTGCCACAGTTTCTAATGCTGAAGAGTTTGGACAGTGGCTTCGGCAGGTGCGCGGGGATGTTTCGATTGTGGTTTCCGAAAAGCGTCCGGTTCCGCTTTACCAGCATATGTTGGTAGGTGGGCGCCTATTTGACCTGGAAGTAAAATCTTCTGGGGGTAAAAAGAAACTTAACCCAGCGCTGCTAGCACAAACTCGACGCTTTCTGGGGGAGCCGCGGCGCGGTAGTCACACTTCTTTGCCGGCCGCAGTGGGGGAGTTAAACGCTAAAGGTCTGCTGCCAGCGATCGTTTTTATTTTTTCTCGCGCCCGTTGCTTGGAGGGGCAAAAACAACTTGTGGCAGCGGGAATAGACTTAACTACTCCGGAGGAAAAACGCCAGATTCAGGCGCGCCTCGATGAAATCAGTGAGAACATTCCCGCCGGTGACGTCTTCACCTTGGGATTCGACTCTCTGTTTGCGGGACTACTGCGCGGCATAGCGGTGCATCACGCCGGGCTGCTGCCGGTAGTTAAAGAAGCAGTCGAAAAAATGTTTGCGGCGGGTTTACTCAAAGTAGTTTTAGCGACTGAAACCTTGGCGCTGGGAATCAATATGCCTGCCCGCTCGGTAGTTATCGAATCCTTGCGTAAATGGGATGGTCACGAGTTCGTTATGCTTTCTGCGGGGCAATATACCCAGCTGACGGGGAGAGCGGGCCGACGCGGGATCGACACCTTAGGTCACGGAATCGTAATCTTCCGTCCGGGCATGGATCCGGCTATGGTGGCGGCGCTAGCTTCAAAACGCACCTACCCCTTGAAATCAGCTTTTAGCCCCACCTATAACATGGCGGTTAATCTGCTGGAGCGAGGCTCCCTCGCAGATACCCGCGATGTTCTGCGGCGCTCCTTTGCCCAGTTTCAGGCCGACCGATCGGTGGTGGGGAAGGCGCAGCAAGCAGCAGAAAAGCAACGCACAGCTGACAAAATAGTAGCCGCAAAAACTCTGGAATGCTCCTTTGGCGACATTTACGAATATGTGCGGCTTAAAAGCGAGCTAGAGGCACGTGATGCTCGCCGCGCGCAGCTGCTTGCCCGCGAGCAGGCTAGGCAGCGCAACGAACTTTTTAGTTCCCTAAAACGCGGGGATGTTTTGGCCTATCAGGATGGACGCCGCGCGCGTCATGGAATCGTGATGAAAAAATCGCATACTCGCACCGGGGAAACCACTTTGACGGTGCTTGCAGACAACGCCAAACTGCGTGATTTTTCTAGTAATACGCTCACTGGCGGCCTGGCCCTGGTGGGACAAATGTGGGTAAAAGATTACTCGGAACGTAAACCTCGCGACCGGCAACGTCTAGCTTCTAAGCTGCGGTCGGCACTTCGCGACGGCCTATTTACCGATCCGGAAACCTCCTCACAAGACCGCGCGGATGCGGCGCCTTCCCCCCTAAAACCCAAGGTTTCGACTCAGAAAACCCAGCAAAATAGGGCGCAGCTGGCTGATACCGGCCGAGAGCTAACGGAGCTCAGTGCTCTGGAGTTAACCGAGATGATCGCGGAGCATCCGGTAGCTAGCTGTCCGCATCTAAATAGCCACTTAAAGAAAGCTTCCCATTGGGCGCGCCTGGAGCGGCAGGCAGCCCGGCTGCGTAGGCGGGTTGATATTTCCGAGGGCGCCTTAGTAGACACTTTCGACCGGGTAGTGAAAGTGCTAACTCGCTTAGGCTATCTGAACAGGCAGGGTGAGGTCAGTGAATCCGGAGCGGTATTGTGCCGGATTTACAGTGAATATGACCTGCTGATTGCGCAATGCGTGCTCAAAAATGTTTTCGCGGGGCTAACTCCGGCGCAGCTGGCGGCGGCGTGTTCGGCGGCCAGTTATGAACCCCGGCGACAGGAGAGTGGGGCGCCGGTGCCTTCTCCGCTGAAGTCGGTGGTTAGCCAGATTGAGTATTTGGCAACTGAACTGCGGGAGCTGCAAACTAAGCTGAAAGCTCCCGAAATCCCGGAGGCCTCTTCTGCACTGGTGGCAGCTACTTATGCCTGGGCTCGGGGTAAACCGCTGGCGGTGGCTTTAGAGGCCGGCGATTTTGTGCGTGCTATGAAGCAACTGCTGGATGTGTTGCGACAACTAGAAATGGTGGCCAGTGTGGAAACTTCCGCTACCGCCCGGAAAGCTCAAAAATTGATTTTACGCGGAGTGGTGGCATGGTCGGACGTTTAATCAAAGGCTTTTGGGCGGTGGTGGCTGCCGCCGCCATCGCTTTAGGTTTGCTGCTGGCTTTCCCTTCTGCTTGGGGATCATATTGGCTGTGCGCTTGGTTAGCTATGGGGCTCTGGTTGCTGATCTTGCGGCGGGTACGCCGCCGCTACGCCCTGGCGATTTCCGCCCTGGCCGCCCTGATATTTTTCCTGGTGCTCTTCCGTTGGGTGTCCGTATCGCTCGGTTTTTCTACCCCTTGGATTGCGCTTGCCCTTTGTGAAACCTTGTTTTTAACCCTGTGGGCAGGGTCGGTACTGGCAGTGCGACGCTTAACTAGTCCCCTCTGGACTTTATGGACGGCGTTTTCTTTTGCCGGGATCGAGGCTTGGCGCGCCGCCTTTCCTTGGACGGGTATGCCTTGGGGAATGCTGGGATTCTCGCAGGTAGATAGCCCTATTAAGGGCTGGATACCGCTGCTGGGAGAAAACGGGATGGCTTTCTTGATGGTGGGGATACTGGCGGCGCTAGTAAGCGTCACCTGGAAAATCTCGATGCCTAATTTGGTGACTGCCGGTCTGGCGCTGCTGGTAGTGATTGCCTCGGGATCGGGTCTTCCTTCCCTTCCCAGCTCAAAAGATTCCCCAAAGCTGCAGGTAGCTGCCATGCAAGGGGGAGTGTCCTGGCCGATTGGTTCTACCTATTCCCGCCCCGGCACTATTTTGGCAGGCCATTTAGCGCAGGCGCGTAACAGTGATTTAAGCGGTACCCAACTAGTTTTATGGGGTGAGCAAGCCGCAGATATTGATCCCCGCTCGGATGCGGCATGGGGTAAGGAGCTGCGCGCTTGGCAAGCCGGGCAGCAAATCCCGCTACTTTTTGGCACCCTGGTTTACCAAGAGAAAACTACCTCTAACCAGGTGCTAAAACTGGAGGACGGCAGCTTCTCGCAGGTTTATTCCAAGCGGGAACCAGTACCTTTTGGGGAGTTCTTGCCCGCCCGTCCGGTTATTTCTAAGATCTTCCCCGAGCAGGTAAAGATGCTGCCGCGCGATATGATACCGGGGAAAAAGCCTGGTGTTGCTGCAGTTGGGGATGCTCGCGTGGGGGCGAATATCTGTTTTGAGGTGGCGCTGGATTCCCTGGTGCGCGATACGGTAAATGCGGGGGCGAACCTGCTATATTTCCCCACTAATAATTCTTCTTTCGGGTACTCTTATCAGTCCCGGCAGCAGCTGCAAATAGCTCGGTTTCGCGCCCTCGAATATGATCGCTCTTCCGCCCAGGTTGCCGTGGGGGGAGTGAGCGCCCTAGTTAATCCGGAAGGGCAGGTTTTAGCGGGGTCCGGACTGTTCCGGGCCGACACTTTGAAGGCGGCGCTGCCGCTGCGAGATACGCTTACCTTTCAGGCGCGTTTTGGCTCCGGTCTAAACGCTTTCTTCCGTTTCGGGGTGATAGTAGGGCTATTGCTAGTTGGGGGAGCTCTTATTTTCTTGAAGGTACAAAAACGTAGTTTCCAACATTTAGAAACAGCTGCCCGCAGCAGGCGAAAAGCTAACCGTAAAACTGGGCGCGGGCGCCTAAAGAGCGGTTCAAAAGGAAAAGGAAAGAAATGACAGATACGGTAATTGCCATTCCCACCTATAACGAAGCGGAAACCTTGCCGCGTCAGGTGGCGAAATTGCGCGCTGAGGTTCCGCAGGCAGATTTGGTGATTGTTGACGATAACTCTCCCGATGGTACCGGTCAGCTGGCAGAGGAGTTAGCGGCTCAAGATAGGGGAGTGAAAGTAGTGCACCGGGCAGAAAAAGCCGGGCTGGGTCCTGCCTATCTGGAAGCGTTTTCTTGGGCGGCCGAAGCCGGATACACCTGGGTGGTGCAGATGGATGCGGATGGTTCCCATCGGGTGCGAGATTTGAAAAAACTGCTGGCGCGTCGGCTGTGGCCAAGTGAGCCGGATTTAGTGATTGGTTCCCGTTGGATTAGGGGAGGGCGCCTGCAGGGCTGGTCCCGGCTCCGAGAAGCGCTTTCGCGGGCAGGTAATGCCTATATCGGAGCCTGGCTGCGTCTAGGCATCGGGGATGCTACCGCCGGTTTTCGGGTTTACCGACTAGACTTCCTTAGTCGCCTGGGGCTGGAGGATCTGGATTCCCGGGGATATTGCTTTCAGATTGATATGACCCGCCGCGCGGTGAGAGCCGGGGGCAAGATTGTGGAAGTGCCGATTACTTTTCAAGAACGGGCTGCCGGAGCCTCTAAAATGTCCAGTGCCATTATTTTGGAGGCCCTAGCTAAAGTTACCCGTTGGGGACTAAGCGACCTGATAAAAGACCAGAAATAACCCTGGCTACCGGGTATCTTTCAGGCGTCTTAGCTGTAGTGTACTCCGTCCATTAGTGCTCCGGAGTGAAGTACCTCTAGCTGCTCTTCTAGCAGTTCCTGCAGTTCTTCTTCACTGCGGCGCTCCAAGAGCATATCCCAGTGGGTGCGCTGGGGGCGTACTGGTTTCGCGTCCTCTTCTACGGCCGGTTCTTCGTATTGCAGTTCCCCCATTTCACCGCATTTGCATTCCCACTCGGCGGGAGCGGGAACTTCCGCGGCAAAGGTCATGTGGAAACGGTGTCCCTGGGGGCAAATGTAGAGGCTTTCGCGTCTTTCCGCGAATACTACGCCGTCCTCTGTCTCTAGGCTCTTTGAACCGATACTTGTTCCGCGTAGTGCGCGCTCTGCCATAGTAAAACCCTTCCTTGCCACCTGTGCTAGCTACCCAGCAAATACCGCCCTATTCTAACAGGTGGCTTCGCACAGTTCGACTTTTATTCTCTGCAGCTTGCTGAACCGATTATTGAAAATCGTATTAGGAACGTACCCGTGCTAGAGACCGCTTAGCCGCAGCAACTACATGCTCACTGTCTAGTCCGTAGTGCGCAAATAGCTCAGCGGCAGCGCCTGGCAGACCGAAGTCATCTAAACCAATACTTTCTCCATTGTCTCCAACTAGGTCGCGCCAAGGATCGACCAAACCAGCCTCAATCGAAACTCTGGCCTTGACCGCTGAAGGAAGTACCTGTTCGCGATAGGCAGCATCTTGCGCCTTAAACCATTCCATACAGGGAACCGACACTACCCGGGCAGCAATCGATTCCTTCGCCAGCGCAGCACGTGCCTCGAGGGCGCATTGCACCTCGGATCCTGAAGCCAGCAAGATTACCTCCGGCTCGCCCTCGCTATCAGCGAGAACATAAGCACCCTTGCTGACATTCTTGGCGCTGGCCAAAGCATCAGCTCCGGCGCCTTCCATATCTTCGCGCTGATATACGGGCAGAGCTTGGCGGGTTAAAATCAGGCCAGCCGGACCGTGCTGACGCAAAACTGCCAGCCACGCCGCCGCGGTTTCATTAGCATCCATAGGACGCACCATCGCCAGATTAGGGATAGCGCGGTAGGCGCTTAAATGCTCTACCGGCTGGTGGGTGGGACCGTCCTCGCCAACTCCAATGGAATCGTGGGTCCACACATAGGTGACCGGGATATTCATTAGAGCGGCCAGGCGCACAGCACCCCGCATATAGTCGCTGAACACAAAGAAGGTACCCCCGAATACTCGGGTGAGTCCGTCAATGGCGATGCCATTCATAATCCCGCCCATGCCGTGTTCGCGCACCCCAAAGTGCAGCACCCGACCAAAGGGGTTCCCTTTCCACATATCAGTTTGTGCGGATTCCGGAATAAAGCTGTCCGCACCGGCAATCGTAGTGTTATTGGAACCAGCTAGGTCGGCGGAACCACCCCAATATTCGGGCATGACTGCTCCGATTGCGGAAATAACTTTTCCAGAGGCCGCCCTGGTAGCCAGGGATTCTCCGGCGGGAAATACCGGTAGCGCTTCCTCGATACCTTCGGGAAGTTTACCAGCTAAAATCCGTTCTAAGAGCTTACTCTTGTCCGGGTTTGTTTGTTTCCATTGTTCAAAGCGGGGATCCCAATCGCCATGAGCTGCCTGAGCGCGCGCAGCCGCATTGTCCCGAGCATGCTGGAGCGCTTCTTGATCAACAGCAAACATTTTCTCGGGATCCATACCCAGAGCTTCTTTTAATCCTTTTAGTTCAGTTTCACCCAGCTTCGCACCGTGAATAGCGCCAGTGTTCTGCATAGTGGGCGAAGGCCAGCCGATAATCGTGCGCAAAGCGATAATCGAAGGACGGTGCTTTTCTGCCTTGGCGGCATTTATAGCCTGGTCAAGGGCATCTACATCTTCACGGTAGCTGCCGTCTTCCTGCAACCAATTGACCCGTTGGGTATGCCAACCATAGGACTGATAGCGGGCAAGCACGTCCTCTTGGAAGGAAACGTCGGTATCGTCCTCAATAGAAATATGGTTATCATCCCAAATCACAATCAGGTTACCCAGGTCTTGTACGCCTGCCAGCGAAGAAACTTCTCCCGAAATTCCTTCTTGTAAACAGCCGTCACCAGCAATTACGTAAATATTGTGGTCAAAAGGACTTTCACCTAGGGGAGTATCTGGATCCAACATCCCGTGCGCACGCCGCGATGCCATCGCAAACCCTACGGCAGCGGCAAATCCGGAGCCCAGCGGCCCGGTAGTTACCTCTACGCCCTTGGTGTGACGGTATTCGGGGTGACCGGGAGTGTAGGAGTTGAAGGTGCGGAATTTCTTTAGATCTTCCAGCTCCATACTTTGACCGGCTAGATACAGTTGAAGATATTGCAGCAAGGAGGCATGCCCGGCTGAAAGCACGAAGCGATCGCGCCCTAACCAATCGGAATCTTGAGGATCGAAACGCAAGTGACGCTGATACAGCAAGTAGGCGACCGCTGCTAGGGATATCGGAGTTCCCGGGTGTCCGCTACCGGCTTTTTCTACTGCATCGCCGGATAATGCTTTCGCCATATTAACTGCGCGCTGATCAAGTTCATTCCAATCGGTAGCCATTTTTGTTCCTTCTAACCTCGGTTTACTTGGGAATATATCTTGCCTCCTATGCTAGCAGTTTTCTCAGAGAGGGATGCGGCTATGAATTATTTTTTATAAAGCGCTACCGATTTTAGATTTTCCTCGAAACCGCAATCCGATAATGTACATTATGTCAACTAAAGGGTATGGAGACGAACCTGCCCCCATCCCCTCCCACACGTGTTACTTCCAGCCGTTTTGAGTTTGCGGGCTCCAAGGGTTTGAATTGCAAGCGAAGTTCTTCCCGATTACTAATAAGGAGAGTTTGCACCATGGCAGCTGATGAGCCGCTGAACCCACCGCTAAAGGCTTTAGGTGATTCCCTAGAAGCCGAAATAAAGCTAAAAGATATAAAGAAACACCCGGTTAATCAGGTACCTTCGGCTCCGCGGACTGCGCTGCTCTCAGTGCAGCATGTGCTGGCGTTTTACGCCGGTGCGGTGGTCGTTCCTTTGATTGTCGCCGGCGGACTTAAACTTGATGCGGCCACCACGGTGCACCTAATTAACGCTGACTTGTTCACTTGCGGAATCGCTACCCTGATTCAGTCAATTGGTTTTTGGCGTATCGGAGTCCGTCTGCCGATTGTGCAAGGGGTAACCACGATGGCGATCTCTCCAATGATCGCTATTGGGCTGGCAGTAAATCAAAACGGCGGCACCGAGGTACTGCCCACTATTTATGGTGCGGTTATCGTAGCCGGGCTATTTACCTTCTTCGCGGCTCCACTCTTTGCCAAACTGATCCGCTTTTTCCCGCCACTGGTGATCGGGATTGTACTGACCACTATGGGCACCACCTTGTTGGGAGTATCCGCCGCCGACGTTATCGGACGAGTTGACGAACAGGTACCACCGATGCCGATAACTTTGCGTTCTCTAGCCTATGGCCTGGGAACTTTAGCGATAATCGTATTAATCCAACGTTTCTTTAAAGGCTTTATGGGAACTCTGGCCGTTCTTGCGGGCCTAGTAATCGGTACCGGCGTGGCGGCTGCGCTGGGCGATACCTCGTTTAGTGAAGTAGGTAAATCCTCTTGGGTAGCGGTCACTACCCCGTTCTATTTCGGCTGGCCACAGTTCTCTTTAACCGCCTGTATCTCCATGATCGTAGTAATGCTACTGACCATGGTAGAAACCACCGGTGACGTCTTTGCCACCGGCGAAATCGTGGGCAAACGCATCGGAAAAGAAGAAATTACTGCAGCCTTGCGTGCAGATGGTCTTTCCACAACTTTGGGGGGAATTTTGAACTCTTTCCCCTACACCTGTTTCGCACAAAACATTGGTTTAGTGCGCCTGACCAAAGTGCATTCTCGCTGGGTAGTAGCGTGTGCTGGCGGAATTATGATCATTTTGGGAGTTATTCCCAAAGCGGGCGCTATCGTAGCCTCGATCCCCTCTCCGGTTCTAGGCGGAGCCTCTATGGCTTTATTTGCCAACTTAACCTTAGTGGGGATTCAAACCTTATCCCGAGTTGACCTGTCAGATACCCGCAGCGGGATTATTCTGACCACTTCGATCGCGCTGGCCATGCTAGTTTCCTTCAAACCAGCAATCGCGGATGCCTTCCCCGCCTGGGCACACATTTTCTTTGCCTCGGGAGTCACCCTGGGCTCAATCAGCGCCATCCTACTCAACCTCCTATTCTTCCACGTAGGGCCGCGATCTAAGGGCGAGGACGTGGCGCTGGGTACTACCGGCAAACGGCGTTCACTACGGGCAGTTAATAAAATGAGCTCCGAGGAGTTTGTAAATACATTTGCCCGCTTGTTTAATGGGGTAACTTGGCCACTGCAGGCAGCTGCGGAGATGCGTCCTTTCCGGGATGTAGGCGAACTTAAAGAGGCGTTGCAAGATGCGGTAATGGTTGCGGATAAAGAGGCTCAAGACCAGCTAATCGCTTCCTATCCGGATGTAACTACCATGTTGACCGCCAGTGAAAGCGAAGCCAAAGAAATTTCGCAGGACGTGGGATCTTTGGCTTTGGGGCAGCTCACGGAAGAACAAAAAGCACAGCTACACACGCTGGAAAGTTCCTACCATGAAAAGTTCAACCTGCCCCTAGTGGCACTGCTTTCACGGATGGATAGCGTGGACGCGATTATTAAGGACGGGGTTCACCGCCTAGAAAACTCGCCGCGGCACGAACGGGTAGTCGCCCTAGGACAGGTGGTAGAGGTAATCAATGATCGCCTAGAGATTATGATGGCGGACGCCAACCCCATCCGTTCGGCTTGGAGCCGCAAGTTCGAGCAACTCGACTAAAGCGGCAGCAAACGGCTAGTTAACCTGGCCTACCGGGGATGCAGAAGTATCCCAAGTCGGATCGAACCCACCCGGGGTTGTCCATACCCGGGTGGGAAGCTCCCCCGGCAGGTATTGGTTGTTTTCCGAACAGAAGATCGGACCGGCAGGATCGGTAGTTTGCATCTGTGCGCGATAGTCGCGCAGAGCCCCAACTGCCCATTTTCCAAGGAAAATCAAAGCCACCAGGTTAACCAGCGCCATTAGCGCCGTCGCCCAGTCAGCGATCGACCACACCGATTTCAAGGGCAGTATCGCCCCAATCGCGGTAGACGCGATTACCAGCAGCTTTAAGGGCAAAGCCGAGCGGTCCACTCCCACGATGAACTTGTAGTTAGTTTCTGCGTAAGTGTAGTTCCCCAAGATAGTGGAATAGCCGAAGCAAACCATCATTATCATCACGAATACAAACACCACGGTTTGGGTGGTGTTATTAGAACCTAGAGATGTCACTATCGAATCCATAGTGAGCACTGCCCCATCGTCATGACTGTGTTTGTCCCAGAAAGGTACCGACATCAAAATAATGAAGGCGGTGGAGGTACATACCAGCATGGTGTCTACGAATACCCCCAAGGCTTGAATCATGCCTTGAGTGGCGGGGTGGCGCACGGTGGCGATAGCCGCGGCATTAGGAGCGGACCCCATCCCGGCCTCATTGGTAAACAGGCCGCGTTTAGTGCCGGTAGTGATCGCGGCAATGAACGCTCCCCCGGCTCCGGCAACTGCCGGCGGCATATAGGTGTTTGACTGTCCGAAAGCTCCCATAAAAATTTCCCGGAAAACAAAGGGAATCCGCTCGTAGTTCAGGACAATCACCAAGATGCCCATCCCTACATAGAGCAGCGCCATCGCGGGTGCCAAGTATTCGGAGAATTGAGCGATTTTACGTACCCCACCGACTACTAGCGGCAAGGTTAACAGCACCAGAATCAGGGCGCTTGCCCAGACCGGGAAACCGAGATATTCCGAGTTTGCCAGCTGAGAAATTGAGTTAGCTTGGATCATTTCGAAGCTAAATCCATAGGCGAAGATTAGTAGCACCGCGAATACGATTCCCCAGGTGCGCGAGCCTAGGCCGCGTTGGATATAGAAGGCAGGACCTCCTCTAAAAGTGCCATCCCCATTGCGTACTTTGAACATTTGCGCCAAGGTCGCCTCTACGAAAGCAGTGGCCATCCCCACCACGGCCACTACCCACATCCAGAAAACTGAACCGGGACCCCCGGCAACGACCGCCAAGGCGACACCGGTAATCGAGCCGGTGCCTACCCTATCGGCAAGCCCAATCGCAAAAGCCTGGAAGGAAGAAACCCCGCCTTCGGAACCTCCCCGGGAGCGAGTAATCACTTTAAGCATGTGAGCAAACATGGTTACCTGCATGCCTTTAGTACGGACTGTGAGCCAGATGCCCACCCCCAGCAGGGTCACCATTAACAGCCAGACCACCGAGTTGGCGTAGGCGGTATCTAACAGTCCCGAGATAGTTTCATTCCACTGGTCAAAGGCACTTAAAGAATCTTTGGCGGCCAGTATCGACATAAGTTAACTCCTTCGATTACACGGCGGCAGGGGCATCATTTCAGTGGCTTCGGCACCCATTGAGTGCGAGAAGATTCCCTCCCCGTGGGCAGTAGCCCGAAACTTTTTTTAATATACTCGCGAATTTGCTCAGGGAAAAAATTTTGTTTGCTGTCCGTCAGACAGATACTTCTTAATGGGAGCAGACAAAAAGCAAGTCTCGGGTTTCAGTAAGGACGCATCCGACAAGCAAGAAGTTAAGAACGACAGTGACACCTTCCAGGAAGTGCCTCCCCGTAGCAGTAACCACAGCAGGCTGGCGTAAACATTGGGGTTTACACCAGCCTGCCTTGAAATATTCTATTTTTAACCCTAGCTGCAGCTAGCAGCGTTTTTTAGTTCATATCGTCCAGTTTTTCTTGATGGGCGCTCATAATCCGCCTTTCGTCGCGGCCGACGATTGCGAACAGCAAGACCGTCAGCACCGAGAACGCGATGAACACCATAAAGGTTACGTTCCAACCAAAGTGGTGAACCAGGATTCCTACTCCAGTGGAAGCCAAGGTAGCCCCCAGTAGGTAACCGAAAAGTCCGGTAAAACCGGCGGCGGTACCCGCCACGTTCCGAGGCGACAGGTCAATGGCCTGCAGACCAATCAGCATTACCGGCCCGTAGATCAGACCGCCGATTAGCGCCACCAGCAGGATCAATACCCACATAGGGGTGCCTTGGGGAGCTAGCCAGTAGCCCAGGATTGCTAGCGCGGTGCAGATAGTAAAGAAAATTCCTGCACCGGAGCGATACCCCTTGAACACTTTGTCGGACATCCATCCGCAAAGCAAAGTTCCCACAATGCCCGCGATTTCGTAGGCGAAGATACCGGCCAGACCGGAACCGATTTCAGCGTGATGCTTTTCGTGCATATACACGGTAATCCAGTTGAGTACCCCGTAACGCAAGGCATATACGAACACATTGGCCACTGCCAACATCACAATGGTGCGGTTAGTGAGCACGTGTTTGAAAATCATATCTTTGGCAGAGATTTTCTCGCCGTCATGTACTTCCACTTTGGCGGGGTCATTGCGATATTCCTCAATCGGAGGAAGCCCCTGTGAAACCGGGGTGTCCCGAATCAGGAGGAAACCGATGAACGCTACCACCAGCGCAACTACCGCCGGTAGCCAGAATGCTGAGCGCCAGTCATTGGCAGTCCAGGCCAAACCGATACCGACTAGCGTCGGCAGCAGGGCACCGCCCACATTGTGGGCTGTGTTCCAAATCGAGGTGACAGTACCGCGCTCATTGGTAGAGAACCAGTGCACCAATACCCGCCCGCAAGGCGGCCACCCCATGCCTTGAAACCACCCGTTAATAAACATTACGGTGGCGAAGATTCCCACCGAAGCAGTTACCCAAGGCACGAAGGCTACTACCAGGTTGGTGCAGGCCGATAGGGCGAGACCGATCACCAGGAAGTAGCGAGCATTGGAACGGTCAGAGATCATTGCGGAGAAGAACTTGGATAATCCGTAGGCAAAAAGTACCGCGTTAGCGATAATCCCTACCCCGACCTTGTCGATGCCAGTGTCATCCATCAACAAAGGGGCAATCGAAGCAATGTTATTTCTAATCAGGTAAAAGCCCGCATAGCCGATAAAAATTCCCATGAACACTTGTAGGCGCAGACGTCGAAAAACGTGCTCGACTTTTTCTTTCGGTACTTTAGGCCCTGGCCCCGGTGCTTTTAGCCAAGAAAAGCCTTTTGACGATGCCATTTTCCACTCCCTTGTGTTCTAGGCGATTACAAGTCGCTTCATTGGAAACTTACGAAGTCTATTGTTCCAGTTAATTGGTAAAAGCGAGCCGTATTCGAGGTAACTAAAGATAACAAAGTTGTTACCGACAAATAAGTGTTAGCTCCCTAGATTTTCCAAGAAATCGCCGCTACCCGGCGTTTCGCCGCGCGCGGGCAGCCGCTAGTTCATCGGGAACTCTTAGCTGTTCCTTAGCTGACTCCACCGGCAGTTCTGCCAGGGTGCCTTCGATTTCTCGCCATACGCGTCCGACTGCAATCCCGAATACGCCCTGTCCCCCTTGTACCAGGTCGATTACCTCGTCGGTGGAGGTGCATTCATAAACGGAGGCACCATCGGACATTAGGGTGATAGAAGAAAGGGAGTCCACGCCCCGTTTAGAGAGAGCATCGACTGCCACTCGAATCTGTTGTAGGGAAACACCCGTATCTAGCAGGCGTTTGACAATTTTCAGTACCAAAATATCGCGGAAGGAGTAGAGGCGGTGCGAACCTGAACCTTTAGCCGATCGAATGGTGGGTTCCACCAGACCGGTGCGTGCCCAATAGTCGAGTTGCCGGTAGGTTATCCCCGCTGCTTTGCAGGCAATAGGGCCGCGATAGCCGGTTTCGGTATCCAGATCCGCTAAGGTATCTCCAAATAACATGCCTTGCGAACGCTGCGGGCGCGGCTGCCTATCCATGGACAACTCCCTGACGATTGATTTAACTACTGTCTTAACGGTATTTTCTTTAGCCTTGCCGGTCAAGAACCATTTACGGAAAGTCTAAAGCTTTACTTGAGGTTTAATTCAGTTTTTCTGCAGAAACCCGCACCATCTGTAAAAACATTTGGGCAGCGGCTTCGGAAAGTTCTCGCGTTTCCGATAGGTGTCGCGCCTTGGCCACTGAGGAGGCGCGGTAGCTGACCGGAGTGGCTGCCCTTTCTACCAAATCTAGTAAACGAAGTGCAGAAGTTTTTAGGAAACGCAGCTGGCGGGGAGGAATCCCCTGCTCTACCAAAATACTGGCCAGCTTAACGATCTGGTGGCTGCGAGCAGGAAAACGTCCCGAAAGATCTGGGGAAACCAGACCGGCCTGCACAAAAGTATCTAGTTCTTCAGTGGAAAGTCCGCTTAAATCTAAAAGTTCCCGGGTCGTAAGCGCTCCATCCGCAGCTGAAGAAGCCACCAATTGCCCTTCGGAGGCCACCAGCCGCGCGGCTTTTTGCTCTGGTTGCACTTCGCTTAGGCTGCGGCCAGCATCTAACTGCGCCAAGTTTTCCCGAATAACCCGCAGGGGCATAAAAGAATCGCGTTGGCTAGTAAGGCAGTAGCGCACCCTCTCGATATCTGCGGCGGAGTATTTGCGGTATCCCGAGGCGGTGCGAGCAGGCGATACAATCCCCTGTTCTTCTAAGAAACGCAGCTTGGAGACAGAAATAGTGGGAAACTCGCCCTTTACCTGTTCAACTACTTTCCCGATAGAAAATACCGGCTTAGCCGAAACGCCCGGAGGCCAGGCTTGGGGGGTAGCTTCTGGCACCGAGCGACGCTGCGCCGCTCCCGTTTGCAACCTTATGAGTCCTTCCGCGAAGAGTAGTAAACCATTCGGTACTTGCCGATCTGGACTATGTCTCCGGTTTTTAGTTGAGCAGAATCTACCCGTTCGCGGTTCACGTAGGTGCCGTTAAGAGAACCGGCATCGCGCATAACATAACCGGTGCCTTCGCGAACAAAGATGGCGTGTTTGCGGGAAACGGTCACGTCATCTAAGAAAATATCGCATTTGGGTTTGCGCCCTACCGAAACTTTCTCGGCGTTAAGCAGGAAACGGGCTCCCAGATTCGGTCCGCGCACTACCACTAGCAGAGCCGATCCTTCGGGAAGCTGCGCAATCGTGTTGCGAGCATCTTCCGACAGGGAACTGTTACCCGGCAGATCATCATCCCTGATAGCACCAATAATGGCGGTGGTTAAGGGATCTGCCACGTCGTTTTCGCTCATGGAGTCCTCCTCTTACTAGCTTCCTGTATCGCTCATTCCGGCGAGCGTTTCAATGTTAGCGCAAAAAAAGTTTAGGCTCACCGGTTTATCACATCCTGGTAACGAAATTTTTGGGGCAAAAAACAGTCTAGGCGCTGCCGCTGGTATAGTTTGCGCCATGAACCAAGCCGTATCTCATATCGTCCTGACACTTTCTTGCCCTGATCGACCGGGCATTGTCTATGAGGTCACTAAAGTAATTGTCGAAGAAGATGGCAATATCGTTGACTCCCAACAATTTGACGATCCGGAAACTGACCGTTTCTTTATGCGAGTGGAAATTCACACTTCCCGCCCTCTGGCGGAGGTGCGTACCGCTTTTACTCCCCTAGCGGAGCGATATGGGATGCAGTGGAGCATCAATGAGGTGGGTAAGAAGGTTCGCACTATCATTATGGTTTCCAAGGAGGGGCATTGCCTGACTGACCTGCTATATCGCCGCCGTAACCTGAATTTGCCTTTAGAGGTGGTGGCGGTGATTGGTAACCACCCGGATTTGGCGCCGCTAGCGCAGTTCTATGACGTGCCTTTCCTGTGTATTCCGGTCAGCAAAGAAACCAAAGCCAAGGCAGAAGCGGAACTATTAGAGCTGGTAGAGGCGGAAAACGTGGAACTAATCGTCTTGGCGCGCTATATGCAGATTCTTTCCGATAAGGTTTGCCAGCGCCTGCACGGAAAAGTGATCAATATTCACCACTCCTTCTTACCTTCTTTTAAGGGAGCGCGTCCTTACCACCAGGCACATCAGCGCGGGGTGAAACTAATCGGGGCCACTGCCCATTTCGTAACGCCTGACCTAGATGAAGGTCCGATTATCGCCCAAGAGGTGATTCCGGTTTCGCACCGCGACTCCACAGCCTCCATGATGCAAAAGGGTCAAGATGTGGAACGGCGGGTATTAGCGCAGGCAGTCACCTGGTATTCCCAGCGTCGCGTCCTCCTCAACGGTAACCGCACCGTGGTTTTTGAATAGGGAGCGCTCGGGGTAAGTAGACGGTCAGCTGCTCCGTCAGCTCCTCTCAAAAGCATCCTACTTTTGACACTTCGGACACCAATAGCTGCGTCTGCCGGCCACTATCCGGTCTCGCACTATCGCCCCGCAACGCCGACAAGGCTCCCCAGACCGCTGGTAAACCCAAAAACGCCCTTGGGAGGGATCATCGGTAGTGCAGATCAAGCCTTCTTTGAGGCCGCGGCGCATTTGGGAACGCAAATCTTCCCACAGTGCCTGTAGGCGCTTTACCGAAACTTTCGCGGCCTGACGATTGGGGTTGATTCCGCAGCGGAATAGGCATTCGGCGCGATAGATGTTGCCGGGACCAGCGATAAAGGATTGATCCATTACCACTTCCCCGATCCGGCGAGTAGTTTTCCGGGCGCGGGCAATAAAATCCTGAGCAGCGCAAGAATCCACCAAGGGATCGGGCCCCAGGCGGGCAAGAATCTTCTCTACTCCCGCTTTATCGAGCAGTTCGCACTGGTTAGGGCCAGACAGATCGGCTACTGCCCGGGAAAACTCTAGACGCAGCCGCACGTTCTCTCCTGGCGCTATTGGCTGGAACTGTCCCGAAAAGTGTTTATAGGTGTCACCCGGATGTTCTCCTGGCATCCGAGGGGCGCCTATATGCCCGGGCAGGACTATTCCCGGTCCCGCCTGGAACTTCCACGAACCATAAAGCCCTAAATGCACGTGCAAAGTCGCCGGCTGGGGGATATTAAAATCTAGAAACAGATGTTTTCCCCAGGCCCAGGGGCGAGTAATTGTCGTGCTATCTAGGGCGGCGGCGCCCTCAGCAAATCGTCCCTGGGGCGAGGAGGCACGCGCAGTGCCCAGTTTCGATAACTCGGCAAAAGCAATGGCTAAACGGTGAATAGAATGTCCCTCTGGCATAAGGCAATTGTTGCCTAGGGCGCTACGTTTGCCAAACTGCTGGGAATATTTAGGCTTAAAGCATGAGTGAAAATTCCCTGGGGCAGGCCCCGCGTATTCAAGATGACCTTTACCGCCATATCAACGGTGCCTGGCTAGATAGCTATGAAATCCCGGCTGACCGGGCGGTTGATGGGGCTTTCCGCGACTTGGTAGAGGACTCGCTGGCTCACTGTCGTCGTCTTTGTGAGGACGCGGCTGCTGGCAGCCTGGAGCGCCCGCAAGATGGCGAAACCAGTGCTGAGCGTTGGGATTTTGATGCCAGCCGGATTGGGCAACTTTTTCAGGCCTACCTGGATCAGGACGCGTTGGAGGCGCAGGGAACTACCCCGATCGCTCCCCTAATTCAGAAAGTTAATTCCTGCCAGAATCGGGATGAGCTAGCTAAGGTGCTTGGGGAGTTGGAACGCGAAGGCATCGATTCTCCGGTTGCTTTCCTGGTGAGTATCGATGCCGAAAATCCCGAACGCTATATCGGTCAGTTCTATCAGGCGGGCTTGGGATTGCCCGATGAATCTTATTATCGTCAGGATGAACACCGCGAAATTCGGGAAAAATACCGGGAGTTTTTGGCGCAAATGGCGTTGGAAAGCGGGATTGCCCCTGCAGGCAGCGAAACCGAGTTTGCGCAGCAAGTGTTTGATTTTGAAACCGCACTTGCCAGGCACCACTGGGATGCGGTGCGTAGCCGTGACGCGCAAGCAACCAATAACCCCACTACTTTCGAGCAGTTTATCGGCGACAATAAGGGATTTAACTATTCTGCATGGGCAGAAGGCTTGGGAGTCAAGCTTGAGGCTGGAGTCGATCCAATTAACGTCTATATGCCTTCCTATCAGGAAGGATTTGCCCAGCTGTGGGCAGACAGTGATTTAGATACCTTAAAGCGATATCTGCAGATGAAAGTGGTTTTGGCGTTCGCCCCTTACCTGGATCCGCAGCTGCAAGAACTACGTTTTTCTTTTTACGGAACTACCCTGTCGGGGACACCGCAACGTCCGGAGCTGTGGAAACGCGCGGTAGGAACCGTGGAATCGGTATTGGACGAGGCACTCGGGCGCGCCTATGTGGCTTATCATTTCCCGCCTGAACATCGCGCAGCGATGGAAAAACTGGTGGACGCACTTTTAGCTGCCTATAAAGATGCGATTAGCAACCTGGACTGGATGGGGGAAGAAACCCGGGAGCGCGCCCTCGAAAAGCTTTCTAAGTTCACCCATAAAATCGGGTATCCGCGCCGCTGGCGAGACGACTCGGGCCTGCGTTTTTCGCCCGACGCCACCCTGGTAGATATGATTCGGGCTTCCAGTGCTTTTGAAACTGACTTCCAGCTGGCCCGGATCTTAAAACCGGTGGATAGAGAAGAATGGCATATGAGCCCGCAAACGGTGAACGCCTACTATTCCCCGCTCACGAACGAAATCGTGTTTCCGGCCGCGATCTTGCAGCCCCCATTTTTTGATCCTGAGGCTTCCCATGCCGCTAACTTTGGGGGTATCGGCGCGGTGATTGGTCACGAAATCGGGCATGGTTTCGATGACCAGGGATCCCACTATGACGGTGACGGAAAACTTACTGAGTGGTGGACCGAGGCTGACCGGGAAGAATTCACTAAACGCACTGCGTCTTTGATTGCCCAATACGATGTTTACCGCCCCAGCGAACTGCCGGGTGAGGACGTACACGTTAACGGCGCCCTCACTATTGGGGAAAATATTGGAGACTTGGGCGGTCTAGCGATCGCTTATAAAGCTTGGAGCAAAACCCACCCGGAGGAGGCCGAGCTGGCGAAAGAGTTTTTCTTTTCTTGGGCGCGGGTGTGGCGCACCGCGATCCGCCCCGAAGCGGCTCGCCAACGCCTGGTGATTGACCCCCACTCCCCCGCCGAATTCCGCTGTAACGGGGTGGTTCGTAACCTGGATGCTTTCCACGATACTTTCCAAACCACGACCTCAGATCAGCTCTGGATGGAGCCAGGCGAGCGGGTGAAAATCTGGGAATAGGAACACTTCAAAGTAAGCATTAGGATAGGTCTAAAAACAGGAGAGGTTATGCCGGGTACTAATCTGACAAAGATTGAGGCAGAAGAACGCAAGAACGTTATTGGGAAAGTTGCTTACACCATCGAGGTGGAGTTATCGGAAAGCGGAGATACTTTTCCTTCCCGCACGGTGATTGATTTTAAAGCTAAAGCCGGTGCCAGCACTTTTGTGGATTTAATCGCTCCGGAAGTGCTTTCTATTAAGCTAAACGGCCAGGACCTGGGTACTGATTGTTACCGGGACAGCCGGATTGAGCTTAGCAACCTAGCGGCAAATAACCGCCTGGAAGTGGTCGCTAACTGCGCCTATATGCACACCGGCGAGGGCGCGCATCGTTTTACTGACCCCGCCGATGGCCTCACCTATGTTTACACCCAGTTTGAGGTTCCGGATGCACGGAGGGTGTTTGCCTGTTTTGAACAGCCCGACCTGAAAGCCACCTACCAATTCTCGGTGACGGTACCGGAAAGTTGGACGGTGCTATCCAATATGGATACTCCCTCCCCGCAGGCTTTGAAGATGGAGCGGGCAGGAGATTCCCAGCGGCACCGTTTTGATTTCCCGGAAACTCCCCTGATTTCGACCTATATCACTGCCCTAGTGGCCGGCCCCTACCATAGCGTTAAATCGGTGCTCACCAGTATTGATGGGCGCACTATTCCCTTGGGGGTTTACTGCCGGCAATCGCTAGCCAAATACTTAGACGCGGATTTTGTGCTTGAGCAAACCGTTGCGGGATTCCGTTTTTACGAGTCCCGCTACGCTCGCCCCTATCCCTTCACTAAGTATGACCAGATTTTTGTTCCCGAATACAACGCGGGAGCGATGGAAAACGCGGGCTGTATTACCTTCCGCGACGAATACATTTTCCGCACTAAGCCCTCTGGAGCGCAGCTAGAGCAGCTCACCAACACCATTTTGCATGAGCTTGCCCATATGTGGTTCGGGGATCTGGTCACTATGAAATGGTGGGATGACCTGTGGCTAAATGAGTCTTTCGCCGAGTTCATGTCGTATTGGTGCATGGCGGAAGGTACTCGTTTTAGTGACGCCTGGACCGGGTTCACGATGCGTAAAGTTTGGGGGGTCAACTGCGATCAGCTGCCTACCACCCACCCGATTGTGGCTCCTATCAGCGACTTGGCAGATGTGGAAGTTAACTTTGACGGTATTACCTATTCCAAGGGCGCGTGTGTGCTGCGGCAATTGGTGGCCTATGTGGGTGAAGGTAACTTCTTAGCCGCTTTGCGCAGCTATTTTGCTAGCCACGAATATTCCAATGCGACTTTGGCGGATTTCCTAGGGGAACTTGAGAACGCCAGTGGACGCAGCTTGAAGCAGTGGAGCCAGGTTTGGCTGCTGGAAGCGGGGATTACCCAACTGGAATCCCGGATTGATCGGGATAAGGACGGGCAAGTCACCAGCTTCCAGATTGTGCAGTCTTTGCCGCAGGAAGGCACCAGTTTGCGTCCGCACGCTACCACCGTAGGCGCCTATGATTTTGATGCTAACGGGAAACTGGTGTTGGCGCGCCGGGCGAGCGTAGATGTTCAAGGAGAGGTCACGACAGTTCCCGGTCTGGTAGGTACCAAGCATGACGTTTATGTGCTTAATGACCAGGATTTGGCTTATGCAAAGATTCGTTTCGATGCTGATTCTTGGGAAGTTATCCGGACTCGGGTTGGTGATTTCGCGGATTCGTTGCCACGCGCGGTGATTATGTGCGCTGCCTGGGATATGGTGCGTGACGGCGATTTGAGTGCTTCGAAATATCTAGAGATGGCTTTGGGTGCGCTCAAACACGAAACTAATTCTTCGGTGTTGAACGGAATTCTGCGGCATATCCAAGGGGCGCTCGCCTACTATGCTGCCGAGCCCGATAGTGCGCATCGCCTGCTGGCACCAGCGCTTTTCGCCTTGGCGCAGAAAGCAGAACCGGCCTCGGATCGTCAGCGTCAGTTAGTACGGGCATTCTTGCATATAGCCGGGGCAAAAGAAGCCTCGGAAATCAAAGGTTGGTATGAGGAAGGCAAAGTTCTCGAAGGCGTCAGCGTAGATACCGATCTGCGTTGGGATATGGTCTTCGCCTTGGCCGCTAATGGCCTGGCCAACGCAGATACGATCCGTAAAATGGCGGAAAGTGACGACACTATTACCGGCCGGGAGAACGCTTTCTTGGCGCGCGCGACGGTGCCGGGTCGCGAAAATAAAGCGCAGTGGGCGCAGCGAGTGCTGGACGACACTACCCTCACCAATGGGCAGATCGATGCCCTGACTGCCGGAATCGCGCGTTCGCTTTGGCTACAGCCCGCCGATGCCGCCGATATTATCGAGCCCTATTTTGCAGCGCTCAACGATATTTGGTCTACCCGCACTATGCATATGGCAGAATCCCTGGTGGGCGGGCTTTACCCCTTAGCCGTGCAAAGCCGAGAAGGCTTCGACCTGGTAGAGCGGACGGAGCGTTGGCTGGCAGAGAACCCGGATGCCGATAAGGCGCTACGCCGCCTGGTACTAGAAGAACTAGATGGGGCGCGGCGCTCTAAGCGGGCTCGCACCGGTAAGTAACAGTACCGCCTTTGCCATTTCCACTAGCCAAGTAACTACTTTTCTCTACCCCGAGGGCGAGGGTAACAGCTCTTTTGGGGTAGCAAAGTAACTAAATGCTGGGCGGATAGCTAGGGGCGGGAACTTACTTTGCTGCCGCCTTCCCTAACGAAAGTCCCGGGATTTGGTGGGGACCGGCAGGTTTAACGGCTCGATTTTATCTGCCAGCAGGGCTAGAGCACCGTCTTTAGCTTGCAGCACTCCCCGCACGATTAGGGCATTTTGACTGAGGGCGAGGCGGCGGTAACGCTGCCAGCAACCAACCTGGCAGATCACGTTGACTAGCCCGGTTTCGTCCTCTAAAGATAAAAACACTACGCCTTTGGCGGTGTGGGGGCGTTGGCGGTGCGTAACTAGCCCCGCGCACCGGATACGTTTGCCGGCTAACGCTGGATGCAGATGCTTGGCAGGGAGAATTCCGCGGCGGGTAAGCTCTGGTCGCAGCAGTTTTGTGGGGTATCCCCACAGGCTGATTCCCAGGGCAGAGCTGTCCCATTTTACTTGTTCCCCGGTACTTAAAGGCGCAAACTTAGGCGTCGCCTCGGCGAGGGCGAGTCCGGGGAGCTCTGGCTGATAGAAGCGGTTTTGCGAGGCAGATAGTAGGGGCGCGCGCCACAGTCCTTCGCGGCGGGTGATCCCCAGGGAAGATAGCGCACCGGAGCCGGCTAGCAGTTCTAGCGCCGAAGTGGGCAGGCGGACGCGGGAAGTAAAGTCCTCCAGGGTTTTAAAGGAACCGGTGGTGCGGGCGGATAGGATGCTTTCTATCCATGCCGGACGCATACCTCGGATCTCCGCTAGCCCCAGGTTTAGGGAGGTCAGTCCCTCCCCGGGAATGGAATCTTTCTGGGAGGTATTCACGTCTGGGCGTAAGATTTTTATTCCGTGGCGGCGGGCATCAGAGATTAACGATTGCGGGGAATAAAATCCCATCGGTTGGTTAGCGAGGATCGCGGCGTAAAAAACCGCGGGATAATAGGCTTTTAGCCAGGCGGAGGCATAGACCAGGTAGGCGAAGGAAAAAGCGTGGGATTCCGGGAAACCGAATTCGGCGAAGCCGGACATTTGTGCCCAGATTTTTTCTTGTACCGGCGGCGGGATCTGGTTCTTTTCCATGCCCCGAAAAAACTCGGCGCGCAAGTCGGCCAGGTGTTCCCCCGGGTTTTTGCGTCCCATCGCTCGGCGCAGGTTATCTGATTGGGAACCGTTAAACCCGGCGGCATCTTTAGCTATCCGCATTAGTTGTTCTTGAAAAAGTGGCACCCCCAAGGTGCGTTCCAGGGCGGGTTTTAATAGCGGATGCAGGTAGGTGACTTTTTCGCGCCCGGAGCGGCGCGCCAGATAAGGATTGACTGCTTGCCCTTGAATAGGTCCCGGACGAATCAAAGCCACCTCGACTACCAGGTCATAGAAACATTTTGGTTTCAGGCGCGGCAAGGTAGACATTTGGGCGCGGGACTCGACTTGGAATACTCCAACCGTATCGGCTGCCTGTAATAGCTGGTAGACGCGCAGGTCTTCCGGAGGTAAGTTATGCAGGCGCCACGGCTTTCCGGAAGGCGATTTTTCCCCCCGCGCCTGCAAAGTTTCAAAAGCAGTACGCAGTGCCCCCATCATCCCCAGGGAAAGTAAATCGATTTTCACTAACCCGGCTTCGGAGCAGCTGTCTTTGTCCCATTGCACCACGGTTCGCCCCGGCATATTTGCCCAGTTAATCGCGGCCACTTCGGTAAGCGGCTTATCGGAAAGCACCATCCCGCCACAGTGGATCCCCAGGTGGCGTGGGAGTTTTTGCAACCGCCCCGCTATATTTCGCACGTTTTCCGGTAAAGCCTTCCGGTCTAACCGCGCCCATTTCGCGGCGGTTTTGGCATCGTATCCGAGGGCGCGGGAGGCGTCTTTTAGCGCGGCTCGCGGGCGATAGCTAATCACATTAGCCACTTGAGCAGCATTTTCCCGTCCATATTTGTTATAGACGTGCTGAAGTACTTTTTCGCGTTGATTAGATTCAATATCCAGGTCAATATCGGGCAGATCTTTGCGGTCTGGAGTTAGGAAACGGTCGAATAGCATCTGATGGCGCACCGCATCTACCGCGGTGATTCCCAGGCAGTAACAGACCGCCGAGTTGGCAGCGGAGCCGCGTCCTTGCACATAGATACCGGAGGAAAAACAGTAGTCAACTATTTCTTTCACGATTAGGAAGTACCCGGAGAATCCTTTTTGGAAAATCACTTTCAATTCTTGCCGAATTGTGTCTGCCGCTTTTTCCGGCACTGGATCCCCGTAGCGGCTGCGCGCCCCCTGCCAGGAAAGCTGCTCTAGGTAGGAGTCGGCGCTATAGCCGGGCGGCACCCGGGCTAAAGGTAGATGCGGCACCGGGGTAGAAAAATCAAAGATCAGGTCTTTTCCGATTGCGGCCGCATTTTCGAGGGCGTGGGGAATCTGCCGATAGATGTGGCGCAGTTGCTCCGGAGTCCGCAACATGGCGTGGGAGGCGGGAAGGAAGTCTTGAACTTTATCTAGGGGCAGGCGGTGGCGGGTGGCGGTCATAACATCTGCCAGGTGCTGACTGGCGGGGTCGGCGCAGCGGGCAGCACTGGTGGCCACTAGCGGCAGCTTAGTTTTGCGCGCCAAGTGATCTAGTTGCGCCGCTAGACGCTCTTCCCTATCGAAACCGGCTAAGGCGGCCTCTACCGCAATGTTTTCTGCCCCAAACATCTCTTTTAGCTGTTCTAAGAAGCGAGCTGCCGCCGCGATTCCGGAGCGGTAAAGTACGCGCCGCAGCGGCCCGGCGCGGGTGCCGGTTAATATTAGCCACTGCCCTTTTGCCCAGGAGGCTAGTACGTCTAGGTTTTGTCGGTCTGCTTCCCGCTTTCCGGCAGCTAGATGATGAGCGCTAATTGCCCCAGTTAAAGCAGAATATCCCTGGTCGGAGCGGCAGATAACTGGCAGATGGGTTTCGTCCTCTAAAGTAAATTCGCACCCCGGCAAGAAAGCGAGGCCGGCTTGCCGGGCAGCGGCGCGCGCCTCCATCAACCCGTAAACTCCGTCATAATCGAGTAACGCTAGACCAGATAGCCCCAGTTTTTTCGCACCCTGCACCATTTCGCGCGGCGAACACGCCCCCACTGCGAAGGAATATGCCGAATGAGCGTGCAACTCGATATAGCCGCTCATTTTTGCCCCTCCCAGGCATCTAACCACCAAGAGGATTTGCGGTACACCAGCAGTAAGATTTCTTGCTCGCCGTAAACCCGCAGGAAAATCCGGGGCCCTAGGTGATTGGGGACTCCGGGACGCCACCACTGTCCGTTTATAGGCCAGGGCCCTTCGGTTTTCTGCACCGCTATTTTCCGTCCGGCTACCTGCACCCATTTGACCGGGGCTTTTAGCTGTCCGTCTTTCCCAGGCAAGATTTGCCGGCCGCGACTATCGATAATTCCCGCCGGTTTAGGGTGCATGAAAACTATTTCCGGCGCTACCCCACTTAGCGCCCCAACTCTAGGACGGGGTCGCTTTTGTCTCCCCCGCTCTTGCCAAGGTTTCAGTTCAATCACTGAACGCGGATCATATCCACTGGTTAAATGAGGTACCCGCACCCCGTGTTTACCTAATAAGCTGCTGGCACTGCGGGCTGCCTGATCTAGTTCCTGGGGAGGATCCGCGTTTCGTCCCCAAAGCGGCGTCATCGCCTGGCGGGCATCTACTGTCTTCAAAGGATGCAGCTCTATCTGGGAGACTGCCCCCAGGGCTTCGCTGCCGCTGCCTCCAACCGTAACCGCCTCTAACTGGTGTTTTATCCTCTCTACTAGGTCTTTGCTGCTAACTTCCACCCCCAGGTTCCAGCTGCGGCTAAGCACTTTCCCGTTTTCGCAGCGGCAAATAAACTGCACCTGGGTGCACACCAGCCCGCTCGCGCGCAGGCGGGCATACATTTCCACCACTAACGCCCGGGCAGGCAGCAACAGTTGGGTAAGGGAGCTGGCGGGCGGGGTGAAGAATTGGTAGAGACCGGGTGAGGCGGGCGCGGTTTTCACCCTGGCAGCGTCCTCCAGATTTTCCCCGCTCGCTAAGTCGTAGCCAATCGCTCCCAGAGTGCCAAAACGCCGGATCAGCGCCGGGCGTCCCAGGGCGCACAGTTGCCCCAAGCTGGTGATTCCCAGGTGGATTAGGCTGTCCGTCATTTTTGTTAGGTACTGGTCGGAGAAATCAAATCCGCTTATTTTTATCCCCGGACGCAAGAAAAACCCCAGGCTACTTAAGGGCTCTGCGCCAAGAAAAGGCATTACCCCAGGGTCGGCAATCAGCAGCTGTTCGCGGGCAGCTAGACACGCCGCCAAAGTACCCCGAGCAATCCCAATCTGCACCGCGTACCCTACCTGCGCTAACTGTTCAGTTAGTTCTGCGGCCAGGGCAGATTCTGCGTGGCGCTGACTGCGACTTAAAGCGGCGGTCACCAGCCCCGGAAACCAGCTCTTGGGGGAATAGAGTTGCTGGGCTGCGGCCTCTACGACCGGTTGAAACGCCAGTTCCATATCTGCCAGTGAGTAGGGTTTTTCTTTGAGGGAGGGACAGAGGACGCGCGCTTGCTTTAGCCGCATCTGCGGCCTTATTCCGGCTGCGCGCGCCGGAGCCGTGACTGCCTGCACTCGCCCGCCACTACACAGCGCCACTGCTTCATCTAGGGGGAGTTTGGCGGCTTGGGCTGGCCACTCGGGGATATAGAGGGCTAGTAATCTATCGTTCATCGCGCCCTCCTCGCCTTAATCGGGATAGCTGAGAGAAAGCGAAACAGCAGAGGCAAACTTAATAACTCCGGTAGCGGGGTCGCAGAGCGCAGAGTATCCATCAGGCACTCACCTTTATAGTGGTTGTTGCCCCAGGGAAACTTGTCGAGTGCCGGGCGCTAGCTTCTAGGGAGATAGCGCCTGCCCAGGCAGACGCGGACAAGATTACGCAACCGGAGCGGCGCGCTTTTGCGGTTAGAATCCGTTGTTGCTGCGGACCGTAATCTACCATTCCGATAGCCAGGACTGCCGCGCAGGGTACGAAAAGTTGGGCGCATGCCAGGGCGCTGCCGCCGGTATAGGGAATGGTGATTACCCGTCTTAAATCCAGCCCGATTTGCCAGGCGCGCTGCCAGCCTAGATCTGGAAAATCTAGGAATACTGCCCAGCCGCTCTCCCCCATTTTTTCGGCGGCCATCTCTAGCAGCTGCGCCCCGCCCGCTACTTTTTGATAAGCGCTGGCCAGTGGCTTTGGGCTGCGGGAGCGCATCGCCAAAACCTGGCGCGCCTTTTCCAGGCGCTGCAACTGAGCCAACTTATCGAACATACGTTCGATTATAGGGAGCCTCCCCCGATTTGTCACCCCTTTTTCCGGGGGTGCTTTTAGCGCGGAAAACCCGCCTTTAAGAGATACAGATAAGCAGTTCAGACTCTAAAAGAGATCTGCGTGACTTCCGGTTGCAACCAAGGACAGCACCAGTACGTCGTGTTGCTTATAGTAAATCAGCAACCAGTCTGGTTCGATATGACACTCTCGATGTTTCACCCAGTTACCAGTTAGCGCATGGTCTCGACACTTTTCCGGTAAAGGAGTATCGCTCGCCAGAAGGTCAACGATCCTCTCTAGTTTTCCAAGGTCTTTTCCCCGCTTTTTAGCAGCTTTCAGTTGTTTGCGAAACTGCGAGGAGTATTTGATGACATAGCGCGCCATTAGTCGTCCTCGCTAAGAGCGGCAGCAAATGCTTCACGGGCGCTTGCGTAGCCGGGAACGCGAGGGTCTTTGGCAATCTGTTCCGCCTCTAACATGGCGGCAATCGTCTCCCTATTGGGGTTGCCTAGTTGAATCTGGAAAGGAATGGCACGCTCGCGGATAGCTTGCCGCACGAAAACGTTAAACGCGGTAGAAATATTCATTCCCATCTCGCTAAACAGCTGATCCGCCTCTTTCTTCAAGGCCGCATCCATACGAATACTGATATTTGTTGTAGCCATAAAAGACCTCCTTTTACGTGCATAGTATGCTATACGCACGAATAAATCAATACTTTTCACGACAGAAATAGTATTTAGAAATTAAAGATAGACCCGGTAGCGTCTTCGCCACAACGACTGCACGTAAAATCCCAGGGCAGCCGTAACCACGGGCATTTTCTGGGGATACTTTTAACGCAGAAAATCTACCTTTGAGGGCGTGCGGGAGGCTCGAAATCTGCCCGCTTGGCGCGGGTTTTATACCGCTTAGTTCAGATTACTTGTACTGCCAGCAATGAGGCTCTTAACTGTAAGTAGCAACTACGCACGCACTATCGTTTTGCGGATTATCGCCGGTAAGTGCGAGAGGAAAGGAGTCGGAACGGAATGAAATTCACGCTCACGATTGATCCCACCGTAACCGAAACTATCGTGACGGTAACGGCGCGGGAGGTTGATGCTGAGGTGCAAGCGATTCAAAGGCTTGCTTCCGGTAGCCTAAGTGGCGCCCTCTCCCCCGCACTCGAGCACCCGCTTCGCCGTCTCATCGGGACAGGTGCCAATGACGCCACGGTGTTGGAAGTGCGCTCGATACTCGCGTTCTTTACTAAAAAGAAAGCGGTGTATGCCCATACCAGTAAGGGTGATTGGCGAATTAAAGCCCGCATGTATGAACTCGAAGAATCTCTACCTGCAGACGATTTTGTACGTATTTCGCAATCGGAGATTGTAAATATTGCCGCGATCAAGAAACTTGATCTTTCTTTCTCGGGAACGATCAGTGTGCAGCTAAAAGATGGCTCTCGCTATTACGTTTCCCGCCGGCAACTTCCAGCTTTTAAATCCAAACTGGGAATCTAACCCCTGCAGAAAACCTCTAAATCACACGAAGGATAAAAACCCATGGAAACTAAAAAAATAGTTGGTCTCACCCTGGTAGGGGCTTGCATTGGGATCACTATCGGCACCAGTATTGAACTTATTTTTTCTTCTCTTTCCTCCTCTAGCTATTACCCGGGAGTTCCAGAATTCTTAAACAGTTTTGGAAACGAAAACGTGGCAGTACTAATTGAGAGGCTAGTTTATGCACTCTACGGCATAATAAGTAACTTTGCGGGGTTGCTTTACCGTAACGAAACTCGCCCGCTCTTCCTCAATACTGCCCTACATTTCGGGATCATCCTTATCTGTGGGATCGCAGCTGGCAGCTACCTTAAATGGTGGGGCTCTAGCTTCGATATGCTCGGCGTAATCATCGCAATAGCGCTTATCTACCTGCTGATTTGGCTGTTTAATTGGCTAGTTGCCCGCGCTGAAGTAAAAAAGATGAACCAAAAATTGCAATAAAGCCTCGCCCCAGGATTCCCGTTTACTCATATGGGTAAACGGGAAAATCCAAAGCAGAGAATATGGTGTAAGGCCTTGCTAGACCGGGCGGCTAGGCATGGCCACAGTCAGCGCACTTATCGGTCTACACGGGATAGGAGCTGTGATCTATTTGTTGGAACCGTTCGGCAACTTTTTCGAGGTAGTCGCGGTGTTTCAACTTGGCTAACCATTCAGCAGGGATTGTTTTTTCTGTAGGCGGCACCCACAACTGTCCGGCTTAGACAGGCATAGGCGGCGCTATCCCCTCCGAAACTGACGACGGTTTCGATGGCTTCGCGGAAAGTAGTGGCGTGATAGCAACTGCGATGTATCCGTCGTACCCTACTTCGATAAACGCACTAAAGCGAGTCATTGTTTGTTTACCAATGTAACGTCTATCACCAGCGCCCAATGGACTTTCACCCCCCCCGTAAGCGGTTCCTGTGGGGTTAGCAGTAGCCCGAGTAGTGGCCGGGGAATTTGCTTGATACACTCGTTATGGATATCTCATCATAATCAGGAGGAATAATGAAGGATTGGTTGCGTACCACGGCTGCTTTTGCAGGCGTGGCGGCCCTGACACTGGGAAGCGCTGTTACCGCTACAGCAGCAAATAGCGTAGATGAAGGTAGTAACGTTAAGAGTTTCAATGTTACTTGGAGCGACAAGGTCAAGCGGTACGACCAAGCACTTGAGGGCACCAAAATTGACGTGCTTCTATACTGCGGGGTTTACGAATTCAAAAATGGCGAGCCAACCGGCGATCCGCTTGGATACGAGTGGCCAAGGCTCCAGCTCACTGTTGGCAAAAATCAAAAAATTCCCCTTGATATCAAACTCAACAACCCCAAGTACAAGGGTGTTGACAAGATAGGCGTTGACGACTGCTACCAGTATCGCGACGGGAAGTGGGGACCTAGCCAGTTCTCTTTTGGAACTGGCTATCATGCTGGCGTCAAAAGTCTCGCCATGAACCAGCAGGCCAACACCGATTTCAAGTTTGAATTGGTTAAAGGCGAGTGGGATGGGGAAACCTATCTAGGTGAGATTCCCGAGGGCAAGGCGCCCACAATCACTGTCGGAGTGTCGCAAGGCAAGGTTACAGAAAATGGCGAAAAAGTTTACGAGCCCCTTATAACCAAGGCCGGCGACCCGGCGGCAAACAAGTATGTCTTCGCCGACGGGGCTTCTCATACGCCTTCTGCCGAAGTCAATCCGAAGAACCGTCAAGACACCCCTATTACTCGTGCTTCAATTGGTAATAGCCTGGACATGTTCTCTGGCTACACGGGTCGTTACAGGTGGTACCAGTTGACCGCTTCTATTGACGATTCTGAACAAGCTAAGCTCTTCCGCGTTGAAAGCGTTGAAGGTAATGACTCTAAAGGCTGGACGGTGAAGGTAAGCTCAGCTATCCGCACGATGACTCCCAAGGCCCCCACTCTAGTAGAGGCAAATAAGTGCGGCGTTGAGGGTACGGTTCAGCTTCCCGAGTCCAAGTACTTTGACTACGAAACCGTTACCGAGGGAACCAAAGTTTCGGTAGCTGCCCTAGTTAAGCAGGCTTACAAGGACAAGATCGAAGTTAAGGGCGACACCAAGTGGGAGTTCAATGTTGCTCCCAAGCCGTGTACACTAGGTCCAGCTGAACAGTTGGCAACTCCTGCTGCTCCTAAGCTGATCAATCCTTCCGCTGATGATCCTTCTTCTTGCACCGTTAAACCTTACGTGACGATCAAGCAGACCGAGGGCGTTTCCTACACCGTTACTGCAAACGGCGTTGAGCTGAAGGCTAACAAGGATGGCAAGTACCTCTACCCGTACAACTCGAAGGTAGAAGTTAAGGCCTCCGCATTGGACGGTTACTTCCTGGCTGAAGACGCTGTAACTAAGTGGACCTGGGACAGCCACGATACCGCGATGAACCCAGCATGCAAGCCGGCTCAACCGGAGAATAAGCAAGTTTCTCAGCCTATGAAGAAGCTTGCTTCAAGTGGTGCTGAGGTCGCTTCCCTACTCGGCATCTCCGCTCTACTACTCCTCGCAGGCGGTGCGCTAACCGCACGCAGGTTCAAGTAACCAACTAGCAACATGCATTTCGCCTCCCGGCTAATTCCGGGAGGCGAAATGTTTTGATACGACCTTACGCTCCTCATCCGAAGTTTAACTAGCACCGTAGCAATCGCGTTATAAGCTCAAATACCTCTTGTGGGCTGAAAGTTAGCTAATGACGTCCAGCAAATCCGGCGTGGATCCTAGTTACCGTCGCACTGAGGATGCGATTTATTTTTTGCAAGCCGCTCAACGCTTGTCCTTGTAGAACCTGGTCAAAACTATCCAAGGGTGTGGAAACGATCAAAGAATGCTTCCAGTTTTTCTATAACCCGCTTTTTGCGTTCAATCCGACTATCAGCGCCGGTAGCGAACAAGGAGCCTTGCGGCAGAATC
Source organism: Varibaculum prostatecancerukia (assembly GCF_943169825.2). Lineage (NCBI taxonomy): Bacteria > Bacillati > Actinomycetota > Actinomycetes > Actinomycetales > Actinomycetaceae > Varibaculum > Varibaculum prostatecancerukia. The sequence goes on from NZ_OW968402.1 coordinate 1,175,880, forward strand.
TTGAAGATATCTACTCGAATCCATGTCGTGGATTCTAAAATACTCGCCTGCAGTCAAGTCATAAATACATTTTGGCTGTTTTATCAGCAGCTACCACGTAGATATTTTTTCCGCGGGACGTAAACATCATTACTTTATTTCTGGTTTTAGAACTGTGCTTCGCATTGTGCACATCTAGAGTTTATTGACTTTCCTATGCGTTGCAACGGTTAAAAATTGAAGGAAAAATTTCGATAAGAGCTATTTACTTGAAAACGGTGCCCATCTTTTCGACGTTGCAAAAAACCAGCAATAGTATCCACATCATTGGGGCGCATTCCTAGCTCTCGGCATTTATCTCTTACTTGCTCAACCGACACAGAGAGCCAACGCTCAGGCCTATTCATCATGTCTGCCTTAAGTTTGTGTTCTTCATTCCATTTAAGCCCACTGGAATAGCCCTGCGCCCATCGAGCAACATTTTCAAGAATTTTTCCTATGTCGTAGGGCAGAGGTTCATCTGGGGATTCTTCTGGCTCAACGGGCTTATACGGAATAACTTGATCGTGGAGAAGTAGGATGGGTCTATTAGCTTCGATCCACTCTTTAGACTCTTGAGGACTCCATTCAATTACAGCTAAAGCGTCAGCTTCAAGACCCCACAGGTCATTAAGACGTTTCCGGTCAGGCCAAGCGAAAAGAATTCTGCCTGCAAGTGCACGCGTGGATAAGCCACGCCAGGTTAGGTGAGTTACTCCGCGTCTTGACAGCAAAGCTTTTATAACGTCACTGCTTACATCTTTTTTTGGTGTAACTACCGTTATTGGACCTCCGGGTTGTTGAAGCAACCATTCTATTGCCCGCGCATTCTGTGGTTCTCGAGATGTTTCAACATTCTCTCCCAACTTAGAGATAGCAACAGGCATGGAGTTACTGACTTGCCCCATTGTTCCCGACCTTTCTTTCGTACTACCTATCAGTAATGTTACCTGTAGACTCTGACAATTCTCCTTAAAAAACCTGAGTCTCCTTACGCTAGGTTTTCCTATGTTGTACTTTTATGGTTTGCCCTGGGGATGAGGTTGCAATGTCTGACTGGGTTACATAGCGGAACGACCGCCGCGTACACGAGGCTCTCGACTACCACACACCAGAAGAGATAAAAGCAGACTGCAGGAACTCTCGAGAATCGTCAGAGAATATAGGCAAGTAGACACACCTAGGAAGAAAACCCAGTACACTTCAATGAGAACCGAAGATCTGCACATATAAAAGGCACCCATAACTTATTTTGACTACGGAGCACCCCATGACAGACACGATCAACAAAGTCCCCGAGACCACACCAGACTTCACAACCGAAGCAGCGAACAAACTGTCCGAGCTATTCCCTGAAGTTGTGGCGGACGGGAAAGTCGACATCGAAAAGCTCAAAACCATCCTCGGAGTCGACGTTGATGATGCTCGCGAACGGTTCGGCCTGACATGGCCAGGCAAGGCAAACGCTATTAGAGCGGCACAAACACCAACGACGGCAACACTCATGCCCGACAAAGAGGGGTCTGTCAACTGGGATTCCACCCAGAACGTGTTCATCGAGGGCGACAACCTCGAAGTGCTGAAAATTCTACAGAAACATTATTACGGGCAAATAAAGATGATCTACATTGACCCGCCATATAACACCGGAAAAGATTTTGTATACCGCGATAACTATGCCGACTCGATTGGTGCGTACCTCGAAATAACAGGACAAACTGATGATAGTGGGAAACTATCCACAAACTCCGAATCAGCTGGGCGATTCCACTCAAACTGGCTCAATATGATGTATCCACGGTTAAGATTAGCGCGCAATCTGCTTGACGAAGATGGAATCATCTTTATATCGATTGATGACAATGAAGTCGCTAACCTGCGACTTATCCTTGATGAGGTATTTGGTGAAGCAAATTTCATTGAAAACTACATTTGGGAAAGCAATTTCAGACCCGACAATAGTTCTCGGGTAGAACGAGAAAATGCTCAGCATATTCTCTGTTATGCCCGCAGAAAACCATCTATACCCGGTTTGGTCGGTGTTCAAAAGGCTACGGAGGGACTTCCATCATTGACCAAGAATTCAATGAAGGCGTCTACTCTGAAGTTCTCGCCAGATTGGGTGGAGTTCCGTTTTCCCGACGGATTATACAGTCCTGGCGAGCGATCTACTGGGTACACGCTTGAGGATGAAGTCGAAGTGCGTGATGGGTGCGCAATGAAAGACTTTCGGCTAACAGGACGCATGATTTGGTCGCAAGAATATCTGGAACAGCAGGTTCTCGCGGGTACCAAAATTGTAATCAAAAGCGAAGGTTTTGTTCCGTACTCTAAGAAAATAGCCACATCTAACTTAGCGCCGACGACCCTGATTCCCAGGGATGTGGTTGGAGATGTGCTTGCTGGGAATGCAGAAATCCGCAACATTTTTGGTAGCCCTGTGTTCAATCATCCGAAGCCAACTAGCTTACTGCGCTATCTGATTAATTCGGTAACGGAAAACCGTAACAAAGACGCGATAATTTTAGACTTTTTCGCTGGTTCGGGATCGACAGCGCATGCCGTCAGTTCCCTAAATGCAGCGGATGGAGGTACCCGCCGGAGCATCTCCGTACAGCTCCCTGAACCAACACCGGACAACTCTGTAGCCCGTAACGAAGGGTACAAGACGATTTCTGAGCTCGCTCGCCAGCGCATCCGCCTGGCAGGAGAAAATATCCTCAAGGATGAGGCGGAAAAGCTAGAGTATAGAGCAGAAACGCTTGATGTTGGATTCCGTGCTTATAAGCTTGCAGATACAAATTTCACGAAGTGGAAAGCTGACTCAGGTTTGTCTCAATCAGAACTTGTCGACCTTTTTGCGGACATGGCTGAGTCTGCAGAGGATACGGCTGATCTTGAGGCGCTACTCACCGAGGTACTCCTTAAACTGGGATTCTCGCTTACAGAGAAGATCGAGACTCTTGAGGTGGCAGGTCTGTCCGTGTTTAGCGTCGCTGATGGCCTAGTGATTGCTTATCTGGATGAACATATTCAGCCGACCCTGGATCAGTTACGTGCGCTTGTTAGTCAGGAGCCGGAGCGTTTGGTGATCTTGGAGGATGCCTTTCAGAGCAATGACGAGTTGAAAACGAATCTGGTGCAAGAGTGCCGTACTCATAATGTTGACCTGTGGACGGCGTAGGAGGGCGAGCGTTCGATGAAATTCCAGTTTGATCCACGACAGCCCTATCAAACCAGTGCTATCGCTGCCGTCACTGACCTATTTGATGGGCAACCAGCCGATGCCGACCAGCTCCTGACCGGCTTGCAGTACTTTCCCCCCCAGCAGTCACTGGACCTGCGGGACTTTGGTGGCCAGGGAGCTCTCGACGTCTTCGAGGAGACCGGTGCATATGGTAACAACCTCCTCCTGGACGAGGACACGATCTTGGAAAATCTGCAGCGCGTGCAAGATAGGAATGGTCTTGAGATCAACGAGAGCCTGGTCGATGGTTTGCAGTTCGACATCGAGATGGAAACCGGCACCGGCAAGACCTACGTGTATCTGCGTACCGCGTTCGAGCTGGCGACGAAGTACAAGTTCAACAAGTACATCATCCTGGTACCGTCGGTGGCGATCCGGGAGGGCGTGAAGACCAGCATCGAGCTTATGAGTGAACATTTTAGCCACCTGTACCCGCAGATCAACATGGACTACAACGTTTACTCCGGTGACCGTGCTGAGGACGTGCGGAATTTTGCAAGGGCCACGTCTTTGCAGTTCTTGGTGATGACGATTGACTCGATTAGGGGCGATAAGAACACCCGCATCATTCACCAGCAGCGCGATAACCTCTCTGGCTTACGCCCGCTGGATTTCTTGCAGGCCACACGCCCGGTCGTGATTATGGATGAGCCGCAGAACATGGAGTCGTTGCTGGCTCAGTCGGCTGTGACTGATCTGAACCCTATGTGTACGTTGCGGTACTCGGCCACGCACCGCACGACCCGTAACATGGTCTACCGGCTTGATCCGCTCGATGCTCACCGACTCGAGCTGGTGAAGAAAATTGTGGTCTCCGATGCTCAGGAGCTTGGTAGTGCGGCTAAACCTTATGTCAAGCTGCTCGAGGTCAAGCGGGATCCAAGTTTTAAGGCCAGCTTGGAGTTGAACTGCCGTAAGAGGGATGGCTCTTATGCCAAGCGCAAGGTCAGCGCCTCTCAGGGTGATGACTTGGAGAGACTCTCCGGTGGGAACCCGGACTATGAAGGCAATTGGCGGATCAACGAGATCAGTGTGATGCCCGAACAGATCGAGTTGACCAACTACGGCTACCTGCGCGTGGGGGAAGAAATCGGCGGTAACCAAGACGCTGTCTTCCAGGCGATGATTCGCGAAACCGTGCGTGAGCACATCCGCAAAGAAGAACAATTACACTCCCAAGGAATCAAGGTATTGTCGCTGTTCTTTATCGACAAGGTCGCCTCCTACCTCGGTGAAGGAATTAACAATCTTGACGCTAACGGTAAGTTTGCTACCTGGTTCGACACTATCTATCAGGAAGAACGGGATAAAATTTCTACCTCCCACGCATTCTTGCCGACAAATCCAGTTGAGGCACGTTCTGGGTATTTCGCACAGATGAAACGCGGCAGGGGCAAGGCTGCGCAAGTGACGTTCAAGGACTCCTCGGGCAAGACCAAGGCTGACGATGACGCCTATGAGTTGATCATGAAGGACAAGGCCCGCTTACTGAGTATGGATGAGCCGGCGCGGTTCATCTTCTCCCACTCCGCGCTACGGGAAGGCTGGGATAACCCCAACGTGTTCCAGATCTGCACCCTGCGAGACATGTCCACCGAGACTGAACGCCGCCAGACCATCGGGCGCGGGCTGCGCCTGCCGGTCAACCAAGCTGGCGAGCGCGTCAAAGACACCGGAACCGCACAGTTGACGGTGGTGGCGAACGAGTCATATGCGGCGTTCGCTTCCGCGTTGCAAGACGAGTACAAGCGCGCTGGTGTTTCGATCGGGTTTGTGCGTAAGACCGAGTTTGCTGAACTGCCCGTGGTTGAGGGCGGTAAGGAATCCCGGCTGGGGACGCGTCGTTCGACAGAGATCTGGGAGGTTTTGCGCAAGCGCGGCTACATCAATGATGCAGGCGAGGTCCAAGGCACGTGGGTTCCTGACCAGCTTGGTTTCACCGTCGGTTTGTCGGAGCAGTACGCGGACTATGAGGCTGAGGTTATTGATCTAGTTGACCGGTGCAAGATCGAAGCACTCGTCAAGCCCAAGCGCAAGCGGAGAGTCCGGACACTGAACAAGCAGGTGTATGCCACACCGGAGTTCGAGGAGTTTTGGGAGAAGATCACTTCTCGCACGACCTACCGGGTGAGTCTTGACCGTACGGATTTGGTACAGCGGTGCGTGGCCCGGATCAAGGAAGCCCCGCGTATTGATCCGATCCGTATCCAGGTCACCCGCACGGGTGTGGAGCTGACCCGGGGTGGCGCGAAGGGCTCGGTGCTTGGGTTTCGTGACGAGGTGCTCAAAGAGTCCTACCCGCTGCCAGACATCGTGCTACAGCTGCAAGAGTCCACGTCGCTGACCCGTAAAACGATCATCGACATTCTGCTCGGATCGCAGCGGGTTGGTGAGTTCCTGGCCAACCCGAATGACTACATCAAGATGGTCACCGGGTGCATCGAAACCGAGCTCGCCCACACTCTCATCGACGGGATCCAGTATGAGCCCATCGGTGGCAGTATCTACGAACTGCGGGAACTGCAAGCGGACGGCCTCGAAGAGAAAGATCGTTTCATTGATCAACTTTACAAGGTAAGCAATAAGGAAAAAACGGACTTCGACTATGTAGTCTTTGACTCTGCGGTGGAGAAACAGTTCGCCCAGTATTTGGACGGACGTGAAGACATCAAGCTGTTCATGAAGCTTCCCGACAAGTTCCGCATCCCCACCCCGGTCGGAGATTACAACCCGGACTGGGCGATCATCAAGCTCGAGGACGGCGTGGATCGACTCTATTTGGTGCGTGAGACAAAGTCCAACCAGGATCCGATGAAACGTCGTCCGAGCGAGAATGCAAAGATTACCGCTGCGATAAAACACTTCGAGGCTATCGGCGTGAACTATGCTGTCAGTTCTCCTGATCGTTGGGAAATATAGGAGATGAATGCGTGTTTCAAAACTTAAACGCCTACCAGGCCAAGTTCTATGCCCACGAGCTTGATCGCTCCTATGCCTCTGACCATGTCGGGCGGTTAGCGGGTCTGCTATTTGATGCCCAGGTAGAACCCAAACCTCACCAGGTAGACGCGGCTCTGTTCGCATTGCAGACCCCCTTCACAAAAGGGGTAATTCTAGCGGACGAGGTAGGTTTAGGTAAGACGATCGAGGCCGGTATTGTTATCAGCCAGTACTGGGCGCAACGTCAACGCCGCATCCTCATTATCGCGCCTTCATCGCTGCGTCAGCAGTGGCAACAAGAGCTGAGCGAAAAATTTGCGCTACCTGCCACATTGATGGACAGAACGAACATTGATGAACTCGTCAGTCCTGGTGGGTGTGATGAAATCCTGATTTGCTCGTATGAGTTCGCAAACTCTCAAACTCAAAGGCTCATTCGTCCCTGGGATTTGGTGGTATGCGATGAGGCACATCGATTACGCTCTAATTGGACCGGACAGGCAAAAATCGCAGGGAACGTTGCCCGCATCTGTCAGGCCGCAGGTAAAACAGTGATGCTGACCGCAACGCCGCTGCAAAACCGCCTGGAGGAGCTTTACGGCCTTGTCAGCGTGTTCTCTCCCGACTACTTCCACACCTTGGACTCCTTTAGGGAGCGGTACCTCAACCACCCAGAAGGCCCCGGGAATGATGATCTCGTGGATCGTGTTTCATGGATTGCTAAACGTACACTGCGGAAGGACGCGGATAAGTACATTCGCTTCACTCAACGAATACCGCTCACGGTGGCATTTACGCCCAGCCCTGCAGAGATTCAACTTTATGATCGGATAAACGAGTACTTGCAGCGTCCGTTCTTACACGCGTTCGCTAAGTCCCAACGCCACCTATCGTCACTGATCCTGCGTAAACGACTTGGCTCCTCATCCTTCGCGGTTGCCACGACGTTAGAGAAGATCGCGAACCGCCTCGAAATAGAAATGACAGCTGGGCGTAGGCGTAACGATGCGGGCAATCTCATGGACGACCCAGATTTAACCGATGAGATACGAGAAGCCAGCGAAGCCAATACCGACACCAGTCCCGCGCAAATAAACTTCACCGACCGGCAGGAGATGCTCGACGAGGTCAACGAATTACGCGGATTCGCCGCGTTGGCGCGGTCGATCACGGTCAATCAGAAGGCCGTGAAACTCGTCGAAGCCCTCGATCAAGGCTTTGATAAACTGCGGGAAATCGGTGCGCCCGAGAAGGCGATCATCTTCACCGACTCGACCGTCACCCAGGACTACCTCGCCCGGTCGCTGGGCGAAGCAGGATGGGGTGAAGGACTGATCCTGTTCAACGGCAGTAACGACAGCCCCGAAGCCAAACGCATCTACAACCAGTGGCTAGAGGAAAACAAGGACGGTGACCTTGTTACCGGTATTGCTGCTGCTGATAGGCGTAAAGCTCTGGTGGATGAATTCCGTGACCGGGGTCGAATAATGATCGCCACCGAGGCTGCCGCTGAGGGTATCAACCTGCAATTTTGTTCCATGCTGGTCAACTACGATCTGCCCTGGAACCCGCAGCGTATCGAACAGCGTATTGGACGTGTGCACCGCTTCGGGCAGAAGCACAACGTCATCGTCGTAAACTTCTCCAACAAGGGGAACCGAGCCGAAGAACGTATTCTAGAGTTGCTCACCGAAAAGTTCCAACTATTTACATCGGTGTTCGGTGCGTCTGATGAGGTGCTGGGTCAGATTGAGGACGGACTGGACTTTGAGAAGATGATCGCTGGTATCTTGGACAACTGCAAGACCGCCGCTGAGATCGATGCTGCTTTTAAGGAACTCGAAGAGCGGTATTCAAAGCAGATTAACCGTGAGATGAAAAAAACGCGAGCTAAGGTGTTCGACAACCTTGACCCGAAAGTGCGTGACAAACTCAAGTATTACGATGCCCAGACCGGGGTAGTTCTCAACGCATTCCAGCGACTACTAATTCAGGTAACGCATCACGAGCTGGAAGGGAAGGCAACCTTCAATAGTTCGGGAACCCAGTTTACCCTCCATGAAGCCCCACTCGTAGGCATCCCCATTGGGGACTACTACTTTAAGTCAGAACCGCGCAAGGGTGCACACCAGTATCGGTATACCAGCGACCTGTGTGCGTGGGTAATCGAGCATGCGAAAAACCACGACACTCCACCGGCCCACCTCACGTTTCAGATCAAAGGCTCCGAACGCGCCACGACGGTCGCTAAGCGGCTCAAGAAGAAGTCCGGGCGGTTGCGGATCGAGGAAGCTACCTTCACCATGAAGGCAGGCAAACAACAACTGCGCGAGTCCTACCTGCTGACCGCAGGATTTTTCGATGACGGCACCCCGATGGATCATGAGCAGATACGAGACCTTCTCGACCTGAACTGCACCGCCATCATCGCCCAGCCAGTCGACAGCACCGGGTTCGAGGATGACCTCAATGCTCAGCTTGCTGAGCTCGGGCAGGATGTGGAGGATCGCAACGCTGGGTTCTTCCTCCAGCAAGAAGAACTCATTGAAGCAGCACGCCTCGACCACAAAGCGAAGTTTGACGCAAAAATCCGCGAATACCAAGCCAAAGAGACCACTGCGAAGAAGGCCGCCCGCAAGGCCGCCAGCGCCACCGAAGAGCTCAAGCTCAAGCAAGAAGCCAGACAGTGGCGACGCAAGATCGACGACACCGAAGATGAATACCGCACCGAACGCAACCGGCTCCGCAACGAGTCCGAGGAATATCTCGACAACGCCCGCGACGCCCTCAACGCCACCGAGAACCGCCGCGAACTGTTCACCATCACCTGGGAGGTAAACTGACGATATGTGTCGTTGAGAAAGATGCGACTGATTGCTAGACCATACGTCTCACACATAAAGCTCTGCGACAACTCACGCGCCGCAATGCTCGCTGCGATCGAGGTCTACAACAAACCCCAGACAACATATCGAGAACAGCTAGTCACCGTCCTGGTCGTCAACGCCTGGGAACTGACCCTCAAGACTGCGCTCCGTAAGGCCAAGAAAAATATCTTCTACAAGAAGAAGCACGGAGAGGACTACAGGTCCTTATCACTGGAGCAGCGTATCGCAGACATGGACACAACCTACTGTTAGAAAGAATCGCTTCGAAACGCTCCTCATCCGAAGTTTAACTAGCACCCTCACAACCGCGTTATAAGCTCAGATACCTCTTGTGGGCTGGATGTTAGCTACTAACGTATAGCGAGTCTGGCGCTTATCCGAGTTAGTGCCGCACGGAGGCTGCGATTTATTTGTTGCAAGCGTCTCAACGCTTCTCCAGGATTATCAATCCATTCTTAAGAATGCTCTAAACCAGGAATCTGAGGAAAGTAAATTAGGTTTATTCCATTGCGCGATTAACGGGTGCTTGCTACCCGAGAACATGGACTGAACGATAACTAGCGAAAATGGCACTGCCTGAAACTGCTACCTCAGTGGGCTCAAACCTAAGGCTTTGAAATCCCAACCACCTACGCTGCCGCGCTAACCATTCGCAAGCCGCCATATCGACCGGTGTAAATCAGCGCATACTCTGATGCGCCAATAGAAGCCCCTAGGTAAAGAAGTAGGTAATAGCTACCGAGGCTGACATCCGTCAAGACCTCCGCCGGGCGCCCAAGAATAAAACAGCGCCTGTAAGTTAGCAGCAACCGCCAGGCGTCCTCATCCAGTTTCAAAGTTTCCGTATCCAAGGTGTAAACCGCGAAAAGCAATAGCTATATGCGCATTACGCATATAGTACGCACATAACCATTGATTTTTGATGCCAATATTTCTAGTATTTATGTAAGAACAGGAGGGACAACGATGGCTAAAGTTAGTACCAACATTAATTTGGACGCCGATCTCAAGCGCTCCGCGCAGCTTTTGCTTAAAGACCTGGGCATGGATCTAACTACTGCGGTCACCATATTCTTGCGGCAAACCGTGCGAGATCAGGCAATCCCGTTCCAAATATCGCGCGACATTCCCAATGCCCAGACCCTGGCTGCCTTGCAGGAATACGAGGAAATGAAGGCGCACCCCGAAAAGTACCCGCGTTATACCAGCTTCGAAGAAGCAATGAAAGACGTTTTTGCATGAGGCTAAACATTGTTCTTTCCAACCGCTTCAGGAAGGATTTGAAACTTGCGAAAAAACGCGGTTTGGATCTGGATCTACTGAACTCGGTTATCAAACGTCTCGCCCAAAGGAAACCTCTTGCCCCTAAACACCGAGATCACGACCTTGGAGGCAATTTCAAGGGATTTCGGGAATGCCATATAAAACCAGATTGGCTCTTAATCTATCGGATAGACGGCGAGGACCTCATATTGTTTTTAAACCGAACTGGCTCACACGCAGATCTCTTCGGTATGTAAGAGCCGAACCGGCAACTTCTGTTTGAGATTGACTGAAGCCCCTGCGGCGATTCCGTTTGCGGCAGCGCCCTATAGACGATTCACCACTGCAACAATACCGAACACGGCACCAGCTCCCTATAAAAAGCAAGGATGCTTCTCCGGCAGGCAATCACCGACACACTATCGTTTTATTTTTTGCTGCGGGTCTTTTTATTCTTTTCCCGATTCCCGATTATCACAAAACAAGCAAAGCCTAAAGCCCAGATCGGAAGGGTGAACAACATGTTTCTAAGATAGTTAGCAGTAAACATCAAAAAGAAGTCCAAAATAGCCGAAATCGCCACCAGGATAATCCCCGCCCAAATCAAAAAATCATCGATAGTGTTTTTGCGCTTAGACATGGTCTTTAGTTTACCGGGTTTCGCGTATGCCCTCGGAAACAGTATTGAGTGTCTATAATCGAATAGCGGGGCTGCACGCCGTCTACACCGGGAGTCAAAACCGGGTAAACCTGGCGGGCACGCACAGGGGCCATTCCTGCCGGGATGACCACAGTAGAGGGTGACAGCGACACAGAACAGCGACGCATAGCAGCGGAGCAGATCAGCGACGACGGCAAGTAATAAAAGGTAGAAAGAGGGACTGCATGAAATCGCTTTCCGAGATGGTGGTAAACAATATTTTTGCCAACCAGGGGGTTCTCTCCCCGTCCTCCGAAACCGTTGCCGCCGTTAGGAAAGTAGTGAATTGCATCGTGGAATCCACTCCCCACCCCAAAAGCTTCTGGGAAACCGACTACTGGAAAAATTTCCTCCTCGGCGAAGATGATTCATTCTGGACGCAAAAATCCGGAGAATCTTTCCAAGAAGTATTCACAAAAGTAGACAGTATCCGCAGTTACCAGGTTTATCCTCCAGCTAAATGGACACGTAAGAACCATGACAATATACACCTGGTTAGATCAGAGAACCGTTATCTATTTTTTCGTGAAGGTAAGCGGCTGTACCTCCGCGACAATGTGGTTTTGATCCCTGCAGGTATTACCCCTATCGGGATTGAGCTAGGCATTGACTCGGAAGGGCGCTACGTCACCTGGGAGGGACGTCCTCTCGCCGGGAACTTAAAAAAACCTGCAGATACTGTTTTAGACCTGTTTCCCTACCCAGACGGAATACTGGTTTTTCCCACCACTGACGGATTTCGTGCCGCCCACCAAGACGAGGACGAAGTTACTGACAGTTTTCTCGATAACGTGACGGGACTGAATCCAAATTCCTTAGAATATTTTTCCTGCCGCCCAGCCCTGACTCCTCACCCTAACGGATACGAGGCCACCCTGTCTTACTGGGACGATCGTTTCGATTTGTCAGAGGAAAAGGATCATCGTCCGGTACTGGTTTTAGCCCGTACCAAATCCGGGGATTCCTACTATGCCGTTGTCGCTCCTCGCAATAATCCCTACTTTAAAGACCGCTGCAAATGGCAGAAAGTTTCGGGTGGTAACACCTTCGTAGTCGAAGGTCAGTTCAAAGGTCAACCGGTGCGGATAACAGAAAAAGTTAACGGTGATTTAGAGATCAGCTATGGAGGGAGAGTAAAATCCCTAGGCAACGGACACTTAAGCGAAGTAAAGAGAATTGCCAATAACGACTTCCTCCAAACGCTTCGGGTCGTTATTTACGATTACCAGGGCGAGATCCGAACCCAGATTTTGGAAATCACTTTGAGCAGCGACGGCGCTATTTCAAAAAAACTCCTCCCTTGCCCGGGCAATGAACTTAAACCAGGCGGATTAGGCCAAGCAGGCAACCCCAAAAAACGCGATAAAAAAGCTGCTTCGCCGCTAGCAAAAGAGAAGGCTAAAACAATTGCTGATCGCCTTACTAACTGGCCACTCATGGGCAAGCAACTGTTACACCCCATTTTCGGAGCAGCCTCCCTAGCCGATAAGGATATCCCCACCGTGGCAAAGATCTGGGATCGCTGGAGTCAGTTTCAAGATGAGACCATCGAAAAAAAGGCAAACCTGTTTATGGGGCTCCTGCCACTGAACGGAAACGATCTAGCTCGCACAACTATGCTGGTAGAGGAAGGCAGAACTAAATATAAATCCTATAGAATAACCGAGGGATCCACCCTAGGTGAAAAGCTGACTATCGATGCCTTGGATTCGTGGGACCTACCTATCGCGATGGCGCAAGAAAAATATCTAAACCGGTTACAAGATCATTTTTCAACCGGACTTAAAGGCATCAGCGGCGTGCAGTTCATCTGGGTAACCCGAAGTGACCCCGAAAATGCTCGCTATTATTCAAGGGACTACGCCAAAAGTTGGGTAGTGGACACCAATCAGAACCTCTGGATGCTGCGCTACCTGGACACTCCAGAACTTAAAGCTAAAAATATAAAGTTTTTAAACGTCCTTGCACAAACCCTGCTAATGGAAGACGACAACCACTGCCGCTACTTCCTTGATCTAGGAACCGGGGATTTTTCCCCTCTCCCGCCTAATCGTAAATGGCTAGCCGGAGGAATCTACTGCGAGAACGGAGTCTACGTAACCCCGAAAGGCGATCCCTACCTGTTATCCGGGGAAACTATTGCGGTACCTAAAGGTCTAAAGTTCTGCCCCTCCTTCAGCGATGAGCTGCATATTGTGCCTGATGCCAGCGGAAAAATGCTGTTGCTAAAAGACGACCTCAGTGCCAGCTGCCTTGACCTGACAATCGATATTGACTCCGCCACGGATTTTACTCCGGTTGCCAGAGTCGTAACCAGTAATAAACGCCCAGATAGACCCGATAGATTAGTAGATACTGTCCCCAAAGAGATGCATTGGGTCTATGTGCGAGATCGCTCGGGAAAAATCCGGTTTTATAACTATTCCTCTTCCAAGTTGGTAGCAGGTAAAGTTTTCAAGGATGAATCGAGTACTGCCTCGCTGGTAGCCGTCAAACCCTACAAGAATTTTACCGTGGAATACTCTCGCACTAAAGGAGTATTGGCCAGGTTTGACACTAAGAAAAGAGCGTTAGTATTAGTTCCTCGGCACTGCCAACTAATAAAAATGGTAGTCACCTCCAAAATCCTGGAGGTTACCTATCAAAAAAATGACGGGAAAGCCTACGATACCTCCATATCCCACAAGCAGGGCAGCTGTTCCTATCAGCGTAAGGAAGAGCCTCACAATATTTTCATGGATAAAGAGTATAACTGGGAAATAGATTCTCATTGGACTCCGCGAATAAACCAACTAACTATGGATGATATTTCGCTCGGTCGCGATGAAGCGTTTTACCAGGGTTTTCATCGTTTAATCCTGGCTTCTCTAAACGCTGAAGACCGCGAAAACTTCTTAGATTTTCTAAAAGAATTGCGCGCCACCGAGAGTCCTGAAGCCCGCTCATGGTACAGATCTAATTGGGCAGAGGCACAAGCCCTAACCGCAGATAATCAACCCAGCCTGTGGGGTCACTATTACCGCTCGTGGACACAGTTCTACGGTTGTCTTTACCTCGCTAACTTTGATTTAGAAGCTGCCCTGGAAGCAATACGGAAAACGTTACAGCGGCAGGAAAGTATCGAAGACGAATATGGCATACCAAAATTATTTATTGATACCGCGAGAACAACTTTTTGGGGAATACCTGATGTTCCCGAAAGATGGATCTAAATTGCGACCGATCGAAAAGAAGGAAACCCAGTAAGAAATATGCAACCCAGAGCATTAACTGAAGAGCAGCGGATGCAATATATGGATGCTCTCTACTCTTGCATCAGCTATAGCAATGCCCCCTATTTAGCGCCACTATTGGTGCGGTTAAAACCTTTAAGCGTACCCGGGTTGGGTACTTTAGCTTCCGATGCCCAGTGGCATGTGTTTATTGATTTCGATTTTCTGGAGTCTGAAAACATCGGCATGGAAGATTTGGGCCGTCTGGTGCAACATGAAGCCTGGCACGCGGCCTATAGACACAATGAGCTCTCCGATCTCTATGACCCGCACTATGACCCGGGACTGGTCACTATCGCCATGGATCTTGTTGTCAACCAGCATATTCCCCATATTGAGGAAGGGTGGACGGGGAAAACCGCAGTACTTCCCGGGAAAGGCGACTTCTCTGACCTTCCTGAGGATTTAACCTGGCGAAAATACTTAAAGAAGATCGGCGAGTGGCATCCCCTCGTACCACTATCAGGCGACAAAAAAGAAGAGGAAGAAGAGGAAGAAAGCAAAAAGGGAAAGAAAAAAGACAAGGAAAAGAAACCGGGTTCACCGCAGGAAGAAAACCCGGATAAAGGAGACGATTCTGATCAGGATAGCGATGCGGATTCCTCAAAAAAGGACAGTGATCAGGATAGCGATGGGGATTCTTCAAAAAAGGACGGCGATCAGGATAAAGACCAGTCCAATTCTAAAGAGAAAACTGAAGAAGATGCATCCGGTGAAGGGGAAGATCAGGGCGACGATCAAGAAGGCGACTCGCCCTCCGAGGATCATTCCGGGACAGGAAAGGGCAAAGATCAAGAGGGGGAGGATTCCGAAACCGATCAGGCCTCCCCGCGTAAGGGCAAAAGCCATAAAAAGAATAGTGACGGCAAGGGTGAAAGTGCCTCCGCAGGAAAAGGAACTAGCAGCTCCAAACCCCAAAAACGCCCCAACGACCAGCCCAGTGAAGGCGGAAATGGTGGCAGCGGGTCCAGTGGCAACCAACCGATAACTTGCGGCAGATCCAAACTGACAAAAGAGCTTATTGAGGCTGCTCAAGAACTAGATCCCGGTTTTGAAGAAGGATCGATGGAACAAGTAATCGCCATTCGAGAAATGGCGGAACAGATTACAAAATTTGCTGAGAGCAACTATCGCTGGGGACAATCCCACCGAGAACTGATCGGATGGGCAGAAGCTCAGTTAGCACCCTCGATAGTTCCTTGGAAAAGACGCTTGTCACGGGTATTGGGCACCAAGATTGGCAATTCTCGCCCTCGTTTCGATTACACCTGGAGAAAACCCAGTAGGAGACAAAGCTGCGGAGTGGGAAAGCCCTATTATCCAGCCTTTAAGGGTGACACAAAATTTGAGCCCAATATCGTGATCGGGATTGACGTTTCCGGATCGATGTCTCGCGGGAACACCATCGACCACGTGGCCGGAGAAATTGACGGTATTTTGCGTTCGCACACGATTAGGAGTGCCTACGCCTTTTTTGTTGACGTGCAACCCGGAGAACTAAACGCAGTAGATAATACCGCTAAGGTGATTCAATCCGGGAAGACTTCGCTAGTTAGTTTCTCGCGCGTCAAAAACATTACACAGTATTTGTTTTCGGGTGGAGGCACCGATATGCGCAAAGCCTTAAAGGCGGCCTCCGAACTTCGCGGTAAGCTGCGCCCCAATATTTTTATATTGATTACCGACTGCGAAACCCCCTGGTTGCAAGAAGAACCCGCGGGCTTGAAACGAGCAGAAACCATTCTTCTAGCGGTTAACACCAATATTTCCTCGATTACCTCCTCGCAGCAGGTTTGCCAACAATTCAATATTCCCGAATGGCTTAGTAAAGCTGTTATTCCGATACCCGCAGAATCATAAAACCCGATTAGAAATCCAAATACCCCCAAAGAAATAGATAAAAGAAAGAGTTGTTTTAGTATGACCACCAATAAAAAGATGCTTTCCGCTCACTCCAGCGCTCTCGCTGAAAAAATTGCTATCACCTGCACGGCTGGGAACGTTCCTATTATTTGGGGGGATCCCGGGATCGGGAAAACCGCAATGGTCGAGCAGCTTGCAAAAGAGGTAGGCAGGGAACTGTTCGTGGTGATTGGCTCCACTATGGAACCTACCGATATTGCAGGGCTACCGATACCGCAAGAGGGCGAGGACGGGGTTTTGGAAAGCCGCTTCACCGATCCTGACTTCTTGGCGTTCGTACGCAAACATAAAGGTAACGTGATTCTACTGTTTGACGAGTTCTTGTCCACTCCCCCGGTGGTACAAAACTCGCTATTGACTGCTATCCAGTCTCGGCGCCTCCCTGGAGGGCGTTTCCTACCAGATAACGTGTGGATGATTCTGGCCTCTAATCCCATGGAACAAACCCTTGACGGCACCGAGTTGTCCCTGCCGATGTCGAATCGCCTAGTCCACTTTTATGCAAATGTTGATCAGGAGTTTTTCTTACGTAACTTCCCGAGCAACTTCGGGAAAGGGTTTAAAAATCCAGCTGAGGCAGATATCCGGGCGATTATCGCTGGTTTCTTAACTCGCAACACTGCAATGATTCATGACATGCCCGAGGTGGACTCCGGATTTGTGGGCGGATGGTGCTCACCGCGCTCTTGGGATAACCTAGCGCGTCAAGTTGCCATGTACGAGGACGGATTCAGAACCCCGGGAATCAAGATGGACTTCGTGGCCACAGTCGGCGAGGGCCCCTATATCGCGTTCTCCAGTTACTTCCTGAACCACAAGCTGCCGGCGCCCTCGGAAATCATCGCTGACCCAGAGCGTTCCGTTGCCTGGGGCAAACTGACCCCAGACCAGATTTACGCGATTATGGCGGGAGTATCTAGTTTTACTCCTGATAAACCGGAGAATCTCGGGAAAACCCTGTTAGCAATTAGTGACGTGTATGTGGCGGCTTCTAAGAGACTGAGCCCGCAAGGGATAGCTGTTTGCTGCGGACTCCTAGAATCCCTCTTCATGAAGACCCGGATCAAAAGGGATCTCACCGATGGTATCGGAGACGTTTTGGAGAAAGCTGAAATCCATGAACAAGTGCTGCAAAAACTTATGGGAACCCCGTTCCTTGACTATCTAAAGGAGAAAAAGCTCGCGTAAAGGGAAGTACGGAGTTAGGTAGTAAATACTAACGAATGAATTCTCCTTTTTCCCAAAGTTGACGTCTATAATCAGCGTTTTCTTGTTGGGAAATGATGCCAGCTTTTTCCAAAAGTTCCAGGATTTTCTTGGTCCCGAAGGCAGCTGTTACCTCTGGCTGCTTCCTGGCAAGGGCAAGCGCGCGTCCATCATCACTTATAAATAGATTATGTTCATTGCGCGCAAAACTACCGACAATAATTGCTATGGTCTCCGCTTCTCCCAGATTCTCATTGTGATCGCAATGCCCGGGGGTATCCAAAACATTCTTATATGCTTGAGCTTGAAGCAGCTCAGCCGAATTAGGCCATTGAACCTTAGTCCAGAATTTTTTCACCTCTAGATATAAATCATCGCGTTTCTTTTTTTTACAACAGAGGTGTTTAATTTCGTCCTTTACTGTGGGTGTCACGTAGAGGTTTTGCTTAAAAAGTTTTTTTACCTTAGGAAGCAGACCTACCAGGGCTAGGTTGAATAGGGTGCAGGTATCGTGGAAAAGTAATGTAGACACGATGTCACAGCTCCAGAAGTTTCAAGATCTCGTCAGCCGAGAGATCTTTGTCGGATTCTTCGGGAACTTCTTCCACCAGGTTGTCCGTAATTTGAATACCGAGAGTCCATTTGTAGGTATCGACGGGTACGTTTCCCTTAATTACCTGTTCATAGAGATTATTCAACAATTCGGTTGGGAATCTTTGCGCGCCCGACAAACTGGCGCGGCGCTGCAAGTCAGCCCACGTTAGTCCAATCTCTTCGAGATGTTCACCTAAAAAGTTTTGGGTATAAACCGTTTTTCCATCCTGATAAAGAAACTCTGGAACCGGCAACTTAAAGTCTTCTAGGCGAGTACTCAAGGCCGGAACTGATATCCCCCAATCCCAGATGAATCTGGCAAATTTGACCGGTTCGACTTTGCCCTCTACCAGACTGTGAATTTGCGCCTCCGGCATCAACAAGTCTGCAGCAAAGAGATTAGCCCCATCTTCCTGCTCTTTTATCTCATCATCATTCTTAATCATGGTGCCCTGTGCTATATGACCAAGTTCGTGGGCGATCCCAAAAACTTGCCTAAACCAGTTGTCTGTTCGGGGAGCCACAATCACCGGGCGAGAACCTAGACATAGACAGGAGCCATTAGCCTTCAAGCCGATCTGCACCACGTCAACATCCAGACGATCTTGAACTTGACTGGAGAAGTCAATATCGATTTTTCCCCCCAGCATCTCCAAGACTTCTGCCGGGGTTTTCCCTTCTATAGTGCTCATCGATAAGCCTGCTTATAAACTAAGCCGATAGAACGAAAAACGTCCAGGTCATCCAGGTTCTGCCGGTATTCTCCGGTTTCCGGATCCCGATCGTGCCGGGCGGCAACGTCACTGGGTACCCAAAACTTGTCATCGCCAGTAATTAACCAATCTAGCGAAATATCTAAGATGGTTGCGATTTCAGCAATCTCGCCGGCGCTAACCTTGCGTTGATCGTTAATCACTCGGCTAAGTTGCGACTCATCCCAACCCATTTTTTCCGCCAGCGTCTTTTGGCTGACTTTCTTGGCTTTGCAACTTTGGCGAATCCTTCGCCCAATGGTAGTTTCCATTTTTGACACCTCCATTTGATTAACTCCAGCATAAACAAATATTTGCACAATTGGAAGCTGAACTTGCGAAAATCACAATTTTACTCAAAACTTTTTTCGCGAGTAGACCATTTTTGCTGGTAGGAGGGTTTGCATGGATTTACCTTGCGGAGAAACGCCTGTTTTTTCTTTCAGCGTCCTACTTATTTTGGTAGGTGACCTCTAAAGTGGCGCGCGCCAAGGAATGAAACAGGGCCTGGAAGTTAGCAGCCGCCGCCGAGGCGTCCTCATCCAGTTCCAAAGTTTCCGTATCCAGGGCGTGAACCGCAAAAATATAGCGGTGGGGCCGATCCCCCTTCGGCGGAGCTGCCCCCATATAGGACCAGCCGCCCCCATCGTTGCGCAAATGGAAGGCCGGGCCTTCAAGCTCTAAGTCACTGCTGCCCGCACCGGTGGGCAAGGAAGTCATCTCCGCCGAGATGTCGGTAATCAACCAGTGCCAGAATCCGGAAGGCGTAGGGGCATCGGGGTCAAAACAAGTCAGCAGGAAAGACTTGGTTTCTTTGGGGAAACCGCTCCACGAAAGTTGCGGAGATAGATTCTTCCCCGCCGCTATCTGCGCGGTGGGCATCTGACCCCCCGCAGTCAAATCCGTAGAAGTCAAAGTGAAAGTTGGAAGTTCTGGCAGCGCCTCGTAAGGGTCCAGAGCCAGCGGGCGAGAGTTAAGATCCATGATTCCTCCAAAAACGTGGGAGTCTTACCGTTTCCAGATTACTTGAACAGGGAGAATATAGCTGAAGAATCACGGAGCTAGATTTCTGCAAGACAGCTAGTACCTCGCATTAACCCGCAGCGGTTTCACAAATAGTTACCTCCACGTGTTCCGAGGATAGCTAGCGAGATTATTCGCCCCTCGGAAAAGGCTCTAGAATCGAGGACGTGTTGCATTTGATCTATTTCGAGCCGCGCATCCCGGGAAACACCGGAGCCGCTATCCGCTTATCCGCCTGCACCGGTACCCTGTTACACCTGGTAGAACCGCTTTGTTTCGATATGGATGACACTAAGCTAAAGCGTGCGGGTCTGGACTACCACGACCTCGCGCACGTAAAAGTTCACCCTAACTTGGAGGACGCCCTCGCCGAGATTCCCGGGAAAATCCATGCTTTTACCGGTCACGCTAAGCTGCACTTTCAAGACGCCTCTTATGGCTCGGACGACGGGCTGCTATTTGGCCCCGAACCTACCGGGCTACCCGAAGAAGTCATGGCGCATCCTCGGGTAGCGGACTTGGTGCGGATTCCGATGGTG
Organism: Varibaculum prostatecancerukia; assembly: GCF_943169825.2. NCBI lineage: Bacteria > Bacillati > Actinomycetota > Actinomycetes > Actinomycetales > Actinomycetaceae > Varibaculum > Varibaculum prostatecancerukia. The sequence continues at coordinate 1,196,245 of NZ_OW968402.1, forward strand.
CCGCATCTGCGTTCCCTAAACCTGACGATTTCTGCCTCCATCGGCCTCTATGAAGCCCTGAGGCAAAACTCTTACCCCGATCTGGTTTAGTTGCCGCTGGCGCCGCGCAGCGGAGAAGAAACCAGCAGCCAGATAACCGTTAACACCGTGAGAATCGCGGGAAAATACAGGTATTCTTGACCCCAGCTAAACAGCAGTTGCGCCCGCTCCAGATTAGGAGAAGAAAACACCAACGCAAACAGCACCAACAGCAAGGCTTCGATCCCGCTGAGCGCCCAGGCAAGCAGCCGCATCCGCCGCCCATTATGAATCACCGCGATCGAAAGCACGATCCAGTGCGCCACATTCGCCAGCGATAACATTGCCAGCCCGTATCCGGCAGAACCAGCGGCCGGCAGGGTAGAAAACTCGTGAAACAGAGCAACCACCGAGAACACCACTAAACCTGCCATGAAGATACGCCCTACCCCCCAAGAGGGTGTGCGCGGATCCCTATGGGAGGTATGCGCTGATGTAGATGCTGGCACGTTCTTCTCCGAATTTCGCGGTAATATCTTTCAGATTGTACCCGCCCAAGCTGAAAGCACCACTTCACTTCCTTACCGCAAACTTGAAAAGCGTTTTGTATTCTCGTTCACACTTCTTCCCTATCTTGAGAAAGAGCGTAATTCGCCGTGCGTTTAGCGAGCAAAGATGAAACAATGTGTGCAGGTGTCTGGAACGCCGCGGTCGCGGACAATCTTCCTTTAGGAGGTCATTCCCGCCCATGCGCTAACCGGACATGGCCGTGATTTTATTCAAGGAGAACATCACAATGACAAGTACCTATGACGTTGTAGTCTTGGGCGCGGGCAGCGGTGGATACGCTACTGCTTTGCGCGCCGCCCAACTGGGGATGAAAGTCGCCCTCATCGAAGGGGACAAAGTGGGCGGCACCTGCCTCCATCGTGGCTGCATCCCCACCAAGGCGATGCTGCACGTGGCAGAAACAGTTGATGCCATTAAAGAAGCCTCTCGCCTGGGAGTTAATGCCAGTTTTGACGGCGTTGACATGCAGGAGGTGGGTCGTTTCCGCGACAAGACCATTTCCCGCCTCCACAAGGGACTACAAGGTCTGGTCAAATCCCGCAAGATTGACTATATCCAAGGCTGGGGTCGCGTCGTCAGCAAAGACACCGTCCAGGTAGGCTCGGAAACTTACCAAGGCAAGAACCTGGTATTGGCTACCGGCTCTTATTCTAAATCTCTACCCGGCCTCGATATCGAGGGGCGGGTAATCACCTCCGACCAGGCATTGCAACTCGATTGGGTACCAAACAAGGCAGTGGTACTTGGCGGCGGGGTTATCGGAATCGAATTCGCCAGCCTCTGGGCCTCCTTGGGCAGCGAAGTCACCGTGATCGAGGGACTACCCCATTTAGCTAATAACGAGGACGCCTCCGTTTCTAAGGGGCTAGAGCGGGCATTCCGCAGCCGCGGTATCGCCTTCAAGACCGGCACCATGTTCGATTCAGTTACCCAAACCGGTAACTCAGTGCAGGTTAAGACCCAGTCCGGCGACACTTTCGATGCTGACGTATTGCTGGTGGCAGTAGGGCGCGGCCCGCGCACCAAAGATATGGGATTTGAAGAAATCGGGGTGAACATTGATCGCGGCTTTATCCCAGTAGATGAACATTTAATGACCAATGTTCCCGGCGTATATGCAGTTGGCGACATTGTTCCCGGCCTGCAACTTGCGCATCGCGGTTTCGCCCAAGGTATCTTCCTCGCCGAATATCTAGGCGGCCTGGATCCCCAGCCGCTGGTAGAACCCAATATTCCCCGGGTTACTTTCTGCGAACCCGAGATCGCTTCGGTTGGTTTAACTCAGGCGCAGGCGGAAGAAAAGTTCGGTAAGGACGGGGTAAAAGTCACCGAATACAACCTGGCTGGTAACGGCAAATCTCAGATTCTGGGTACCGGCGGCCTCATCAAATTGGTGGCACAAAAAGATGGTCCGATTGTGGGCTTCCATGCCCTGGGCAAACGAGTTGGCGAACTGGTTGGCGAAGGCCAGTTGATGGTCAACTGGGAGGCCTTCCCCGAAGATGTGGCAGCGCTGGTTCACACCCACCCCACTCAAGACGAAGCAGTTGGCGAGGCCGCGATGGCGCTTGCCGGCAAACCCCTACATTCCTAAAGTCCAGAAAGGTAGATTAAGAACATGGCACAAGATATTGAGATGCCCGCTCTGGGCGAATCGGTAACCGAAGGTACGGTTTCGCGTTGGCTAAAGAAGGTCGGCGATCAGGTAGCGGTGGACGAGCCTTTACTGGAGGTATCCACCGATAAAGTTGACTCCGAGGTTCCTTCCCCCATCGCGGGGGTAATCACCGAGATTTTGGTGGAAGAGGACGAAACTGTGGACGTAGGCACGGTGCTTTGTCGGGTAGGTGAAGCCGGCGAAGCCGGATCTGCAGCTCCTGCCGCACCGGCAGCTGAAGAAACTCCCGCTCCGCCCACGGTTCCGCCAGTTCCGGAAACTCCGGCAGCCCCGGAAACTCCGGCAGCCCCTGCTGCTAGCGAAGCCCCGGCAGGGGGCGGACAAGACGTGGAAATGCCCGCTCTGGGCGAATCGGTAACCGAAGGTACCGTTTCTCGCTGGCTAAAGAAAGTTGGCGACAAAGTAGAGGTAGACGAGCCGCTACTGGAAGTATCTACTGACAAAGTTGATTCTGAAGTACCGTCCCCCATCTCCGGTGTCCTCACCGAAATTTTGGTGCAAGAGGATGAAACCGTGGATGTAGGCACCGTGCTTTGCCGGGTAGGTGAAGGTGCCGCGGCTCCTGCCGCCACTAGCACCCCGGCAGCCCCGGCAGCTCCGGCAGCTCCGGCTGCCCCCAAGGCTCCGGCAGCTCCCCCAGCTCCCAGCCTTCCGGAAAATCCGGAAGAACTTCCAGGTGCAGGTATCCCCTCCTCGATTAAACGTGAGGGTGACCATCACGTAGTGCAGTGGGCATACCCGCAGGCACACACCGGTTATCCCGGAACTATGACCGTGGAAGGACAGGTAGTACCGCCCTCCGAGAATGCTCCGGCCGCGCCTAAGCCGCCGGCTGCTCCCCCGGCACCGAAAGTTCCGGCAGCTCCGGCCGCGCCTAAACCTCCGGTAGCGCCGCCTGCTCCCGCACCCGCAGCTCCCAAGGCTCCGGCAGCTCCGACACCGGCAGCGGCTCCGAGCCCGAAGCCCGCGGAAAAACCGCAGGCAGCGGCGCAGGTAAGTGGCGGATATGTGACTCCGATCGTGCGCAAGCTGGCGCGGGAAAAGGCCGTGGATATCTCGACCCTCAAAGGCACTGGCGTAGGTGGAAGGATTCGGCGTGAGGACGTGCTGGCGGCTGCGCAGAAAGCGCAGACCCCAGAGCCTACTACCCCGGCAGCTCCCGCGGCTCCGCTACCTCCGGTCAAACCGGCTCAGGAACGGGGCAAGACCGAGAAACTTTCCCGGATGCGCCAGACCATTGCCAAGCACATGATGAACTCGCTAGCCTCCACCGCCCAGCTAACCACGGTGGTAGAGGTAGACGTTACCCGGATCGCAAACCTGCGGGCGCGGGCGAAAGACTCTTTCGCACAGCGGGAAGGCACCAAGTTGTCGTTCTTACCCTTCTTCGTGAAAGCGGCAGTAGAAGCCCTCAAGGCGCACCCGAAGATCAACTCGCGGGTAAATGACGAAACCAACGAGGTCACCTACTTTGATCACGAGAACGTGGGGATCGCGGTGGACTCGGAGAAGGGTCTGATGGTTCCGGTAATCAAGAACTGTGGCGACCTGACAATCGCGGCTATTGCCCGCAAGATCAACGAGTTGGCCGCAAAGGTTCGCGACGGTTCCATCAGTATCGATGAAATGTCTGGCGGTACCTTCTCGATTACCAACACCGGTTCGCGCGGCGCCCTATTCGATACTCCGGTAGTTAACTACCCAGAGGAAGCGATCTTAGGGCTGGGCACCATCGTGCGCCGGCCGATGGTAGTCAAAGACGCCGAAGGTAACGACACCATCGCGGTGCGTTCCTTGGTGTACCTGGCGCTGTCCTATGACCACCGTCTAATCGACGGTGCTGACGCAGCTCGATACCTCACTACGGTAAAGAAGCGCCTGGAAGAAGGGGACTTCTCCGCCGAGGTCGGACTGTAAAGGTCTCTAGCTAGCTAAAAACTTAATAGTCCTGATAATGTTCTTTGGCTCCGGCATTTGCCGGAGCCAAAGAACATTTTTATACCCGTTATTATTCCCAGGGGCGGAAATACAAACAGCTAGCGGTAGCTAAAGGGCAAAACAGCTTCCCTAAAATAGCCAAAGAAACGGCGGCAGCCAGGAAAAAGCTAGATTCCAAAGACGTCCAAGGGACGCTTAGTGATCTGTTGGAAAATTAGGCGTGCCTGATTGTTTTGGTAACGAGTCCAAATCCAGGACTGCACCGCGTCCGAATCGAAATAAATCACCTGGGCGGCATGCGGGCCGAGTTCGCGCACCTCTACCTCGGAGGGCGAGGGCGGATCTTCTGCTAGCAGCGCCGCAGTTTCGGTGCGAGAAATCGGAACTCCTAGTTCCCCAATCGACATAAAATCAGGGTGCATCATTTGTCGAATCTGCACCCGGTCCGCAGTCGCACAAAACTTTTGAAAACGCAGATCCTCATCCCTAACCACCTGGGTAATCGGACGCAGATTAGCGGCCGCTCCCCGCGCGGCTGACCCTAGTCCTCCGACTCCCGCAGGGCCAGAGCTACGGCCACGGTCAAGAGGAACTACCGGATCTTCTCGCCGATGATTCTGAGGGAACTTAGCCACGTTATCGGGGATTGAATCAGGAACCTCTTTCAACTGGGTGGCGCTGGTTAACGGTTTTTTTGAACTCCGCTCTCGTAGCTGCGCCACCCGCGCTTCACTAAGCCCCGGGCCTTGGTTCACCTGCCCATTATCTCTAAAGGAATAGGCGGCCTCCCGAGCATATATATGCGCCTGTAAAGCCAGTTCCTGCTGGGAAGAGTCCACACATTGCACCTGTAGCGAACGCCCCGCCAAATAGCGATCAATATTACGAATCAGAGACAGATCCGTGACCGGCATTCCATCAAGTTTACGCCAATCATTGCGTCGCCACTGGTGACGCCAGGTTTGGAGCACAGCTGCCACATACTCGGAGGAAGTGTAAATAGTTAGCGGCTCGCGCAATTGGTGGGAACGACGCACGAAAGAAAAAATCGCCCAGAACTGAGCCTGTGAAATCGACATGGAATCTTCCACGTGTCCACACGCCCAATTATCCTGGTCAAGCACCCATGACCAACCCACCAGGTTGGCATCTGCTAGGGAATAGGCGTCGACCACTACCGTTAAAGTCACATAAATATCTTGTCACATTTGCTTGCTGATTGCTCACGCTTGCCTTGAGAACCTTGTCACCTGCGTTTACGATCTTCCCGAATGCGAGGTGCCAGCAGCTGCCGTGCCTGCCCCGCCAAAACTACCGAACCGAAAATCACGATTCCCACCGCGTCCGCGGGGAGCTCGCCCTCCTCGGTTAAAGAAACCGCCCGGTCAACCGCGTCTAAAAGATTCGGAGCCGCGAAGGTTTGTTCCGCCCCAAAGACTTCTCCCGCGATTTTCGCCAGTTCCACTGGCTCCATGGCGCGCTCGCCATCCATCGGCAAAGTCACCACCGCATCTAGCAGCGGCTCCATCTCCGCCAAGATACCTTCCACGTTTTTATCGCCCATCGCCGAGAAAACACCGACAACCTTTTGGAACCCGAACGCGTCCTCGATTCCGGCTCTAAGCGCCGCCGCCCCCGCCGGGTTATGGGCCGCGTCCACGATGATGGTGGGCGAACCCCCCAGAACCTCTAGGCGCCCGGGAGAACGCGCCGCGTCTAGCCCGGCCGCCAGCACTTCCTCAGAAAGCGGTTTGCCTGCTCCTAGCGCTTCGACCGCTGCAATCGCCAAAGCCGCATTTACGGCTTGGTGGCGTCCAAAGAGCGGCAAATAAAGGTCTTGATAGCTGGCAGCGGGGGTAGTCAGGGTAAACATTTGTCCCCCGACCGCCATTTTGTGGTCACTAACCGTGAAATCCTCTCCGAAAAGGCGCAAAGTCGCATCTTTTTCCCGGCAGGCCTGTCTAATAACCTCCAGGGCTTCTGCTTCTTGCGGACCGCAAATAACCGTGGCACCAGGAAGAATAATCCCCGCTTTTTCTCCAGCGATTTCGCTGAGGGTATCCCCCAACCATTTTTCGTGGTCAAAAGAAATCGGGCAGATTACCTGCACCGGGGAGTCCAGCACATTAGTGGAATCCCAGCGTCCCCCCATCCCCACTTCGATTACTCCCATGTCTATAGGGGCAGCCGCGAAAGCCTGGAAAGCTAAAGCAGTTAAATACTCGAAGAAGGAAAGATAGCCTTCACCGGCTGATTCGCCCTCTTTATCGGCGAGGGCGATAATCGGCTCCACATCCTGGTTGGCCTGCAAGAACGCCTGGGGACTGATCGGTTTCCCGTCAATAGAGATCCTCTCGCGTACGCTGACCAGATGCGGGGAGGTAAAGCGCCCTACCCGCATCCCCTGGGCGCTCAGCAAACTATCGGCAATGCGCGCAGTAGAGGTTTTCCCATTGGTGCCGGCAATATGCAAACTGGGATAAGACAGTTGCGGATCCGAAAGGTAGTCCAGGGCGCGCTCGATCCGCGCTTTAGTCGGCGAGATGTTATGTTCCGGGCGCCTCTGTAAGATCCGAGCATAGACCTGGGCGACTTCAAAATCTGCCTGTAGGGCTTCATCGGAGGAAACCGCGGCAGCTGCTGTTTCATTAAAGGAAGCCTCCGCGGCCTCTTGCCCCGCTTCGCCCTCCGCGATACTTTCGTCATCAGCAAGCTCATCGGGCATAGCAATCCCGCCAGCCCGCAGAATCTCTCGTAAGCGCTGCGATTCCTGGGGGTCAGCCGAAGCATCGCTAATCGGCAACTCGATTTGTTCTTCCCTATCTGCCTCCACTAAATAAGGCAGCAGTTCCGGATCTATTTGTCCCCGTTTTCCTTGCGCGCCCTGGGCTATCTGTTCGTACGGATTACCCGCCGGCTGTTGGCTATCTTGACTATTCACTAATCCCCCTTTGCGTCCGGCATATTACCTATACCGGATGCACCGCAGTGATGTTGATTTTCACCTCATCTGCGGTCGCCGCTTCTACCCTAAACGCGGTAGCCAGTACTTCCCGGGCGATCATTTGGGCATGCTCTTGCACGCCGGCTACTCGCTCGCTAGGAACTTCCAGCACCAGTTCAATGCGATCAGAAACGTGCAAATCCTGGGCTTTACGCTCATCTTGGATGGAGCGCACCAAGTCGCGGGCATAGCCTTCGGCCTCAAGCTCCGGGGTGATTTCGGTATCGAGTACCACCACTGTCCCATCGCCCAGAACCGTGGCCACCTGTCCTTCTTCAACTTCAACCGTGGTAGACAGCGAGAACTGGTCCCCGCTTAAAGTAACTGGCTGGTCGGCAACCAACACTTCGGGGAAGACAACGTTTTCGCCCTCTTCGTGCCACTGACCGGTCTTTTGAGCCTTAAATAGCTGGGAAGTAACTTTGCGAATCTCAGGTGCGAAGGCTTTCGGATTCAACTTCAGTTGCCGCTGCAGCTTAAGCCCTGACTCGCTAGAAGCCTGCAACACTACCTGCTTGACGTTTACTTCCCCGGCAATCAATTCCGAGAAATCCGCCAGTTTTTGGGCGTCATCATGCACAATAGTCAGTGACTTCAGCGGCTGACGTACCCGCAGGCCGTGGGTCTTACGCAGCGAATGAGCCGCCGAAACTACCTCGCGCACCATATCCATAGCGGATACCAAAGCAGGGTCATCAACCGTATCTGGAAGCACCGGGTAATCGCAGAGATGTACCGACTCTCCCCCGGTTAGTCCCCGCCAGATTTCTTCGGTCACTAGCGGAGCCAGCGGCGCCATCACCCGCATCAATACTTCTAGGCAAGTGTAGAGCGTGTCGTAGGCTTCGGTATCTTCTTCCCAGAAACGATCCCGGGAAGTACGCACATACCAGTTAGTCATCAAATCCAGATGCTCGCTGATCGCATCGCAAGCCCCCGGAATATCGTAGCTATCCAGCAGCTCCTTGACATTTAGCGCTAAGTTACGGGTACGTGCCAATAGGTAGCGATCCATAACTCCCAGTTGCTGCAGCGCTTTCGGATCCTCTAAATCCAAGGCTTTCGCCTGGTAACCGGCACCTTTATTGCAGGAACCGGCATAGAGGGCGAAGAAGTAATAAATGTTCCATAGCGGCAAAATCACGTGGCGAACCGTATCCCGAATCCCCTCGTCCTTTACCACCAGGTTGCCGCCCCGCACCACCGGGGAAGACATTAGGAACCAACGCATCGCATCCGAACCGTAGGTGTCGAACACTTCGTTTACGTCCGGATAGTTGCGCAGCGACTTCGACATTTTGCGGCCATCATCGCCGAGCACAATCCCGTGAGAAACACAGGAAGTAAAGGCCGGCCGATCAAAAAGCGCCGTAGCCAACACGTGCAGCACGTAGAACCAGCCGCGGGTCTGCCCAATATATTCCACGATAAAATCGCCGGGATAGTGATCCTCGAACCATTGCTGGTTTTCAAAGGGGTAGTGTACCTGCGCATAGGGCATGGAACCGGAATCGAACCAGCAGTCCAACACGTCAGGGATCCGGCGCATCATGGATTTGCCGGTGGGATCATCCGGGTTAGGACGCACCAAAGTATCGATAAACGGCCGGTGCAGATCTTTAACTTCTACCCCGAAATCTGCTTCTAGTTCCGCCAGCGAACCGTAAACATCTACGCGCGGATAGGTAGGGTCATCAGACTTCCACACCGGGATGGGGCTACCCCAGAAACGGTTACGGGAAATCGACCAGTCGCGGGCGCCCTCCAGCCATTTACCGAACTGTCCATCTTTAATATGCTCGGGTACCCAGTCGATCTGCTGGTTTAGCTCCACCATCCGTTCACGGAAGTCAGTCACTTTTACAAACCAAGAAGAAACCGGTTTATAAATCAACGGCTTGCGGCAACGCCAACAGTGCGGATAGGAGTGTACAAAGGACTGTTGCCGCACCAGCACTGCCCGTTTTTCTTTCGGGGTGCGCGCCAAGGGGCCTTGGTCGTCCTCGTTACCGAGCCGGAAGTCGCGAATAATCTGTTTATTGGCGTCAAAAATCTGTACGCCCTGGTAGTCGGAGACCTCCGCGGTGAATAGCCCGGCGTCATCTACCGGGGTGACGGCGTTAATCCCATTGGCGGTTAGCAGGATCATATCGTCCTCGCCGTAGGGAGCCTGGTGCACCAGACCGGTACCGTCAGTGGTGGTTACGAAGTCCGCAGCCAGTACGTGATAGGCCTTAGCGCCCGGGGTTTCCCCCTCGCCCAGCTGGTCTTTGTAGTAGTCAAAAATCGGCTCGTAGGAGCGTCCTACCAGCTCCGATCCCGGGTATTCTGCCACAATCTGGGGATCTTCCCCTAGTTCTTTCGCGTAGGCAGGCAACAGGTCACGCGCGATAATAACTTTTTCCCCGGCTACCGGAGATTCTAAATCTGCTTCTACCTGCACGGTCACATAGGTGATCTCGGGGCCGACTGCGATTGCCAGGTTAGAGGGCAGCGTCCAGGGGGTGGTGGTCCATACCATCGCCAGTTCGCCTGTTTCCAGGCGTAGCCCCACGGTTACGGTATTGTCTTGACGATCCTGATAAATATCGTCATCCATTTTCAGTTCATGGTTCGACAGCGGAGTCTGGTCGTTCCAGCAATAGGGCAACACCCTAAAGCCCTCATAGGCCAGTCCCTTATCGTAAAGCTGTTTAAACGCCCAGATCACCGATTCCATATAAGTGACGTCGAGGGTCTTGTAGTCGTTATCGAAATCTACCCAGCGTGCCTGGCGGGTAACGTATTCTTCCCACTCTTTGGTGTAGCGCAGCACTGATTCCCGGCAGGTCTGGTTGAATTTTTCAATCCCGATACCGTCCGGGCCTTCAATTTCGGATTTGTCTTCAATATTGAGGATGCGTTCGGCCTCTAGTTCTGCGGGCAGACCGTGGGTGTCCCAACCAAAACGCCGTTCCACCCGGTGGCCTTGCATGGTTTGGTAGCGGCCGACCACGTCTTTTACATAGCCGGTCAGCAAATGCCCATAGTGGGGCAGGCCGTTAGCAAAAGGAGGGCCATCGTAGAACACGAACTCGTTAGCGCCCGCATCTCCGGCATCTCTTTGGGCAATCGATTTGCGGAAAGTGTCGTTCTGCTTCCAATACTTCAGGGTCTGTTCCTCTAGCTGGGGGAAAGACGGATTGGCGGAAACATCGCCATCTTTATGCCGCGGATAGTAGCCCACGTTAAACCTCACCTATTTCGAGCCGTTACTGCCAGTGCCGGGACGAAGGCTTTTCAGCCTCGCGGTACCACCCCGCTTCACCCAAAACTTGGGCCTCATTAACTGCTGTTACGGGCTTACCCGTCTGGTTCTACTGCCTGTTATCAGGGTTCTTCCAGAGGCTCCTCGGTGATAGCCGGATCTACGCCACTTCCCAACAGCATAGCCGGTTTAACTTTTTCTGGAAATTTTGTCCGCGCTAAGATAAACACAGTTGGCATAAATCACTTTCTTTTGGAGGACGCATGGTCAAGTTAGGGGTTATCGGGGTTGGTTCTATGGGAGGCGCGATTGTGCGCGGCCTCCTTGCTTCCGGCCAAATGCAGGCGGAAGAGATTTTGGCTTTCAACCGTACCCGGGAGCGAATGCACGCCCTCGAGGAGGAGTTTTCTCTGCCGGTAGCCCCCGATGCTGCCACCGTAGCCCGGCAATCTCAGTACCTGCTGCTGGGAGTAAAACCCTATATGATTGCGCCTCTGCTCGATGAACTGGGCGACGCCCTCGCCGGAAAACCAGTAGTGATCTCGGTAGCTGCCGGAAAACCTTTAGCGGATATTGAAGCGCATTTACCAGCACAAACCCCGGTAGTGCGGGTGATGCCAAATGTGAATGCCCAAATCAACCAGTCAATGTCCGGGATTGCTGCCAACCAATATGTGAGTGAGGAGGAAATGAGCGAAGTGCGCGCCATGTTTGACGCTATCGGGAAAACCGCGCTAGTACCGGAGGATCATTTCGCTGCTTTTGCCGCGCTCGCTGGGTGTTCTCCGGCCTGGATTTACCGTTTCATTGATGCTCTTGCGCAGGCAGGCGTGGCCCACGGTTTTAAGAAAGACGAAGCCACTCAGATAGTAGCGCAGGCGGTAGCGGGTTCGGCGCTAAACGTGCTGCAAAATCTGCCCCAGGGGCTAAACCCGCAAGCTTTAGTGGATCAGGTTTGCTCCCCGGCAGGTACTACGGTTGCTGGTCTGTTAGCGATGGAAGATGCCGGTTTTTCGGCGGCTGCGCGCGCGGCAGTTAACGCCGCAGTCGCCCGGGATAATGAATTATCAGCTTCGTAAATATGCCGGTTTTTTAAGGCGAGCTGGGATAGGATGAAAGTAGTTGACGTTAGCCCCATCCAGTGGCAGCTAGCAAGGCACAAAATGTGAGGTAAAGATGGCTACTCCCGGACACGAAGACAATCAAGGAATGTGTCTTTATATAGTTCTTTACGACTACGATCCCGAACTACTGGGGCGCAAAAAAGAGCTGCGAGATGAGCATCGTACCTTTATGCATCGCCTAAACAGCCTGGGCACCGTGCTTTCTAGCGGGCGCACCGCCGCCGGAGATGAGCGAGGATCTTTAACCATCATGCTGGCACGCGACGTGGAAGAAGCACAGCGAATCCTCAAAGATGACCCCTACGCTCAAGCTGGAATCGTAAAATCCATGACCGTTCGGGAATGGTCGCCAGTAGTAGGAACTTTTGCCGACTGTTAGAGCAGCAAGCTTTTTGAGGTGCTGGTAAAACTCTCCCCCGCTGCCGCCCAGCCCTAGGCAAGTTAGACCAGTTAGGCTGCGCGCAGGTATCTTAGTTTTGTGAGTGGAAAGCAGCGATTACGCAGTCTCCTAGATCCCTTCATCATCTCCATCCTGGTGATTTTGGTGCTCGGGATTCTATTCCCGGTACCTGCGGTGGTTGTGACCGCTTTGGGATATTTGGGGAACGCCCTGATCGTACTGTTGTTCTTCCTATATGGGGCACGCCTGTCTACAAAAGAAATTTGGGAAGGCTTAAAGAACTGGCGTCTACAAGGAACCGTTGCGCTTTCCACTTTTGTACTTTTCCCGCTGCTGGGAATAGCGATGCACCCGGTAGATCTAAAGCTATTGGGGCCAGTTTTCGCCCTCGGAACTCTATACCTAACCTTGCTGCCCTCTACCGTCCAGTCCTCGGTAACTTTCACTTCTATTGCAGGCGGAAACATTGCGGGGGCAGTTTGCTCGGCTACTATCTCTAATATCGCGGGGATTATCCTCACCCCCGCCCTGGTATTCGCGGTGATGGGCAGAGCCAGTGGGATTGAGGCTTCGCGGGTGGTAAACGTGCTGCTGCAACTGCTATTGCCCTTTGTTTTAGGGCAGCTGGTTCACCGTTTTATCGGCAAGTGGCTAAATGCACACCGCCGCCTTACCAAAGCTACCGATAATGGAACTATCTTGGCGATTGTGGCCTCTTCGGTTTGCGGTGCCACTGCCGGCGGACTCTGGCAACAAATCTCCGCCCACCAAGTGGGATTGCTGCTGCTGCAATGCATGGTGGTACTGGCCATTATGCTTACCCTCACCTGGAACCTAGGACGCTGGGTATCGCTAGCGCGGCGCGACCGGATTGTGCTGCTAATGTGCGGATCCAAGAAGTCCCTGGCCACTGGTTTACCGATGGCAGCGATTATTTTTCCGCCCGCTACCGTTGCGGCTGTAACTATCCCGGTGATTGTGTTTCACCAATTCCAGTTACTTGTCTGCGCGATTTTGGCGCGTCGCTTAGCCGCCAACCCTTCGTAAGTTGGCGAACCGGGCGAGGAAAACGAGCAAAGCCTAAACTAAACCGCCCCTACGAGCTAGAAGCCAGGTAGGGGCGGCATTAAGGTTTATTTGCGAGGTTAGTCTTCTTCGTCCTCCGGCACGAAGTCGACCCCACTTTCTTTACGCTGCTCGGGCGTAATCGGAGCCGGAGCATCGGTTAACGGATCGTAGCCGCCCCCGGACTTGGGGAAAGCAATCACGTCGCGAATCGATTCCGCGTGGGTCATCAAGGAAACAATCCGATCCCAACCGAAAGCAATCCCGCCATGGGGAGGGGCACCAAACTTGAAGGCGTTCAGCAGGAACCCAAACTTTTCTTGAGCTTCTGCTTCCGACAAACCCATTACCTTGAAGATGCGTTCTTGCACGTCACGGCGATGGATACGGATGGATCCACCTCCGATTTCATTACCGTTAAGCACAATATCGTAAGCATAGGCTAGGGCGTTGCCCGGGTCTTCCTCGAAGCGGTCAAGCCATTCGGGTTTAGGAGAGGTAAACGCGTGGTGTACTGCGGTCCAAGCAGAGGCTCCCAGCGCCACGTCCCCTTCGGCTTTCGCGGCCGCCGAGGGCTTAAACAGCGGGGCGTCCACTACCCACACGAACTTCCATTCATTCGGGTCTAGCAGGTCGCAACGGGCACCGATTTCTAGGCGCGCTGCCCCCAGTAGGGCGCGAGCCTCATCGATCTTTCCGGCACCAAAGAAAATGCAGTCCCCCGGTTTCGCTCCGGTTGCCTCAGCTAGGCCCTCGCGCTCGGTATCAGTGAGATTCTTGGCTACCGGCCCCGATAGGGTGCCGTCGTCTTCTACCTTTACGTAGGCCAAGCCTTTACCGCCACGCGAACGCGCCCAATCTTGCCATTTATCGAAAGTGCGCCGCGGCTGGGAAGCGCCTCCGGGCATCACTACTGCTCCCACATATTCGGCGTTGGCGAACACCCTAAAGGGGGTGTCTTTAAAGTATTCAGTCAGGTCAGTTAGTTCCAGACCAAAACGCAGATCCGGTTTATCAGTGCCAAAACGCGCCATGGCATCGGCGTAGGTCATATGAGGAATCGGGGTTTCAATATCGACATCAATCAGCTTAAAAATAGCTTTAAGTACCTGTTCGGCAACTTCGATAACGTCTTCTTGCCGCACGAAGCTCATCTCTACGTCCAGCTGCGTGAACTCTGGCTGGCGGTCAGCGCGGAAGTCCTCATCCCGATAGCAGCGGGCAATCTGGTAGTAGCGTTCCATTCCCGCCACCATCAGCAGCTGCTTAAACAGCTGGGGCGACTGCGGGAGCGCATACCAAGAGCCGGGAGCGAGGCGAGCCGGTACCAGGAAGTCCCGCGCGCCCTCGGGAGTAGAACGGGTCAAAGTTGGGGTTTCGATCTCTACGAAGCCCAAAGAATCTAAAGTATCGCGAGTGACTTTGGATACCTTAGAGCGCAGACGCAAACGGTTTGCCATCTCGGGTCGCCGCAAATCCAGGTAGCGGTATTTAAGACGCGCGTCCTCGCCAACCTTCCCGGAGTCCTCGGCGTGTACCGAAACTTGGAAAGGCAGCGCAGCGGCGGGGTTTAGTACCTCAACTTCATCGGCGTAAACCTCGATTTCACCGGTAGGAAGTTCCGGGTTTTCGTTGCCTTCAGGGCGAGGATGCACCTTGCCCTTAATACGCAGAACATATTCGCTGCGCAGCTCATGAGCAATTTTCTCGTCATGGATAACGACCTGCGCCACCCCGGAGGCGTCGCGCAAATCAATGAAGCAAACGCCTCCGTGATCGCGGCGACGATCTAGCCAACCCGCTAGTTCTACTGTTTCTCCCACCAGGTCGCGGTTTAGAGTTCCCGCGTCATGCGTTCTGAGCAATGCTGTTCCTTTCCTCATGTAACTGTTAATAGTCTAGCGCCCCCGCGAATCGCTGGCATTTTCCGCCGGTCTTGGTGTCGTGTTTCACTGGCTATCATTTGCTAACTTTGCTGCTACCTCCGGTAACGTTAAAGCGAATAGTTTTTAAGCAGACAGGCAAAAATTAATGAGCGAAATAGCTGCGGGGGCGAGTGCGTCCTCTTTGGAGACCAATCCCGACTTTGAAACCGGGGAACTAGACCTGGAGGGCAGCTTCGATACCCACGAAGCAGACGCCACTAATGGAGATTCCTTTGCGGAAGAAACCACTTTCTTTTCCGACCTGGGGTTACCGGAAATCATTTTAGATACTTTAACCGATATGGGATTTACCGAGCCCACCCCGATTCAGCGGCAGGGAATTCCTCCCTTGATGGCCGGACGGGACGTAGTGGGGATTGCCCAAACCGGGACGGGCAAGACCGCCGCTTTCGGACTGCCTATTCTGTCCGCATGTGACCAAACCGGGCAGGTTCAAGCCCTAATTCTGGCTCCCACCAGGGAGCTTGCTGCTCAGTCCGCGACAGCGATCACTGAGTTCTCCCGAGGAATGAAGCTAAAAGTGGTGGCGGTTTATGGCGGCGCCTCTTACGGACCGCAAATTTCGGCGCTGCGAGAGGGTGCCCAAATCGTGGTCGGCACCCCTGGACGGATTATGGATTTAATGGAGCGCGGGGAGCTGAATTTATCGGCGCTCAAGTTCTTTGTCTTGGATGAAGCCGATGAAATGCTGCGCATGGGATTTTCCGAGGACGTGGACCAGATTGCCAGCGGCGCTAACCCGAATGCTATCCGCGCCCTCTTTTCCGCCACTATGCCTCCGGCGATTAAACGGATTGCGGAGCGTCACTTGTCCGATCCGGTAGAGATTTCGATCGCGCCCCAATCTTCCACGGTCGAAACCGTGAATCAGACCTATGCGGTGGTACCTTTCAAGTTCAAATCCGAGGCTTTATGCCGGGTACTAGCACTCAGCGAAGCCGCGGCCTCGATCGTGTTCGTGCGTACCCGTATCGACGCCGAGCAGGTAGGCTCCGAACTACAAAAAGCCGGGTTCTTAGCGGCTGCCATCAGCGGTGATGTGCCGCAGGCAGAGCGGGAACGGATTGTAGCCCGCCTGCGCGATGGCGGCCTGGATGTGTTGGTGGCTACCGATGTGGCTGCCCGCGGCTTGGATGTAGAACGTATCGGGCTGGTCGTAAATTACGATGTACCGCGAGAAGCCGAGGCCTATGTACACCGGATTGGTCGTACCGGCAGAGCTGGACGCGAAGGAACTTCGCTTACTTTCTTTACTCCCCGGGAACGTCCTCGTAAACGAGTAATCGAAAAACTCACTGGCGAAATAATGACCGAAGTGTTTATTCCCTCCCCTGCCCAAGTCGCGTTGGCGCGGGCAAATCGAATGAGTGAGCGTGTCCAAAGCCGCCTAGAGAAGGGGGAAATGGATGTTTACTATGACGCTATCCAAGACCTGGTGGTTTCCCGCGGAATCGATATCGGGGACGCCGCCGCAGCGCTGCTAGCGCTCGCCAGCGGTGATCTAGGCCCGGAAAAACGGCAACTTGATTTCCGCGTCCGGCGGGAAGAAAAAGTCGACGAATTGGGACGTTTTATTTCTGCCAGTTTTGAGGAAGGCCGCGAAGGCGCCTCTGCGAAGGGTGCGCGCGGCAAGGGCGCGGCTCGCCGCCACTTTTCTTCTACTTCCGCTCGGCGCTATCGAGTGGAGGTAGGACGCCGAGATCGGGTTAAACCGGGTGCCATAGTGGGGGCAATCACCGGTGAGGGCGGCCTCAAAGGTGGCGATGTGGGGCATATCGATATTTTGCAGAGTTTCTCGCTGGTAGAGATGGCGCGCCCGCTTTCCCCGGAAACTATTCGCAAGATTGCCAAAGCCCGAGTCTCGGGACGCACCTTGCGGATACGCGAGGACGAAGGCTCCGGTAAAAAGAGTGGCAAGAAGCGCGATTTCAAGCGCAAACACCGGGGCTAAGCGATTCTTTTCTCAGGGGTCAGCCCCGGTTAAGCGAGGCTGGGATTTAAGCGGTTTTGGTTGCTTGCGGCGGTTTCGGGTCGGCATTTCCAGAAGCTACCGGCTAAAGCCTTAACTGGTTAACCGGCCAGGCTAGTGCCCGCAGCTATCTGCTGTTCTTCCGCAGTTTCCAAGCTAACTTGACCCTGCACTTTGACGTCCTTACCGAAGGTATAGGGGCCGCTAACTTTAAAAGCCTTAGCTTCTCGCAGCGAGGGCACCCCGGCCGGGAAACGCGCCTCGAAATCAGCGATCTTCTTAAAGTAGCGGGAATCCAAATCCACTTCGACTTCTTGGTCATTGACCTTAAGCAGATGGTAGTTATCGCCCAGTTCATAAATGTCTGAACGCACTAAAGTCAGTTCATTAGTAGTTTTCACCGGCAGGAAACGGCTGCGCGGCACCAATATGGCGGTAGCGCCCTTAAAGGATGCAATCGCTGCCCCCATCGCGGTTTCCATTTGAATAACCGCTGGGCTTTGGGAATCGGAGGGGTCAACTGTTTTGTGGTTTGCGATTAAGGGCAAGCCCAACACCGCGTTGCGCTCTACCAAAGTATCGCGCAGTTTCACCAGGTCAAACCAGAGGTTATTAGTGTGGAAGAACGGATGCCGATGTTCATCGGTAAAGTAATCCATCTGTTCCGGCGGAGTCTGGGCAGTGTCACGCAAAATCAGTTGTCCATCGGCTTTGCGGATAGCTAAATGACCACCCTTGCGGTCATTGATCGTGCGGATACATAGCTCCGCGGCATAGGGGGCGCCACTGGCCGCAAACCAGCCCGCGATCTCTGCGTTCGGGGTGGCTCCCAAATTATCTGAGTTAGAGGTCATCGCATAGCGATAGCCGGCATCGATCAGTTTATCTAACAGTCCGGAGCCATAAAGCGCAGTGTAGATGTCGCCGTGTCCAGGCGGGCACCACTCTAAAGAGGGATCTTTTTCCCAAGAAACCGGGGTTAAATCATCGGCTCGCAGTTTCGGTTCCTGATTCTGTAAGAAATCTAAAGGCAGTCCGGAAACTTCAATTCCCGGGTGATTCTGCAAAGCCGCCAAAGTGTCTGCCTGGGTACGGAAAGAATCCATGAAAATCAGCGGCAAGCTAACCCCGAACTCTTTCCGTGCTGCCATTACTTGCTGGCAAATAATATCTAGGAAAGTGAGCCCGGCACGCACCGGCAACAAAGACTTGGCCTTATCCATGCCCATGGAAGTGCCCAGTCCCCCATTGAGCTTAATCATCACAGTCTTAGCTAGAGCAGACTGTGCCTGCTGGGGGCTAACCTGGTTATCTTCCAAGCGATCCACGCTGGTCAGCGGGGAAATGGTTTCCTCGGGGATAAAGCTGCTATGTTCGCCCTCTAAAACCTGGTAGTAGTGCGAAAATACCGAGATGGCTGCCGCGCTAACCCCGGCGTTCTCCATTTTCTTGATTGCTTGGGCTAGTCCGGTTTCGCTCATCACAGACCTCTTTGTTGACGTTAACAGCTCCTAAAAAGACTCTACCTGTTTTAGCCAAGCCTCACGGGCTTTTAGCGACTCTTTTAGTTCCGCAGCTTTTTTGCTATCCCCGGCAGATTCTGCGTCAGCAATCTCCGTCTTAATCTGCTCAATCAGCGATATAAGCTGCCCAGCCATCCCTTCGGCGCGTGCCTTGGTTTCAGGATTAGATTTGCGCCAAACTTCTTCTTCCAGGCTGCGCAGGTGATCTTCGACCGCCCGCATCCGCCGTTCCACGCGGTCAATATCGCCGCGCGGCACATGCCCAATCTCATCCCACTTTTCTTGCAGGGGACGCAACTTTGCCTTCAGCTCATCTACATCGGTGATTTCTTTAAGGGCTTCCGCCTTTACCAAGATGGCTTCTTTTTTCTGAAGATTCTCAGTTTCGAGGGCGTTAACCGCCTCGTTTTGGGCGTTGCGGGCATCAAAGAACTTTTGCTGTGCGCGGTGGAAACGTTGCCAGAGGGCATCGTCTTCGCGGCGTGAAGCCCTGCCCGCGGCCTTCCAACGCTGCATCAAATCACGGTAAGCCCGGGAGGTTTCCCCCCAATTGGTGGAGTTAGAAAGTGCCTCGGCCTCGATAATCAGTTTTTCTTTAGCGGCTTTAGCCTGGGATTGGGCCACATCTAGCTCGTTAAAGAATACCCGGCGTTTTTTATCAAAAGCCGAGCGAGCCGCCGCGAAACGTTTCCACAGTTCGTCTTCGATTGAGCGTTCAATACGTGGACCGGCGTGTTGGAGGCGTTTCCACTCGTCCAGTAAATCACGCAGTTCCTGCCCGGATTGTTTCCACTGGGTGCGCGCAGAATCCTGCTCGGCGATTTCCTCGGCTCTCACCACTACTTTTTCACGGTTTTTACGCGCTTCTTCTTTGGCTTCTGCCCGCTGAGCTGCTGCCTCTTCCTTGCGTTTATCGGCTTTTTCTTGCAGCCGCGCCACTTTTTCCCGCAAAGCAGGCAGATCCCCTACCGCTGCCGGCTGTGCTACCTGCTCACGTAAAGATTTCATAGTCTGGTCAATCTCGCGTTCAGCAAGTTTAGGTAGCCGTTCGGCGAATAAAGATATTTGAGCAGCTAAATCCAGGTAGCGCCGCACATAGATATTTAACGGGTTCTCAGGTACTTCCGCCGGGAACTGTCCAATCTGACGTTCTTCTTCTCCGTCCTTAACCCAGACGCGCCCCTCTTCATCGACGCGCCCAAAGGGTAACGCTGCAGAAAAGTCAGGGGTTTTTATGGGCACTACCGGTTTATTTTCCCTGGGCAGATGAATCTTCCCCGGGGTCGGTACGGGCCTGGGCTTCGGAGCGGTATCGGGCTGTTCAGTCACTAATTTTTCCTTAAATCAGTTATTTTCACGGCTAGGCTTAGCCGCTTGCGCGCGGAGCGTATTGCTCCTAAACCATATTATGCCCTAGAGCAACTAAAGCACCAAGGCCGCGCATCCTTTAAGATGAGCCTATGAGGATCGAAAAGTTTTATGCCCCGTTTTATTCGGAAAATCCCTATCTGCTTTTAGCTCCCGACAGCAACCAGGCGCTAATAGTCGACCCCGGACAGGGAGCCTTAGAGCAGATCAAACAGGAGCTATCTCGTCTAGAGGCGACGGTGGCGGCGGTGCTATGTACCCACGGACATGCCGATCATATTTGGGATGCTCATGCGGTGGCCGGTAAAGCTCCGGTTTATATTCCGGCCCCGGATGAATACCGTTTCCACCCGGAGCAACTGGATCCTCGCGAACGCATCGAGCATCAACTATCACTCCCGCCTTGGAAAGCGCCCGAAAACCTGCAGGTGTTGCCGGGTGCCGCCACCAATGAAGGCGTAGAACTAGCTCCCGGAATTTTTATGCGAGCAGTACCAGCCCCCGGACACACCGAAGGCTCCACCCTATTCCTTTTTGAAACTCCTGAGATTTCTGGCAAAGGAGGCGAGGAAGCACAAAAAATTTACGATAACTGGCTAGCAGAATCAGAAAGAGAGCCCGAAAAGCCACAAAAACTTGCCCTCTCGGGGGACGTAATCTTTTTCGGCTCGGTTGGACGCACCGATCTGCCCGGCGGAGACTCCCAACAAATGCTGCATACCTTGCGCACCCTACAAAACGTGATTGACCCCGATACCGTGCTATTGCCCGGGCACGGTCCGGCCACGGTCTTCGGATTGGAAAAAGCCCACAACCCTTTCTTTGCACAGGCAAGATACCAGGGATAAAAACTTTTCCACAGTTAATCTAGTTTCAAGTTTTCCTTGCGGACTTTTCCTGGCTTTCCGCTAAGCGCTTGGGGGCTGGAAGCTTAAAGCATGGAAGCAATACTGGTCGATGCGCTGGAAAACCAGATCCTGCATGGTTCGGCGCGGGCATCATTGACCCGCGGGAATCGTTTTGCCTGCTGGCGGGGAACTAACGCCGAGATCCTGGCGGAACCAGTAACCCTATCTTCAATCTATGGACGCGCCCTCTTCTTAGCTCCCCTACTTCCAAAAGAATGTTTCTTAACCGGGCATTCCGCAGCCTGGGTGTGGGCAGGACAGGGGCTTCCTCCCGAAACCTTATATATCGCCAGCGCACGCCGCCCCCTGCGTGCCGCCGATTCCCGCTTTTGGGTTCACCTCGATGCCCCCTCTCGCCGCCGCTTAGCCAAGCGCGGCATTAAAACCCTGGGTACCCATCGGGAAGCTAGCTGCCCACCCATTCCCCTCTCTGCAGGGCAAAGCGGGGAAAACCAGGCCGACTTCTTGCGTCTAGGAAAAGTTCGGCTGCTTAGTCCCCAAGCGGCCTTACGTTTTTGTAAACGTCACCCGGATCTTCCCGGAGGTGACAGCTGGAACCGTACCCGCCTACTCAAGCTGGCTAGTCAGTTACTTTCGTAAAGTACGGGTAGTGCGCTCAGCTGAGAACACCCCGGGAACTTTGCGAATATCGCTCAAAATGGTGTGCAAATAACGCGAATCTGCTACCTCAAAAGTGTAGCGGGAACTAGCGACCCGATCCGAGGAGGTATTCATCGAAGCCGCCAAGATATTGGCGCGGTAATCAGAAAGCACATTAGTAACGTCGTTAATCAAACCTTCGCGATCTAGCGCCTGAATCTCAATCTCCACCTGGAATTTAGCGGTGGGATGATCAGCCCAAGACACCTGCACTACCCGTTCGGGATGAGCCATCAAATTTTGGGCGTTAGCACATTCTTTACGATGAACTGACACCCCGTGTCCGCGGGTAACGAATCCGACGATTTCATCTCCGGGGAGGGGGTTGCAGCAGCGGGCAATCTTGGTCCAGATTTCCCCTTGTTTCATTCCCTCCACCTGGATGCCGGTACCTTCGTTCCCCCCAAGAGGGCGAGCCTCTACCTGTTCGGGAAGTACCGCTTCGGATAGGGTTTCTTCGGCACCGTCTTCTCCCCCGGCGCTTTCCATTAGTTTGTCCACTACATTGGCGGGAGAAACATGATGCGAACCCACGGCCGCGTAGAGGGCGGAAATATCGCTATAACCCATGCCGGAAGCTAACGCCGTCATAGTGTCATGACTCATCAGGCGCTGGAGCGGTAGATTCTGTTTGCGCAAATAGCTAGAAATCAGATCTTGACCGGTCTCAATAGCTTCTTCGCGTCGTTCTTTCGAGAACCAGGCTTTAATCTTGTTGCGCGCCCGGGGGCTGGCCACGAACTTTAGCCAATCCCGAGAAGGTCCCGAGTTAGGTGACCGGGAAGTCAGTACCTCTACACTGTCCCCATTTTCCAGTTTGGTATCTAAGGGGACCAGTTTGCCGCCGACTTTCGCCCCCACAGTCCGGTTGCCCACCTCGGTATGTACCGAGTAGGCAAAATCTACTGGAGTGGATCCGGCAGGCAAGTCTTTAACCTCTCCCGCAGGGGTAAACACATATACCCGGGAACCGGACATTTCGTAGCGCAGCGAATCTAAGAATTCGCCGGGATCTTGGGTTTCCTTTTGCCAATCCACCAATTGGCGCAGCCAGCCCATTTCATCGCCATCTGCCAATGCCGTTTTATTTTCACCCGCAGACTTCGCGTTCGGGTCTTCTTTGTACCGCCAGTGAGCAGCGATACCATATTCGGCGCGGCGATGCATTTCGTAGGTACGAATCTGGATTTCTACCGGTTTTCCGCCTGGCCCCACCACCGTAGTGTGTAGCGACTGATAAAGGTTAAACTTAGGCATCGCAATATAGTCTTTGAAACGCCCAGGAATCGGGTTCCAACGCGCATGCATTTCCCCCAAAACGGCGTAACAGTCTCGCACTGTTTCTACCAGTACCCTTACCCCAACCAGGTCATAGATATCGTCGAAATCGCGCCCCCGCACAATCATCTTTTGATAAATGGAATAGTGATGTTTCGGCCGCCCGGTAACTTCTCCCGCGATCTTATTTACCCGTAGATCTTCTTTGATCTTGTCGATTACTTCCCGCAGATATTTTTCGCGCTCCGGGGCACGCTCATGCACCAAGTTATCGATTTCTTCATAGAGATCCGGGTAAAGAGTTTTAAAAGCTAGATCCTCTAGTTCCCATTTAATGGTGTTCATCCCCAGGCGATGCGCCAGGGGCGCAAAAATTTCTAGGGTTTCGCGCGCCTTATTTTGTGCCGACTTGGGGGATACATATTTCCAGGTACGGGCATTATGGAGGCGGTCTCCCAGTTTAATCACCAGTACCCGAATATCGCGGGACATGGAGATAATCATTTTTCGCACAGTTTCGGATTGTGCTGCCTGCCCGTAGGTGACTTTGTCGAGTTTAGTTACCCCATCGACCAGCAGGGCGATTTCTTCCCCAAAATCTGCTGTCAGCTGCTCGAGAGTATAGTCAGTGTCCTCAACCGTGTCATGGAGCAGCGCCGCCGCCAAAGTAGTGCTGGTCATCCCGATTTCGGCCAGGATAGTGGCGACTGCTACCGGATGGGTAATATAGGGCTCGCCCGATTTACGGAATTGGCCTTCGTGGCAACGCGAAGCCGTCTGATAGGCGCGTTCAATCAGGGAAATATCAGCTTTAGGGTGATTGGCTCTCAGCGCCCGTACCAGGGCTTGAATATGGGGATCAATGCTCTTAGAACGCCCTGTTAACCAGGCTAAAGACGCACGCACCCGCGAGGACGGAACCGCATTGGCGCCCTCATCGGGAGTGATAGAAGTCATGCATCTAGTTTAGTGACTCACCAGTCATTTCCCCAAGTTTCCAGTTAGAAACCACCAAAGGAACGGAAAGAGCTGCGTAAATAGGCTAAATCAAAGTGAGGGCTTCACATTCAAGGTCGCCAATATGGGCGCGGCCGTCGAGTTCTTCCAGCTCCATCAACACGCACACGGATTCTACGATTGCCCCCGCGCGTTTAATTAGCGCCGCCGAAGCATTTACGGTGCCTCCAGTGGCCAGCACGTCATCGAGTACCAAGACTCGCGCGCCCTCGGCAATAGAATCCGGCTGTAATTCCATCCGGGATTTACCGTATTCGAGGCCGTAGTCAATCCCGATTACTGGACCAGGCAGCTTCCCCGCTTTGCGGATCATCAAAGTTCCCAGCCCCAGTTCTACCGCTACCGGAGCCGCAATCAAGAAACCACGAGACTCCAGTCCGGCAACCAAATCAACCCGACCCCGATAAAAGTCAGCTAGTCCTTTCACCAACTGGGAAAATGCTTCTCCGTTTGCCAGCAGCGGGGAAATATCGCGGAAGAGTACCCCCGTTTGCGGAAAATCCGGTACGTCACGCAGATTATCGCGAATAATTTTCCCTAAAGGGGCGAGTTTCGGATTAATCATCGCTTACTCCTGGGGGTGCGTTTAGGTTGTGCCTGTTGGCCCTGGTGATGACCAGACTTTAGAGGTTGCGCCACCCGGGAAAGCTCCGGAGCCTTGCCATCTTCCTGATCGCTGCCTCCCGCACGCCGATCCAGTACCTTTTGGGTGTGGCTGGAAATCTTTTCGCTGCGAGTACGCAACACCATCAGCATAGAGGGTGCAATCAGAATCGAGGACAGGGTACCGGCGATCATCCCCACAAATAGGGCAAGCGAAATATCGCGCAGGGTGCCGCCCCCGAGAGTAATCCAAGAAATCAACAGAATCGAGGTAACCGGCAATAGCGCCACCACTGAGGTGTTGATCGAGCGCACCAGGGTTTGGTTGATTGCCAGGTTGACAATCTCGCCATAGGTGGAGCGGGTTTGCTGCTCGAAATCAACCGACAGTTCCCGCACCTTATCGAAGACCACCACCGTGTCATAGAGGGAGTAACCCAAAATGGTGAGCACGCCGATGATGGTGGCCGGGGAAATCTCTACCCGGGTCAGCGCCAAAACTAGGCCGGTAATCAGCACGTCATGACAGAGCGCGAACAGCGCCGAGAATGCCATCGTCCAGGTTTTAAAGTATGCCCAAAGCATTAGCGCCACTAGGACGAAGAAAATCACCAGTGACTGCAGGGCCTTGAAGGTAACGTCTGCCCCCCAAGACGGACCGATAGTAGTCGCCGCCACTTTAGCCTCGGGTAGCTTATAGGCTTTCGCCAAATCGGTGACTACCTGGCGTTTATCAGTGGTATTTAGGGAAACCGATTGTACGCGCACTGAGGAGGCGCCTACCGAGTTAACCGAAGATCCCTTCAGTTTGGGATTGGCATTTACTACTTTTCGCGCCGGAGCTTGATCCCGTCCGCTGACGGAAGAAATCGTGAACTCTGTCCCGCCCTTAAAGTCGATAGAGCGTTCCAATCCCAGCACCGACATTGCAATCACTGAGATCAGCATTAACGCTACCCCAGCCAGCAGTAGGTACTTGCGGTTATCAATGAACTTGTAGGATTTGCGACCAGAATAAAGGGCGTTACCCCAACTTGCGAAACTCACTTGTTTTCCTCCTGGTCAGTCCCGGATGCTGACGCCAGCGCTTCCGAAGCAGCATCATCCCCACTGGAATCTGGTGTTGCGGTGTCTTTGCTATCCCCTGCTTTTTCCGCGGTTTCCTGGGGATTAGGTTTATAGACCGAGCGAATCTTACGAACCTTGCCCGCACCTACATAGCGGTAGGTTCCGCGCTGGGCTCCCAAATGCTCTGGATCCAAACCGGAAAGCTTATGGCCTTCACCGAAGAACTTAAAGCGCAACAGCCACACCATCATCGGGTGGGTGAAGATGAAGATTAGCGCCAAGTCAATCAAAGTGGTGACACCCAAGGTGAAGGCGAAGCCTTGCACCCCGCCGACCGCCAGGAAGTAGAGCACGCAGGCAGCCAACACGTTTACCAAGTCGGAGGTAACAATAGTGCGTTTTGCACGATCCCAACCGACGCTGACCGCGCTAGAAAGGGATTTTCCATCACGGACCTCGTCGCGAATCCTCTCAAAGTAAATAATGAAAGAGTCCGCTGTGGTACCAATCGAGACAATCACGCCCGCAATCCCGGCTAGCGACAGGCGGTAACCCATCGACCAAGAAAGCAAGGTCAATACCAGATACAGTATTACCCCAGCACTTACTAGGGAACCCACTGCCACCACGGCTAGACCACGGTATTGCCAAATCAGGTAGAACACCACCAGGATCAAGCCGATAATACCGGCAATAACCCCATATCGTAGCTGGTCAGCACCGAGAGTCGCCGAAACCTGCTGTTCAGATTGCACATCAAAGTTAAGCGGCAGCGAACCGAACTTTAATTGGTTAGCAAGAGCGGTGGAAGAAGAACGAGTAAAGGAGCCAGAAATTTCAGCTTTACCGTTAGTAATCGCGTTGTTTACTCCCGGGGCTGAAACCACCAGTCCATCCAGAACGATCGCAAACCGGTTTTTGTCGTTATTTTGCCCCGGTGGCAAGCCATTTTCTCCCGCAACCGGTTGGTTGCGGAACTTCATCATCCGGGTGGTAATATTCGCGAATTTAGAAGCCCCCTGCTTATCGAAGGCCAGATTAACTACCCATTGACCAGTGGACTGTCCGGAGGCTCCGGTTCCCATCCCGGATTCTGCAGAAGAAATCCGGGCACCTGATACCTCGGCCGGCGAAAGGATATATTTTTCGTGTCCTTCGCTCGAGCAGGCTACTAGCGGTTTCTTAATATCTCCAGAGGAGCCGCCCTCTCGAGAACTCTTTTGTTGGCAGTCTTTGGCATAGAACTCTTCGAGGACTTTTTCGGTAATCCAAGCGTCATCCGAATTATCTTTCGGCTGACCGAGCGGCTGATCGCTAATCTTGCCGTCACCGTTAATATCAGCCATCTGCTTGGCAAAAGCCTGCGGGTCGATATTAGCCTTCGGGGCTTCCTTCTTTCCCGATTTTTGTTGCTCTGCCTGCTGCGCTATCACCGATTGGGGAACTCCCGGGGCAGATCGCAGCACTGCCCGGAAATACAACTCGGCAGACTGGCGTACCAAATCCAAAGTTTCTTTCGAGGGATTACCCGGCAAAGCAACTAGGATATTGGAGTTACCTTGAGAGGTAATCTCGGCCTCAGATACCCCCGAGGCATCGATACGCTGGCGAATAACCTCAATCGCCTGCGTGATGTCTTCCGCAGTCACCGCGCGTTTTGCACCGGATGCGACGTTGCCTTTCGGAGTGAGGATCAGCTGGGTGCCGCCCTCCAAATCCAAAGCCAGAGAGGGAGTAGGATTCGCTTTCTTAGTGAGTACCCCCACCAGTAAAGTTCCCGCAAGGGCCAGCACAAGTACCAGGAAAAACGCCAGTGTGCGCCCAGCGTGATATTTTTTCTTAGCCAATGTTGTTCTTTCCGTTAAGTACGGTGATTATGTCTTCGCTGATTAGTTCTTTTCAGCCGAATCGCTGTCTTCGGAGGAAGAATCCTCTGCTTCACCAGCGGGAGTTTCGTCCTCTTTGACTTCTTCTTCTAGATTTTCTGCGGGCTGTTTATTTTCCTCGCCAGCGCCTTCAGTATCTGCGCCATCAGTGGCGGAATCGGTATCGGGAGCAAAGGGCGGGTTACCCACGCTAACGACAGCCCGCGTAGTCCACAGGGTTTCGGTGCCATCGGAAGTTTCCAATACGATTACGTCACCATCGGTTTCTACGTAGCGTCCATAAAAACCGGAGGTGGTCATTACCCAGGCGCCCGGCACCATTTCGTTTGCCAGTTTGTCGCGCTGATCCGCTTGCCGCTTCTTAGCATTGCGTGAAGAAAAGATCATCATCACTAAAAACGTGAGGATAACCGCTAGCAGTAACCCACTACCCATTGTCAACCTTCCAATCTAAATTTCTTAACCTTAATGATTCTAAGCGTTAAAGCACGTCTGTTTCATCTTTCGTGCCCGGTTTTGACCCGTTTTGTGACCAGTTGCCCCTTGATTCGCTGTCGCCGAAGTCGAAAAGAGCGGCTTCGCTAGCTGCCCGCGGCGGGGTCAACCCCAAATGAGCAAAGGCATTAGGGGTAGCGATTCGCCCCCGGGGAGTGCGGGCAATAAAGCCTTGACGCACCAGATAGGGCTCTGAGACGGTTTCTACGGTTTCGGGTTCCTCCCCCACGGATACCGCCAAAGTTGTAAGCCCTACCGGCCCGCCCGCAAACCGTTCACATAGCGCCTGCAGAACTGAGCGATCCAGTCGGTCTAGGCCGGCAGGATCTACCTCGAACAGGTCGAGGGCAGCTTTGGCAGCTTTCAAGGAAAGCGTGCCGTCCCCGTGTACCTGGGCATAGTCGATAACCCGGCGGAGCAGACGGTTAGCGATCCGGGGGGTTCCGCGGGAGCGGGCCGCCATTTCGGAGGCTGCCTGCGGATCCAGTTCGGCCTCCATGAGTCGCGCCGAACGGGTGAGTACCTGGCGCAACTCTTCGGCACTGTAATAGTCCAAATAAGCGGTAAAACCGAAACGATCCCGCAAAGGTGCCGGTAGCAATCCGGAGCGGGTAGTTGCCCCCACGACTGTAAACGGCGGTAAGGTTAGCGGGATCGAGGTCGCACCCGGGCCTTTCCCCACCACCACATCTACGCGAAAATCCTCCATCGCCAGGTAAAGCATCTCTTCCGCCGTGCGCGCTAAACGATGGATTTCATCGATAAAAAGTACGTCGCCCTCTTGCAGGGCAGAAAGAATCGCCGCTAGATCTCCGGCGTGTTGAATCGCCGGCCCGGAAGTCAGCCGCAACGAAGTTCCAGTTTCATGCGCGATAATCATCGCCAGGGTGGTTTTACCCAGTCCGGGAGGACCCGCCAAAAGCACGTGATCAGGGGTGGTGCCGCGTCCAATCGCCGCTTTTAACACCAGATCCAACTGGCGGCGAATCTTTTCTTGCCCTACGAAAGAATCCAGGTCTTTAGGACGCAGCGCGGCTTCGGCGGCCCGCTCAACCTCATCCGCTCCCGGCCCTACCGGAGAGCTAATCGCCCACTCGTTTGTTTCTTCCACTGCGCTCCCCTATGCGTGATGCTTGCCTAACAATTGTAAGGCCCCGCGCAAAAGTTCGGGAACTCCTGCCTGCGGGTTAGCTTCGGCGGCCTCGTTAACCGCCTTTTGGGCCAGCGGAGTTCTCCACCCTAACTGTTCGAGGGCATGGCAAACTTCTTCCTTGCCGGCGCTACCGATTCCGCCAGTTGGAGGTGTTCCCGCCTCGCTAGGTTCGCCTAGTTTATCTCCGATTTCTACCAGGATTCGTTGCGCGGATTTCTTGCCTACCCCCGGGATTTGGGTAAGAGCTGTCAGGTCACTTTGGGAAACTGCTGCCCGCAGCTCATCGGGACTAAAAACCGCGAGGGCGGCTAAGGCTAGTTTGGGTCCGATTCCCGAAACCGTAATTAGGGTAGAGAAAATATCGCGTTCATCGCGTCCGGCAAACCCGAAAAGTAACCAGGCATCTTCCCGCACTACCAGGTGGGTTAATACTTTCACCTGCTTACCGGCCTCTAGGGTCGACAATGTAGCGGGGGTAGCGAAAAAAGTGTAGCCCACGCCCGCCACGTCGATCGTGGCTTTGTCTAGTCTGACTTCTTCGATGGTTCCCGATAGATGCGTAATCATATAGAATCTCCGCTAGCTGGCTACTGGTTATAGACGCTATCTTACTTGCCCTTATTTCGCCTAAGCCGGGGATCAACCGCGCCGGTGCGTCGAGTTGTTGCCTGCGCCTGCGCCCACATTTTTTGGGCAGCAGTCAGATTCCCCCGCGAAGATATTTTGCCAGATAGAGAAACGTTCACGGTGCCATCTCGGCTCGCCCCTTGCAAACCATCGCGCCGCCAACCGTGACAAATCGCGATAGCTAAGGCATCGGCAGCATCGGCGGGTCGCACTACTTTTTCCATCCGCAAAATTCGTTGCACCATGTGCTGGACTTGGGCTTTATTCGCAACCCCGGAGCCGGTGACTGCGGCTTTAACCTCCGAAGGAGTGTGGATAGCTAGCGGCAGCTTGTGGGCGGCGGCCTCGGCCATGGCCACCCCCATCACCCACATGGTGGAGGTAACCGATTGCACATTATCCTGGGCGAATACCCGTTCAATCGACATGACTTCCGGGTGGTGCTCTTCAATAGCCGCTGCTATTCGCCGACGGATTTTATCTAGGCGAAAATGAGAGGCCATATTTTGCGGAGACCGGGCAACCTCGACATGCACCAGCTGGGCGCGCCGCTGGGAATCCATATCGATGATTCCAATTCCGCAGCGGGTCAGACCGGGGTCAATTCCGATAATCCGCAAAGATATTGCCTATTCTTCCTCTGCTTCGTATTGCTCTTGTACTTCGTGGCTTACCGAAAGATTAGTGAACACGTCCTGCACGTCATCACTGTCTTCTAAAGCATCAATTAGCCGCATTACCTGGCGATACTTAGCTAAATCTAGCTCTGCTTCGGTGGTAGCTTTCCACTGGGATTCTGCCGAATCATAGTCAATGCCGGCTTCTTGTAGGGCTTTGCGTACCTCAACCAGATTCGTGGGATCGCAAATAACGGTGAAGTTTTCTGCGCCTTCTTCGACTTCTTCGGCTCCCGCGTCCAGAACCGCCATCAAAATGGTGTCTTCGTCTACGCCCTCGGCTTTAGCGACCTCGATAGCGCCGATCCGGTTAAATAGGTAGGAAACGGAGCCAGGATCAGCCAAGTTGCCGCCGTTCTTGCTAAAGGCAGTGCGCACATCGGCGGCAGCGCGGTTTTTGTTATCAGTGAGGCACTCTACCAGCATCGCTACTCCGCCCGGGCCGTAGCCTTCGTAGGAGATAGTCTGCCAGTCTGCGCCGCCTGCCTCGGCGCCGGAGCCGCGGGCAACTGCCCGTTTGATGTTATCGGCGGGTACCGAGTTCTTTTTCGCCTTCTGGATCGCGTCAAATAGAGTGGGATTTCCCGCGGGATCGCCGCCACCGGTACGGGCTGCTACCTCGATATTCTTAATCAACCGGGCAAATAGTTTACCCCGCTTAGCGTCGATTGCCGCTTTCTTATGCTTGGTGGTAGCCCACTTTGAGTGACCCGACATTCGCTCTCCTTAGTTCCGCTCGCGGATAAATCAAAATACAAGCCCGATTTTAGCGCCTTTGCGCCCTCAGCGTCTAAATAGCCTTAATCGTAGACGCTGAGGCAGTTGCCATCCCAACCGCTAACCCACTGCTGAGCCAGTTCCGGGAGGCAATTAGGATAGATAGTTTCCCGCTCGCCTAAGCGCGCAAGTTCTGTAAGGGGAACCCAGCGGATATCCTCTAAAAGTTGCTTTTCCGAGGGCGTCCACTTGGCGGTAAATGCCCGGGGTGCATCTGCATTTAGATGCACCAGGAAATAATGTTCTGCCTGGATGGCCCAAAGTTTGCGGAACTTTAGCAAAGATTCCCGGTAAAGCACCGATCCTTGCAGCTGACCAAGATTCAGGGTGATTCCAGTTTCTTCTTTAGATTCCCGCAGAGCCGCCTGCGCGCGGGTTTCTCCGCCTTCAATCCCGCCTCCGGGGGTAAACCACCAGCGATGGGTGGGATCAGAAAAATCGTGTCCACTGATTAAGAGGATGCGCCCTCGAGAATCAAACGCCACTATCCGGGCAGCGTGGCGACCCGGGTAGCCATCCTGATCGACCGGCCAGTCGGGAGCGAGCGGATTTTCTCCGTTAGGCGGAAAAGGATTCGGGAGCGGACGCGGCACCTGAAAACCGGAGCTCACCCTAGGATCGCCCCATTCGATAGGCACCTACGGGGGCGCTAGCACGAGCAAAGTCCGCTCGAGCCTGCAATAACTTCTTGACCGTCTCCTGGTTTTCTTTTTCTACACTTGCCGAGAGGCCACGATGGGAACTGGAAACATAGTTTAAAGCCAGAACGGTGCAGGCTTGTTGGAAAACCGAGAGAGCCCGGCGGGCAGCGGGAGAAATAGTGCGAGCGGATTTGCGGGCACGCCGCCGTCCAGACAGCGAACAAAGCATTTGTGCTTCTCGCACATCAATCCACCCAGCAGCGATATAGGCTTGAAGACCGTTTTCGATCGCATTGCGTTGCCGCACCGAAACCACCAGGTTAATAGCTAGCCAGGTGATAAACATCGGTCCCCAGAAGAACAGGTAGGAAACCAGGAAAAGCAAAGCAGAATAGGTGGCGAGACCATTCCAGGCGGCATGCAAACAGATGGCGGAAGCCAGTCCAGAAATCGGGAGAATAATGCGCATTTTGGGGGAAGCCACCCGGGTAAGAGCCATCCCCAAGGCTAAGCCAAAGATCGAGGTGTAGACGGTATGACCGAAGGGACCGAGCATGGCGCGCATGAAGAAAACCACGGGGAGCTGATCGTAAAAACGCGCAAAGTAGAGCACGTTTTCAGTAAAGGCGAAGCCAGCCGCCAGAATTCCGGCAATAACTACCCCGTCTAGAGGGCTTTTCACTGAGCGCCGCCTGGTCAACATAATGATTACTACCCCGAGGCCTTTTAGGGATTCCTCTACTATGGGTGCCACGATGGTGGCCAGAACCCCAAAAGATTGGAAGGGAGTAGGCCCGAAATCTACTGCTTGCAGCGCTTTTCCTGAAAACGTATTTAGTCCTAAGGCGCAGGCAGAAGCAATCCCTGCCCCCCAGAGGAAGGCCACTACCAGCAGCCACCACGGTTTTGGCGCCCAGCGGTCAAGCCAAACCATCACAATCACTACAATCGCCATCGGTAACAGGGCAGCCATCACCGCCCCAATCGTGGTGGCAACTGACTCTTCAGCGGAGATAAAAAGCGCGAAATAGCTAAGTCCGCCCCCGGCAGCGATTAAACAAAGAACTTCTAGCCAGGGAAAAGAGCGCATCCGGGAATGGCGACTAGTTTTTTCTGCTCCCGGATCTACCAGCAGCGGCTGCGAAGATACTCGCTGTGAAATCGCCGGATGCGGAATCAAGGGATCTACTGGCAGGCTGAGGGCATCGAAACTGTAATCTTGTACTAGCTGCTCCGGTAGTTGCTGATTGTTAGCCGCAGGACCAGGTTGGGCAAGCGAGGCGGGCGAGTATGCCGGGTTCATCTGGCTCACCTATTTCTCCTTTGCTGGGCTGATACTAGTCTAACCGGGAAAACGCATTTTCTCTTATTAGCATTACCAAAAATAGATAACCGCTATTATCGCTAGTTTTCGGGTGTTTGCTTCCGGCAGCGTTCATAGACCGCTAATACTTGGTCAGTGACCACCGACCAGTCGTAACGTTTTGCTCCCTGGTGTCCTCGCTTTGCTAAGCGGGCAGCTGCTTCTCGATCTTCACAAACCGCCAGCAGCTTTTCAGCCAGTGAGGCCGCGTCCTCGGAAGTAAAAATCTCACCGAGGCGCCCCTCCTCTAGTACCGCTGTGAAAGCAGGGATTGAGGAAGCGACTACCAGGCAGTTAGATGCCATCGCCTCTACCAGTACAATCCCGAAAGATTCTCCCCCGGTTTGGGGCGCGATATAGGCAGTCGCCGAGCTAAACAGCGCGATTTTTTCTTCTTCGCTAAGCGCTCCCAAGAACTCAACGCTGTTTCCATAGGGCGCTAAAGTAGCGCGGGCACGGCTGGCGTTTCCCGGTCCCGCAATTAAAAACCGCGCCTGGGGATAGGACGCCAAAACTAGCGGAATCGCTTCTACCAGGATTGATAATCCTTTGCGAGGTTCGTCTAGGCGCCCCAAGAAACAGAACACTGGCGATTCTTCGCTTTGTTGCCACTTTGGAGTGGGACTTGCCTGCGCAAAAGCCTGATAGTCTACCCCGTTCGGGATCACGGTAGCGTCCCCACCTTGATAGCGCTGCAGAGTTCTCCGCGCTTCCTCAGAGACTGCGATTTGCGCACTGAGTTTTTCTTTAACCGACTGCACCACCGGTTTGCCCAAGGTGTAGAGCAAGGATTTCTCGATGGCAGCATGAAAAGTACCCACCACCGGACAGCGCGCATGCTGTAGGGCAATTAGAGACACCGAGGGCGTGGCCGGCTCGTGAACATGCAGAATATCAAAATCACTGGTAGTAACCCATTGGCGCGTGCGCGCCGCCACCCGCGGCCCAAATGCCAGGCGCGCAACGGAACCGTTATAGGGGATTGCAAAAGTTTTCCCCGCGTTTACAAACCCATCCTCGCTATATTCCGTTTCTACCGGGGCAAATACGGAAACTTCATGACCGCGCCGCCGCAGCTCTTCTGCCTGGTCACGTACATGAAACTGTACTCCCCCCGGCACATCATAGGCGTAGGGGCAGACGATCCCGATTTTCACTGCTGCGCCTCCTTCCGGCTGCGCTGCCGCGCCCGCTCAAGGCGAACTGGATCTAAATCAGCGACAAATAATTTTTGCAGCATGAACCAAGATTCGGGGGAATCCACAATCATC
Organism: Varibaculum prostatecancerukia; assembly: GCF_943169825.2. Lineage (NCBI taxonomy): Bacteria > Bacillati > Actinomycetota > Actinomycetes > Actinomycetales > Actinomycetaceae > Varibaculum > Varibaculum prostatecancerukia. The sequence continues at coordinate 1,230,519 of NZ_OW968402.1, forward strand.
TCCCCGACTTTTTCCGCCCAATCCCGAGTCATAGTTTCTACCTTATCGGGCTTTATCGGTCCGGCAAGGTTAATCACTATTCCCCAACGCGAGCGTGCAGCCCGGCGTCGTGAGTGCGCGAGCTGTTCTAAGGAGATATGCCCGCAATAAAGGGGAGCATTAATTTTTTGCGCAAGGGCAGCCGGACCTGCTGCTAACAGGGCTTTTGATTTCCCCAAAGTCACTTCCACCCCGTTGCCGGTAATATCTCGGTCAGCGAGCAGCGGTATCAGATACTTTCCTTCTTCCGCAGCCGCCACTAAGTTTGCAAAAGGTTTTTCGCCCTTGTTGGCCGCAATTATCCGCATATTCGCCTGCTGCCGTACCTGGGTAAATGCCTGGAATAGGGCTTCCGGTTTTACTTTTTCAGCCACAGTCAGTACCGGTCTTACTTCTTTACTAGCAAAGTAGCCCGCGAGATCCCAGTTGCCAGAATGGGTAAGCGCTAAACACACGTTCCCGCGCGCACAGTCGTCTAAGAAAACTTCCCGGTCACCCTCAATCCGCACGCGGGCAAGAATTTGGGAGCTGGAAAGCCTCCCTAACAAGGCGGTTTCGGAAAATAGCCGCATATAGCCTTTAAGCCCCTGCCGTACTGTTTTTTCAATGCTATTTTCCGGGATTCCTAAATGTCGCAGATTCTTCCGATACTGTCTCGCGCCGGAAGTATCTATCCGGTAAAGCACTTCCCCAATCAGGCTTCCGATTCCCTGAGCCCCGCCTAGCGGCAGATACGAGAGTAGTTTTAAACCAGTTCGCGCCAGCTGAGCGCTAGAAAATAGCTCAGTTTTCACTTATTTCAGGTGCTTTCTGACGTAAAGGATTCTTTGTACCACGGTCACGAAACTTGCGAAAGCTACCCAGGAAAGCGCAATCGGAAAACAGATCTCCGGCGCTCCCAAATCGGTTATGCCTGCCCCTACTAGGGCGACTACTAGGCGATCGGTGCGCTCCCCAATCCCCACTTTGGCAACCACCCCTAAGGCTTCACCGCGAGCACGCACATAGGGAACTGCCGCTGCCCCGACTAGGGCGCAAATAGCGGCAATAATGGTGAAGGTGCGGATGCTCCCCGAAGCCATCCCGCTAATCGCCCAGTACAGCAGGGAGCCAAAAATCGCTCCATCAGCAAGGCGGTCCAGAGAGGAATCTAGGAAGGCTCCAAAGTCGCTGGTCTGATTGGTAAGACGCGCCAAAACCCCATCTATGGAATCCGCGAAAGCGGTTATCCCGATCAGGATTCCTCCTAGCGCTAAATAGCCGTGTGCTAGCAGCCCGATAGCCAGCGCCATATTGATTATGGTTCCGGCAATAGTGACCATATTGGGGGTGACCCCCGCTTTGGCCAGCAGCTTGGCGGGGACGGTGAAAATTGCGCGGGCTAGACCCCGCCCATGGTTACCTAGCATGATTTATCCTTGCCAGCCGTTAGCTATCTGTTCGCGTGCATCCCCCAAAAGCTGGGGTACTGCTTTGGTGTGAGCAATCAGGGGGAAGAAATTGGCGTCTCCTCCCCAGCGCGGAACAATATGTTGATGCAGGTGGCCGGCGATGCCTGCTCCTGCGACCTCCCCTTGATTCATTCCCAGGTTGAAACCCGCAGGGTTTGCCACCTTTTGCAAGGTTCTAATCGCTTGCGCGGTTACTTCCCCGAATTCGGCGCGCTCGTCCTCGTCCAGGTCAATGTATTCGGATACATGCCGGTAGGGACAGATCAACATATGCCCGGAGTTATAAGGGAAGAGGTTCATGAGGGCGAAGACTTTTTCTCCCCGGTAAACAATCAGGGCGTCCTCGTCGCTGCGATGGGGAGCGGCACAAAACGGACAGTCTTCACTTTTCTTGGTGGCCGGACGTGCCTCACCCGAGATATAAACCTGGCGATGTGGAGTCCATAGACGCTGGAAGGCGTCGGGAACTCCCCCGAAGCAGCGAGAATCTTCGGTCGGCAGCGCGCTAGAATCCGGCGAGGTCATAAGCTATTTCCGTTCTGCGATTGCGGCAGTGATCTTAGCGATTGCTTGCTCGATCGGTACCCCGTTTTCTTGGCTGCCGTCACGGTAACGGAAGGAAACCGCCCCCGCCTCGGCATCCTCGCCCCCGGCAATCAAGGTAAAGGGAATCTTATCTTTGGAGGCGTTACGGATTTTCTTCCCAAAGCGATCATCGGAGGTATCGACCTCAACCCGGACTCCTTGTTTGCGTAGCTGGGCTGCTACCTCGAACAGGTAGTCGTTGAAGGCCTCGGCTACCGGTACGCAGCGCACCTGGACAGGTGCCAGCCAGGCGGGGAAAGCGCCCGCATAGTGTTCCAGGAGTACCCCAAAGAAGCGTTCTATCGAGCCAAACAGGGCGCGGTGAATCATCACCGGACGCTGATGGGAACCATCGGCAGCAGTGTAGGTAAGGTCGAAACGTTCCGGCAGGTTGAAGTCCAGCTGGATAGTGGACATTTGCCAGGTGCGCCCAATGGCGTCTTTGGCCTGTACCGAGATTTTTGGCCCGTAGAAAGCGGCCCCGCCCGGATCCGGGACTAGTTTCAGTCCGGAAGCAGTCGCTACCTCTTCCAAGGTGCGGGTAGCTTCTTCCCAAGTGTCATCGTCACCTACGAACTTGTCGGGATTCTTGGTGGACAGCTCCAGATAAAAATCCTCTAGCCCAAAATCTTTTAACAGATCCAGGACGAAAGTTAGCAGGCTGGCAAGCTCATCGCGCATCTGTTCGCGGGTGCAGTAAATGTGGGAATCATCTTGAGTGAATCCGCGAGCGCGAGTTAGTCCGTGCACCACCCCGGATTTTTCGTAGCGATAAACGGTGCCGAACTCGAAAAGCCGCAGCGGCAATTCCCGGTAAGAACGCCCCTTGGAAGCAAAAATCAGGTTATGCATGGGGCAGTTCATAGGCTTCAGATAGTAATCTTGCCCCTGCTTGGTGATATTGCCTTCCCTGTCATGCTCTTCGTCCAAGTGCATGGGCGGATACATGCCATCTGCATACCAATCCAGGTGGCCAGAGGTTTTGAACAGATCCGCCTTGGTGATGTGGGGACTGTAAACAAAGGAATACCCGGATTCGATATGCCGTTTGCGGGAGTATTCTTCCATTTCGTTGCGGATAATCGCCCCTTTGGGGTGGAATACCGGCAGACCGGAGCCAATCTCGTCGGGGAAAGAGAACAGATCCAGTTCGCGTCCCAGTTTGCGGTGGTCGCGCCGCTCAGCCTCGCGAATACGGGTTTGGTAGGCAACTAGATCATCTTTGCTGGCCCAAGCGGTGCCATAGATGCGCTGCAGGTGATCATTTGCTTGATCACCTTTCCAATAGGCGGCGGAAGATTTGGTCAGGGCGAAACCGTTGCCAATATAGCGGGTGTTGGGTACGTGCGGGCCGCGGCAGAGATCCTTCCAGGCGCACTCGCCGGAACGCTCAACATTGTCATAAATGGTTAGTCCGCCGGCGCCTACTTCTACGCTGGCACCTTCGGCTTGATCAGGCCCATGACCTTTGGACTCGATCAGTTCCAACTTGTAGGGCTGATCAGCGAGTTCCTGGCGGGCCTCCTCGTCGCTTACTTCCCGACGCACAAAACGCTGCCCACTTTTAACGATTTTCTTCATCCGTTTTTCTAGGTCTTTTAAGAACTCGGGAGTCACCGGATCGATATTGCCGAAATCGTAATAGAACCCGTCAGTGATGTAAGGGCCTACTCCCAGGTTGGCATCCGGGTAAACCTGTTGCACAGCTTGGGCGAGGACGTGGGTAGCCGAGTGGCGAATAATTTCTAGTCCGGCCTCGCTATCAGCGGTAATCGGTTCTACCTGTGCCCCCTCGGGCAAGGTACGCGCCAGGTCCCAGGGCTCGCCCGCAACCCGCATCGCTACCACGCTGCGGTCTTTGCCCCACAAATCCAGGCCGGTGCAAGTGGCAGCTACCTCTTTAGTTTCCCCTGCAATCTGGACGTTGATTAGCCCTGCTGCCTCTGCTGCCACTTTCGATCCTCCTAGTTACGGATTAAGTTATTACCTGGCTATTCTACCTAGGTGCTCATTGCGATTAAAATGAAGCCGTTTCTACTTACCCTACTAGCGGAGGGCAGTTTTACGCTCGTTGGTCGATACGCGCCCAGTCCTACTGGCGCTTTGCATTTGGGGAATCTGCGCACCGCCCTAATCGGGTGGGCGCTGTCTCGGCAAGGCGGCGGGCGTTTCGTGCTGCGTTTTGAGGATTTAGATGCCCGCTCGCGTGATCCTTTCCGCGCCCTACAACTTAGAGATTTAGCGGCCTTGGGGATTGATTGGGACGGGGAACCTTTGGTGCAATCAAGTTGTATCGGGCGCTATGAGGAGGTGTTTGCGCAGCTTAAAGCGGAGGGGCTGGTTTATGAATGTTATTGTTCGCGCCGGGAACTATCGCAAGTTGCTTCGGCCCCGCATACTCCTCCGGGAGCATATCCGGGCTATTGCCGCGACCTCACCCCGGCCGAGCGCGCCGGGAAGCGGGAAGAACTTTCAAAAGTAGGACGCGGCCCCGCTCTTCGCCTGCGCAGCAACCAAGAAACTTTGACCTTCACGGACGCGGTTTACGGGCCGCAGACCGGGGTGGTTGATGATTTCGTGCTACGCCGCTCCGATGGGGTGTTTTCCTATAACTTTGTTTGCGTAGTTGATGATGCCTATCAAGGGGTCTCCCAGGTGTGCCGCGGCCGGGATTTGCTTTCTTCGGTTGCCCGGCAGAACTATTTACATCAGCTATTAGGGTCTATCCCGCCCAACTGGGTGCATGTTCCTCTGGTGCTGAATCAAAAAGGAGAGCGGCTAGCTAAACGGGATGGAGCGGTGACTTTAGAGCAGCTGCGCGCCTGCGGAATTGAAAGCCCGCAAGTGATTTCGATGCTGGCTACTTCCCTGGGTTTCCCGCCCGCCAAAACTGCCAAAGAGTTCCTTGCCCACTTTGACTTGGGGAAAATGAGCCACGAGGATTGGCGTTTTCTTCCCCCACGTTAGGGAAACAGTGGTTTAGGAAGAAAACACCTGTTGGATACCTTGTTCGCGCATGATCTGTTTCGCTGCCTCTACCTGTTCTTTAGTAGGCACCGGGGTGTCTGCTAGTTGATAGTCCAAGCCCAGATTTTCCCATTTGTCCCGAGCCATCTGATGGAACGGTAAGATCTCGAGGCGTTCCAGGTTTGGCCAACGCTGGGCAATCTGTGCTACTTTCGCAATATTTTCTGGGTCATCGGTTAGCCCAGGAACCAACACGAAACGCACCCACACCGGGACTTTGGCTTCAGCTAAACGATCGCCAAAAGTAATCGTAGGGGCAAGGGCGCGTCCAGTCACTTGGTTGTAGGTGGCTTCGTCTCCACTTTTGACATCCAAGAGCACTAAATCCAGATTCTTTAAATCAGCATCGGCCAGATTGGCACCTAAGAATCCCGAAGTGTCGAGGCAAGTATGGATACCTTCCTGGTGACAGCGTCGCAGCAGGTTTTGCACAAAATTCACCTGCATTAAGGCTTCGCCCCCAGAAATAGTCAGTCCCCCTCCGGTGACCTTAAAAATAGCACGATAGCGTTTTACCAGCTTAAACACATCGGCAAGGGTGACTGCATGACCAGAACGCATCTGGAAAGTATCCGGGTTGTGGCAGTACTGGCAGCGCAGGGGGCAGCCAGATAAAAACAGGGTCATTCGGGTACCGGGGCCGTCTACGGCAGTCACCAGTTCCCAGGAGTGCACTGAAGCTAGATTGCCTTCGCGGACAGCCTGGTTGTGCTGGGAGTGGCTCATCTCGGGGGCTTCTCTTAGCGCTCCTAAACCGGAACCGCGCGTACGAGGAACTTGCTCTTCTAACGGCTCGGGAGCATATTCTCCGGTAATCCCATCAGCACTGACGCTGATATTTTCGGCACCGCCAGTTATTTCCATTAGCCCCGCCTTGTCTGTTTCCTTTGGTGAATACTCGATTCTATTTATGGTGAGGGCGGGCATCTCCTTGCAGAAGGAAGATACCCGCCCGGCACCAATATTTAAATTTTAGAGTTGGTTATGGAAAGTACGGGAAATAACGTCTAGCTGTTGTTCGCGAGTTAGCTTCACAAAGTTAACTGCATAGCCGGAAACCCGCACCGTTAGCTGGGGGTATTTTTCCGGGTTTTTCATTGCATCTTCTAAAGTGTCGCGATTTAGCACGTTGATATTAGCGTGGTAGAGGCCTTGGACTCCTCCGCGTGCTTCGCGATTGGCTTTCATGGAAGCGAGCCGCTCATCGAAAGTTTTTACACTCATGGTTTCTCCTATTTTATTTGTTTCTTGATTATTTCTAGTTCTATTTCTGCCCTAACCGGCTGCGTTTACGCCTTATAAAAGCACCAGGTGCTGCTGCAGGCAGAGAGTTTTCAGTAGGAAGAGTCTTGGGGAATGAAACCGGCGTCCATAATCCCCACTAGGTTCTGGATCTGTTCCTCTTTGGTTCGTCCCAGCGAGGAGGGCACGATGGTGTTGGTCAAAGAAATACCATCCAACGCGTCATGGTAATCCAGTTTGCCTACCGAGAGCATCGAGGCCAGCATCCCATGCGAATCCATTCCATTTTCCGGGTTGGCGCCGGGAGCAAAGGGGGTTCCAGCCTCATGCCCGGAGGGGAAAGCCCCGGTGGCTTTACCGTAAACCACATTGGAGGTGATAGTGAGTACCGACTGGGTTGGAATGGCATCCCGATAGAGTTTAATTTCTTTAATCTTTGCCATTACCGTGTGCACGATGGTGGCCGCGATGTCATCGACGCGGTCATCGTCGTTTCCGTAGCAGGGGAAGTCCCCTTCGGTGTGGTAGTCCACCACCAAGCCGGTTTCGTCACGTACCGGGGTGACCTTGGCGTATTTGATAGCCGATAGGGAGTCCGCCACAATCGATAGTCCCGCGATTCCGCAGCCCATGGTACGTACGATATCGCTGTCATGCAGAGCCATCTCTAGGCATTCGTAGGCGTAACGGTCATGACAGTAGTGAATAATGTTGAGCGCCTCCACATAGGTGCCCACCACCCAGTCCAACATTTTCTCGTAACGTTCCCACACATCATTGAAGTCCAGGGGACCGTCGCCAACGATACCTTCATATCCGGGCACTACTTGCTTGCCGGTTACTTCGTCGCGTCCACCGTTAATCGCGTAAAGCAGGGTTTTAGCCGCGTTTACCCGCGCGCCGAAGAACTGCATTTGTTTACCGACTCTCATGGGGGAAACGCAACAGGCAATGGCAGCGTCATCGCCCCACTGGCGGCGAATCTGATCATCGGCTTCATATTGGATAGAGGAAGTTTCGATGGAAATCTTCGCGCAGAACTCTTTATAGCCTTCCGGCAAACGCGGGGACCAGAAAATAGTGATATTGGGTTCGGGTGCCGGCCCCAAATTTATTAGGGTCTGCAAAAGCCGGAAGGAGGTTTTGGTAACGAGGGTGCGTCCGTCCTCCCCGAAACCCGCATCTGACCAGGTAGCCCAGTAGGGGTCACCGGAAAAGATTTGGTCATAGGCTTCGGTACGTAGGAATCGCACAATCCGCAGTTTAACTACCAGGGCGTCAATGATTTCTTGGGCGCCCTGTTCATCTAGGGTGCCTTCCGCGAAATCACGTTCAAAGTAGCAGTCGAAGAAAGCGGAAAGGCGGCCAATGGACATGGCGGCTCCGTCTTGGCTCTTTACCGCGGCCAAGTAGCCGAAATAAGTCCATTGCACAGCCTCTTTAGCGTTCTTTGCCGGGCCAGAAATATCGAAACCGTAGCTGGCAGCCATGGTTTTTAACTTCTTCAGCGCCTTGATCTGCTCGGAGTGTTCTTCCCGGTAGCGCGCCCAATGTTCACTAAAAGGTTTGTCGGCAACTTTGTCTTTATCATCCTGTTTCCAAGCGATTAGCTGGTCTACCCCGTATAGGGCGACACGTCGATAGTCACCGATAATCCGGCCGCGTCCATAGGCATCGGGCAGACCGGTGATGATGTGGGAAGATCGAGCCGCCCGAATTCGAGGAGTGTAAATATCAAATACCGCGTCGTTATGGGTTTTGCGGTAACGAGTAAAGATTTCTTTCACTTCCGGATTGATTTCTTTTCCGGCTTCTTTAATCGCGGTTTCGACCATGCGCCATCCGCCGTTGGGCATCATCGCTCGCTTTAAGGGGGTATCGGTTTGCAGACCAACGATTACGTCATCTTCTTCGCTAATGTATCCGGGCCCGAAAGCATCAATATCAGCCGGAGTGTCGGTGTCAACATCGAAGACTCGTTTTTGACGTTCTATTGAAAGATAGTTTTCCTCTAGCGCTTGCCAGAGTTTCTGGGTTTTGGAGGTCGGTCCGCTTAAGAAAGCTGCGTCGCCCTGGTAGGGGGTGTAGTTCTTTTGAATGAAATCGCGTACATCGATTTCTTTATTCCATTTCCCCTGGACAAAAGTGCGCCACGCATTATCCGTTGAATTCTCTACGGTAGTAGACATCAATTATTCAGCTCCTCCGGCAGGATTGCTGCCAGTAAGGGTACTTATTTTTGCAGATATATTTTCTCAAATTAAAGTCGTACACACACCCTCAAATGGATAAGTGCAACCTAAGTCATAGATTAAACTCAGGTTGCTATTATCCCCAGTGGGAACGCAGCGGCTCTCCCCCATAAAAATCGCCGAGGACGCGCTCTTTATATGCCGGGTAATCACCCTCAATAATGGATTGTCTAATCCCGCGTACCAGCTGGACGGTGAAGTATTCATTGTGGATGGTCGCCAGGGTAAAGCCCAACATTTCTTTAGCTTTGAACAGGTGATGCAAGTAGGCGATCGAATAGTTCTTGCAGGTGTAACAATTACAGCCCGCCACCGGAGCCCGGAAATCGCGTTTAAATTCGGAGCGGGTCAGGTTAAAGCGCCCATAACGCCCATAAAGTCCGCCGTTGCGCCCTATTCGGGAGGGATTCACGCAGTCAAAAGTGTCCGCCCCGGCCTCTACCCCGGCAAAAATATCGTCCGGTTCGCTAAGTCCTAGCAGGTGGCGGGGTTTATTTTCCGGGAGTTCTTCGCAGACCCAATCCACAATGGTGGCCAGGTTTTCTTTCTCAAAAGCGCCCCCGATTCCAAAACCGTCAAAGCGGCGTCCTGCCACTTTCATCCCGGACAAATCGCGGGAGGCTTTACGCCGCAAATCTTCATATTGTGCCCCTTGAATAACCCCGTAAAGCATCTGATAAGGCTTATCGGCACGCTCCTGGGTGAGGCGCTCATGTTCGGCTAGGCACCGCTCCGCCCAACGCCGGGTGCGCTCCAGGGATTCCACCTGGTATTCGCGAGAATTCAGCAAGGTAGTGAGCTCATCGAAGGCCATCATTATATCGGCGCCCAGCTGGTGCTGAATCTGCATAGAAACTTCGGGAGTAAACCGATGCTGGGAACCATCCAGGTGAGAGCGAAAAGTAACGCCCTCGTCATCTACATGGGCGTGCCGTTCCTTCTTGTCTGCCACCGTATGGTCGGCGCGTCCCGAACCGGTGAACTCGCCCGAAAGCACTTTCTTATAGCCAGAACCTAGGGAGAGCACCTGGAAGCCGCCGGAGTCGGTAAAAGTGGGGCCATCCCAGTTCATAAAGCGAGCTAGCCCACCTGCCTGGTCAATAACCTCAGGCCCCGGCTGCAGGTAGAGGTGATAGGCGTTAGAGAGGATCGCCGCTGCCCCTAACTCTTTCATGGTTTCCGGCAGCACCGTTTTCACAGTGGCTTTGGTGCCTACCGGGATGAAGGCAGGGGTGGGAATATCTCCATGCGGGGTATGAATAATGCCCGCACGTCCCCGCCTTCCGGGCAGATCCGCTACTTTAGTGAAGGTCAAGACCGTACCCCTCATGTTTCTTAACCCGGGAAATAACCAGATAGGTGAAAGGCAGGCAGAGGATTTCCACCGCGCATTTATAGAGGTAGCCGCCGAGGAAAATATAGATTAGCAGCTGGGAGAAACTCATGATTCCCCCAAATGCGATAGTACAAAACACGATGGAATCGACCAGTTCGCCTGCCAAGGTGGAGGTGACTAGGCGCACCCAGAGATTATCCTCGCCCCAACGCTCCTTGATTTTCACCAATACGTAGGCGTTAAGCCAGTTGCCCAGAACGTAACCGGCCATAGAAGCGATTACAATCCGGGGAACAAACCCCAGGACGCTCTGGAAGGCAGCGTTATTATGGTAAGAGGCTTCGGGAGGGAGCATGCCCACCACCCAGAAGGTCAGGGAGGCCATTACGGAAATCACGAAGCCCATCAAAATGGCACGCTTTGCAGCGCGCAGTCCCCAGACTTCGCTAATCACATCTCCCAGGACGTAGGTGAGGGGGAAGGTAATGGCTCCCCCATCAAAAACAATCGGCCCCAGTTGAATCGCCTTAGTGGCGCAAATATTGGCGATCAGCAAGAATGCCACAAAGAAAATAACGCAAATATCAAAGAGACCACGCGGGCTGCGAGCAAAAGTTGCGGCACCGCGGACTAGTGAAGAATCCTCTTGATCGCGGACTGCAGACTTTGCGGGAACAGATTTGTCAGATTTTTCTAAAGTTGTCACCCGCCTAATCTAGCAGCCACCCCGGGGTACTCGTCCAGTTAGCCCCAGACTGCAGCTATAGGTTCTTGTTTTTATGCTACTTGGAGATAACTGTGTTCCGGTGCGCAGATAACAAGCCTCACGGGCAAGGGTTTTTCCTCCTGCCCAAAAACTCGAAAAAATCTAAAGATATTTTTCGAGTTTTACGCCCACCTAGCCCACTCGGATAAAACCCTTGCCCGCGCCGCCTTGCGTTCCAGCGGTAAAGCCTAACCTGAACCCGTAACCGCGCATACGAGAAAAATATTGCCAGTGCAGTCTGGCACTAACGGGAAACCTAAAATAAAAATCTCTGAACTATTTACGGAGGAAAAACCTCTGCCCGCGCCAACACCAGATGCCTCAGAAATCTTCTGGCTTTTATAGAGGGATTCTACGCGCTGTCGCCATTGGCCAGGCGGCGCAGCTCGGGCCACAGCTCCGAGGCGATCGTGCGCCGCAAATCTTCGCGGGTAGTATCATTAACCAGCTCAAAGTTGGCAATCGCGCGGCGTTCTTCCTCGCTGGCTTGCGCCGCAATCCGGGCATCTACCTGTTCCGGTTCTAAGCCGGAGCGTTCTTGCAGGCGCTGGTAACGCTGCTTAAGGGGCGCGCTTACTGCCACAATCACGTCAAAAGCGCGCGCGTTCGGATTCTCGGCTAGCAACGGAATGTCGTAAATCCCGATATCTCCAGGAGTGAGAGAAGCAAAGAAACGGTCAGAAAGAAACGAAATATAGGGGTGAGTTATTGATTCTAAGAGGCGGCGAGCATCGGGATTATTAAACACGATAGCTGCTAGCGCACTGCGGTCAACGCCGCTTTCCCATTCGGGATGGTCAAACGCGCGGGCAATATCGGGGGCTAAATCTTCCAGAGCCTGCCCCGCCAGTTCGTCGGCGCTGCAAGTCTTTGCCCCCAGAGCTTTGAGAGTATGCACGGTAGTGGATTTACCGGAGCCAATCCCACCGGTTACCGCCACCGAAAGGGCGTTCGTAGGCGAGGCTGCCGCCCAACGCGCGCCCCGATCCGGGTTGCGATAAATCAATAGTTCACTCACGCCCTAAGCCTACCCAGCGATTCCTCTTCCACCCAAGCGAGGTTCCATAAGAGGCAACTAAATCTGCTTCTACCGGGGAGCGGATATTGCTTTAGCGATTGGGGGGTTTCACTTTTCCCAGCCCAGCACATAGTTGTGTTTGTAATCATCAAAGGCATACCACAATATGTTTCCTTGGGAGTCTTTCCAAATCGCATCCCAGTAGTAACCGGAGTCCTTAAACCTTTCGGGTGAAACCGCCAGGGAGGAATCCGCACCCGGAAAGGGCAACAAATCCGGAACTTCTTCCAAGGGAAAAGCAGATTCTGTTAGTTCAATACAGGCTTCCGGGGGTAATACTGCGGTATAACTTCCATCGAGCATTCTCACCAAGTTGTCCTTAACTACCCGATATTCCGTTTCTTCATTTCGGGACACTTCGGTTAGCTGTCCCATATCTCTTCCGCCGATGGTAACGTCATTCCAGTTAGAGTCACTGTAAAGATATTTAACTTTTAACCCCAGGCCTTCCGCCGCAGATAAATCAACCGCGAAGAGATTTCCGGTACTGCCTCCTCCACCACAAAATGGGCCATTAGTTGGAGAGGTCAAAGGAGAATCCATCAACTTTGGTTTTTGACCTTGGGGATCCCAAATCCACACTAGAATCCGCTCCACTACCCCCTGATAGGTGTATTCCCCCTGATCACCTTCGGGCATTTGTCCCCCGACGTCCTGATGATAGATAACCTGAGCAAAATCGAGGTAGCCATCACCATTGATATCGGCATACACCTTATCGTTTTGTCTAACGCCGACGGCTAGGCCTATATAACGATTGGGGTCTGGCGACTCCTTGAACCTGCCATCGGTAAGTTTGCGCGCCTCTCCCTTGGCATTGGCGATATCAATATTCTGGAAATCTACCTTCTTGATTGCATCCCAACCGACAGGCTTTTCACTGCCCGGATCCGGCGCCCCGGGAACATCAAATCTTTGGTAACTGATCTTCCCCTTACTATCGGTGGTACGCGTAGCCCAAATAGATTTACTATTGGCTGCCAAGGCGGGTTGCCCCTGCAGGCTAGTTTTCCAGATAGTCTTGCCTTTTTGCAGATAACTAACCGTTTTAGCCTGCTTAGCGGTAGGCTCGGCGCACACCGTTACTTGGCTATCTCGATAAATTACCTCGCCTGCGCAATTGCCGGTTTTAGCGGCAGCTGCCGGGGTATTTTCCTTCTCCCCTAGCGCACCTTTACAAACTATCTGACCGCCGAATACCTCATAGGGTTGCGCCAAACCATTATCGCAGGCAGGCAGACTAATTGGTTCCCCTTTTACTTTCCCATCCAAAGATAGAGGCTGGGCACTAGGCCCTTCGCTAGTAATAAAAATTAGCCAGATATCTAGGCTTTCCTTCACTATTACTGCCGGACTAGATTCAGTAACTACGTAAGGCGTAAACGAATCCTCTTTTATCTGCTTATGTACCTCTACCACAGTGGAAACGGTGGGTGTTTTTGCCTTGGTCAGCACCGATCCCAGTTTGCCGCTGTCGCCGGAAAGCACAAACAAGTACACAGTTAGCGCCAGATCAATCAGCACCAAAGTCACTAGCACCGCTAACAGACGCATCACCAAGCGCCCCTTTGCGCTGGCAGCAGCGGAAACTTGCTTAGTTTTCATCGCCATTCACCTACCAAAAACCGGCTCACCATAGACCTGAGGTAATATTCCCCAGGTGTTCCGCGAGAGTGATGATTGAAACCGGCAGGGCAAATGAAGTAGGCAGCGCCATGAAATGGGTTTTTACCAGTATGAAAAGTAAAAAAGCCAGGTACGCTACCGCGATTACAATCCCGATTACGATTAACATAACGGCACCATTATGCGCCGAAGAAGTTTTCTGCCCCACTAGATTCGGGTTACCGCTAGCCCCGGAGTTAGCACCACAAGCGGGATTTACATGCGGGTATGTTGCAGGGATCGCCCCCGGTAAAGCTGCAGGAGACACCGGAGCCGGCTGCATGCCGGTAGCTTGTCCCGCCAAATGCGGCGGGGAAGCCGGCAACGGGGTGGAAGTGCCCGGCTGCCTTGCTGGTATCACCCGCCCTGGGGGTCCATAGGGACTTGGATGTTGCGAGCTGAAGTGCAAGTTCCCGGTTTTGCTTCCCTCGTCATCGTTACCTGGCGAATGATTCATAGTTTCACGCTATCAGGGGTGCGCTCAGCAAAGTGGAAGATAGAAAAATCCCAAATGTTTCCGGACAAATAAAAAGGGTGGGCAGAAGCATTTTTGCTTCTGCCCACCCTGAAAGTTAAGCGCCACAGCTCTTGGTTAGAGCTACAACTTGCCGCTATTCACCGGTTAGCTTCTCGCGAAGAGCAGCTAGGGCTTCATCGGAAGCCAAAGTGCCTTCGGAGTCTTCACTCTCGGTGGAGTAGCTGGCGTTCTCCGCGGGATCGGGGCGGGTATTGGCGGCTTCAGTGTCGGCTTCCAGAGCCTTAGCCACCTGTTCCTTGTGCGCCTTCCAGCGGGCTTCTGCCTGGGCGTATTCTTCCTCCCAAGCTTCACGCTGCGCCTCGTAGCCTTCCATCCATTCATTGGTTTCCGGATCGAAGCCTTCGGGGTATTTGTAGTTGCCCTCTTCATCGTATTCGGCGGTCATGCCGTACAGCGAAGGATCAAACTCGGAGGTGTTGGGGTCAACGCCCTCATTAGCCTGCTTAAGCGACAGTGAAATCCGGCGGCGATCCAAATCAATGTCAATAACCTTGACGAATACTTCGGACCCGACTTTAACAACCTGTTCCGGTACCTCTACGTGGCGCTGTGCCAATTCAGAGATATGCACCAAACCTTCGATACCGTCCTCGACCCGAATAAAGGCGCCAAAGGGAACCAGTTTGGTAACTTTGCCCGGCACAACCTGCCCAATGGCGTGGGTGCGAGCGAAGGTCTGCCACGGATCTTCCTGAGTGGCCTTCAAGGACAGCGAAACCCGTTCGCGATCCATATCCACATCCAGAACCTCGACGGAGACTTCCTGACCGACTTCCACCACTTCGGAGGGGTGATCGATATGCTTCCAGGAAAGTTCGGATACGTGCACCAGGCCGTCTACTCCGCCCAGATCCACGAACGCACCGAAGTTGACGATCGAGGAAACCACGCCGGAACGAATCTGACCCTTTTGCAAGGTATCCAGGAACTGGGTGCGTACTTCCGCCTGGGTTTGCTCCAACCAGGCACGACGAGACAGCACCACGTTATTGCGGTTTTCATCCAGCTCAATAATCTTGGCGTCCAGTTCGCGCCCGATATAGGGAGCGAGGTCACGCACGCGGCGCATTTCCACTAGGGAAGCCGGCAAGAACCCACGCAGACCGATATCCAAGATTAGGCCGCCCTTGACCACCTCAATCACCTTGCCGGTGACTACGCCGTCAGCTTCCTTAATCTTCTGGACATCGCCCCAGGCACGCTCGTATTGGGCGCGCTTCTTCGAAAGCAGTAAGCGGCCTTCTTTATCTTCTTTCTGCAGCACCAGGGCTTCGATTTCGTCGCCCACCTGGACAACGTCTTCGGGGCTCACATCATGTTTGATGGATAGTTCGCGGGAAAGGATGACGCCCTCGGTTTTGTAACCGATATCTAGTAGGACTTCATCGCGGTCGACCCGCACGACAGTACCGGTAACGATGTCGCCATCGCCAAAGTACTTAATAGTTTTATCGATTGCAGCAAGTAGTTCTTCTTGTGAACCGATATCATTTACGGCAACTTGCTCGAGTTGCTCATTAGAGGTGGTCATAGAGATAATTTCTCCAAAACGGACTTAATAGACAATATGGACAATTTGGCTACTCTTTCAAGCAGCCTTGTTGAGCCTATCAGCAAAAACCCTTTCAGCTCCAACTCAAAAAGCCCTTGCGGAGCGGATTTTCGCAAATTGTATCCGATTACACAGTGTTTTCAGGTGTCGAGGACGAGCCCAGGCCTTCCCGGATTCGCTCCCCTTTTACCGCAAAAAATATTTCGCTAGTGAGCGGCGCTCCGCCAATTTCCGCCTACCCCGATACCGACTACTAGGGGAACTGCTAACTGGGCGGCGTGGCACATGGCGTCCTCTACCAAGGCGCTCAGCTGGGTTTCCTCCCCGACCGCCACCTCTAAAATCAACTCGTCATGAATCTGCAAGAGTACCCGCGAGGAAAGTTTCTTCGCCTTTAATTGTTCATCAACCCGAATCATCGCCTGCTTCATCAAATCGGCAGCCGTACCCTGGATGGGGGCATTAAGGGCAGCGCGTTCAGCCATCCGCCGCAAAGTGTGATTACGGCTCTTCAAATCGGGCAGTTGACGGCGCCGTCCCTGCATAGTTTCGGTATAGCCCCGCTCGCGCGCCTGCTCTACAATCTGATGCAAATAACTGCGTACTTTCCCGAAACGCTGGAAGTAACTTTCCATCAGTTTTTCAGCTTCCTTTTGCGGAATACGCAGCTGATTCGCCAAGCCATAGGCGGACAAGCCGTACGCCAAACCGTAGGAAGTCGCTTTTACCTGTGAACGCATCTGGTCATCAACCTGCTCGGCCGGTATCCCAAAAATCATTGCCGCCATGGTGCGGTGCAGATCTTCACCGGTACTAATGGCAGCAATCAAATCTTGATCGCCCGACATATGCGCCATTACCCGCATCTCAATCTGGGAATAGTCCACGCTCATCAGATTCTCGAAGCCCTGACCACTAACGAAGGCCTCCCGGATACGTTGCCCAGTATCGGAGCGTACCGGAATATTCTGCAGGTTCGGATCGGCAGAGGAAAGCCGCCCGGTAGCAGTCACGGTTTGCTTGAAAGTGGTGTGAATCCGTCCATCAGCTTGCACCGCTTTTTGTAACCCTTCCACAGTCTGCAAAAGCTTTATGGAGTCGCGGTGCGCCAACAAATACTGCAAGAAAGGATGCTGGGTTTTACTAAAAAGCCATTCCAAGGCATCCGCATTCGTGGTGTAACCGGTGCGAGTCTTTTTGGTCTTGGGCATTCCTAACTGGTCAAATAAGACTTCTTGCAGCTGTTTGGGGCTAGAAAGATTTAATTCCGGCCGGTCTACTTCGCTCCTGGCTGCCTGCTTAGCGTCCTCGGTTTGCCGCCTTAAATCATCGCCTAAATCTCCCAGAACCTGGTCGGATACTGCGATTCCGGTATCTTCCATCCGCGCCAGAATCTCGGCGATCGGCCGCTCCATCTCTAACCAGAGATGTTCGGCGCTACCCGCGGATAGTTTTTGCTGTTCGGCATGAGCAATCTCGGGCAGTACGGCTGCCACCTGGGCAGTCTTGGTATTGGAGGTGCCAGAAAAATCTAGAGCGGTCTGGCCGCTGTCTTCTTTTTCCTCTAGTTCCAGGGGGTGCCCCAACATTTTTTGGCTCAAAACCTCAATATCGTAGGAACGGGCAGAAGGATCAATCAGGTATCCTCCGATTTCAGTGTCCCAGGCGGGCAGCCCCAACCGGAATCCCGCCCCTTTAAGGGCGTGCCAAGCGCTCTTCCAGTTATGAAACACTGCTTGGTCCGGATTTTCTAGTAGGCGTTCCAATGCCGAAATTTCAGCCTGGCTAGCGTCAATCAAATTAATGCTCACCGCTTCATCACCGCTGGCTATAGTAATTTGCTCTGCGTCGCCCTCCCCGGGAGCAGAAACCCCTTCAACTATGATCCCCACGGGGTCGGAAAGATCATTTATCCAGTTAGCAGCCTTATTTTGGGCAATAAGTTTAACTTCGGGACGTTTTTTCGCAGGCTCAGTTCCGAGGGCGAATGCAGGAATACTAGCTAGAGCCCCGCGGGTACCCTGCCCGATCTGCAACTTGTCTAGTAGTTTGCCTAGCTGCTCGGCATCGGCTTTCCCAAAACTCAGTTCTTGAACTTCTAGCCCTAAATCTAGGTCGGTCAGCAGAGCGTTCAGTTTCCGGTTACGTTTAACCTCCTCCAGGTGAGCGCGCAGGTCTTCTCCGCGTTTGCCTCCAATATCGGCGGCATGGGCAATCACTCCCGTCAGGCCGTCATATTTATTTATCCAGGCGGCAGCAGTTTTCTCCCCAACACCTGGCACACCTGGCAAGTTATCGGCTTTCTCCCCTACCAAGGCGGCAATCTCCGGGTAGCGGCTTGGTGGCACCCCGTATTTATCTTCAATAGCCTGCGGTGTCATCCGTTTTAAGTCGGTGATTGATCGGGACGGATAAAGTACCGTAACCTGCTCGTTTGATAACTGGAAGGTGTCCCGATCTCCGCTAGCGACCAGCACCTGCATTCCGGCCGCTGCCCCCCGGGTAGCGAGGGTAGCTAAAATATCGTCGGCCTCGATGTTCTCTTGTTCTAAAGTGGTGACTCCCAAGTGGCGAAGCGCTTCTTTAATCAGATCCACCTGCCCTAAAAACTCTGGCGGAGTGGGTTTGCGTCCTGCCTTGTACTCAGGATATTCATCGGTACGGAAAGAATGCCGGGAGACGTCGAAAGCGACTGCCAGATAATCGGGTTGCTCGTCCTGAAGCATTTTTACTAGCATCCGCAAGAACCCGAACACCGCGTTGGTATATTGCCCCTCTTGGGTACGGAAATTTTCGGGTTCGAGGGCATAAAACGCGCGGAAGGCGGCGGAATGCCCATCGATTACTAGCAGAGTTTTCTTTTCGACCATCTGTTCCTCCTAGGAACTATCCTAAGCGAAAGGCCGCCCCGGGTTCCCCGGAAGATTTGGTTGCTCCCAGTAAGCGTTAACCCACCTGATCAATAACTGCCTCGGCGACTTCGCGCATGCTGAGACGCCGATTCATGGAGGTGGTTTGAATCCAACGGAAAGCTTCCGGTTCGCTCATCTCCATATTTTCCATTAACAGCCCTTTGGCGCGGTCAACCAATTTCCGGGTTTCGAAGCGATCTTGCAAGTCAGCGACTTCGTTTTCCAGCGATTGGATTTCGTTGTGGCGGGAAATAGCGATTTCTACCGCCGGTAAAAGCTCGGCGGGGGTAAAGGGTTTCACCACATAGGCCATGGCGCCAGCATCACGGGCCCGCTCCACCAACTCTTTTTGCGAAAATGCGGTGAGCATCACTACCGCGCAAGAGATTTCTTTCAAAATCTTCTCGGCAGCGGTGATCCCGTCCATTTTCGGCATTTTCACGTCCATAACGCACAGGTCAGGCTGGTATTCGAGTGCTGCCTGATAGGCGGCCTCCCCGTCTCCGGCTTCGGCTACCACCTCATAACCGGCTTCGGTGAGTGTTTCCACAATATCCAGCCGAATCAGGGTTTCATCCTCAGCTACCAGCACTTTGCGCGCCGTGTTCTGTTCTTTCTTTGCATTAGATTTCGAAGTTCCCACGTGTCTATATTAGACTGAAACCCGTCGCGCTTTACAGCGTTACAGAAAAGCCTCGATGGCGGAATTGGTAGACGCAGCGGATTCAAAATCCGCCGTCCTTCACCGGACATGTGGGTTCGAGTCCCACTCGAGGTACTAATAAGGTGCTTAACCCCGCTATAGCGGGGTTTTACCAATTGCTTTTGATTACTTTCCCTCAAATCCTAGGAACGCTTGCGGCGTTCGCGTACCCGTACCGAAATCTGGATGGGGCTGCCGGTAAAACCGTACTGTTCACGCAAGCGATGTTCAATAAACCGGCGATAAGAGGGATCTAAGAATCCGGTAGTAAAGAACACGAACCGGGGAGGCGCCGCCGAAACCTGGGTGGCGAACATAATCCGCGGCTGTTTTCCTCCCCTCACCGGATGGGGATGTTCGGCCACTAAGCGCCCCAAGAAACTATTTAGTTCACTGGTAGAAATCCGGGTTCGCCAACCAGCAAGTGCCTGCGCTAGCGCTCCTTGAATCCGATTGGTGTGCCAAGCAGTTTTGGCTGAAAGGTTGATCCGGGGAGCCCAATCCACATGAGAAAGCTGCAGTTCCCATTCGCGTTCTAAGTCGTGGCGGCGTTCTTCATCTAGCAAATCCCATTTATTGTTCACCAAAACCAGGGCTCTACCCGCAGAAATAACTTGCTCAATAATTCTAATATCGGCGCTAGCTAGTTCTTGCGAAGCATCGAGCAACACCATAGCCACATCCGCTTCCTCGATGGCCGCCTGGGTACGCAAAGAGGCATAAAAGTCAGCGCCCCGACTTTTTAGCATCCGGCGGCGAATCCCGGCGGTATCAACAAAGGTCCAAGGCACCCCGGCAATCTCGATCACCTCATCTACCGGATCGCGAGTAGTACCCGCCAAATCATTTACCACTACCCGCTGCGAACCTGCCAAAGCGTTAAGCAGGGATGATTTGCCCACGTTCGGGCGTCCAATCAGCGCCACCCGCCCGGGACTCCCCTCAGGAAGCGCCTTCGAAAACTGAGATTTTTCCGGTAGCAACGCCACTAGTTTGTCCAGTAAATCGCCGCTGCCGAGACCATGCAAGGCAGATAGCGGGAACGGCTCCCCTAAACCTAGGGACCAAAGGGCGGTGGCGTCCGCCTCACCGCGTGAAGAATCAACTTTATTAGCGACCAAAATTACCGGCTTATCGCAGCGTTGCAGGATACGGGCAATCTGCATATCAGTTTCGGTGGCACCCACCTGCGCATCGGCTACAAATAGCACCACATCGGCCAGATGAATCGAGGCCTCGGCTTGAGCAGCTACCATCTGATCAAGGCCTTTGACTCCCAGTTCCCAACCACCGGTATCTAACAACTGGAAATCTGTTCCCGCCCACTGCGCCGGGTATCGCACCCGATCTCGGGTTACTCCCGGCTGATCTTGTACTACGGCCGCGCGCCGACCTAAAATCCGGTTAACCAGGGTTGACTTACCAACATTCGGACGCCCAATAACGGCTACAACCGGGAGGGCACCTAAGTCTTGGTGCTGTTCGGCAGGGTTTTCAGCATCCAACAATTCATAGTCATCGTCTTGTAGCTGAATTTCACTAAGGATATCCGCCGAATCTTCGGGCTTTAGATCTTCACTCACGCCCTCAAGTTTAGGTGAGAGCAGGGGGCTTTGGCGAAAGCTTAGCCCTGACGAGCCTGGAAAGCCCGCCCTACAATCGCGACTACGGCTTCCATAGTTTCTTGTTCGTCCAGGTCGGAGGAATCTAGCAGCTCAACTCCGGGAGCGGGAGTAGTGAAGTTGTTTACCTGCGAGTCCGCGAAGTCACGCTCGGCTACCGAATCGCTGCCTGCCCCCAGCTGCCGGGCGCGGCGTTGCTCGCGCACCTGTGGGGAGGCGGTCAACAAGATTTTAACGTCCGCATCCGGAGCCACCACGGTGGTGATGTCCCGTCCTTCAGCCACAATCCCCCGTCCAGAGGCTTTAGCAGCTTCAATAATCTGACGCTGGCGGGCAATCATCTGCTCGCGCACCTCAGGCACCGCGCTGACCCGGCTAACTGTGCGGGTTACTTCCTCGCCCCGAAGCAAACGGGTTACATCGCGCCCCTCGATAAGGATACGCGGGGCATGGGCGACTGCTTCTACCTGCATGGGTATCGAGTAGGCCAACATAGCTAGCGCCGCGGTGTCATTTAGGTCTGTATGTTTTTGCAGTGCATACCAGGTTAGGGCGCGATACATGGCGCCGGTATCCAAAAAGTTGGTACCCAGTTCCGCCGCAGATAGGCGGGCAATAGTGGATTTACCTGCCCCGCTGGGGCCATCAATGGCGATTACCAGGCCAGCTCCCAGAATTTGCTGACCTACGTATTGTGAACCGTCACCTGACATAGCGTTTACACCCTTCCGAAAACGTCATTTACGGCTGCCAAAAAGCGCCTTATACCTTCGATAATATGCTATTTGTTAGCTTTTTGGACAGCTTCCCCATTACTATTTAGAGATTTCCTGCTAGGCAGACACGATTTCCCAGCCTTTTACCTCCAGTTTTTCTGCCAGCGAAGCCGCAGAGTTGGGTTCAATCGCTAGCCGCGCCACCCCAAAAGCTGCCCCGGGCGAGTGTTCTAGCTCCAAATCCTCGATATTGATACCGGTATCGCCCACTGCTTGGAAAAGCCGCCCCAAGGTTCCCGCCTCATCAGGTACCTTAACCATTACTTCCTGGTAGCGCCGCGGGGCTCCCCCGTGTTTACCAGGAATACGGGCCACCCCCAAGTTGCCTTGACGCATAGCCAAAGTTACGGCCCCCACTAAGGAGGGTGAAGGGATAGCAGCTCCCGGATGTTCGAGGGCGCACAAGACTTGTTGCATATCATCGGCAAATCCTCGCAACACTTTCGCTATATGTTCGGCGTTACCGGCGATAATAGCCGCCCAAAGGGCAGGATCAGAAGAAGCAATCCGGGTGGTATCCCGCAAGCCCTGACCAGATAGCCCTAAAGATTCCGGCAGTGCCTTCGCCAATTGGGCCGCCAGCAGGGAAGAAACCAGTTGGGGAACATGGGACACTAACGCCACCGATTGGTCATGAGTTTCTGCGTCTAGTTGCAGCGGCATAGAACCCACATCTAATGCCAAAGTACGCATGGCTAAAACTGCACTCGGGTCGGTTTCTTCGTTGGGAACCACCACCCAGGGGCGAGATTCAAACAGGTCTTCGCGGGCAAAGGCAGTGCCAGAGCGTTCCCGCCCTGCCATCGGGTGAGAGCCTATATAGCGGGAAAGGTCGGCACCTGCCTCCGCTACTTCCTCTAGAATCACGCTTTTTACCGAGGCCACGTCAGTAACGAGGGCGGCAGGGAACTCTTTTAGGGCAGCAATTACTTGCTCCGCAGCCACGTCAGGCGGGGTTGCCACCACTACCAGTGCGGGGTCGGGGCAGCCTTCCTCCCACTTTTGCCCTGCGCCCATATCGCAAGCCAGAGCACTAACTACCGGATAAATATCTCGTAAAAATACTTGCACTCCCAGTTTGCTTAGGCGCATTCCGAGCGATGCCCCTAGTAATCCAGCGCCGATAATCAACACCGGTCCGGTAGTTCCTACCTGCGTCTTTTCCTCAGAAACTTTTGTGTTCTCCATATTTTCCAGCCTAAAGGTCTACGCTCTTCATCAGTACGCTTAGCTCCGGCTTTGAAAGGCGGCGCGTCGCCCCCAGGGGCAAAGTCCCCAGTTTTACGGTACCGTGCGCAATCCTGGATAGTTCCATCACCGAGGCTCCTACTTCTGCAAACATCCGCCTCACAATCCGGTTACGTCCCAGATGCAGCTCAATTTCCACCAAAGTTAATCCCCCGTGGTTACCCTTGATAGAAACCCGGTCAGCCTGCGCAAACCCGTCCTCCAGCATGATTCCGTCCCGCAACTGTTGCGCGGTCTTCCCGGTAAATTTGCCTTTTACAGTCGCCAAATAGGTTTTCGGCACTTCCCAGGAGGGATGGGTGAGGCGGTTGGCTAGTTCACCATCATTGGTTAGCAGCAAGAGCCCCGAGGTATCCACGTCTAACCTGCCCACATGGAAGAGGCGTTCCGGATAGTCGTTCAAAAATTGGGTGAGGTCGTTAGCGGCTCCCCGCAGGGATGATTCCACCCCGGTGGGTTTATTTAGGGCGATAGTCACGCGGGAATCATCTAGCATCACTAGCTGTCCATCCACATGTAGCATTACCTGTTCGGGATTAACCTTGGTGCCCAACTCGCGCACTACTTTCCCATTAACTTTCACCCGCCCAGAAACTATGAGTTTCTCGCAGGCACGCCGAGATGCCACCCCGGCAGCCGCTAGCACTTTTTGCAGCCGTTCTTCCTCGCCACTTTCGGGAGTTGCTGGGGGTTTCGCCACCGGAACCTGCGGGTCTTTACGCCGCGGAGGCATCGGGGCTAAGGGAATATCCTCTTGGGAGCGTCCTTGGCGGTCAGTGCCCTCATCACTTTCCTGATAGGAACTAAGATCAGTCAACTTGGCTTCTCCTATTGGGTTTTATTTCTTAACTGCCCTCATCCTATCGCGGTGGCAAATTATTCTTTTAGCCGCGCCTCTAGCTCGTCTAACTCTTCACTACCCGGCAGATGGGGAGCTAGCGGCGGTAGTTCATCCAGGCTGGTCAGTCCCATTCGCTCTAGAAAACTGGTGGTGGTGCCGTAAAGAATCGCCCCCGACTCTGCTTTTTCGACTTCCCTAATCAAATCATGCGCCAATAGGGTACGCACCACCCCATCGACACTCACTCCCCTAATACTGGCAATCACCGAGCGAGAAACCGGCTGGCGGTAAGCGATTACGGCCAGGGTTTCTAAAGCCGGGTTAGATAGATGGGAAGTGCCTGGCTGGGTGAGGAAGCTAGAAACGATTTCTTCTTGGGCGGCGGCTGAATAGATCCGCCAGCCTCCCGCCACATTGCGTAAAACAAATCCGTGAGGACGAGAAGTTTCGCCCGCATATTCGGCGCGCAGTTGCTCTAAAGCTGCCTTTACCTGCTGGGGTGTGGTTTGTAGGTGCGGTGCCAGTTCCTCGGGGCTTAAAGGCTCGCTGGCTACAATCAAAATTGCCTCTAGGGCGGCCAGTAGCTGTTCATCAGCGGGGTTATTCATCTACGGCTCCATAATCATCGAAACTGAAGTTATTAATATCTAGGCTTTGGCTGGTATCTAGGGCCACGTATAACTCGGCGAGGGCGCTTTCCTGGGTAAAATCTATGCAGCGGTGCCGGTAAAGCTCCAGTAAAGCTAAAAATCGGGTCACTTTTTCAGTTGCGTTCTTGGCGGAGCGGGTAAGCTCCCTAAAACTAGCTTTGCCCCGGCGCGATAATTCTTTCACCACGATTTGCGCCTGTTCCGCCAGGGAGGCTTGCGGTAAGTGCAGGTGGGAAAGGGATACTTGGGGAGGACGTCGGGTAAAGGCTTCGGAGGCGGCGCGGGCTAAATCTTCGGGGGTGAAATCAACTCGCAGCGGCGGCAAGAGGCGAGAAAACTTAGCGGGCAAGGGAACTTCCCGCGGATAGTAGGCCCCACCTTCCCCGAGGCGCAGGCGTAAAAATTCTGCGACTTCCTTATAGGCACGGTATTGCAAAAGTCGAGAGAACAGCAGGTCACGTGCCTCTAAATATTCGGGATCGAGTTCTTCAGTTTCTTCTCCGGGCAGCAGCTGACTGGCTTTAATATTTAGTAAAGTAGCAGCGATCTCTAGGAACTGGGAGGCTTGCGATAAATCCGGAAACGCCTGCATGTAGGCAATAAAATCATCGGTTACCTGCGCCAACGCCACCTCGGTAATATCCAGTTTGTTCTTGATAATCAAGGTGAGCAGCAAATCTAGAGGACCGGAAAAGACCTCTAATTCCAGTTCGAAGGGGGGAGCTTTTTCCGACTCCTTTTTCCCGGCCAGCTCGGGAGAAAAAAGCGCTCCTTCCTCCCCGCTTGCCTCCTCGGGCTTAGGTGAAACTGTTGGCGAGTTAGGCGGCGTCACCACGGGCAATAACCTCGCGCGCCAACTGGCGGTAAGCAGCCGCCCCGGGATGCGAAGACGCAAAAGTAGTGATCGGTTCGGTGGCTACCGAGGCATCCGGGAACTTTACTGTGCGGCGTATAACCGTCTTATAGACCCGATCTCCGAAGGCTTCTTTTAAGCGTTCCATTACTTCTCGCGAATGCAGGGTGCGGGTGTCGACCATAGTCGCCAAAATCCCGTCGATTTTTAGTTTCGGGTTCAGTCGGTCACGCACTTTTTCAATGGTTTCAACCAGCAGCGCCACCCCGCGCAGAGCGAAAAACTCGGTTTCCATCGGGATCATTACCCCGTGGGCAGCGGTCAGGGCGTTTACCGTCAGCAACCCCAGGGACGGCTGGCAGTCAATCAAAATCACATCGTATTTATCGCTAACCGAATGGAGGGCGCGGGAAAGCGCCATTTCCCGGGCCACCTCGTTAACCATTTGAATCTCGGCAGCCGAAAGATCGATATTGGCCGGCACCAGATCCATGCCTTCAATCGCGGTGGGGTGAATGATCTGCTCTAAGGTGACCTTGCGATCCAGCAACACATTGTAGATAGTGGCATCCAAGTCGTTGCCATTTACCCCCAGCCCGGCGGTGGCGGCGCCTTGGGGATCGAAATCTACGATCAGCACTTTGCGCCCATACTCTGCCAGTGAGGCGGCCAAGTTAATGGTGGTAGTTGTCTTGCCGACCCCACCTTTTTGGTTGCACATAGCAATAATCCGCGCGGGCCCATGTGACTCCAAGGGCGCAGGCGCAGGGAACTCCGCATCTTTCGGGGTTGGCGGGGGCATCAAGCCAGGTTGAATCTCACTCACCCTTATAACGATATGACAACCTGAGAAAAAATGTTACCAACTGGCGCTCAACGAGCCTTTTATCCCCCGCTCGATACCGTGAAATGTACATCTCGCTACTGGCGAATAAAAACAAAGGCGACAATAACCACGTTGGTAGAGACTTAAATGCAGTCACGAATCCCAGGTACTCTAACTAACTTGCGGGAATGTGGAGCTAAGACCTGATTCGAGCAGTGGCACACAATGAGGACATTATTTTTTCCGATTAGCTGCGGTGACGTCCTGTGCGGGGAAAATATTTTATCCGAGTAGGCGCGGTGGGCATAAAGTCTGAGAAAATACGTCAGTATTTTCCAGACTTTGGGCAGGAGGAAAAATATTTTTCCCGCACTACCCAGCACCCCGCAACCGTTACCAATCACTACCGAGCACGCGGATGCGTCTCTTGATATACCTCGCGCAGCAAAGTAGCCGTTACCTTGGTATATATCTGAGTGGTAGTTACATTCACGTGTCCGAGCAGCTCTTGCACTACCCTAACGTCCGCGCCGCCCTCTAACATATGGGTGGCGAAGGAATGCCGCAGGCTGTGGGGGGAAACTGCCGTTTGTATCCCAGCGATCTCCGCGGCCTCGCGAATAATATTCCAGGTACTTTGCCGGCTTAGGCGCCCTCCCCGCAAATTCAAGAACAGCGCGGAGCTACCTCGGCCTTTTTGCGCGAGCTGTGGGCGGGAGCGCACCAGGTAGGCGTCTAACGCTTTGACCGCGTATTCTCCTAGCGGTACTAGCCGCTGCTTATTACCTTTCCCAGTCACCGTAACCAAAGTGATGGGGTTTTCTTCCGGATCCGCTGCCTCACTACCAGCTAAGACCCCTAAATCATCAACGTCTAGGGCGCATACTTCACTCACCCTAGCTCCCGAAGCATACAGGGTTTCTAGCAGCGCCCGCGAGCGCAAAGAGGCGGGGTCTTCCCCGCTAAAGGCTTCCAGCAGGGCGCGGGTTTGGGTGACAGTGAGCGCTTTGGGGAGCGGCCGCGCCAAGCGGGGGTTTTCTAGGCTTTCGGTGGGGTCGATGCTGCTTAAGCGCTCGTTTACCGCAAAGCCGTGGAATCCGCGCAGGGAGGCCATTAGCCGCGCAATTGAAGATGCCGCCAGCGGGTTTTTCCCGTCTTCTCCGGCAGCGGCGGCCTGCAAGAACGCCCGCAAAGTCTCCGGGGTAATTTCGGCTAAAGCATGAATACCGGCGCCCGCTAGATATTCGTGGTAACGCGCCAGGTCGCGCCGGTAGGAATTGACAGTGTTATTGGATAGTCCGCGTTCAATCGCCAGGTGATCTAGATACGCCCCGCTCGCCTGCTCGATTTCATCCATGCATTTAGTCTAGAGGGCGCATCCGCTTTTACCTTGCCTCCCCTGCGTCAAAAGTTATTTTCCGGCGCAACTTCGCTGCCGGGGTAATAATAGAAGCACGGTTGATTTATAGGAGTGATCTTTTATGGCTTTATTCGCCGTCGAATATTTTTATGACCCCGCTGCCGCCGAAAAAATGAATGAGGTGCGCCCTGACCACCGCGTTCACCTGCGCGGTCTGCACGCTCAAGGCATAGTAAAACTGGTGGGTTCTTGGGTTGATGATCCCCATCCGGGCGCGCTTATCGCAGTCGAAGCCGAATCCGCTGAGGACGCCCTCACCGCTTTAGCTGAAGATCCCTTCTTCCTGGCCGGTTTCATCACCGATCGCAAAGTACACCAGTGGAATGTAATCATCGGGGAAATCGCCTAGTTAGAGCCCAATCCCGCAGCAACAGAGAATGAAAATTGAGCACTTTTCAAGCATTTCATTGAGCACTTTTCAAGCAATTCAATGTGCACTTTTCAGAGGTTTATTCTTATAAACGATAAACGGTCACTGACAAGATCAAGCTCATACAGGGTTTTTATGTGCATCCAAAACAACGCATCACGGCAATAG
Organism: Varibaculum prostatecancerukia; assembly: GCF_943169825.2. Taxonomy (NCBI): domain Bacteria; kingdom Bacillati; phylum Actinomycetota; class Actinomycetes; order Actinomycetales; family Actinomycetaceae; genus Varibaculum; species Varibaculum prostatecancerukia. The sequence continues at coordinate 1,258,439 of NZ_OW968402.1, forward strand.
CGCTAGACGTTAAATTTGAACTCGACCACGTTTCGCGCGAGACGAACGTCATACATCGAGGATGTGACTACCAACGGTTGCTCACATTTGGCGAGGCGTGCTACGACCGCGTTAGCTTTCTAGCGACATCACGCGAGCCGCTAGGAAGGGGATCACCCCGAGGGTGGATGGGAACCTGTGATGTCCCACCACGGTGTAGCACACCGAACGGCGAGCAGCCGGTAGATCCTCCGACGAAGTGAAGCTGCGTAACGCCCCGGAACGGCAGGCCGGGCAGCAGAAGGGGCTGGGTTCCCGGGTAGCACCCGGGGTAATGCGACGATGAGCACGGCGTAGGCCGCCCAGTGACAAGCCGGGAAAGCATCCCCCTCCGGGTACTTCGTCGTATCTGGAGACTCCTCATGGGAACCTACTCCCCTCCGTCCGAGAGGACGCACTACCTCACCCTTCAAGAGGCCGCTGCCGAAGGCTTCGGCGCGTACTCGACTCTGTGCACATGGATCGCCCGGGCAAGCTGCCCGCCTACAAGACCGGCAATCGCGTGAAGGTTCGCCGCGATGATCTCGAAGCCCTTGCTGTTCCGGTGGGAATCGATTCTGTTGAGCGACACGTCAAGGCGCTTGTTAATGCCGCTCCTCGCCTGTCCGACGAGCATATCGCTCGCCTCCGCTTCGCTCTCGGAGGTGGTCAACGATGAGTTTGATCGCCTTCCAAACCATCTCTGATCAGCTCCAGAACACCGCTTGGCATTCCTCTGAGGAGCTTGTTGGTGGCGTTCCTACTGCCGTGCTCTGGAGGCGCTTAGAGCGCCGCCCCTTGTAGGAAGAGATGCGATCCGAGCTCATCGTCATCGACGGTGAAGAGTACGAGATCGCGAAGTTCCCCACGGCTCCATGGAACACGGTCGGTGAGTATCTCAGCGCAAAGAACAAGGCTCGCTATGCCGCGAACTTTCGTCCCGGAACGTTCGGTGCGAACCGTCCGACTGGTGCCCTTCGCACTGTGGACGAGTGGAAACTTTTGCGAGCTCGTATCGAATCGGCGGTCTCAAGATCCGCTCGGACGGTCGTGTCGTTTTGCAGCGCGTCGTCGCTGCGCATCGTCTCGGACTTGCCTCCGTTCCGATGCTCGACGCAAAGATCTCCGTGCGCGAGAAGCTTGATTGGCTTTCCTCGCTCGGATTCGGTGACTTCACTCGCGCGCAGTGGGACCACTTGACCAAGGCCGACCGTCTTTCCCGCGTCGGGCGCTCGCTTGAGGGTGCGGTATGGGTCGAGACCCTCGACATCATCGAGAACCTGCCCGCCCCATGGTGAGGCATTTATATCTGCCCTTTACTAACGCCGGGCGGGCACCGGCGTTCTCACGAAAGGAAATGAATCATGGCGAATCTCGACAAGGAAATCGCGGACGCTCGAGCTATCTCGAGCGATCGCGATTTAATTCAATCCTTAAAAAATAACTGCTCTACCAGCGCAATCGCTAGTAGAGCAGTCATTTTATGTCAGTCCCTGAGCCCTATTTACAGAGCTGGATCGATTCGGTAGTACACGGCGTTCCAACGCAGTTGATCTTCGAAACGACGAACAGTTGTTTCTTCATCGATGACTGCGAGTTCAACTTCTGCAATCTTGGCAAAGGCTTCCCACACATCCATACCAATTTGAGTGGTCATCACGGTGTGGTGTGCAGCGCCTGCTGCCAGCCAGCAGTGTGTTGAAGTCTGGAAATCAGGTGCTGGCTGCCATACTGCGCGAGCAACTGGGAGCTTAGGAAGATCTTCATTCGGCTCGGTGACATTCACTTTGTTAGCGACGAGGCGGAAACGTTCGCGAACATCGCTCATTGCCACAACAACGCCTTCGCGTGGGGTTGCGGTGAATACCAAACGGACCGGATCTTCACGATCGCCAATGCCCAATGGGTGAATTTCTAGGCGTGGCTTTTCATCGCACAGTGTGGGGCAGACTTCGAGCATGTGTGCACCGAGAATCTTTTCTTCGCCGCGAACCATGTGGTAGCAGTAATCTTCCATCAAGGATGCCCCACCTTCGAGGCCATAGCCCATGACTTTTGCCAAGCGAACGAGAATAGCTGTCTTCCAGTCGCCTTCGGCACCGAAACCGTAACCGTCAGCCATCAAACGCTGAACAGCAAGGCCTGGGAGCTGCTTGAGCCCGCCAAGATCTTCGAATGTATCGGTGAATGCGCCAGCTTTTTCTTCTTCGAGGAAGGAACGCAAGGCAATTTCTTGCTTGGCTGCATAACGCAAGGAATCGTGGCGTTCTCCGCCCTTACGCAGTTCTTCTACGACGTCGTACTTTTCTTCGTATTCGTTGACGAGTGCATCAACTTCGCTGTCTTCGACAGATTCGATGCGGGCAACAAGATCGTTGACGCCCCAGGTGTTGGTGGAGATGCCGAAACGAACTTCAGCTTCTGTTTTATCGCCTTCTGTTACGGCGACGTTGCGCATGTTGTCCCCAAAGCGGACAACTCGCAGGTTCTGTGCTTCGTTCCATCCGGCTGCAGCACGTGCCCATACGCCTACTTCGCGATGGACTTCTTCATCGGTGTAGTGACCAACAGCGGTGGTGCGTGGAACGCCCATGCGGGTGAGGATGTAGCCGAATTCGCGATCTCCGTGAGCTGCCTGGTTCAGGTTCATGAAGTCCATATCCATGGTTGCCCACGGCATTTCACGATCGATTTGGGTGTGGAGGTGAAGGAGTGGCTTGCGCATTGCTTCTAGGCCACGTACCCACATTTTTGCGGGAGAGAAGGTGTGCATCCACGCAATCGTTCCGATTACGTTATCATCGGCACCGGCATCGAGGAATGTGCGCAAAATAGCATCCGAGGTGGTGAGAACTGGCTTCCACACGATCTTGACAGGAACTTCGCCTGAGGCATCAATTGCCTTGGCAATTTCCTGGGATTGTGCTGCTACCTGATCCAATGTTTCTGGTCCGTAGAGGAACTGGCTTCCTGTGAGGAACCAGATTTCTTTACCTTCGAATGGGTTTTTCATGGGTGTACTCCTTTGTTTCATGAATATGTGTGGTTGGTGTTTTTATTGTCCGTAGACGTTTTGGTAACGGTTGTAGAGTGAATCGATTTTTTCTTGAGGAATCGGGATGAGTTCACCAAGCTGGCTAGCAATATGGACAGTGCGTGCTACTTCTTCAACCATCGTTGCTGCTTTCACAGCTGCTTCCCCATCTTTACCGATGGTGAAAGGTCCATGGTTTTGCATGAGAACAGCTGGGGAACGATGGCCTTTGAGTGTTTCGACGATGCCGCGGCCGATCGAATCATCACCGATGACGGCGAAGGGACCGATAGGCACCGGGCCGCCGAATTCATCGGCCATCATGGTGAGCACACAAGGTACTTCTTCGCCTCGGGCTGCCCACGCTGTTGCGTAGGTGGAGTGGGTATGAACCACACCACCCACTTCGGGCATATTTTCATAAACATAGGCATGTGCTGCGGTATCTGATGATGGGCTTCTATCCCCATCTATCAGTTCGCCTTTAATATTGCAGACCACCATGGATTCCGGGGTGAGTTGATCGTAGCGAACACCGGAAGGTTTGATGACGAAAAGATCATCATGTGAGGGTTCATCTCCCACAACAACACGTTGGGACACATTGCCTGCTGTCCACACCACGAGTTCCCAGCGGGGAAGTTCAGCGTGAAGATCGCACACGATTTTTCGTGTTTCAGCAATTTTTTCCTGAATCTGAGGTGAATAGTTTTCTAAACTCATCGTTTTTCTCCTTATTGGCTATTCAGATGATTGGCTCTACAGATCACGTGGACGAAGCGCTTCAGTTGCAGCAGGCTGAATAGCCAAAGCTGCGCGGTATTCAGCTAAGAAATCAGCGAAACCTTGCGCATCAACCGAGGATGGAACGATCGTGGTGTTTGCTGCAGTAGCGAATACAACGTCGTTCAAAAATTCTGGCAAACTCTTGACGGCTGGCCCGTGCTGTTTTTCTTCACGATAGGCGGTGTATGCAGCCAAAACAGCCATTCCCCACGATCCACCTTCCGAAGCTCCATCGGGCACGGTGATCGGTGTGTGAGTTGCCGCGGCAAGCAATCGCTGTGCCACCTTTTCTGTTCGGAACACTCCCCCATGAGCGGAAAGAATATCGAGCTGCACCTTTTCGGATTCCAATACCTCAACGCCAATCGCCAGTGCTGCGAATGTGGAATACATTTGTGCTCGCATAAAGTTTTCCAAATTAAGGGTTGCCCAAGGCGTGCGAGTAATCAACGGGCGGCCATCCGTGAGATGAACAACGGGTTCACCTGCCAAATTGTTGAAGGCGAGAACTCCGCCAGCATCTGGTTCGCCATCGAGAGCGCTCTCCAGCATTGCTTTAAACACAAAATCGGTGGAGGTATCGGGAGCCCCGAGGCGCTTACCTACCTGACGGAAGATTTCCACCCAGCGCGACATTTCATCAGCACCGTTATTGCAGTGCACCATCGCAACAGGCTTACCATCTGGCGTGGTGACAAGATCGAGTTCAGGATGAACGTTCTTCAAGGGGCCTTCAAGAACAGCCATCAGGAAGATCGATGTTCCTACGCTGACGTTTCCTGTTCGAACGCTCACCGCATTGGTGGCTACCATGCCTGTTCCGGCATCGCCTTCAGGTGGAGCAAAGAGAACCCCAGGCTTGAGTTTGCCGGAACGGTCCAGGAGCTGCGCTCCTTTTTCAGTGAGGTGCCCGGCGCTAGAACCTGCTTGGAGGATAGCGGGCATGAGATCTTCAACATTCGTATCCTGGCCGGACAGAGCGTTGAAAGCTTGAATCATCTCTGGTTCGTAACTGGTTCCATCAGCGGTGATGGGGAACATTCCAGAAGCATCACCCACGCCGAGTACTTTTTCACCCGTGAGTTTCCAATGGACGTAACCAGCTAGTGTGGTGAAGAAAACGACGTTGGGTACGTGCTTTTCTCCATCAAGTATTGCTTGGTAGTAGTGCGCAATGGACCAGCGAAGCGGAATATTGACGCCGAATTTTTCGGTCAGTTCTTCAGCGGCGGCGCTGGTGGTGGTATCGCGCCATGTTCTGAACGGCGTGAGAAGATTGCCTTCGTGATCGAATGCCATATATCCATGCATCATGGCAGAAATGCCGATGCTTGAATATGTTTCAGGGACGACGCCGTGATTATCTTTGCAGTTCTCCAGCATAGAGACGTATGCGGAAGAAATGCCTTCCCAGATAGCATCAAGAGAATAACTCCAATGGCCGTCAATCATTTGGTTTTCCCATTCGTGCACACCGGTAGCGACAGGTTCCCCTGTTAGTGTAACGAGACTTGCTTTAATACGTGTGGATCCAAATTCGATCCCTAAAGCAGTACCCCCCGAGCGAATCACAGATTTGTGATCGGGAAGAAGTGGCATGGTAACTCTCCTTCGAGTAAAACTTGCGGTCGTTTGTTACGCCCATTTATGTTAGCGCTAACATTATTGCATTTCCTAGAATACCGGATAAGTGAAAGTTACACAAGGGGCAATTTGCATTGAATGACTTTTCTCCCTTGTTCTATAATTTAAAGCCGATGTGGGCTGCTGCGGCCGTCTATGAAATACATTCCTATCTTTAGGTAATCAGGAAGGGAAAAATGGGCTCTGTACAATCCGTTTCCATGGCGCAAGTAGCTAAAATCGCAGGCGTTTCCCACCAGACTGTCTCCCGCGTCGTCAATAATTTCCCCGGAGTTAAGCCGCAAACACGCGAACGCGTAGAGGAAGTGATCCGCCAAACCGGATATGTCCCCAACACCACTGCACGAACTCTGGTCACCAAGCGTTCGCGCATGATTGGAGTGATCGCGGTAGGGTCATTCCTCTATGGGCCAACGCAATCATTTTCATCAATTGAACAATCAGCGCGTGCCCAGGATTACACCACTCTTCTCGCAACCGTCACAGAAGAATCTCGCAGCGAATTCTTCGGCGCAGTAGGTAATTTCATGCAGCGTTCGGTTGATGCACTCATCATCGTTGCGGCGTGGCATTTAACCACGGAATTCGCCGCTGAACTCGAACTCTCCATCCCCGTTCTTTTGGTCAGTTCCCCTTCGCCGCTGAGTGAAAACCTCAATATTTTAGGGATTGATCAAGATGGAGGGGCTCGGTTGGCGATTCGTCACCTTATCCAACTCGGGCACAGAAATATCGCTTTTCTCACCGGCCCAGATAACTGGATGGATGCACGGCAGCGCCGGGAAGCAGCTACAGATGAAGCAGAGCGCAACAACCTCAAGTTGATTGAATTTCCAGGAGACTGGGGCGCACAATCGGGATATCAAGCAGGTATAGCGCTTGCCTCCATGCCTAAGGAAACCCGGCCAACAGCAGTATTTTCAGCCAACGATCACATGGCTCTCGGGCTTTTTGCCGCCTTCCATAAGTGCGGAATCTCTGTCCCTTCAGACATTTCTGTGATCGGCTTCGACAATGTTCCGGAATCCGAATACTACAGCCCACCCCTATCAACCGTAGAACAAGATTTCAGTTCATTAGGTCACAAGGTTTTAGCCAATGCACTACACCTCATTGAGGAGGAAGAAACTGATTTCGCGCCTATTCCTACACATTTAGTGATTAGAGAATCAACTTCTCAACCGTGGAACCACGAGAGGTAATTTCCCCATCCTTTCATTTAGGTATTGACAAACAGATTTCCACTCATTAAAGTCACTATTACACCCCATAATGTTAGCGCTAACTTTTTTAAAAGTTTCGCTTCGCCGACCAGGCGAAATAATCGTAGTGATGCGATGAATGAGAAACAGAGAGGTTTATTTAAGGAGTTCCTATGGCACAAACTGTAGATGGCCGGAAGAAAATTTCGGAGAAGTTCATTTATTTCTTCGGTGCTTTTGGCGGGATTTTATTTGGTTACGATATCGGCGTCATGACTGGCGCTCTCCCCTTCCTCCAGCATGATTGGAATCTTGAAGGGCACGCAACAACCATCGGTTGGATCACCTCGGGCGTTATGTTCGGCGCTATTTTCGGTGGTGCAACCGCCGGTATGCTTTCTGACCGTTTAGGTCGAAGGAAAATGATTCTTGCCTCGGCAGTCATTTTCGTCGTAGGTTCTATTGCTTGCGGTATCGTTCCCAATAACGGCACCGGCTGGCTCATCGCTATGCGTATTTTCTTAGGTATAGCGGTTGGTGCAGCTTCCGCACTCGTTCCTGCATACATGTCAGAAATTGCACCTGCACGCCTGCGAGGTAACCTATCCGGCCTGAATCAGACGATGATCGTTTCAGGTATGTTGATTTCCTACATCGTCGATTACTTACTCAAGGGCCTTCCTCACCAGTACGCATGGCGTTTGATGCTCGCTGCAGCCGCAATTCCTGCTCTGATTTTGTTCCTCGGTGTTCTCCGCCTACCTGAATCTCCTCGTTTCCTTATTCATCATGGAAATGTTGAGGAAGCACGTCACGTTCTCAGCATGATCCGTCCTGCCGATCAGGTAGAAGCAGAAATCAATGAAATCACCACTACCGCAAGCGAAGAAGCTGAAAATCAACGTAAAGTCAGTTGGGGTACCCTGTTCTCCCCTCGCTACCGCTACTTGGTTATCGCCGGTATTGGCGTGGCCGCGTTCCAGCAGTTCCAGGGCGCTAACGCGATCTTCTACTACATCCCACTGATCGTTGAAAAAGCAACAGGCCAAGCCGCCGGTGAAGCGCTGATGTGGCCGATTATCCAGGGCGTGATTCTGGTTCTCGGTTCACTCTTGTTCATCGCTATTGCAGAAAAGTTCAACCGCAAGACTCTCATCATGATGGGTGGAACGGTGATGGCTCTGTCCTTCATCTTGCCCGCCGTGATTAACATGGTGATGCCAAATGCTCACCCGATGATGATCGTCGTGTTCTTGAGCCTTTATGTTGCCTTCTACTCCTTCACCTGGGCACCGTTAACCTGGGTTATTGTTGGAGAAATCTTCCCACTTGCTATTCGTGGCCGCGCTTCAGGAATTGCTTCCTCCTTCAACTGGATCGGATCTTTCCTCGTGGGCCTCGTGTTCCCGATCATGACAGCGAAGATGTCCCAAGAACTCGTATTCTTCATCTTCGGCGTGATTTGTGTACTCGGCGTTCTCTTCGTCAAGTTCATGGTTCCTGAAACCCGTGGACACAGCCTCGAAGATATCGAAGAGGCAGCTGTTCGTCGTTCCCTAGGAAAGTAGTTATTCTTCTTAGACGAACGTCAAACAATATTTTCCGGTGGCACCACACTTTCCACATCAGGTGCCACCGGATTTTTTTCTCTATGTTATGGACGACGAAGGATTGCCACCCCCTATTTCCCGAGTTTGCTATAGGGCGCACTCACAGCGATTTTCACAGCGGGTTCGAGTGAGCTTTCCGGATCTGCATAGAACAACGGTGAATGGTTGGCGGGGAGAACTTTGCCGTACATCTCCATTTGTTTCGGACCTGCTCCTCCGTAGAGCCAGAAGACGTTTTTTGCCCCGAGTTCATTGCCCCAATCCGTAAAATCTTCCGAGAAACTAAAGTTTTCTTGGACAATTTGGGCTGATTCCACATTCTCAGACAGCTACTTGCGCAAGGCTTCTGTTTCATCTGGATCATTGATGGTGGGACCAACATCTGAGTTGTTTAACAGTTGGTTCGGGAGCCCCTGACGATTGCGCTTCAGAATGAACGATGCGTTCAATCCCCTCTTTAATAATGGCGCGTGTTTCTTCATCGCGGAAACGTGTGTTGATAAGAAGGCGGGCGCTATCCGGAATGATGTTATCAATTGTTCCCGAATTAAATTCACCGACCGAAACAACCGCGATGGTATCTGGATTAGTCATTCGTGAAGCAATTGTTTGCAAGCGCATCACTACAGCAGCTCCCACAACAATAGGATCCACCGCTGTATGGGGTTGGGAACCGTGCCCGCCCTTGCCTTGCAGCAACACATCAAAACCTTCACTTCCAAGAAGAGCGCCACCTGGATACAGACTCACCCACCCTGCAGGGCGAGGTCGTAGCCGACAACCCGATCCACGAAGTCATAGGTGCTTCGCAGAGAGTCACCCTGCCCTACCGTGCCCATGAGCACCGACCAGTTGCCCGTGGTATAACGAGCATGCACGACTTCGTTGATCTGTGTCGACATGATAGTCAAGACCGGCAGGAAACCATGGCCGAGCGCCTGGGCTGCGTTGGCAAGATCCGCATTCTGTCGCTTGCTATCGGACGACTTGTAACCTTGGCGCACCTCGAACACTGCACCCTTCAGAGGCGCAGTAATGTTCAAACGAGTACGTTGCGCGTCGATCCACCCCTTCATTCGGTCTCGTGCAGTCGAGTCGTCGACATCTTCAAGCGAAACACGACCGTCGAGTGAAAGCACCCGCGCCTTCGCACCCCTAGGCGCGCCCTCGACATCAGGTTCCGGAAGAATCTCATATGACCACGTGACCTCATCTGCATCAAGAGAGAGCTGATCACGTAGAACCTGACGAAAAAGACGTTCACTCCCAATACCAAGCTGGCGGTAGATCGAGGTCATACCACCGGCAGCCTTGTGGGCGGCAAACATGAGTGGCGAGTCCAGACCCATCCAGTGGTAAAGAGGGTCTGCACCATACAGCCCGGTGAATGCTTCTAGATCAACCTCGCCCGAGCCTCCCATCTTCGGGAGGTAGTCAGCCGCCTTCCGCAACGGAGCGAGGATGATCTCAACGTACTGATCATCACGACAAGATCAAGCTCACAGCGGGTTTGTAGGTGTATCCAAAACAACGCATCATGGTAATAACGCTAGACGTTAAATTTGAACTCCACTACGTCACCGTCTTGCATCACGTAGTCTTTACCTTCTTGGCGCAGCTTTCCGGCCTCGCGGGCAGCGTGAATCGAACCTAATTCCACTAACTCGTCAAACCCAATAATTTCGGCTTTGATGAATCCGCGTTCGAAATCGCTGTGTATTACCCCGGCCGCCTGGGGTGCGGTCCAGCCTTTATGAATCGTCCAGGCGCGCGCTTCTTTTTCCCCAGCAGTCAGGTAAGTTTGCAGCCCTAAAGTATCAAAACCTACCCGCGCCAACTGGTCGAGGCCGGACTCTTTCTGCCCGGATTCTTCCAGCATTTCCCGGGAATCCTCTTCATCTAGTTCCACTAGATCTGCTTCGAACTGGGCATCTAAGAAAATCGCTTTTGCGGGCGCCACTAGCTCCTCTAGTTCGCGTTGGCGCTCTTTATCCAAAACTTGCTCGGCATCCAGATTGAACACATATATAAACGGCTTCGCGGTCATCAACTGGAACTCTTTAAGCAGCTGTTTGTCTAGCTCTCCGTGCGCAGATAAAAGCTCTTCGTCCTCTAAAACCGCCTGGGCTTTCTTGACCTCCGCCAGCACTTCTGGCGGAGTTTTGCGCCCACGAACTTCCTTTTCTAGGCGCGGGACGGCTTTTTCTAAAGTCTGCAGGTCAGCCAGAATCAGCTCGGTAGAAATGGTTTCAATATCGGAGGCGGGATCGATCTTGCCATCCACATGCACCACATCCGGATCACTAAACACTCGGGTGACTTGGCAGATGGCATCGGCTTCCCGAATATTGGCCAGGAACTGGTTGCCAAGCCCTTCCCCCTGGGAGGCGCCTTTCACGATTCCCGCAATGTCCACGAAAGAAACCGTGGCGGGCAAGATTTTCGCCGAGTTAAATATCTCCGCCAGTTTCTTCAGGCGCGGATCCGGTAGCGGTACCACTCCCACGTTGGGGTCGATAGTCGCGAACGGATAATTCGCTGCTAGCACGGTTGCGCGGGTGAGCGCATTGAACAAAGTTGATTTACCGACATTAGGTAATCCTGCAATCCCAATTGTTAAAGCCACGTCTCTACCCTATCGAAGGGCGAAAGCGGCGGGAAATCTAGCAGGAAACGCTAACCGCCCCCGGTAATGGTGTGCACAATCTCCGTAAGCGAGGTATAGAACTCCCCGAAGCGGTTAGCAGGAAGCATCACCGCCACGATCACTAACAGCATAGCTGCTATCGATCCAGCTAGGGCGCGAAAATAGGCCGCGCGACTAGCCACTTTCATCACTTTCGGTACTCGGCGAATCAGCGCCATCAAAGCCAAGATGGCCACCAATCCCGCAAGCGTAATCGTTCCCCACCCCATCAGGGAAAACAACGCGGGTTTCCCTTCGGTTAAGACAGAATCGGCGCCCTTAACTTGGGCAGCTTTAGGCGCATCGCTACTTCGTACCTGCTCCCACCAACGGTAAAGCTCCGGCATTTGCTGTCGCCAGGTAGCCCAGTTGTGTCCGCCCTCCGCCGCGATATGTAGCTGCACTCGGTCGCCCGGCTTAAACGCCGCCTGCGATAAAGTCTTCGCTAAACCCCGGGAATCTTTATCTAGCCTCGCCCCAGAAACATACATATTTACTGGCCAGGGGCGCTTCTTCTCCGCTAAAACCGAAAGGGTGTTGTCGTGAAAACCGGCGCTACCGCTTCCTCCCCAAGACCCCACAATCGGTTGGTCGTAACCGGAGAGTACCGCGCTAGTTCCAAAAACATCACCATAAAGAATCCCCAGACGTCCCGCACAATAGGCACCGGAAGAGTTTCCGGCGATCATCCAGTCTTTTCGTTTATCGGATACGTTCGGGAAACTGGAGCGCACCATTTTAGGAATATCAAAACTGAGCCAAGTGGCAGTTTGCGCCCCATTCTTCACATCTGCACAGGTTGGGGGTTTAAGGTCAACGTTTCCTTCTGGAATAACTACGATAGTGGGGGCAATTTCGCCACTATCAATCGCCTTTTGCAGGTTGTGAGAAAAATCGAGGGCGAGGGCGACCGATACCGGAGAGCCGGGATAGCCGTGGATAAACTCTAAAACGTTATAGGTGGTGGTTTTATCGCCCGGATCATATCCCTGCGGGGTCCACACAATCACCTGTTCTTTTACCCCAGATTTCGGCCCGGAAAACACCGTTAGCTGCCGGCCTTTCGACAAGGGTTTAAAACTTGGGGACCATTCCTCTTGCCCCGGCAGGGCTGGTGCGGTTAAGGGATTCATTTTTTCCAAGGCAGAGGGTACGCGCTTGGCTAGCAGCCTTCCCCGCTGGGTATCACTGATTTTCACTTCAGTGTCTTGCTGACTGCTGACCATCTGCCATAGCTGACTGGGAGTAGACACGTATTGCATCGGCAAGTTAACCAGCAACCCGACTGCCACTACCTGAATGATGGCTACTAATAAAACAATCAAAACCGAACGCAGGTAGCGCCCGGGTTTGCGAATCATCTGTGGCAACGCTAGCAGCAAACCTATAGCTGCCAGGCAAAAGATAGTAACGAAGGGTATAGAGGTCAGCATAGTTACCGCTAACAGGTATGCCCCGGGTCATTGGTGCGTCGCCGATTATCGGTGGTGATCATCCCGGCTTCTTTAAGTTCTTTACGTAGCGGCAAGGGCAGCGCAAAAGTTACGGTTTCCTGGGCGGTTTCCACTTCTTCTACTTCAGCAAAACCCCATTGTGCCAGCTGCGCTAAAACCTCTTTTACCAGCACTTCTGGCACGGAGGCTCCGGAGGTTAGCCCCACGGTTTGAACGCCGTCAAACCAGTCAGCTTCCATCTCTAAGGCTTGATCGATGCGATAGGCGCGCTCGGCTCCACCTACTTCTGCCACTTCTTTCAGGCGCACCGAGTTAGAGGAATTTGCAGACCCCACTACCACTACTACTTCGGCCTGTTCCGCAATCTTTTTTACTGCCCCCTGCCGGTTCTGGGTAGCAAAGCAAATATCTTCGCTGGGGGGATCACTCAATTCGGGGAATCGTTCCCGCAGTTTCTCTACGGTTTCCCTGGTTTCATCCAGGCTCAAAGTAGTTTGCGATAGCCACACCACTTTTTCCCGGTCGCGCACCTGCACTTGGTTAACGCTTTCGGGGTCCCCCACTACCTGAATATGGTCGGGAGCTTCCCCTTGAGTGCCTTCTACCTCCTCGTGTCCTTCGTGCCCTACCAGCACAATGTCATAGTCGGCTTTGGCGAAACGTAGGGCTTCGCGGTGAACTTTAGTCACCAAGGGGCAGGTGGCATCCACGGTTTTTAATCCCCTCCGTTTAGCCTCCTCCCGCACCGCCGGGGATACTCCGTGGGCGGAAAACACTACCCGTGCCCCGGTGGGGACTTCATCGAGTTCGGTTACAAAGCGCGCGCCCTTAGCGCTTAACTGTTCGACTACAAACTTGTTATGCACAATCTCTTTACGCACGTAAACCGGGGCTCCATAGAGCGCTAAGGCTTTTTCGACTACGTCCACCGCACGATCTACTCCCGCACAATATCCGCGCGGGGATGCCAAGAGTACCTTCTTTGTTGCCACGCCCCTATCCTACTCAGGTATTTTTCTTCCCGCCGAATGGGTGACTACTTATAAGTACCTGTGGGTACAATGAAGCGGTGCGCACAAATCCGGATTTTCCCAAGCAACAGCTGGCTCCCACGGCCGCCCAAACCACTCGGGAGAACCCGTGGCCACTGTCTTTGCTGACCGCTAATATCAAGAAATACGTTAACCGGATGTCGCCACTGTGGGTGAGCGGGCAAGTCGTGGAATATAAGCAGCGTCCGGGTGCGCGCATGGCTTTCTTCGTGTTGCGGGATGCTAACCAAAGCACTTCGATGACGGTGAAGTGTTGGCCTACAGTCCTCGACTCGGTGGGAGCTAACTTTTCCGAGGGCGCGCAAGTAGTTGTCTACGCGAAACCGGATTTTTATGAGGGTTCGGGTTCTCTTTCCCTTATGGCGAAAGAAGTTCACGCGGTCGGGGTGGGTAACCTGCTTGCCCAGATTGAGGCACTCCGCAAGAAACTAGCTGCCGAGGGCTTATTTGCGCAGGAAAACAAGCAGCCGCTACCGGTGATTCCCCGCAAAATCGGGTTGATTGTAGGGCGCAACGCGAAAGCCAAACAGGACGTGATGGTGAATGCCTTGGCGCGCTGGCCGCTAGCCGAGTTTGAGGTGCGGGAAGTGGCGGTACAAGGCCCCACTTGCGCTGCGGAAGTAACCCGGGCACTGGCCGAACTGGACAGAATCCCCCAAGTAGAGGTGATTGTAATTTCCCGTGGCGGCGGCGCGGTCGAGGATCTGCTGCCATTTTCTGAAGAATCCTTAGTGCGGGCGGCGGCTCAGGCACGTACCCCTCTAGTTTCCGCTATTGGTCATGAGGAGGACGCGCCGCTACTGGATTTCGTGGCTGACTATCGGGCATCTACCCCCACAGATGCGGCGCGAAAGATTGTTCCTGATTTACAGGAGGAATCCCTGGGGGTTGAGGGAGCCCGCTCCCGTTTGCGCACCCAGATACTCGCCCTCTTAGATCAACACTTAGGGCAGTTAGCCCAGTTGCGCGCGCGCCCAGTTATGGCGGATCCTTCCGCAGTTATTGCTGCTCAGGAACATTCTTTGGCAATAGACAGTCAACGGCTGCGTTTTCGTTTTGAAACTCAGTTAGAAAATCAGGTAACTTCCCTGCGCGGATGGCGAGATGCTTTGAAAGCCTATTCTCCCCAAGGGATTTTGGAGCGCGGCTACAGTATTTTGCGCTCGCCTGCTGGCGGGGTCATCAAATCGGTATCGCAGGTAAATAAAGGCGATCTACTAGAGGCGATTTTCGCTGATGGAACGGCAGTAACCAAGGTTTTTGGTACGAATCAGAAAAATAGTTCAGGAGACAGTGATGAGTGAAGAAAAAACTGAAGTTCCCGTAGGGGAACTTTCCTATGAGCAGGCGCGCGAACAGTTGGTGGCCGCGATCGCTCAGCTGGAGTCCGGCAAGCTAGGCCTGGAGGAATCTTTAAAGGTGTGGGAGCGCGGGGAACAGCTCGCCAACCATTGCCAATCCTTCTTAGATGAGGCCAAGCAGCGTTTGGAACAGGTCAAGAAATCGGAATAGGTCATGGCAACCAGCGAAGATAAGCCGGCTCAAAAAACCGAGGGCAAGAAACAGGGGCCAGCAAGCGCGAGTGAGGGCGCCCTAGTGGCTACTAAAGACCAAGAGGCTAGCGCGGGGGCAGGATCGGAAAATGACGAAAGCCTGCCTTTTGAGTTAGGGCAAAAGCTGGGCTATCACAAATCTGCTCCCCTCACCCTTTACCAGATTATCGACTACGTTTTTGTGGTGATAGCGGCGGTTTTAACCGTGCGTCTGGCTTGGATCCTCCTCAAACATGGTTTCCAGCTTTCCCTGGTTATCCTGGTCTATTTAACTTTTTTCTGGGTGCTTTTGGCTTATCTGGCGCTGCCACGTCTACATCAAATAATGTCTTCGCTCTACGTTCCGGACTATTACATTGGGCGTTCTAAAACCGGGGATGGGATTCTGGGGGATCCTATTAACCTAGCTTGGCTGGGAGAAGAGGAGGATATTCACCTGGCGATGCAGGCAGCGGGCTGGACGATGGCCGACGAGATTACGCTTTCTTCTTCTTGGAAGATTATTTTCGCCAGTGTTTTTAAGCGTTCCTACCCGGCGGCTCCAGTTTCCCCGCTCTATCTTTTCGGGAAGAAACAAGATTTTGCCTATCAACAAGAGGTAGACGGCAATCCCAGTCAGCGACATCATGTGCGTTTTTGGAGGGTTCCGGAAGGTTGGAAACTGCCGGGGGGATTCCAAGCGGATTGGCTGGCAGCGGCAACTTTCGACAAGGCGGTCGGTCTGTCGTTGTTCACTTTGCAAATCACCCACAAGATTGACGAGAACATCGATATTGAACGTGACCATGTAGTAGATACCGTCCGGGCGGCCTGTACCAGCGTAGAAGTAGACGTGATTCCCGATGCTACCAGCGCGTATCACTCGCGCAACGGCGGAGGTGACCGGGTACAAACCGATGGAAGCCTGCCGGTGATTGAAGCCAATCTGGTAAGTGAAGAACATCTGAATCGGCGCGAAAACTTGGCTTTGCAACATAAGGGTTATCTGCGTTCTTCCCGCGAACAGGCAGAGAAGAAAAATAAGCGCCGGCTGCTGCGAGATCGCGAAGTACCAGCCACTTCTTTGGCCTGTGGGATTACTTTGACGGTTCTGCACGCCTTGGAACTGGCGGCGATTGGCTATATCCTCGCTACCAACCCAAAATATGCAGATGAATTGGGGTTTTCTTTTTACCAGACTAACCTGGCAGGCTGGGGTTTTATGGCGTTAGCGGTCTTACTTACCGTCTTAATCGTGGGAACTTTATGTCACCAAAGATGGATGCGTCTGGGACTGCTCTTGGTGCTTACCGTAACGGTGATCGTGCGGATGATGGAGTCCTTGGGAATCGAAGGCGCCTCCGGAACTCCCCTATGGATCACTTCCACTACCTTGTCGGTGCTGGCAATCTTAGCGATTACTTCTCCGGGCGCTCGGCGTTGGGTGAAGGAGGAGTAGCTTTAACCCGCCCTTCACTTCCGAAAGTTTCAGTTTCTCCGGATTGCCTCTGGCTACTATCACCTCTGGTTACTCAAAAGGGGTAACTTCCAGCAGCTTTACCTTTATGTTTTTGCCGTTGGGAGCCTGGTAATCAACAGTATCCCCCACTTTATGTCCCATAATTGCTTGCCCCAGTGGAGCATCCGGGGAATAAACATCGATATCCACATCGGGGCTGGCTTCCCGGGACCCCATCAGGAATTTAACTTCCCGCCGGCCTAAGGTTGCTTTTACTACCATCCCCGGTTCTACAATCCCGTCATCGGCGGGAGGCTCGCCAACCTCGGCGTTCTCTATAATTTCTTTTAGCTGCAGAATCCGAGTTTCATTCCAGGACTGTTGTTCGCGCGCCGCATGGTAACCGCCGTTTTCCTTCAAGTCGCCCTCTTGCCGGGCCTCATCGATTCGACGGGCAATCGCCGGACGCTCTACTTCTTGGAGATGGCGTAGCTCTTCTTTTAGACGGTCATATGATTCCTGGGTCATCCAGGTCTTCTCTGCCATCGTGTTCTCCTCAGCTAATAAATAAAAGACTGACCACGCCGGGCGCGGTCAGTAAACAGCAGGTATCAGTGTAACAAATTGCTGCTGAAGTTGCTATTACAAAAAGCTAATAACTTATTTCCAATATAAGTGCCGGTCAGGATAGCACAGCGAAATAGGCGGCGATGCAGATACAGGTCCAGCCCGCCACCGTGCCGGCATGGAAAATCTCGTGATACCCAAAGTAGCGGGCGCGTCTACCTGGCCAGCGGATCCCGTAAAACACGGCGCCTAGCGAGTAGCTGAGTCCCCCCGCCACTAGCAGCCAAATAAGCACTAATCCCCCGGCTTGGCGTAGCGGCTCCATATATGCCAGTGCCACCCAGCCCAGCAAAATATAGATGGGCACATACAACCAGCGGGGAGCCCCCGGCCAAAATATAGAAAGCAAGATGCCCGCCAAGGCTCCCAGCCATACCAGCAGCAAAAGATTTCTGACCTGCGGATAAGGTAGCAACGAAACCGCTATGGGAGTATAAGATCCCGCAATTAAAAGGAAGATATTGCAGTGATCAAGACGGCGCATTACGCTGTGCGCCCGTTTGCCCCAGTCGATGCGATGGTAGAGCGCCGAAACTCCGAAAAGTAGCAGCGAACAAACCAGGTAAACGGCACACGCCCAGCGTTTCGCGGTGGTGTCTGCTAGACAAATCAACACAATCGAGGCAGCTAAGGACAGCGGGGTGGTTATGGTATGAATCCAGCCCCGCAACTTGGGTTTCGGCAAGGTATTGAAAGAATCTTTTATCCGCGTTCTCACCTGCACGTATCGTCCGTCATCAGGTGTCATCCGTGCTCCTCAGTTCGAATAGAAACCTGCCCTAGTCCAAAAGCCAAGGTAGGATAGCTTGTTCGCGACCAACGCTAATGCACCCTATAAATGCTGTCAACTGCTCGCCGGAGGGGGTAAAATCCAACTATTACCCCTAAAGGAGCAAGATTGACCCACCTTACTGACCTGGTATATCGCCTCTATGCCCGCAACCTAGAAAAGGCACTACCCACCGAATCTTTGCCGCGCCACGTGGGAGTAATTTTAGATGGAAACCGGCGCTGGGCTCATCAAGTGGGTGCGGAGTCGGAAACGGGCCATAAGGTAGGTGCCGATAAGGCACTGGAATTTTTGGGTTGGAGCGAAGAGGTCGGAATTCCAGTAGTGACTCTCTGGATGCTGTCTACCGACAATCTGCGCCGCTCCGGTGAGGAACTCACGAAACTTTTTGACATTATTTGCGGAGTAGTAGAGCAAATAGCTTCTTTAGGGCGCTGGCACCTCCGTTTACTCGGTAACCTTTCCCTGCTGCCGGCCCCGGTACAAGATCGCCTGCGGGAGGCAGTGGCACATTCTTGTCAGGACTCTCCCCTAACCGTAAATATCGCTGTCGGCTATGGCGGGCGCGAAGAAATTACCGAGGCCGTGCGGGAGTTGCTCCTGGAAAAGGCCAACGAGGGAGCGGATTTAAGTGCCGTGGCCAAAGAACTTTCCGTGGACGAAATAACTTCCCACGTCTATACTGCGGGCCAACCCGACCCGGATCTAGTTATCCGTACCTCGGGTGAACAGCGCCTATCGGGATTCCTAATGTGGCAATCTACCCATTCGGAATACTACTTTTGTGAAGCCTTTTGGCCGGACTTCCGTAAGATTGATTTCTACCGCGCCCTGCGCGACTTTGCTCTCCGTGAGCGTCGCATGGGCAAGTAAAAACTATTCCTCTTCGTCCTCAGAATTGTCTGCTTTTGAGGGCAGATCCTGGTCTTCTTGCCGGGCGGCGTGTTCAGCCTCCACAACTTTCTGAATCTTGGTCGTTGCCCCTACCTCGAAATCGGTTTTGGCATCCGCTGGCACAATCTGATTCGGATCTGCGGCCGCAAACTCGGAAAGAGTATCTTGAATCTCCAGCTGCACTTTCTCTGCCTGTTCCGCATGTTCACGAGGGGTACGCCGCTCCCCGTCTTCTTCAGCGGCGGCTTTGGCTTCCCGCGCCTCTGACAGGTTCTGTTCGCTGGGGCGAGCTGCCTCCGCGAGTTCCTTATCGAGGGATCCAGGAGGACCGCCGGGGCGATCTTTTTGGTAACAAAGACGAATAAAGCTGTCATAACCCCGCAGGTAGAGCACTGTGGTGTTTACGAAAGCCAAAATCGGAACCGCGAAAATCGCGCCTACGATTCCCATCGAGGCACCGCCACCGGCTACTGCCAGCAATACTGCCACCGGATGCAAGCTAACCGCATTAGACATTAATGCTGGCTGCAGCAAGTTGGATTCCAGCTGCTGAACCACCAAAATAATAATTAGCATCACGATCGCCGTGGTGAATCCCTTATCTACCAAGGCGATAGCTACTGCCATCATCCCCGAAAGAATCGCACCCAGAATCGGCACGAAGGCCGCCAGGAACACCAGGATTGCCAGCGGGATCGCTAAGGGAACCCCAATCAGGTAGGCACCTCCACCAATACCCACCGCGTCAATCGCCGCGACTAGGCATTGGGTGCGGGTATAGGCGCCGAGAGTAACCCAGCCGCGAATAACCGCCTCGTTTAGCGGGTGGCGCGCCGAACGCGGAGTCAACCGCAAGAACCACTGCCACAGCTTACGCCCATCTTTTAAGAAGAAGAACAAACAGAACAAGGCAGTCAGCGCCCCGGTGAAAGCCGAGGTCACCGCCGACATGGTTCCCAGGGCATTCGATGCTAGCCAAGACGCATTCTGGCGTGCATAATTTTGGATTTGGTCTTGGGCTTGCGCCCACAGCTTGGAGGCGGTCTCGGTGTCCATCTCCAACGGCCCGGTGGCCAACCAGTGAATTCCCTCGTCTACGCCAGCTTTAGTGCGCCCAATCAAATTGGGAAGTTCGGTAGCCAACTGGGTGGTAGCCACCGAGATCATGGCTACCACTATCCCCACCCCGATAATCAAAGTGACGGCGGCGGCCAGTGTCCGAGGCAAATGCAGTTTCACGTATAAAAGTCGCAGTGCGGGTTCTAAAAGCACCGATAATAACAGTGCCACCGCTACCGGAATCACGATTACCTGGAATTTACTGGCGACATAAAGGAAGCCGGCAAAAGCCACTGCCACCACCAGTAGCCGCCACGACCAATCAGCCGCTACCCGCAAGGTCAGCGGCACCGTGTCTTTTTGCGAGGCATCTTCCCTATTTGGCTTTATATCCGGGAGGTCTTGAGTATACGAGCCTGCGTCCCGAACTGCCGGAACAGGTGTTTTTCTCTGCCTATGCAGTGCGTCAAGTAGACGCCGAAATGCTTGCGCGAGCCAGTCAAGACGAGAATTCATAGCTTAACCCTAGCAGCGCCCCGCAACTCTCTTGCAAACCACTCGCTAAGACAGTGACGCTTTTTACTTTCACTAATGCGGATAGTCTCAAAACCCCACCGGTTAGCGAGTCATCCGGGAAATTGTCTCCCCCGATTCCTCCTCGATCAGGCTCAGTCCGTCTAAGGTAAAACCATTGACCCGCAAAAAACGGCGTTTTACTTGGTCGGAGCGAAGCACCCAGGCTTGGGCGGGGGTGTCGGGATCTAGAACATAGTCCAGGAGGCGTTGGGCGAGTTCCTGGGTATAGAACTGGCGGATAATCCCAAAGAACGCAATGTCGAGGGCGCGAGGAGCCGGCCCTAGTTGGTGGTCATTGTCAGGAGACGCGGTTACGTAGGCCATCCCCACTACCTGCCTTCCCCGGGAAGCAAAGGCGATTTTCCTGCCCTTCGTCTGCAGGATTTGCTGGTGCCAATACTCAAGGAGGGCTTCTTCGGAGTGCTTTTCCCAATAGCTTTGAGGCACCTGGCTAGGAATAGTTTCAGTTAATATCCGGCGGTGCGCCATGGCTGCGCCGGCAGCATCAACCAAGGTCGGGGTTCTTACAATCACCGGCACAGCTAGGTTCCTTCCTAAAAAATACTTCCCTAAAAACACTTCGGGGCGACTACAGCTTATAGTAGTCGCCCCGAAGCAAAGTTTGCTATTTAGTTATCTGCTTAGTTATCTCGAAGAATCGCGATGATTCGCAGAATCTCGATGTAGAGCCAAACCACAGTCACCATGATTCCCAGGGCGCAGCTCCAGGCCATATCTTTGTCAGCCCCCAGGCGCACTCCCTCACGAACCATATCGAAATCAGAGATTAGTGACATTGCCCCGAAGATTACCGCAAATAAGCCTACTAGTAGTCCCAAGGGCAAACCGAAGAGGGTTATTTGATCCATATTGCCGACAGCGCTGGAGGGAGTAACCATCGCCAGAACCATCGCCAAAAGGCGGTAAACAACAATCGATACTATGCCCAGCAACATGATCTTCATGAACTTGGAGTTCACCCGCACCAGCCCGGATTTGAACAGCACTAGGCAGGTAACGAATACCGCTGCTGTTCCAATCAGCGCCTGGATTACAATCCCGGGGTAAGTGTATTCAAAGAATGCCGAAATACCGCCGATAAACAGCCCCTCGAAGAAGGAATAACCCAAGGTAATCACCGCTGAGGGCTTTCTGCGGAAGGAATGCACCAGTACCAGAGCAAAAGCTATTAGAGCGGAAACCGAGGAAATGGTGAGCATAGTTCCCACGTTCGCCGCTAGGTCGCTTACTCCCCAAAACCATAGTGCGGCTGCCGCCAGGATCATTACCCCGAAGCTCAAACCGGTACGTACCAGCACATCATCTAAGGTCATCGGACGGGAGGTGCTTTGGGGCACCCCCAGTTGCTGACCTTGATCGAAGGTGGTTTGTCCAGGATTATAGGTGCTTTGTCCGGGAACGCCAGGGGTAGCTGACTGC
This sequence comes from Varibaculum prostatecancerukia, assembly GCF_943169825.2. Classification (NCBI taxonomy): domain Bacteria; kingdom Bacillati; phylum Actinomycetota; class Actinomycetes; order Actinomycetales; family Actinomycetaceae; genus Varibaculum; species Varibaculum prostatecancerukia. Next base: position 1,280,302 of record NZ_OW968402.1, read on the forward strand.
GGGTAAACCGGATTAGCCGCCCGGGGATCATTCCCTACCTGATAACCAGGCATTTCTGGATACCCAGCCGGGGTGCGACGCATCTGCTCGCCTACTTGATTCATAACCGGATTTGCCATCTGGATCTCTCTTTCTTTAGTTACCAGCCACTTCCGTTTTGCAACTTTACTTGTCGCCCTCCGACAATCGCCAGAGCTAAAAGCAGCGCTTCTAATCAAATTAATAGCTAAAGTTTCTTAAAGGTTTCTGAGTGTGTTCCGGAAAAATAATGGATGGTACCCCCGGTCGGACTCGAACCGACACTGGACTGATTTTAAGTCAGCTGCCTCTACCGATTGGGCTACGGGGGCTTACCGGGGCTTTTAAGTGCCCTTCGGGTGCTTTAACGCACCAACCAAGTTTTGTTTTATCAAAAGCAGGTGTCCTTTGTAAAACGCCACTTCATATTAAACCTTAGCGTTTCGCGAAAGTCGAAACAAAGAAGGGTTAGCATAGGGGCATGCAGGACAAACATGATGCCGAGAACAATCATTCTCCAAAGCAAGATAATAAAGACGCTGTCCACTACTTCCCCCTAGAAAAAGAGGTCGAAGAACTGGTAACTCCCCCGGATTACCAGGATTTGGCGATTCCTTCTCCGAAGGATTACGACGAGGAATCCCCTCACGGGGTCTTTACCTCCATAAAACGAATTTTAGCCAACGACATTGTGGCGGGCATGATTTTGGTCTCGGCCGCCATTTTGGCGCTAATTTTAGCGAATGCGCCCTCCCCGGTGCGCGAAGGCTATATGGCGCTGTCTAACTTCGAGTTCGGCCCGCATTCCCTAGGGCTACATTTAGCGGTACACGAGTGGGCGCAAGACGGAATCCTGACTCTGTTCTTCTTTGCCGTAGGTCTGGAATTAAAACAAGAGTTCGCGATAGGTTCGCTGCACAATATCAAAGTGGCGGCGATGCCGATTATTGCCGCCGTTTTCGGGATGGCCGGCCCGGCCTGTGTCTATCTAGTAGGCACCGCAATTTCAGGTGATAATGCCTGGCACGGCTGGGCGATCCCCACCGCTACCGATATTGCCTTTGCGGTTGCTATTTTACAGATCTTTGGACGCGGACTGCCCTTAGCTGCCCGGACTTTCCTGCTGACCCTGGCGGTCGCCGATGACTTGGGCGGGATTTTAGTGATCGCCATCTTCTACGCCACGGGAATGAAGATTGTTTCCCTACTGCTGGCATTCGTCTGCGCCGCAGTTTTCGGTTTCTTAGCCCAAAAACGGTGGGGCCGCTGGTGGATTCTAGTTCCCTTAGGGATTCTAACCTGGTATTTCATGCACGACTCGGGAGTCCACGCTACTATCTCTGGAGTGCTGCTGGGGATGACGGTTCCCGCCAAACAGATCGCTGGCGAAACCGAACCCGAAACCGAACGTCTTACTGAAGCAGTCAACCCCTTTAGTGCCGGGTTGGCAGTGCCTATCTTCGCTTTCTTCGCTGCCGGGGTAAACGTGGTGGATGTAGCGGGCGGGCCGCTCCACGTAATCACTCACCCAATTGCGCTTTCAGTAATGGTGGCAATGCCAATCGGCAAGGTCATCGGAATCTTCGGTTCTGTAGCCATCTTTACTAAGCTGACCCCTCTCACCTTAGGCAAAGGCGTGGGGCTGCGGGATGTACTTCCAGTTTCGCTAACCGCCGGTATCGGCTTCACCGTGGCATTGCTAATTTCCCACTTGGCCTTTAGAGGGGACGCAGATCTGACCCATGCCGGCTCTCTAGGGGTGCTGATGGGAACCTTCGCTTCGGTAATCCTGGCAGCTATTGCTCTACAAATCCGGGTGCGGCATCTAAAGGCCGAGGGCAAACTCCACGACTAAAACCACAGCACTCCCTAGCTATCTTCCCTCAGCAGGTGGTTAGGGAGGTTATCGGGGTGGTTTCGCCCCCCCTCGGCTCTAGTTTTCGAGGACGCGCGCTTGCTCCAGCAGAGCCTCAAAGTCCGGATCGGTCTGCTCGGCAGCCTCTAGGTAGCGGCTGGGCAGAAGCACCCGGTTGTATCCCAAGGATGCTGCCTGTTCGAAGAACCCTGCCGACATTTTGCGCGGGGCTTTCAGCAAACCGGCGTTACTGGCGCCTGCCTCCAGGAGCCCTTCCCGCAGATGCAAAGCTGCTAGAGCTTCATGTGGCTTTTGATAGGCCAGCGCCACTTTTAGCTGCTGTCCCACCTCAGGAAGAGACACCAAATCGACGATCCGTTCAAACCCGAAACTGAATCCGACTGCGGGAACATCGCGCCCTAGCCAGCGCCCTACTACCCCGTCATAGCGTCCGCCCCCACAAATCGAGGAGCCGGAGGCCGTGTGGGAAACTTCGAAAATCGGTCCGGTGTAATACCCCATGCCCCGCACCAAAGTGGGAGTGAAAGAGATCTTGATATCCGGAGCAATCTCCCGCACCTGGGAGGCAATGGCTCCCAGGTCAAAGAGGGGCAGCTCGGTGTTAAGGGAAGGCACCTGCACAGTTTCAACTGCGCTGTCCAGTTCCAGCGCGGCGATACTGCCTACTGCCTCTACTAGGGCTTTCGCTTGGGAGTCAGCGGCTATTTCCTGCCCGACTAGCTCTTTGATAACTCCCTCTTCCCCAATTTTTTCCAGCTTATCGAGGGTAATGAAGGCGCTATCGTGTTTTTCTTCTGCGACCCCGGCTGCTTTCATGAGCTCTCGCAGGAAACGACGATCATTAAGCAGGATCGTGGAATCTTTATCTAGCCCCAGTTTGCCGATCGCGTTCCACATGGTCACGATAATTTCGACTTCTGCGCTGAAGGAGGCTTCCCCCAATATATCGATATCTACCTGGTTAAATTGGCGGAAACGCCCCTTTTGGGGCCGCTCAGCACGCCACACTGGCCCGGTCTGGAAGGCGCGAAACACGTTCGGCAGCTCCGCTTGGTGGCTGGCGAAGTAGCGGGTCAAGGGAAGGGTCAAGTCATAGCGTAGCCCTAGGTCTACAGCCTCCGCAGGCAGGATGCCTGTTTGCGGATCTAGTCCGCGCCGCATCACCTGGAAAATCATTTTCTCGTTTTCGCCACCTTGCCCAGATTGCAGCCGCGCGATCGGCTCCAGGGCTGGGGTTTCTATCTCCATAAACCCCAGGGAAGTGTAGGTTTCGCGCAGGACGCTAAGGACGCGTTCACGCCAAGTTTTTTCGGTGGGTAAAAAGTCTCGCATTCCGCGAGTAGCAACAATTTTTCCAGACATGGCTATCACTTTAGCATTGGCGAAAGTTTCGACTTTGGGACTAAATAAAAACCCAGATCCGAGAAATATAGCAGAAAAATAGGATTCAAAAGAAAAGTACCAGTGGTACCCCCAACGGGATTCGAACCCGTGTCTACGCCGTGAGAGGGCGGTGTCCTAGGCCTCTAGACTATGGGGGCCTGAAACAAGAACCAGCAGGTTCCCATTTTCGCTGGGGTACCAGGACTTGAACCTAGAATGGCTGAACCAGAATCAGCTGTGTTACCGATTACACCATACCCCAAGGGCTGCTAACCTCAGCTTGCGCTGGGCTGCAGTCATCTACTCTAACGCAGGCGGTTAGGGTGCTTCAAATAAATTCCTTGTGTGACTAATCACCTGAGATTATGCCTGTTCCAGGTGGTTTTGTAGCTTACGCAGGCGGTTGATGCTGGCCTCTTTACCTAAAATCCCGATGGAGTCAAACACCGGGATCGATACGTTAGATCCAGTGATCGCCATGAATAGCGGCTGGAAAGCCACTCGGGGTTTGAGCCCCATTTCTTCCACCATTACCTTGCTCATAGCGGCTTTTACTGCCTCCGGATCACCAATGGTGCCGGTCTCCCCTACTTCCCCTTCTGGCAGACCGTCTACCACTTTAGCCGCGGCCTCCAGCACCTGAGGAGCATTATCTTTGAGTTTGCGCAGCGGTTTTTCTTGATATTCCACCTGGTCATCAGCAATAAATAGGAATCCCAGCAGGCTCTTAGCTTGAGAAAGTACCTGCATCCGGCTCTGGGCAAGCGGAGCGGCCGCCTCCAAAAGCTGTTTTTCTTTATCGGTTAAATCCGATAGCTTCTCGGCACTCACGAATCCGCCCGCGTGCAGGTAAGGAACAATCCGCTCAGTGAAATCGCCAGTTTCCAACATCCGAATATGGTCAGCGTTAATCGCCAAGGCCTTCTTAGAGTCAAAACGCGCCGGATTAGGATTCACATCCTCAATATCGAAAGCCGCAATCATTTCTTCTTTGCTAAACACATCCCTATCGGCAGATAAAGCCCAACCTAGCAGGGCTAAATAGTTCACTAGCCCTTCGGGAATCATCCCGTTTTCCCGGTGCAAAAGCAGATTTGATTCCGGGTCACGCTTGGAAAGCTTCTTATTGCCCTCCCCCATTACATAGGGCAGATGCGCGAACTCGGGTACCCGATCCGCAATCCCCAACTCGATGAGGGCGCGGTAAAGCACAATTTGGCGGGGGGTGGATGAAAGTAGGTCTTCCCCGCGCAGCACGTGCGTGATATGCATCAGCGCGTCATCTACCGGGTTTACCAAGGTATAGAGAGGATCGCCGCCGCCGCGCACAATCACATAGTCAGGAACTGAACCGGCCTGGAAAGTGATGTCTCCGCGCACCAAGTCATGGAAAGTAATATCTTCATCAGGCATCCGCATCCGCAGCACTGGCTGGCGGCCTTCAGCGCGGAAAGCAGCGATCTGTTCTTCCGTCAAGTTGCGGTCATATCCGTCATATCCCAGATGCGGATTGCGACCGGCAGCTTTATGGCGGGCAGCGATTTCTTCGGGGGTGGAATAGGATTCGTAGGCGAATCCCCCGGCGAGCAGCTTATCTGCCACCTCTTTATAAATATCCATACGTTCGCTTTGGCGATAGGGACCGTAGGGGCCGCCCTTATCGACGCCCTCGTCCCAATCTAGTCCCAGCCAGCGTAGAGACTCTAGGATTTGCTCAAAGGATTCTTCCGAGTCGCGTTTGGCATCGGTGTCCTCGATCCGGAAAACAAAAGTTCCCCCAGTATGGCGCGCATATGCCCAGTTAAACAGGCAGGTACGCACCATTCCCACATGCGGGGTGCCGGTGGGTGAAGGGCAAAACCGCACCCGAATCGGGGAAGTAGCATCCGGATTCATACCTAAAATCTCCTTGCGTAAAATCATCAGTTCCCCTTGATTCTACTTCGCTCCCCGCCTGATTCTCGAACCTGGGGATTGTCACGGCTAACCTGGCGCCCCGCCTATACTTTTCCCGCAGTCTCTTTAGACCTCATTTACCCGCGCCTTGACTGGTCTGGGGGCGTAGGGTGGAGGCATGCAAGATTTTGATCGTTTATCCCTGCAAGAACTACGACGACGAGGTTCTTTAAAATGGACAGGGAAGACGTTCGAGGGTGAGCCTTTATGGGGAGCCTGGGTTGCAGAAATGGATTTTGGAACCGCGCCCGCGGTTGCACGCTGTCTGCACCGCGCTATCGATGATGGTTTCTTTGGTTATATGCCGCCTGACCTGGTCAAAGACCTCCAGCAAGAGACACGAAGGTTTCTAGCTGATTCCTATGGCTGGCAGGTGAGCGCCGAAGATGTTTTTATCTCCTCCGATGTGCTTTCGATTCTGCGCGCTCAAATCCAACTGACCACTAAAGCCGGACAGGCGGTGGTGGTACCCACTCCGGCATATATGCCGTTTTTAACTATCCCCGCGCAGCAGAGACGAGATTTAATCGAGGTTAAAAGTCGCTATCAGCAGGGCCGCTGGGAGCTAGATTTTGAGGCACTCGAAAGCGCCCTCAGTCAAGAAAAAGCTAAGCTGCTGATACTTTGCAACCCTTGGAACCCGACCGGGCGCGTCCTGAGCGAAGCAGAGCTGAGAAAAGTGGGCGAACTGGCACTGGCCCATCAAGTAACAGTATTTGCCGATGAAATCCATGCACCCCTGGTGCTGAAAGATAAAGCTCACCATATTCCTTTTGCCAGCCTAGATCCTGCTTTCACCCAGATTACGGTTACAGCTCATGCGGCCTCTAAGGGCTGGAACCTGGCGGGACTTCATTGCGCGCAAATGATTTTGCCGCCCTCACCGCTACGTGATCTTTTTGAACAGTCAGGGGTGACTACCCAACTAGCGATGGGCGCGACTCCGCTGGGAGCTTTGGCCGCTCGCGCCGCCTACCAAGAGGGAGGCGCTTGGCTGCAAGAAATCAAAGGCTATATTCGCGAAAATCTAGCTCGCTCCCGGGATTTGGCGCTACAGATTGCCCCCCGGCTGGAAATCCCGGAAGTGGAGGGAACCTACCTATCACTATGGGACGCGCGTAGCTATTGCGAAAATCCGGTCAAGATCGCGGAGGAGAGAGCCCGCGTGGGGGTAAATGGGGGCGAGATTCTGGGTACCGGCTACCCCGGTCTGTTGCGACTTAACGCTGCTACTCCTCGCTACCTGTTCCTGGAGATGACCCGGCGGCTAGCTAGTGCGCTACGCGAAACAGAAAACGATTAGTCGCGCTGCTTGCCGGAGGCGTTAACGGTCTAGCGGTTCGCGCTGACCACCATATTTTCCATCTGCCCCACCCCGGTGATGGCGCTTTCTAGGCGCGCACCGGGGCTTAGAGGTTGCGGCAGCTCGATTCCTCCTACGATCACCACGTCCCCGGGCAGCAAAGTCATCATGGAACTGACCTTCGCGAAAGCTTCGGCGGCTGTTAGCGGCAAGTCAGCACTGTTAGCGGAGGCAACCTCTTGCCCGGAAACGCTGGCGCTAATGGTGAGGCTATCTGGATCAAAATCGGGGTCAACCACAATCCAGGGCCCCACTACTGCGGAAGTATCCCAAGCCTTTGCCTGAGCGAAACTGATTTCTTCGCTGCCGCTCGCGCAATCTACCCCAATAGTCCACCCGGCGATTACCTTCCCCACCTGCTCCGGAGTCAAGTTTTTACAAATAGTTTTAGCGACCGCCGCTAGTCCTACGAATACGCGCGCCTCCTCGCCGCCCCAAGTAGGAATCGCTATGGGATCATCCGGGCCAATCACCGCGGTATTGGGTTTGATCGCTACCTGCGGCCACTGCTCGGAACCCGCCGTCTTACCCGCGAGATTCGCGCAGCAGCTAACTGCTTTCGAGCGAGGAATAACCGGAGACAGCAGCCGCGCCTCCTCTAAGTTATAGAGCTGTCCGGAGGGTTCCGCCTTTTGGAATAGGGGGTCACCTTTGAGGGCTACTATCCGTTCACTTCCGTCCTCTAAAGCTCCGTAAATAGGGTGGTCATCAATCCGAAATCGCACAATCTTCATAGAGCCCAGTCTAGCGTCCTTGCTAGAGTAGGAAGGATGAGCAAAGGAGGAACGCGTGAGTAGCAATGCCCCGGAACCGGCGTGGCGACGCCTGATTTCCGCAATGTTCACTTCCCCGCATCCCGAAATTACTCCTGGCGCTGACCTGGGAATTTGCATTGAATTAGATGGTAGTTTCCATCCCCTGCGCCGGGAAGTTTCTGGCACTTGGACCCGTAATCGTGCCAGTTGGCGTGACCTTTGCCAAACTAAATGGGAGTCGGTTTCTGCCGGTTTAGATAGGGCGCAGCTGAGCCATTTACGGCAGGTGGCTGGGCTATTAGAAAAAGCTCCCCAGCGGCTATCTTCCGAGGAGGCCGCGCAGGTATCCCCTACTATTCGCAGCCTGGCGCGAGCCGGATTTTCTTTTGCCCTAGGTACCGAGCCCCTCACTCCTTTGCGTTTTTCTCCGATTCTGGCGCGTCCTTTCCTGGATATTTGCGCCCCGGGTGACGTGGCGCTGCGCTTCGGGATTGATTTTTCTGCCGGTAAAGACCCTGCCCAGCGCACAGTCGCCGCTACCTGCGTGGCAGCCGGTCTAGAACTGGTGGCCAGCGAACAGCTGGGGTGTTTTGCTCTCTGGGATGATCGCTTCGGGGCGCTTAACCGAGTGTTGGGGGCGAAACCGGTGCGGGTGCCGCAAGCAGATTTACCGGATTTTTTGTTACAAGATTTTCCGCGCCTCGCCGAAAGTTTCCCGGTCTATTCTTTGGATGACAGTTTTGAGTTCCCAAAATATCGCTACCTGCTAGAAGTTGGAACTTCCCGAGCAGAGGATCTTTACCGGATTCACCTGCGCGCCATGCGCGAACTTGGGGGTGAAAAGATTGAAACCAGCGCCCTGCCAGTTCAGATTGCGGAGCTGAAAACCCAGGTGACGAAGTGGTTGCGCTGTCAAGAAGGGGTTTTCACTTTCGATAGTTTTCTTTCTTGCCCCGCTCACCGCATTAACCAGTTACTCGATGAGCTGGAAACCGTTTTTGAGGCTCAAGATTTAGAGGTTAATCGCCATGGGATTCCCCGTTCATTTTCGCAAAGGGGCGGGGAGATCATCGTAGATTTAGCTCCCAACACTTACGGCTGGTTCACCCCCAAGGTGCGGTTACATTTAGATGATCGTGACTTTGGGGCCTTAGAGATTGCGAAGATTCGCGAGCGCGGTGGGCTAATCGATGCCGATACTTACCTAAGCGAAGCAGATCTGGATCGGCTGACGCTGCTAATTGAGCGCGCTGGCCTTAATCGGCGCGGTATTCACCCGGCGATTATTGACCTTTCCCAGATTTTGGAGGGCACGCAGGCGCAGGTTCGCGGCCTGGAAGCATGGAAGTCACGCCAGCTAAAGTTGCCGCCGATAGCCCCGCCCCACACCGCTAAGCTGCGCGAATATCAACGCACGGGGGTGTCCTGGTTGCTGGCGCAACTAGCGATTGGTCCCGGAGCAGTGCTTGCCGATGAAATGGGGCTGGGGAAAACCCTGCAGATTTTAGCGGCGATTAAGTCCTTGCCCACCTCGAGTCCGGTGCTGGTAGTGGCACCAACTTCGGTGATTAACGTTTGGGAGTCGCAAGCACAGCGCTTTTATCCCGAGATGGAGGTGCGGGCGCTGCGTAGCGGCAGCGATATCGAGGACGGTTTTAGCGGGGCAGATTTAGTGGTTACCTCCTATGGGTTGCTGCGCCGCCACTCCGAGACTTTCTTACAGCCCCAATGGCAGGGGGTGATTTGTGACGAAGCGCAGCTAGTGAAGAATCCGCGTACTCAAGCCTGGCGCGTCCTCAATGATTTGGATCGAAAGTGGACGATTTGTGCGACTGGCACTCCCCTAGAGAATTCTTTAGCGGATTTGCATGCGATTTTATCTTTGGCGCAACCGGGAACTTTGCTTTCGCGGGAGCAGTTTTCTGCCTTGCAGCTGCGCGGGCTCACCCAGGTGCGTTCTCTGGTGGCTCCCTATATGTTGCGGCGCACTAAAGCGGAGGTGGCACCGGATTTGCCTCCGAAGATTGAACAGGTGTTGCGGGTTGATTTAGAGCCGGGGCATATTGCCACTTATCGGGAACTAGAGGCTCAGGCGCGCCACCAGGTTAGTGGGTTACTGCGCTCCGGTGACCGCATGTCGATTTTGGCGGCGCTGACGGCGCTGCGGCGAGCCAGCCTGGACCTGCGTCTGGTAGGAGGACGCGCGGGAATAACCAGCGCGAAAACTAACGCTCTGGTGGAACAGCTACAGGCAATACCTGGCCATAAAGCCTTAGTGTTTTCCCAGTTCACCTCTTATTTAAAGTTAATTAAAGAGGCTTTGGAGGGGGCGGGAATAATAACTGCTTATCTCGATGGTTCTACCCGGCAGCGCGACCAGGTGGTTAAGGAGTTTTCGGAGGGAGACGCACAAGCTTTCTTGATTTCCCTGCGGGCAGGCGGGACCGGACTTACTTTGACTGCCGCCGACTATGTGTTTGTGATGGATCCGTGGTGGAACCCCGCGGTGGAAGAACAGGCAATCGACCGCGCTCACCGCATTGGGCAAGACCGCCCGGTTAATGTCTACCGCCTGGTGGCGAAGGGAACCATCGAAGAAAAAGTCTCCCAGCTGCAACAACGTAAACGCGACCTCTTTACTTCGATAGTTAAATCTTCCGGCTCTATGGCAGAGCTAGCCAGTTCCCTGTTAATGGAAAATAACGATACGAACTAGACGTCATAATGCGGATAGGTTTTATGCGCCATAAGCTGAATTTCTGCGTCGCCTCTAGCGACTTGGTGTTTTCTCCTAGAAGATTAAGGCGAAGCAGAGGAAAGGAATAGCTATGAAGACCTTGGAACTATTGCAGGATCGCCGTTCGCGATACCAGCTGGAGCGGAAGATCCCCTTAAGCCACCAGGAACTGCTGGATTTGATTGACGAGGTAACCGCGCAGGTACCAGATGCTTTCAACATGCAATCACAGCGCCTACTGGTAGTTACCGGCGAGAATCAAGACGCCCTCTGGAATCGGGTCTTCGAGGTTTTTGAAGGTAAAGTTCCGCGGGAAAAGATCGATTCTTTCCGTGCCGGTTACGGCACTATTCTCTACTTCTATGACCAGGAAGTCACCGAAGAGATGGCGGGTAAGTTCACCACCTATGCTGACAAGTTCCCGCACTGGGCAGCGCAATCCCTGGCCATGCTGCAGTTTTCGCTGTGGGTAGCGCTCCGCGAGGCGGGCATTGGCGCTTCCCTACAGCACTACAATCCGGTGATTGACCACGCGGTGAAACAGCTGTTTGACCTGCCCGAAACCTGGGTGCTAGATGCGCAAATGCCGTTTGGGGTTGCCAGCGATGAGCCGCATCCTAAGCAGCTACAAGACATTCGCCAGCGGGTAATTCAGCGCTAGCCGGGTAACCACTCCCGGAATGACCTTAAGTAAAGAAGATTAAAATAACCCATTTATTATTTACTTAAAATTTACGGAATCGTCCAGTTTTATTTAACCGTCGTCCTATAGCTTGATAACTGCAATAGCTGCAGGAGACGCCCATGAATAAAATTTTTTCGATTACCGCTTCCCTTATAACCGTAGTCGCTTTGACCTTTAGTCTTAGCGGCTGCGGTTCTAAGACTCCCCCCTCCAATTCTTCTTCAAAGCCGGCCTCTACCAGAACCGCGGATCAAGCGCCAGCGTCCGTGGACATTAAAGGTAAATACAATAATGGTTCCATGTGGGCAAAAGTAGGTCCCATATATCGACAAGAGGACGGAACCTCAGTTCTAGCGCTAGCGGCAGGATATTCAAAAGAAGTGACCGGGTGGCCTGCTAACACAAATGTGGGGCAGGCGATTACTAGCGTCAATAACACTGAGCAAATCGCTTATTCGGGGATTTTCCTGCTCAACGATTCGGAAGTGTTCGAGCCGCTCAGAATGAAAGATAACCAGGTTGCTTGGGTGCCGCAGGACGCAAAACTAAAAAAAGAACAGATGCATTCTTTTAAAGAACAGCAAAAAGGCGAATTAAAAGAATCTGTACTAGTGCCTTTCGGCGACATCGGTAAAGACACTAAAGCCGCCGGGGTTTCAGTGGGGCTAATCGGGTTTGCGGCGAACGTGCCAGTTCTTGACAGTGCGCAGGCTCCCCAGAAGGTGCAAAAAGCACTGGGGAAGATACCGCAGGACGCAGAGGTAAATATCCACGCCCCCTACACCCAATACACTATGACCCCGGGGATGGGGATTTCCTCCGGTAAGGAGAACCTGAATGTAACTTTGGCGGCAGACGTATTCTTTGACTCGGGGAAATGGGATATTAAACCGGACTCCAAATCTGTCCTCGATCAGGCAGCCGCCGCCCTAGCTACTCACGAGCCGGGCGAAGTCACCATTGTTGGGCACACCGATGATGTACCCGATAAGAACGTGGGGAACCAAGTCTTGAGTGAAAACCGCGCCAATGCGGTAAAAGCGGTTTTGGCTGGAAAATCTGAGCTGGCCGGTTTTAGTTTTAAGGCCTCTGGTAAAGCCGCTACCCAACCGGCGGTACCAGGAACTACCCCGGAGGCGCGGGCGAAGAACCGGCGGGTCGAAGTCAGCATAAAAACTCCGGTTAAGAAAGAGGTTGCCGAACTGCAGGCGGCGAGTGCCAAGATGCCTGCTGCAGACGCTAGCGAGTCTACTTGGCCGGCCGCGGTGGCATACGATGCCGATACTACCGGCGCTAAACCCACCACTATGGAAATCATTGCCTCGAAAGCGGTAGCGTACCCGCACTATACTTTGGTGACCTTTACGGTTACCGCCAAAGACGTGAGTATGTGGTTTACAAGTCTGCAGTTCGAGGCGAACTATCATGGCACGCCCAATGGTAACAACAAGTTTTACGGTGCCGATATTTTGCGGGGCCAGGTTCGTACCGCCCCACTAGAGTATGCGCGCCCCCTACAAGGTGGCACCGAGCAGGCGGTAGTTGCCGGAGGGGGCGTTCACGGGGCTGGCACCAGCATAAAGTCGGGTTACAAACTGACTATCCCGGTCCTGTATCCGCCTACCAAAGACCAGACCATCACCATAGACGCCACCTACCATAACCCCCAGGTCAATAAGAAAGACTTAGGTTGGCGCATCAAAGATATTCCCGTAAAACCGGCGACCGAGGGCGGTAAATAAGCACCGAACAAGCGTGAGATAACTAAGAGATAGTTGTCTATCATGCGTGTAGCACTAGAAACATCATTAGTGCGGCTACCCTAGATACTTACGACCAGCTTTACTGGGATATCTTTCTGGGATTCGCTCAGCTTTCCCTAGGTGGCGGGCAAAGAATGTTATATAAGGACGCCCTGCTCGCCGCTCTTATTTTTCGTTTCTCCCGGTGTTAGAGAAAGGGGCGCTACTACCTCCATAGTGTCTTCTAGCGGAATTTCGCCTAATGCTGCCAGCACACACCTGCCTACGTGGTAACCCAAGTTCACTGGCACGGCGTTCCCGATCTGCTTATATTGCGCGGCCATGGATCCGCAAAACTCCCAATCATCGGGAAAAGTTTGGATGCGCGCATACTCGCGCACAGTAAAGGGTCGCGTTTCGTTGGGGTGACAACGCTCGGTCTGTTTTTGCGCCGGATTACAGGTTAAAGTAAGTGCCGGCTGATTCCATGCCATACGACGCGCCATTCCAGTTTTACCTCCCCCTAAAAAGTAGGAGGCACCCATATATTCTCGCTGTATCTCATCAGGTAGGTCTCGCCAGTTTCCGCCCTCGGGAATCATTTCCATAACCTTGGCTTTACGCTCGGTGTAGCGCTGCCCAGGGGACTGCGGAACATTTTGCAGCGCCTCTTTCAGAGTTACTACATAGTCATTTTCTTTAGGGAAAATGATTGGCAAATCCAGGTCTTTGCGAGTGGCAAACAAGATAAGTCGTTCGCGCTTTTGCGGCACATCTAGGTATTGAGCCCGCAAGACTTGGTAGTTTACTCGGTACCCTAGTTCATCAAAGGTATTGAGCATGGTGGTAAGAGTATTGCCGTGATCGTGTTTGACCAGTCCGCGCACATTCTCGCCGATTGCAATCGCGGGACGGATTGCTCTGATAGCCCGAGCAAACTCGAAGAATAGGGTGCCGCGCGTATCCTCGAAGCCTCGGCTTTTCCCTGCATAGGAAAACGCTTGGCATGGGAAACCGGCTTGGATAACTTGCGCGTCCAGCTTTGAAAAATCTACCTCATGCACGTCATCGGGGCAGATGTTCCAGTCAAAGCCGTGAGCCTGACTATTTTGCCGCAAAGTAGCTACCGCGTCCCGGTCAAACTCATTGAGAAACACATGTGGCAATCCAGCATTATGGAAACCAAGAGCGGTACCGCCACCTCCTGCGAACAAATCTATGCAGGTAGCCCGGGGATAGGTTTTATCCGAACGCAAAACAGTAAATGGTTTTTCCTCGCCATTACCCGAAAGTTTCCGCTGCAATCTTTCGATTTCAGCCACATTAAATAGACGGTTTCCTCGTCCATCCCTACTAGATTTAATCAGCCCCTGTTTAGCCCAACGACGAATAGTATCAACCGATACTTTTAACTCCCCAGCGGCTATACCAATTTGAACCAGCTTGTTGCCCATCAACACCCCTTGACCTAGTACCCTTGCCTAGGTAAAGGTTACTATAAATTATTTCCTGTCCGCTAGGCTGGCAAGCTAGTTGTGAATAACTTTTCCATTTCTGCTTCATCGAGCTTTACGCCCTCACCAGTAAAATCTGCAAAAATCCGCGGTAATGCCATATAGAGCTCGTGTAAAGCAGTGGGGCGTTCGAACACTAAGGCATAAGCAGTTACCCCGTCACATACCCTAACGATTGGTTTTTCAGAGCGTCCCGATACTTTCCAGGGGTGATCGTATTGCTCTGGAGTTTTTGGCACTATCTGGAACAGATAAGCGATGGCATCATTGGCGCGCGCAAGAGAATCTAGGCGATCCCAGGTAAATTTTTCATCGGATGCTTTGATGGTGTTGAACCGATTCTTCACCTCCGCAAACAGCGGTTTTCCATGTAGAGGATGCAAAAATCCCGGTATTGTTCTCAAATCTATGGATCCACCCGAGGCGCCAGTTTCAGTCCAATTCTTTGCCAGTCCCAGCACCCGTTGATGCCAGTAACCCACATTTCCTGACAGGGTCTTATTGAAGGATCGCTGTTCTTCAAAAATCTGCGCCTGCGCTAATCCTTCACCTCCAAGCACAGCATGAGCTACTAAAGTGAAGGGATCTGGAGGAAGGGTCTTGCCGCGTTTTGCAGACTCTATCTTCTTAAATGCTTTCTCAAAAGATAGCCTTGTAACCTCATACAAAGCATCTTCATCGATCCAATCAAGACCGTAGGAATGATTTTCGCCCATACTAAACCTCATATACCTGGCACTGTGACATTCCAAGAGTAAAACCTAGGAATACCTGTATGTTACCAATTTGTATCTCCTTAAATCCCTAGCAGAGTTCTAAAAACTTATCCATAGTCGCGTCCTCGCCCTGAGATCGCTAATCCTGAGCATTATTTTTAGGCGGTGTCCTCACTAGATTTCAATATAGTCTCGCGTTTTTGAACTCGCGCTCCCCTAGTTACCAGCGGGTATTTCAAAAGTAGAACCTTTAAGTCTGAGCCGCGTGCTTCGTTGATAGGGTGGCAAAGATGAAGAAAACGAACGCGCGCGGGCTGGAAATCCTGTTAGCTCTGGTGATGATGGCTCGTGGGACTTCGTTTATTTTCAGCAAATTGCTGCTAGAAACCATGAGCACCTTCAACGTATTGGCGCTAAGATTTGGGATCGCTTTCCTGGTACTGGCAGCGCTGTTTGCTCGCCGCCTCTACCGCGCCAGCCGGAAAGTATGGGTAGCGGGATTCCTGATTGGATTCCTATATTTCCTGGTGATGTCACTGGAACTGACCGCCTTGACTATGGCAGATACTGGGCCAGTAGCGCTCACCGAACACACCAGCATCGTGATGGTGCCACTCGCCACTGCTGCTTTGGCGAGGATGCACCCTAATCCCATAATGCTGGTATCGGCTTTTCTGGCGGTTACCGGGGTGGGGATGCTGACCCTGCCTGGCGGGAACCTTTCTACCGGGCTCTTAATCGCCCTACTGGGAGCCGTCTGTTACGCAGTAACCATCATCGTTACCGATCGAGTAACCCATAGCCCCGAGGAAGGGTTCACTGTCGGAATTATTCAGCTTGGTACGCTCGCACTCTTAGCTGGGAGCGCCAGTTTTTTCGTGGAATCCCCGCATTTGCCCTCCTCTCCGGCGCAATGGGGAATGTTGGCAGTGCTAGTAGTGGTGTGTACGGTTTTCGGTTTTACTTTCCAGCCGGTTGCTCAGGCGCGGGTATCGGCAGAAATGACCGGACTACTATCAGCATTAAACCCGGCGGTAGCAGCGATAATCGGAGCATTCGTGTTACATGAACAGTTTGGCTGGATGGGTGCACTCGCGGTTGCGTTGATCCTAGTCGCTATTACCCTCCCCAGCTGGCTGCGCCTCCTCACCCCTAGTGCCGGAAACGATTTACCGTAGTTACGGCTATGCAAAGCTATCAGCTATAAAGCGCTAGGGTAATTAGTGCAGGAGCAGCATTCCGCCGGCGAAGCAGATAATTACTACGAAAAGTAGCAGACCAAGCGACCAGCGAATAACTTCGCGTAACAGTTCGATTTCCTTTTCTGGCGCACCCATAGAGGCGGCCGCAATCGCCAGGGATTGCGGGGCGATCAGTTTCCCGATTACTCCCCCGGCGGTATTGACTGCGACTGCAAAGGCACCGGGCAGACCAATCTGCAAGGCGGTGGTTTCTTGTAGGGAGGCAAAGAGGGCGTTAGCGGAGGTACTTGACCCCGAAATCGCGGTGCCCAGGTATCCAATCAGCGGAGACAGTACCAGGAAGAAAGTTCCGGTGCTTGCCAGTAAGGTTCCGATGGTCAAGACCATGCCGGAGATATTCATCAGGTAGGCCAGCGCCATCACTTCTAAAATGGTGGCCGCCGAAAAGCGCATAGAATGGATGGCAGCCCCCAGTTCTTTTAGCACCCGCTTAGCCCCCAAGGGATAGGTTCCCTTTTCGTGCAGCAGGGAAAAAGCTATGCCGGTGATGATCGCGGAGAATGCGATCAGGATCCCCGGTTGGGAAAGGATGGGGATTATCACGGTGCCGATATGGGAGGCCACCTGGGGGTTATCGGCGCTCGCTACCTTCCCAGCCAGTGCCGGCCAGCTAACCTGCAGGTCAGTGGCGCTTAGAGTGTTCGCAAACAGAGACACCATCCGTCCCAAAGACAAAACCGCAATCACCAAAGAATAAGGCAGCACCGCCATCACCACCCGCCCTATGCGCAGATCAGTGGGCTTTTCAGTTACAAACTCTTTCGGAATCGGAGGACGATAGATTAGCACCATCAACCACACCACCAGGAAAGTCACTATCGGAGGGAGCACCCCACCCAACTCGAAAGAGATAAAACGCAAAGTCAAGAACTGGCCGATGCCTTCTACCAGCCCCATTACCAGCGCTAGGGGAAATAGTTGTCGAAAATTCTTCCTATCTATTAGCAAGATAAGGACGAAAGGAATCGCCAACGCCACCGCTGGTTCCGTCAAAGACACGTATTTTGCTATATCAGCGGCATTTTCATTGATGTGATGTCCACTCATGAGTGCGGCGGCAGTGGTAATCGGCACCCCGAAAGCTGCATAGGCCACGGGAGAAGTGTTCGCCACCAGGGCGATGACTGCAGCTTTTAGCGGTTTGAACCCCAGTCCCATCAGTAAAGCAGTCACAATCGCTACCGGCACCCCAAAACCTGATAGCCCCTCGAGCAGACCCCCGAAACAGAGGGCAATCAGCATGGTTTGAATCCGCAAATCCCCGTTTCCTACTGCGGAGAAAACCTTCCGTAAATCAGTTTCGCGTCCGGTTGCTTGCATTAGGCGGTGCAGCCACACCGCCGCAATCACAATCACAATGATCGGGATTAGCCCTTTTAAAGCTCCCAGCAGGCTGGCGGATATAGCCATGGTGATGGGCATTTTGAACCCGACGATGGCGACGATTAAACCCGTAGCTAAGGCGATTAAACCTGACAGATGCGAGCGCATCCTAAATGCCCCGACGAGAACGAAAAATACCACTATCGGTAGCGCTGCTACCAGGGCAGATACCCAAAGGCGATCCCCCACAGCAGTAACATCAGGTACAAACATTTTATTGCTCCTTTTGGTGCTACTTTGTGATTTTAGCGACCGGAAACAGGAGTGGAAAATAGCGGAGCCATTAATGGCAGAAAAATAATGCCCGGAGGATTATTTTTGCACTGGTCCCCAGTCACGTGACCGCGCGTCCTCATGCCCTTTAGTGACCTTTAACTGCAGGAATAAGAATCTAGGTTGGTTAAAAGCCGGCAGGGATCCCCCATTTTTCTTTCCCTGCCTCCTGCTCACATGCTGGACAGTTGCGGGGAGCATGTCCGCCCCCACTTGCTGCTGGGCAAGGTCGGCGATTTTGTTTAACAAATAATGCTTGCACCCGCGAGGGTAGCTGCGTAATATGCACTTCGTGGCTAGAACACAACGCCATTATTTTAACTATGCGGCGGTTATTTTATCGGGGTTCCTCATCGCCCTGCTGATAGGAACCTGCCTGTTGATGCTACCGGTATCAACTGTGCATGTCGGGGGGCTGCCCCTGCTGCCGGCACTATTTACCGCCACTTCCGCCCTATGCGTTACCGGGCTAACCATTGTTGATACCGCCACCTATTGGACAGATTTTGGCAAAGTCGTAATCTTGCTGCTGATCCAGGTAGGTGGCTTCGGGGTAATGAGCTTTGCGGCGGTGCTCGCCCAAGCAGTTATCCGCCGAGAAAACCACAGCACTAATCTGGTCTCCGCTGCTGAACGCCGCAGCGGCAGCGGCAGGATCCGTACCCTGCTGCGGCGGGTTCTGGCCACTTCCCTCTTGATTGAGCTATTCACTGCCATTCCCCTGACGATTCGTTTCCTGTCCTTAGGGTATTCGCTGCCCCGCGCCCTCTGGCATGGGGTATTCCACGCAGTTTCGGCTTTTAATAACGCCGGCTTCTCCCTCTATTCCGATAGTCTGTCCTCCTTTGTGGGAGATTGGGGAATATGTTTACCCCTAATAGTGGCAATCATTATTGGGGGTTTGGGCTTCCCCGTCCTCTTTCAGCTTCGCACCAGCTTGCTTAAACCTTATAGCTGGTCACTACACACCCGGATGGTGCTAGCTGGCACCGCCGGGCTGCTAGTATTCTCTTCCCTGATTGTTACCGCTTTTGAGTGGCATAACCCGAAAACCTTAGGAAAGCTTCCTACCCTAGATGCGATTCTGGCTGGAATATTTCAAGCGGTGCAAACCCGTACCACCGGTTTTAACTCGATTGATATTGGGCAAATGCATGAGTCCACCCTGTTCGCGATGGATACTTTTATGTTCATTGGCGCGGGACCTGCAGGTACTGCCGGCGGTATCAAGATCACCACTATGTTTGCCCTGCTAGCTATCGTGGCTGCGGTTATTCGCGGGCGCAACCAAGCAGTGGTCTTTGGTAAAAGCATCTCAGCTGACGTGGTGCACCAAGCGGTAGCGGTAGTGGTATTGGCCTTTATCCTGGTAGCTACCGACACCATCGCTATCCTGTATTTAACCCACTTCACCTTGTCCCAAACCCTATTTGAAGTGCTTTCGGCATTTGGGACTGTGGGGCTGTCTACGGGGATAACCCCGCAACTTAACAACCCTTCGCAACTAATCCTGATAACTTTGATGATTATTGGACGACTAGGTCCGATTACGGTTGCAACCGCACTCGCCTTCGCACCTAGCGCCTCCAAGATTTCCTTCCCCACAGAAAGGCCGATCATTGGTTAACTTCTCAAAACCTACTTACGCGGTTCTCGGTTTAGGACGCTTTGGCAGCGCCGTAGCCCGCGAACTGATGTCCGACTATGCCGTGGTTATCGGTATCGATTTAAACGAAACGGTAGTGAACCGCAATAACGGCATCTTGAGCCAGGTGGCGCAAACCGATGCCACCGATATTTCCTCGATAACCGAGCTGGGGGTAGCCGATTGTGATGGCGTAGTAGTCGGTATCGGCGGCCCCCACGTGGAAGCGTCTATCCTCGCCTGTTCTCTGCTTACTGATATGGGGGTCAAAAACCTGTGGGCAAAGTCCTCCGGGACTGCTCACGGCCGTATCTTGGAACAAATCGGGGTGCCTCATATTGTGCATCCCGAGGTAGCTATGGGCAGGAGGATAGCTCACCTGGTACGGGGGGTAAACCTGGACTACGTGGAGCTGTCTGCTGGTACCGCAATCGTTAGAACCATTCTTCCCCCGTCCGCTGCCGGGCCTCTAGATGAGGTCGATCTTTGGAACCGATATGGGGTAAAGATCGTAGCGGTGCTGCGAGAAAACCAATGGCAACCGGTACTGCAAGACATCGAACTTACCGAGGGCGACCAAGTACAAATTTACGGTAGCGCGAAACAGGTAGAAAAGTTCGCCCGCCTCGCTCCCCGCCCGTAGGTATTTTCTGGAGAACTATTAATTATCTCTGGTCGCATTTTCGTAGGCGGCGAGCAAATCATTGATTTTCTCAGTCGCATATGAATAGTAGATATAGAGCCATTCGCCGATAGTATCCCCTTCGGATTCTTTAACAAGCGACCAGAGATACCAACACCAGCCGGCGAACACTACATACGACCAAAAGTGGCGATGCTCAGCTGGAGTCGGGGTGCGGTCAAAGTAATATTCAAGCGCTTGGTCTGCGAGTTCATTGTTCAGATCAGTGGTAGCGACCACCATCGAGCCAAAATCTGCGGCAACATCTGACATTCCGGCATATTCCCAATCGATAAGATCTAAATCGCCCTCGGGAGACACCAAGAAATTCAAGCTAGAAAAATCGTTATGACTGGGAACAATCGGGAAATTATCGGCATCTGTGTAGCGTTTTAAACGCAATATTTTTTCACGCAGTGCTTCATAGCCGGGAACGTCAATAGGACTATGATGTTTAAGAATTTCTTCATAGCGCAAACCTTCAGCCACAAAGTCAAAGTTACGCGTAAGCTTTTTGCCACTTTCATGAAGCCGCCTGGACATCCTCATCGCCCTACGCAATTCGTCCGGATTACTCACGTCGAGGTTGCGACAGTCGGGAATAAACCGAGAAATCTTCCATCCTTCAATCGGATCAGACGCTAGAAAAGTTGAGTCAAGCCCCTGTTCTCTCGCCAAGTTCAAGGCTTCGCTTTCTGCTTGACGATCCATTATTTTATCTGTTCCTACCCCTGGGTGGCGATAGACGTATTCGCGGCCATTAACGGAAAAATGACAGGAAAGATTGGTAATCCCCTGCTTCAACGGATAGACATCTTGAATATCGTTGACATCGCACCCAAGGGTTTTCTTAATATTTTCAAAAATTTCTGAATCCACATTTTCCATAAATAATGGATCAAATGAGCGGAGCTCATCAACAGAATCAAATTCGTTAATCACCCCTTCTGGATACTTGCGGATACCCATAGCAAAGGCGTTTAGGTGATCGACATAGATTTGTTCCCACAGTTTAGGAGCCGTTTCCGGGAGGGTGTAGACATTCTCGAGTATCCCCACAAACGTCCGCGAGAATTCACGATCAAAATATACATGCCCGAGCATTATCCATGCGTCCCTGCCGCCGACAGTAACTCCGGTTATCAACCCATCGCTATCTGTTTTTAGGCACCACTCGCCAGTTTCACCTTTAACATACTGAGCTGAATAGTAAGCACGATAAACGTGCGATTCGAAGGGATTTTCAGTGAAGTAGTTATCGGAGGAACACACATAGGTATTGGCTAGTTTGTCCCGCACCAGCCATAACGAACCATTATTGTTGCGGGTTGCATATTCGGAGTTGACTACAATGTTCACCCCGTATTTTTCTGCGAGATAGAAAAAGTATTCCTTCCGGTACCCGACAACCACAGTAATGTCCGTGATTCCCGCTTCGTGGAGCTGCTCAATTTGGCGCTCAATTAGTACTTCACCACGTACCCGAAGCGTACCTTTTGGACGCTCATAGGAAATTGGCGCAAAACGCGAGGAAAGTCCAGCAGCCATAATTACCGCATTATCAACCGCGTAGGGGGCTAGCGCTTTCTCTCCAGCCGCTGTTATCTGTTGCTGCGCTAGATAGCCAAATGCCTCAAGCTCTTTAACTGTTGCATTCACCGCTGCTAGGGGCATGCCAGTCAATGATTGAATTTCGCTGTGCTTTAGTGCTTCCGAAGAGCGAAAAAAGGCATAGAGAACATCAAATTGCGCTTTAGTTAGGCTTGAGAGCATAATCCATCCGTTCAAAATCCGCTTGTTTAGATTCCTATCTAAACTCGTAGTGTGTAAAACATATTATGAACAGTTCGCGTCTTGGTGTCACATTGTCGCTGATTTTATAGATCTTTAGCTTTCACGACCGACATACCAGGATTGATTAGCAATTGTGCGCAGTACGTTGGTTGCCATCTGATTCATATCTCTGTTCTTTAACCTGCAACGATGGGCAACGATTCTTTCGTATATGCCCGCAATAAAATCATCATCGGTTATTCGTAAGCGGCCCCTTTTTGCCCTCGTCTGTCGACCCCTACTAGGGAAAATGGAATTTTCCGAGGGCTACCGAATACAGATGTACTGCAGCGCGAAACAGCTAGAAAAGTTTAACCGCCTCGCTCCCCGCCTGTAGCTGCCCTAACCCGCTGCGGCCTCTAGCAAAAACCGGGCTAGCGGCCTCCGCAAACCTTATTGTAGTGGCGATAACCCAAGTAGCGGCACGGTCTACGATTCGCGGGGACTGTTGGTGGTGTAAGATTTTGAGTAAAACAAGCTGCCGATCTTGTTAGCTGTTACTGCTAGCAGTGAATAGGCGACCCCGTAAATCAGCGCGGATTCGTTGTAAAAGATGAGCATGGGCGCGATGAAAAATAGAAGCGGCAGGAACGTCCACAAAACGGTGAACCCTTCCCAGATTCCGTCCCAGGCGGCTAGCGCGACGGTGATTAGCGGAAACGCTATGAAAAGCAGCAGGATAAACGCCATCATTCCTAAATCGGAGGGATTGACTAATCCGATGGCGGTTGTAGCGAAAGCCGGCAGTAAAAGATAGCAGGCGAAAAGCGCGCCAAGTCGCGCCCACGTGCCGCGTCTTTTCCACCTTTGCATGCACTCATTTTTTCATGAGCAGAAGGGAAAAATCATGGGTCTTAGAAACTGGCTACGCCCCAAACCGCGCGACGTTAAAAACCACCAGATGAACTCGTCCTATCCGTTTATATTTGAGCCGACGTCTTCTGGGCTTCCGGTTACCGAACGTAGCGCGATGCAGAAAACGCTCATCTATCGCGTAATCCTGCAGGGGATTTAGGGATCTCAAATCTACTACGAGTGCTGCGTTAAAGTAGAAGGTGCAGAAGGTGGGAACAAGGTCTCCCATCATGTCTTAGAGGGTGTCTAGCGGACGCAAGCGCTGCTAGGCTCTCTTCTTATTTCATTTCCGGCCTACGGGCTATTACCGCGCTAACCTGGGAGATACCCGTCACGCAATCTGCCAACACTAGGTTGATAGAAGCAACAAGATCGGGGTTAATACCCAAAGTGGCGGGTTAATCCCAACAGGAGCCATAGCTACCCGCTGGAATTAACCCGCCTAGAGAAAATCCACCCGTCGCTAGTGCAAAACCAGGAGGCCAATTAAGCGTTAAACGCCTGCTCTATGCGCTCGTGCGCGGCCCAGATCTGCTCAGGTAGATTCTTGAACTGTGCAAGGTGTTCGCGGCGGTAGCCCATCTCCTTCTTCCACAGATCGGTGTCGATGGAAAGAAGCTTATCCAGATCGGCGTCGTCACCTTCGAAACCATCCAGATTCAACTCTTCCTTCTTCGGCAAAATACCTACCGGTGTTAGCACGCCCTCAGCGCGCCCTTCCTTAACATCTAGCAGCCAAAGCAGTGCCCGCAGGTTGTCACGGTAGCCAGGCCAGAGGAAGTGGCCGTCTTCCGGATCGCGCTGGAACCAGTTCACGTGCGCAAAAATGGGCTGTTCCTTCGCGGAGCCAATTATTTTCAACCAGTGGGCCGCGTAGTCCCCTTCGGGGTAGGACATGAAGGGGCGCATCGACATCGGATCGTAACGCAGCACACCCTCCTTGCCTTCAGCCGCGAAAGTGGCTTGGGCGCCCAGGGTCAAACCGTCGTAAACGCCCTCGGTTAGGTCGGTGATTGCCCGGATAAGCGGCTCCCGGTCCTTTACTCGCCCGCCAAAGATGATGGCGTCAATTGGCACCCCTTGCGGTTCTTCGTAATCGGGAGCCACGTTGGGCACGTTAGCCAAAGACGTGGTGAAGCGGGAATTGGGATGTGCCCACTCGTCACCCTTGGCCTCGCAGCGCTGTCGATCGGCCGGGCGGTCGGAAATCTTTTCGCCCTTCCAATCCCGCCAGCCAGTAACATCTTCGGGGTAATCCGGGGTCTTACCTTCCCACCACAGCTCTTGGGTTTCGGGGTTGTAGGCGACGTTGGTGAAGAGCGTCTTAGAACCTTCTTTGATGGCGTCCATGGCGGTGGGATTAGACTGCCAGTTGGTGTCCTTTGCCACGCCGAACGCGCCGTATTCGGGATTCATGCCGTAAATCTTGCCGTCTTCGCCAACGTGCAGCCACACGATGTCATCGCCGTAGAAGTAAACTTCGTAGCGGTCACCCAAGGCGTCCGGGGCTAGCATCATAGCGAGGTTGGTTTTACCGGAAGCTGAGGGGAAGCCGCCGCACACGTAGTAGGTGTGATCCTTGAGCTTATCCTTAATCCCGATCAGCATGAACTGTTCGGAAAGGAATTCCCCGGAGACCCAGCCGTCGTAAGAAGCTTGGCGCAGACCGTGGGCGATCTTGCCGAGCAGCGCGTTGCCACCGTAGGAGGAACCGAAGTGCAAAATTGTGCGTTCGTCGGCCACCGTGGCAAACAGGCGCTTATCCTTATCGGTACCCTGCCCCAAGTTCTTCAGGTCGCCGGTCACGTGCACTGCGCGCACGAATTGTCCCGGATTTTCCAAATTGTTCAGGTGTTCTACGCCAACCCGGGCCATGCGGATCATGTGAAGAACCACGGTGAGGTTGTCGGTAAGTTCCACCCCGCGAGCCCACTTTTCTAGCGGCGATTTCGGCGGTGCCATCAGGTAGGGCACCACGTACATTGTTTTACTCCGGGAGGCGCCCTTCATGCTTTCCAACTGCCGGGCAGTTACTTCCGTGGCGTCGTGCCAGTTGTTATAAATTCCGGCTTCTTGCGGATTGTGGGTGGCGACGACGGTGCGCTCCTCGCTGCGCGCCGTGTCCTTGTAGTAGGAGCGGGAGTAGTAGAGTCCATCACCCGCAGGTGCGATTTCACCGGTGGCTAGGCCTTCGGCGATGAGTCGGTCGTCATCCTTTGCGGAAATGACTTCGATGGCAGCGGGTTCGGTAATTCCGGCCCAGTGCGCTACATACTCAGCTACTGCGGGATTTTCCAGCCCGGCATCGTTGAGGATCTTGGCAATGTTATCCATATTTATTACTCCTAAAATTTCGTGTAGTAGAACATTAAATTTAGGATACCCGAAACTTTTGAAGCAAACCTGGATTTAAGTCCTGCCTGGAATAAATAGGAACAAAACCTGGGACGCTGCAGTATGGGCTAGTAAATCCGCTAATAGGCGAGCCCTCTGTGGGCTAGCTAGTTTCTTAGCTCTCCCTTTTCTCCCGCCTATGTGTCGGCTAGATTACCCCGACATTACTTGACCAAATAGGAGGCACTCACGCTAGTCTTTTGTTAGGCAAGGCTTACCTAATTAAATATTAGAAGGGATATATCGCATGAAAACTCGCGACTTCATCAACATTGGCGTATTCACCGCAATTTATTTTGTGCTAGTTTTCGGCACCACAATGCTAGGCATTATTAATCCAGCAATGATGTTCGTGGGCTATGCCTTAGGACTTATCGCTAACGGCGCCGTAGTCATGCTATTTAAATCCCGGGTACCAAAGATCGGCGCCCTGGCATTAATGGGCTTATTAGTGGGGATTTTAATGGTAATTAATGGGCACCCCTGGATTGTTGCCCTACTTGCACCTTTACTGGGACTAGCCGCAGACTTCCTCTTCGCTAAAAACTCCGCGGTTTTTCGAGTGCTTGGATACGCCGTCATGTCCATTTGGTACGTGGTGCCCTGGTTCCCCGTATTCATTGATGCTCAGGGCTACTACAAAAATATTGCCGACTCTATGGGAACCGCCTACGCCGATTCATTACGCTGGTTCTTGTCACCATGGATGATTGTGGCCTGGGGCGTGGGAGTTTTCATTCTCGGGCTTATCGGCGGAGTCTTCGGAAATTCTCTAATGGCTCGGCACTTCCGTAAAGCTGGCATCGCAAAGTAATGAGCCTTCAATGCCAAACTAGCGCCCCCGGATCAGCAGCAAGCTATCACCAGGATCAGGTCACCAGCGCTGAAATCTTAGCAGCCAACCAACGCCACTCCCGGCCAGATCCGCGCACCGTAATACTGGTTATATTCGTATTAAATGCCCTGGTAATGTCGCGACTACCCATAGCGATCACTTTCCTGGTAGCCGGTATTGCGCTCTTGGCTTTACTATTGTCACGCTGCTATTCATGGGCGCTAGGTTTCCTCGCCGTGGAAGGAACCTGGGTCGCTTGCATCTATCTTTTCCCCAGAATCTGGCCAAGCGCCCTCACCGCGTTCCTAATGGTTTTAGGCTACTGGATGATAAGGATTTGCACTGTTGGCGGTCTGGCAGGTTACGCGATTAAAACTATCGTCCCCGGAGAACTCGTAGCCGGTCTTCGCAGTTTACGCATACCGATAGCTATAACCGTTCCCCTGGTAGTGCTATTACGATTCATACCGACAGTATTTCGGGAATACCGCGCAGTAAGAGAAGCAATGTCCCTGCGGGGATTACAAATGGGATGGCGCGCCCTCTTACATCCCCTCCATTTTCTAGAAATGGTTTTAGTTCCCTTACTGGCATCCTGCGCCCGAACCGCTGATGAAATGACCGCCGCCGGCATGGTGCGCGGTTTAGGATCCACTATTTGCCCAAGCACTTTGAAACAGCTTCGATTCAACCGACTGGACGCCCTCTGGATACTGACGCTAATCGCCCTGATAGCTCTCATCCCCTACTCAGACCATCTAGCTATACTCTCGGGCGGATTCAAATGAGAACCTTAATCGACCATGTCTCCTTCGATTACCAGTTCAACCCGGATGAAGAAACCTCATCAGCTCACGTTAGCGCAGTAAGCGATATCAACCTCGATTTCCCTACAGGATCCTGTACCTTAATCACCGGTCCTTCCGGAGCAGGCAAGTCAACCCTATTAAAACTTCTGAACGGTTTAATACCCGAACTTTATAAAGGTAATCTCAGCGGACGCACCCTCCTTGCCGGTCTCGATACCGCGCAAACAGATATCCAACAATTAGGGCGTACCGCCGGGACAGTTTTCCAAAATCCCCGTTCCCAATTTTTTACAGCAAATGTACTAGAAGAGTTAGCATTCGCGAGCGAAAATGCCGGAGATACCCCCCAAACAACCGCTAACCGGATCGCGGAAGCTGTAAACACCTGGGGCATTCAGCGACTGCTAGGCAAAGAGTTACGTAAGCTCTCCGGAGGTGAATTACAGCTAGTTGCTTGCGCAGCAGCAGTAGCCGGACCGCAGCAAATCCTGCTTTTAGACGAGCCCACCTCTAACCTTTCCCCCGAAGCAATCTCCGCATTCAGCAAAGTCTTACAAAGATTAAAAAGCGCCGGCTGGACCCTAGTAGTAGCAGAGCACCGCGTTTACCCCCTAAAAGGTCTCGCAGATCAAGTCGCAATCATGGCTGCAGGACGAATCCAGCATATGTTTACTGCGGACGAGTTTTTTAGTTTGTCTTCTAAACAGCGTAAAGAGTTGGGGTTGCGCACCCTGGAAAAACCAAAAATTTGCGTTAGAGCCACTCCCGATCAGCAAGCAGACGGTATCAGCGTAAAAAATTTAAGGTTCAGTTACGGCAAACACCGCGTCCTCAATATTCCTTCCCTATGTTTACCGAAGGGAAAGGTAGTTGCGCTAGTCGGCCCAAACGGAGCAGGCAAAACTACTCTCGCGCGCACCCTCATCGGGTTAGCTCACCCGGAGGGAGGCAGCGATATTAGTTTTAGCGGCAAATCCTGCCGGGCGGCAGACAGACAAAGACGCAGCGTGCTAGTAATGCAAGATGTGAACCGGCAGCTATTTGCCGAAACAGTAGCGGCAGAGGTCGTACTAGGAAATGACAATCTCAGCGAAGAGCAGGTGCAGGCGCTTCTAGGCGATCTGGGGTTGCAAGGATTATCTGAACGCCACCCGCTGACTCTTTCCGGGGGACAAAAACAACGTCTCGTGATTGCCAACGCCCTGGCGAGCCAGGCAGAGCTTTACGTATTCGATGAACCCACCTCGGGGGTTGACTACCGGCACCTACTGTCGATTAGTTCCCAGATTCGCTCACTAGCCGCTAAGAACAAAGCCATCCTGATCATTAGTCACGACTTGGAGTTCATCAATGAAGTGGCCGATTACCAGTTATTGCTCCGGCCTCTCGATAACGAAATAAACGTGCAACTTACCGCGCCTGACCAAGAGAAACATGGAAAGAGGAAGCCAAGTGACAGATCACCAAGTTAGCGAACCGGCAAAAGATGCAGCGGCAAATATCAAGCTGACCAGCAAACAAGGTAAAGCCGCATTACGAGAACTTTTAGCGCCCGTACAATTGGCGCTGCGAGTTGGGCAAGTAATGGCGGTTATATCCGCTATTTTGCGAGTGTTTCCTTTCGTTGCTCTAGTGGGGATCGGCAACGAACTCCTAACCTCATTAGGCAATGGCGTATCCCCCAACCAAAGCGTCATCATATTTTGGGTACAGGTGTTAATCGGAACATTTTGTGGAGGGCTGCTCGCCTATTTTGTGGGCTTGTTAGTTACCCATATTGCAGATAATCGTCTATCTGCAAGTATTCAGCAAAAGATTATTCGTTTTCTGGGGCAAGCTCCTTTAACTTGGTTTAGCGATAACACTTCTGGGCATGTGCGTAAAGTGCTGCAAGACGATGTAAAGAATCTACATGTGCTAGTAGCACACCGCCCCGTAGATTCACTGATCGCTACCCTAGTGCCCATATTTTGCGCGGGTTATACCTTCACTATTGATTTAAGACTCGGACTTTTAGTAATTGTTACGGTGCCGATTTACATCATTGCCTACGCGGTGATGATGCGGGGAATGAGCGATAAATCCTTAGAACTTGATGCAAAACTTGATCAGGTTTCCTCCGCAATGGTGGAGTTCGTGAAAGGCATCCAGGTGGTTAAGACTTTTGGGATCACCGGAAAAGCACACCGCAAATATGCCCACAGCGCTAATGAAGCCTGTGACTATATGGAGGAATGGAATCGTCCAATGGTGCATGCGGCTTCCCTGACCGCCGCCCTCACCTCTACCCCATTGATAGTTCTCTTATTTGGTATTGTCGGCCCCTGGTTCGTCTCCAAGCATTGGGTTAGTCCGGTAGAAGTAGTTGCCGGTTGTTTAATTGCCATCGCATTGCCCTCATCAATTAACCTGGTAACCCAGCTTGCTTGGAATTACCAGTTAGCGGGTGCCGCGGCCAAAAGGATTCTTGATCTTCTTAGGGTAAAGCCCCTCGCCTGCCCTGATCAGTCACTGCATTTACCCCAAGACGCAAGCATCGAATTTGAAAATGTATCGCTCAGCTATGACCATACCCTAGCTTTGGATAATATCTCTTTACGTTGTGCGCCCGGTACAGTAACCGCACTCATGGGACCATCAGGGGCCGGAAAAACCACCCTGGCCAAATTGGCCGCCCGCTTCCTGGATCCCGATACAGGCACAGTACTAATCGGTGGAGTCAACCTTAAAGACCTGAGTAGAACCGATCTCTACCGTCACCTGGGGTTCGTCCTGCAAGATGCGCAACTCTTGCGGGCTTCCATCCGCGACAATATTTCTATCGGGCGACACGATGCAGATGAAGCCGAGATTATTAACGCTGCTCGCCAGGCACAGATTCATGACGAAATCATGGCACTACCTAAAGGATATGACACCGTTGTCGGGGAAGATCTGAAGCTATCGGGAGGGCAAGCTCAGCGGATTGCCATCGCCAGAACCCTACTATTGGATGCGCCGATACTCATATTGGATGAGGCAGCAGCCATGGTAGATCCGGAATGTGAAGCACAAATCCAAAAAGCTATTAACCATCTAATGGCCGGACGTACTGTTCTGGTCATTGATCACCGTCCCGATTCAGTCAAAAACGTCGATCAAATCGTCCTACTTGATAAAGGGCAGCTGGTGGCCTGCGGTGATCACCAGAAGCTACAAAATATAGAACTCTACCGCCGCCTGTGGTCGGCATCCAATGTTGAGCTCACCGAAGGAGAACGAAACTAAAATGGATAAGTCAATGGGAGCTATCGACATAATTCGAACAAATTTTCGACTCAGCGCCAACTCTCAAAATCACAGCAGAAGTATCAGCTGGACAGCTCGGATCATCAGCGGCATTGCGCAGGGGGTAGGCTTACTTGCACTGATTCAGCTCGCAAACACCTGGGCTAGCAGGCAAGAAGAAACTGCTAATAACGCTAACACCTGGATTGTAACCCTGCTGGTAACGGCGATTATCGGGGCAATCAGTATCTACATACGAGATAGGTTCTCCTACGAAGGTGCTTTTTCGGTGATGCGCTCTGTCCATCGCCGCGTTGGGGATCAGTTGGCAAAACTGCCCTTGGGATGGTTCTCCACCGATACTACCGGGCGTTTGTCTCGCCTCGGGGCCGCTACTGTCAATGAGCTCGGAAACCTGAGTGCCCATTTGCTCACGGAAATGTCCGCCGCAACCGTCACTTTGTTGACGTTGCTTGCTGGTCTGCTCTGGTGGTATCCCGCCCTGGGCTCAATTTTTGCGTTATGCCTAATCTGTTACCTGATACTGATGTGGGCATTAACTTATCTTGATAGTGCTGCCAGCGCTTACGCGGCACCGGCGGCTACTGAACTAGCTGATCGGATCGTAGAATTTTCTACCTGTCAAGCCATGCTCCGCGCATGTGACCAGACGACTTACCCCCAAATGGCCACGGCTTTAGCAGAAAATCGCCGCCGATCCGCTCGCCGACTATGGGTAGAATGTATCGGAAATTTTCTCGGCGGCATTGCCGCGCAAACAATTTGCGTTGTAATGATTATTTCCAGTGTTCATCTTGCTTTTACTGGAAGTCTTGCTCCCTTGGCAGTGGTGGCGGTTATTGGGATAAGCCTGGAAATCACTCATTACCTTTCTACGATTTCTGATTGTCGAACCGGGCTACTGTCGGTTGGCCCGACAATGGCGACTATTAACGAAGTGCTAGATGCGCACCCTCTGCCCGAGCCGGAGACCTCGCTACCCCAATCCCTACCCCATCAAGTTGAGCTTCGAGAGGTTGATTTTGCTTATGGGAGAGATAAACAGGTGCTCAACAAGGTCAGCTTCACCGTTGCGCCCCACACTATGACCGCACTCGTTGGCCCTTCGGGGGCAGGTAAAACCACTATTGCCCGCTTAATTTGTCGATTTTGGGACGTAAACTCGGGTGGAGTACTCGTTGGAGGTCGAGATGTCAGAGAACTAACGACTGAAGATTTAATGAGCCAAATTTCAATGGTTTTCCAAGATGTCTATCTTTTCGATGACACTTTGGAAGCAAATGTCCGCATTGGTAACTCCAAGGCCACCGAAGAGGCTCTCCTACATGCGGCAGAGTTAGCTGGGGTCAACGATATTGTCAGGCGACTTCCCGATGGTTGGGATACGCATGTTGGTGAAGGTGGCTGCGCATTATCGGGAGGTGAACGTCAACGGGTTTCGATTGCTCGCGCGATCTTAAAAAATGCTCCGATTGTGCTCTTCGATGAAGCTACCAGCGCTCTTGATGCCGAAAATGAAGCAAATCTGCTGCGCTCCTTTGAAGTATTACGTCGCCAATCCACCATGTTGGTGATCGCGCATAAACTCAACACGATTACTCGAGCTGACCAGATTGTGGTTCTAGATAATCAGGGGCAAGTGGCTCAGATTGGCACCCACAATGAACTTGTAAATTGCGAGGGGATTTACCGAGATTTTTGGGATGAGCGTCAAGCGGCCTCTGGATGGAAAATATCCGCACAATAGTTCGGAATAGGTAGGTAGCATACACGGAATTATTTGCAAGTATTTTCGGGTTAGAGGTCGTTGAAATGGCGATTACTTCAATATTTAAGGAAAAAGTCTAGAGATTAATGCCAATTGTTTTTATAGTGATTTGGCATTGATGAATTCACTGAAGGTTTTTGGGAGAAATCATGAGGCATACATCAAATTATAGGGAAACTACTACTTCTCGTCACCTGTTTATTGCAGGCACCATTTTTGCTGCCGCCAGCCTATTCTTAACTTCTTTAGGAGTTGCAGTAGCCCATGCAGCAGATACCGAAACGACCAGTGTAGGAGATAACCTCACTGCCTCCTGGGATCCGACAGCCAAAATCCTGACCGTCAGTGGCCATGGTCAGCTAGATCGAGCCAAATGGATGTCTAAAACTCCGGCTACCCACAATGAGCCCAATAGTAGATTCTGCGGAACTGTTAAAGATGCAAATGGCAACGCCAAGCCAGCCGAACCGCAGCCGGTGGAAATAAAATTTATTCCTAATCCGGGCACCACCATAGATTTCCCACAAGATTCCAGCTTCCTATTTTCCCACTGTGACAAGGCCAGCATCGACTTTCCGGATACTGGTATTAATACCGGCAAAGTCACCACGATGAGCTATATGTTCTATAAGGCGACGCTGGCGAACCCGAATACCTCTAACTGGGATACCAGCAAGGTGACCAGTATGAGCGGCATGTTCGGCGCCACCAAAGCAGCTAATCCCGATACTTCAAAGTGGAATACCAGCATGGTCACCACTACGAACGGAATGTTCCATACGGCTGCGGTCGCCAACCCGAATACTTCCAACTGGAACACCGAAAACGTCACCGACATGAGCGCCATGTTCTATAAAGCGCCAGCCGCAAACCCCGATACTGCAAAGTGGAATACCAGCAAGGTCACCAATATGAGTGTAATGTTCAGCGCGACGGAAGCAGCTAATCCCAAAACTTCAAACTGGAATACCAGCAAAGTCACCAGAATGAATGGAATGTTCCAGGGTGCGAAAGTAGCTAATCCGGATGTATCAAACTGGGATACCAGTCAAGTCACTGATATGCATGGCATGTTTAACGGAGCAATTGCCGCGAGTCCGAACACCTCTAACTGGAACACCGAAAATGTAACCAATCTGAGTGGCATGTTCCAGAACGCGAAAGCAGCTAATCCGGATGTATCAGCCTGGAAAACCAACCAGGTAACTGACCTGAGCGACATGTTCAACGGAGCTACTGCTGCCACCCCAGATGTCGCCAAATGGGATAGCAGCCAAGTCACCAACATGGAAGGTGTCTTTACTGCAGCAACTGCCGCGAAACCAGATGTGTCAAAGTGGAAGACCAACAAAGTTACCAATATGCACAACATGTTTGCCGGAGCCAGCAGCATAGAAAATTTGGACGTATCTGGCTGGGATATTAGCCAGGTTGAGGTAGAGACCGTCGCAGACGTTTTCGCTACTGAGGGGCGCACAAGTGTACGAATCAAAGGCGCTGCTTTAAAGCGTAATATTTCTAGCTGGTTTAAGTTTATAGCCGGCCCTTACCATATTCGCAATGTTGACGATGGCACGGTGTTGAACGCTACCCCGGGTGACGGACAAACAGTTTCTGCCATGTTGGATTCAGTTAAAGATAAAATCGTAGATGATGCCACCTACCTAATTCGTCCTAATGAAAAAGTAAAAGTAACGGCAACTCCGGCACAGATATGGCAAGGCGAACCACTGCCAGTCTTGGATTACCAGGTGGATGCGGCTCATAGCAAAGATTTACTCACCGGTGCTCTCAGAGCTGACTACGGGGCAGAGACCCCGGCGGGAAAGGTTGCGATTAAGCAAGGAACTTTAAAACTTAAAGACGCAGTAGCCGGAGCATATTCACTAGAATTTACCGCAGGAATTCTTAATGTTAATGCTCGCCCAGAGCAACCGGAAGCTAAAGTTGATACTTCTAAGTGGGCTGATAACAATCACCCGGGGGCTAAAAATTGTGCCGATCGAAAGGTATCCCAAAGTAGGACCATCACCACTACCCCTCATAAATGGGATAGCAATAAACATAAATGGGTTTTAGATACTGCAAACGCGAAGGAAAAAACTGAGAGTCAATCGCGGAATATGACCGACCAGGAAATCCGCATATGCGCTGATAACCAACCTGGAAACCAGCCTTCCGTTAAGCCCACAGAGCATTCTGGTAAGCACCCCACTGTGCAGCCAGTCCCTAAAATTGCTCCAGTGAAGAAAACTGAGCCTACTCAGGTAACCCAGATCTCCACTTTGCCTCAGACCGGGACTTTGGTTGGCCAAATCGCGCTTCTAGCTTGCTTGCTAGGGGCCGCCGGCAGCATTGTTTGCCGCTTGCGCCGCAACACCCGCTAGTGGATCAGTTTATGACTCTCGGGGTTTGTTGAGGCGTTGGGGCGGCCAAGGAAAAATCCGATTAACGCGGGCAGCGTATTGGATGTATTCATCCCCGAATTCATTTTCAAGCCAGCGTTCTTCAGTGTGTTTCATCAAAACAGTCAACGCCACCCAATAGATGAACGGGAGGGTTAGTAGCCACCAGTTCACTTGTATGAGCAGCAGACCGCAGTTTAATAGCAGGAAGGAAGAATATATGGGATGCCTAACCCAAGCGTATATCCCGCTAGTCATAAGCTGACCAGTTTTAACGCTTTCGACCATGTGAGAGCCAAAAACAGCTGAAACCCACACGATTACTGCAACTACCATCACCACCAGACCCGCCGCAATCATGAGGTTATGCACCCAACTATTTCCGATAGTTCCGTTTGCGATCCAGCCTAAAAAATGGACAAGACTCGCTGCAATCGTGACGGTAAAAATACCCGAAACATATATCGGACCTACACCTAACACAGGCAAATGCGAAGCTCCGATTTTAGTCATACAGCTATTTTCGCACGAGCCTAACCCGCTCTAGCAATGGCAGAAGTAGCTAACACTATGGCAACCGTCGCAGAAGGAGAAGTAAAAGCAATATCCCGGGTGACCACGCCGCGCTTATTTTCTATGCGGATTGACCCATCACTAACTAACTTTTGGTGACGACTAGCGATAGCCGTATAGGAGTTAACCGTTGCCCGGCTTCTGGCTTTACTGGTTTCCCAGCTAGCAACCACGATGGATCCCTTGAGGAGGAAAAACTCGCCATCAATCAGCTGCATCGAGGCATTCAGACCATCTCTACGTCTGCGCAGATGGAAAACCGGTGAAGAAGCTATCTGAGCGGTAGCCGGTTGCACAGTATTTTCTGGGGAACGCAAAACGTTGACTCCCAGGATCGGCAAAATCAGCTTCATATTATCTAAGAATGACTCGGCTGATGCTCGTTGCGCTTCAGAAAGCTTCCTAACCCGAGGGGTTTGCTTGTTATCAGGCATAGAACAGCGCTCAGCATTCTTAGCGATTTCCACCAGACGGGCTTCTAAATAACCCCAATGTCCCTCGTTAAAAGAGCGTTGCAAGCTAGCAATAATAACGACCTTTTCCCACTGCGGCTTCTTTTTGTCATGATCGCGCAAGCGCTCTACAAAGTTTTCTGTCTTGCCTATATAGCACCACGTGTTCTCAATAGCTTCAGGGTCATTACCAAGAAGAATATACACACCATTACAAGCGATTGAGCTGAATGACCCCGTGTTTGCATGGGGTTTTTGAGACGTTTGAGTTTGTTTGAATCTCGTAGCGACTAGACATCATAGTTCTGCTGAAGTCAACACCGCTTTAGCAGGAATTTTTATGGTTTTTGCTTCTAATCATAAAGAGATTATTTGCGGAACTCGGGATGGTAAAAACTCAGCAAAATTGCCGCAGCTATCAGGACTGTGCAACATGTCATTGGTAGCCACGGAGAGAGTCCGTAAAGTGCAGTGGAGGCTATCGGTGCCACTACATAGGCTGCACCATTGTTAGCATTAATCAACCCGGCCAGCCCACCTTGCTCTTCGGGCTTCATTTGCAAAGTAGGCGCCGTGTTGTAGCCAGGCATCGCCAGTCCTAGACCAAAGCCTGTCAAGATGCTGGCCACGATGAACAGTCCAAGATTTAGTGGATAAACCAAGAGTAGTAACCCGAGAAGAACGATTATTAATCCTCTTCTAAAGAGTTTTTTAGCACCCCAGTTTAACCTTGGAGCCACCAAGGCCTGCGCCAGTATCATCACCACACCCATTATTGACATGCACAAAGCGGTGAGCCCTGCTGTTGCGCCGGCCGCTAGCTTCAAAACATCCTGCAGTAAAAAGCCGAAAAGTGTAGCCACGGTAGAAAAAGCAGTAAACATTAGGAAACCGCAAGCCAGGAACACGAATACTCTTGAATCAAAATAGGAAACTTTTGCCGGTTGAGCGACTTTTTCTTCGCCACCTGTGGGTTTGAATGTTAACAGCAAAACGACAACGCCCAAAAGCATGACCAGAGGCATCACCAGCAAGGGCATCATGAAACCTCCTATAGCTGCAAGGCTGCCACCCAATAAGGCTCCAAGAATAGACGAGAATCCTTGTGCAGCGCCCAAGACTCCCAGACCTTTTACCCGTTGCGTCTCATTGTAAGTATGAGTCACAACGTAGGTTTGCGCGGCTGGGGAAACTGATGCGATGGCACCGCCGTACAGCACGCCCCTAGTTATGACTACTCCTATGATCAACGCTATGCCAGTGAGCAGACCCTTAAATCCTAGCCACACCACCATAGCGAATCCGCCTAGAGTCAGGATTCCGGCAAGCATGCCAATAAGCAAGATACGCCGAGATCCCCATCGCAATGAGACCCGTCCCCACCTGGTGGAGGTAAGAGAAAACATTATGGCAGCTAACGAAATGGTGGCACCAATATGCCATTCCTTCAACCCGATTTCGCGCGATAGCGGAGCCAGAATTGGATTAAGAATCATCTGCCCCATATATGCCAGTAAAACCGTCAAAAACAGGGGAAACAGTCCCGTTATTTTTGATTCGACTTTCTCGTTTCGTTCATTAGTGGCGCACATTAAAACATCCTTTCCAAAGTGAGCTACCGATCAAGCTGAAACAATACTAGAACAATGTTCTAGTATTGTCGAGGTTGAGGGTATGCTGTTTTCGTGGGAAATAAAGACAAGCGGGTAAACACGGGTAGACGCGCCTGGCTGACGCAGGAAAAGATCATGTACACCGCAATGGAACTGACCCGAGAGTGCGGTCTAGAAAAATGGTCGATTCGTGACCTTGCGCAGCGTCTGGGAGTAGTTCCCTCTGTCATTTACCACCATTACCAAAACCGTGACGCCATTACCGCTTCTGTAATAGGCGAGATCACTAGCACCATCGAACTACCGGACGAGCAGCTGGAATGGAAAGATTGGTTCATCTCCCTAGCAGAAAATGTCAGGCCCGTCTTTCTTGAATTCCCCGGAGTCACCGACAAACTGATGTATGGACATATGGACGCCGCGTTTATACCAATCTTGGAGGTGGCTTACGAAAAACTACGGGACGCTGGTTTTAGCAAGTACATTCACATCGCATACTCAATTATCATCAACACGATGCTGTGGAGCATTACTGCTCGCAACTTGCGCAGCCCAACCAAGCAGGAACAGCGCCACGACCTAGGCCAAATGATTACCCAACTTCAGCCCCTAGCGGCCTGCTCCACAACGCTGGCTGATATCATCCAGGGCTACTTAATTCCGCTAGCCAACCCGAAAAATGAAGACCGCATGAGTCAGGAATACTTTGAAATCATCATAGAAGTCGTACTCGCTGGTTTAGAGATAGCGCTCTTGCCTCGCGAAAACGCCTAACGAACCCGTGAACAAGAGAAATCATCAATACTCATAAAATATTTCCCAAAATCGCAAGGCATCCAGCTAAGAGCAGACCCTTTTCGGCCTCTCCCTCTATTTCCTGCGATTTTCCAATAAATACAAGAAGATCCACTATATCCAGAGCTTCCCAAACAACTGGTACGACTACGTCAAATACGGCACCGCCAATGAACTAGCTATCACTCTTCACAGTACACAGGCTTCTCCCAGGAATCCGCAGCCTATATGAAGACTGAGCCCACCCTATTGCGTATGGACGAAGAGGAAACCTCCATCTCGACTTCTGGCTTACCTCTTCGACGAACATCAACGTGAAGAAAGAAGCCGACGAAATCTTCCACTATTGACTTCCTCTCGCTTATAAAGCTGGGAAAGTTGATCGCGGCGTGCAGAGGTGAGGATGCCCGTCCAATCCGCTATCCCCGCAGTAGCCATACCACCTGGGGTTCCATCGACCAGAAAAAGCTCTACCGCTTTACCACGCGCCATCACAACCACGCCCCTCGTTCACACGCACCTACCCTCAAGAATAACCGAGATAAACAGATCACCCCTCAATACGAGGATCCAATAGAAAGGAAACACCATGGGTGATCCAATAGATCTGGTGGACTGCTGGCACATCGAAACCGGCAGAGCCGTACCGAAACGCATCTGGTTTATTGACGATATTATTCCTGCCGGGGTTTAGTGGCTAAATGTTTCGTGAGATAACAGGCGAATAGCTGAGGATGGGTGGCGTGCCACTGGTGGCCTGCACCTTGGATAAGCTCTAGGCGAGCCGTGGGGATAAGTCTTGAGATTTTGCGAGCTGCAGAAAGGTTTGCTTTATCTTTACTACCGCAAACCACAGTTACGGGCATGGATAAAGCCGGTAGCTGCGAAGTGAGGTCTAAATCTTTCAAACTATCAAGCACTCCCAGCAGCTCAGGTTTGCTAAGCTGGGGCGGACAGACCCATTTTGTTGGTAAAACTCGCATTAGTGTCTTTTGCAGACTCATCAACATTTTTGGGAGTTTAGCTTGCGGAGCTGAAACAAACAGTGAAGACACCTTATCTGGATGGGTGACCGCGATATTTAAAGCAATCACTGCACCCAACGATACCCCGACCAAGTGAACTGGCTCGGTTAGCGAGTCAGCAATCCGGGTACATACGTCTTCAAGCGACCAGCAAGCCAGCGGCGGTTTCATTCTCAAAACGTCTAAAGACATGCACTCGGTTTGTGGCAGTTGTTTTATTACCGGGTTCCAAACATCACGGGTTTCACCCAACCCGTGCAAGAACACTACTTTTTGGGCATCGTTCATTTACGCAGCGCGAAAAAACCTACGACCAGGCTAGTTACCAGAAAACCAGCAGTATTTCCGATAGCGGTGACCGGAGAAATCACGTGCGTGAACCCGAAAACAGCAAAACAGATAGCTGCAATTAATAGCCCAACGGCTACCAACATCAACCGGTTACGCACTCGCGCATTACTCTTTCCCATATTCGCCCTTTCCCCTTTTACGTGTTCGTTCACTGATTATCCCATAACTGTCGTTACCGGAAAGAAAGGTAAACGCTCATGGCTGATTCGTCTTTTGGTTTGAAGATTGGCCTTGAGGGTGAGCTAAAAAAGAACTCATACCGACACCGCTAGAACAGCGTTATTTGCGAGTCAGAGAGGCGCATTTTTCATCTCCGTTAACGAGTTAAACCCTAAAACCCTACCCGAACAGGGAAAACACGATACTGGGTGACGCAAAACCCAAACCCGCTAACGCAAGCGATTTTTCACCCCCCTAAGCGATACTCGCTAACACAAAAGGGTACTTATCAAATCCGACGTCTAAGTGGAGACTTAAACGTCGGATTTGATAACCAATACGTGTGCGTAAGCATCTCTATTGAGCGGAGTTTTGTAGTTTCCGAGCCAATTCAGCGAATCGTGCTGGCTCTTTAGACCATCACGGGTGGATCTCGCCGCTATTAGCTGTCCCAGCGCTAGGGATGTGACGCTGATGGGTACGAGTGCGTTTATTAGCGTAAAGGCTAAAGCGAGTGAAACCAGGTTGATGGTATACCTAGGCTTTCCGGTCGTACCAGTGGGTTGGGCAGGAACGAGTTTTTGATGTGCCGTGTGACTTTGTCGGGCCAGGAAGTCCCGGGAGAGGTGACCCGAAGTAAATACGCCATCACCGTTAATGCGCCGAAAACCTGCTGGCTTTGACCTTCAGGGAGTAGCGCGAATTCAGGTTGGGTACGCAACGCTGCGGTGGGTGCCGGGGCAAAAGACTTGTTCCATAATCGCCCATGATGGGCGCAAATATTACGGATGACAGTTAATTGTTCCATCCACCGCACCAAGGGGGGCTGTGTTATAGCTTTGCGCTGCTGATTCTTCGATAACTCATCAAGATTGATCTTGATGTTCAATCCTTCAGATATTTCAAGTTGCTTCTTGGCCGGTAACCCTTCAAAGAGGAGGGAGACATCAGCAAAATCGAGTACCTCTGCTAGCACCCAGAACGGATATTTCCCGTCATACTCGTCCCGGTAGTGCTTGATGGCTTCATTGTTTCGCCCAGCTCTAGAAATCCGTCTATGAGCTGTGGACATCCATTTTTGATGGTCGAACGATGGCCTGAAATGATCAGGGTCGGCATAGCCCAGGGGGTCGTCTATACACAAGGCTTCACCTATACGAGTACGCATCGTTATCTCGACACGTTCCATCCCGTCATGTACAAGCGTGCGTAGCTTCCTATCTGCCTCGTATAAATCAACAGCAGCCTTAAACGTAGTTCCGGGAAGAAAATTGTCGCGACGACGCCCGTTAGATTCCATGATGCGCGCTGGATACCAATAAGCCGACAGGCGATAGTAACTAACGTTGGCTAACCATTGGTGAGCCAACGCGACATCAACTTTCATGCCGCGAGAGCGCAACAAGTCAACATGTTGTTCAATGGTTGCGGCTGGTTTCACCTGCTTGGTCAATGCACCTACTCTTAAGAAGCATTAGAAAGAGATCCAGCCCACTCCCGACCGGAGTCGAGGCGGGCTGAACGATTAATATCAGGATATCACAAGCAACCTACAGGCATCTAGTCGCGAATGTTAAAACGTTGGATTACCCGCCAATCAATCCCAGCTAGCCGGCAAACCCATCGAATATTTCCAGGCCTGTCAATGGAACGCCCTGATCGATTACGCCATCATTGGCGTAAACCAGATCCGGTTCATCTTTGGAACCGGGAAAGAAATCACGGTGGGGCTTTGAAATGAACGCAGGGTGTCAACATTGGATGCAAAATTGGTCTCTAATAACTTAGAATTCTTTACCTGCCATGATCTTTCGACTTATCCATAGGGATACTGCGGTCAGGACGATTGTCACGGTCAGTAGTATTCCTGCGTTTGTGAGTGGGGGTAGGGTTAAGGCTTTTGCTACCCATTCGAAGATTGCTTGTTTGTTGGAACCAATAAAGGATGATCCGGCGAATACCACGATGAATACCGCGACCAGAAAAAGCTTGGCTTTTTCCGGACCAAATTTGTAAAACAGCGGTAGCTGAACAATGGTCAACAGCAGAGTGACCGCAAAGGCGAAACTGGCCACCAAAACAGTATTTTCCCAAGGGGTCTCAACCATTAAATAGGCAAGAACACCTGTAACCGCGAAAGCCACTACCCCAAGAGCGAGTGTAATCAGAAAATTTAGATTAACGAGCTCGTTTCTACTGATAGGTCCGGCAAGAATCGTTCGGTGCACCTTGGATTCAGCATCACGAGCAAAGGTGGCCGTAAAATAAAGCATCCCAATCATGCCAAAAATAAACGGAAAGATAATCAACTGGTTTGCATAAATCCCCACAGCGCTGATCGCAACGAGCACCAAACCTAAAACAGCTATATATGTACGATTGGCAATAAGGTCTTTATAAAATGCAGCTCTCACTGATCTTCTCCTTTAATCGTGTAGACCATGATGTCCTCAATCGTCGGTCTACCAGCTTGCACACCAGCAGGAACTGCCCCGGTGCGGACGATTACTTCTTGACCAAAATCATGACGGCGACGCCCTAATACTTGCTTGGAATCAAGCTGGTTTGCCTGCTCATTGGTCAACGCTACGATTCGCCAAGAATCTAAGAGTTCATCTTTTTGTTCCATGAACTTCAACTTGCCCTCACGGATGAAAGCCACGTAGTCAGCGGCTTTTTCAATATCGGAAACGATGTGAGACGAAAACAGAATCGAGTGGGTCGGATCTTCGATAAATTCAAGCATAATATCAAGCACCTCATCACGAATCACCGGATCCAAACCACTGGTAGCCTCATCAAAAATCAGCAAATCCGCTGCATGGGAAAGCGCCATCGCTAGCCCCAGCTTCATCCGCATACCTCGAGAGAGCTCACCTACTCGCTTAGACGAAGTAAGATGAAAACGCTGCAGGTAACTAGCGTATGTTTGCCCATCCCAACTCTTGTACAGGCGCTTGCCGAACTCGCCAGCATTCTTAACAGTAAAACTATCTGGCAGGCTAATATCGTCAAATACTACCCCGACTCGTTCATGCGCTTGTGGGTGATCTGCACCGGCAGGCTGCCCCAAAAGGTTTATTGTCCCGGCTTCGGGGTGAGCAAGACCTAAAATCAAACGCAGCGTTGTGGATTTACCAGCACCGTTCTCGCCCACGAAACCCACAATTGCCCCCTGGGGAACTTCAAGGTTAAGCGGACCGAGCGTGAAACCTGGATACTTTTTCACTAGTCCGTTGATTTCAATCACATTCATCGGATCCTCCTAATAAATCAATCAGCTCTTTCAGATCAGAAACAGACAAGCCAGCAACCCGAGCCGAGGCGAGGGCGGATTTCAAATAGT
Source organism: Varibaculum prostatecancerukia (assembly GCF_943169825.2). NCBI lineage: Bacteria > Bacillati > Actinomycetota > Actinomycetes > Actinomycetales > Actinomycetaceae > Varibaculum > Varibaculum prostatecancerukia. The sequence continues at coordinate 1,322,793 of NZ_OW968402.1, forward strand.
CTTCGACTTTTTTACGCTGCTCTTCCTTGAGCAATTCAGTGTTTTTAGAAGCAACAAAGCTACCTCGCCCCTGTACGGAATCAATGAAACCCTCTAGCTCTAGCTCGTCATAGGCGCGCTTGGTAGTAATCACCGACACGCGAAGCTGTGATGCCAAACGCCGGATCGACGGCAGCTTGTCGCCGGGCGCTACCTGATCGTTGATTATTGCCGCCTTGAGCTGATTCTTAATCTGAGCGTAAATCGGATCAGAACTTGCATTAGTAACGATGATATCCACGAACACCTCCTAGTGTTTATAGTGTACATGAACACTAGGATGAATTAGGTAGAACCCTCCACATTCAGAGAAATATTTCAAACGCCATTGTGTTCAACAGAGAAAACAAGATACTGGGTAACGCAAAAGGGCACTTATTAGACCTGACGTCCTAGCGAAAAAGTAGTTGCTAGACTTTTAGACAGACGGTAGTATGTTATACAAGGAACATGGTTAAGCAAGGAGGGGGTTGTGTCTGAGTCACAGTTGCGCAAGGGCGCTGTTGAACTGATTGTCCTTGGATTGCTTTCGTCTCGTCCTTCTTATGGGGGGCAGCTTGTAGAGCGTTTTAGTGAGGAAGCGGGGTTGGAGATTTCGACGGGTACGTTATATCCGCTGCTTGCGCGTCTACGTAAATCAGGGTTGGTAGTTACGGCTTGGGAGGAGTCTCCGGTAGGGCCGCCGAGGAAGATTTATAAGCTCGCAAAATCTGGGAAGAATCGCTTATTGCAGATGCGCCGCGAGTGGGAGGCGCTTGATTGTGCTGTGAAGCGAACAACGCAGAAAGGAATACGGTAATGAAGTGGTTCGGTAAGGACATAGAAGGGCAGGCGCGAGTTTTGGGGATACCTGTTTCCGGGCTGTGGTTGGGGCGCTCTGATGCTGTGCTGGATGGTTTTGAACCAGAGAATCCGCGTTTGTTCATTCCTCGAAAATACGGACTGGGTTGGGACGTTAATCTGGGTGCTGTTGGTGTGCGTTTAGGGCTAATTCGACCCGATGATTCTCTACCGGACTTAGCCAGCTACGTCCCCACACGTCTAAAGCGCGGCATTAAGCTCACCACTATTTCCGGTGGGATTGGGGTTGGGTTCTTGGCGGTACTGCTCAGTAGCAAGGAGCAGGTTCTCGTCCAGCGCTCAACACGCGGAGGCTCTGAAAGATTTATTACCGGCAAGCAGGCTGCGCTAGCTCCAGTGGTTTTAACGACTGTTGCAGCACTAGCGCCACAGATCTTTCGACGCGATGACCCAGAATCCGAAGATGCCGTACGTTTGGCCAATTACGCTGATTTGATGGGTGTTGAAGCCATGTCCATAGCCTGGCTTGCAGCAATGCGCCGGGCTGGTGACAAGCAGGAAATTAGCCGCCGGTCGATGGTGTCCATTGTTGCTTTATGGCCCCTCGTTGCTGGCGCTTGCCAACTCGCTTATGTAAAAACCGCGTTAGCCAGGGTAAAATCCCGGCTGCATAATTCAGGAGACAAGTAATGAACCCTATAGATAAACTGTTGTATTTGCCAACCCCAGCATTGATAGGGGTTTGCATCCTTATAGGAGTGCAACTGGTAGCGGTGGTCTGGTCTTTGATTTGCTTACTGCGCGATAAGCGAGCTCACATTGCCGGCTTAAATCGCCTAGTGTGGCTCTTGGTTATCATCTTTGGCCAAGCGATTGGGCCAATCGTCTTTTTGGTTATGTACTTTCACGAACAAAGACAGCTTAAGGTGCAGCGCGAATACGAACAGAAGGCTACAGCCAAACATCACCAGGTTGATGCGAGTTCAGTGGTAAGCAAGCTGTATCCGAAGGAATGAACATGAATTTAGCAGTCTCTACTAAAGATTTGTCCAAAACCTTCGGTAAGCACCAAGTACTAAACAACATAAACCTTCGAGTTCCTACCGGCTCCTGTTATGGGTTTGTGGGAGCGAACGGGGCTGGTAAAACCACCACCATGAGGATCCTTGCAGGACTGGCCGGAGCCAGTAGTGGTAGCGCCACCGTGCTGGGAGTTAGTCGAGGCAAACTTCCGGTCAAACCGATCCCAGGCGTGTCTTACCTGACTGATGTCCCCCAGATTAGCCCCTGGCTTAGAGCCAAGGACGCGCTCATCACTCTCGCCCGCCTTGGTGGAATCTCCCCAGACCTTGCAGCCGAAAGAAGCGACGAACTACTCAATCTGGTGAACCTTGACAAAGCCCCCGGAAGAATCGGCTCCTTTTCTAGAGGCATGAAGCAACGGATGGGAATAGCAGCAGCACTCGTTACTGCCCCGAAACTACTACTGATAGACGAACCAACCAGCGCTCTTGACCCGATTGGGCGAGCAGATGTTCTGGGGCTACTACGCGAGTTAACCGGGCAGGTAACGATAGTATTTTCCTCCCACATCCTCAGCGATGTCGCTAAAGTCTCTACCCACGTGGGGATCTTGCATCGCGGTAGCCTGCTAGCTCAAGGACAGTTAGGCGAGCTAGTCAGTCAGCAAACAAAACACGTTACGCTAGATGTCACAGTGCGTTCAGACATTGCCACCGCCGCGGCTAAGGCTATCTACAGCCTCGACTCTGCCGCAAAGATTCACCCCACCTTTAGCGGCTTAGATGAACTTTTCACCAAACTAACTAAGGACGGCGGTAAAAAATCGTGAATACCTCGAGTTTCAGATTGATCTGGCGCTATCAAGCTGTCTGGCTCCTACGCTCCTATGGGACATGGATTATAGGCGGGGTATTCGTTATCCTTGCTCTCACCCAAGGATTGTTTACCCAATACACGCCGCGAATCATCAGATTTCTGGCCGGATCGGAAGTAACCACGCTAATAGAGTCGCTACCAGAACCTTCCTGGCAGCAAGCCTACGCGGGATGGATAAAGAACCTTATCCAAATTCTTACCGTAATCCTTGTTGCAATGAACTCTTTTCGTTGCAGCGTGCTTACCGGCAATGGTGACATTCCCTTTATTTTCCCTGGTAGCGTGCAGCGCTCACACTACCTCATCAGCTTTGCTATCAGCAGCTGGCTATCTACCCTATTCCTTGCCGTCTTCAGCGCTACCCTGGCTTGGGCCGGAACATCACTGTTATTCCCAGGCGCTAATCCCGCCCCGATCATATTGGCTAGTTTGGTATGGGCGCTACAAATCATTCTCATTCACGCAATACAAACGGTCGCAGCCACTTTTAAACCAGGCATCGGCATGCCCCTTGCGGCCGGATTCGGAGCCTACCTACTAATAACGATGTCAGCGATATTTATCCAGGAGGGCAACAAAACTCCCCTTGGCCTCGCCCCCATAATCAACAACCTCGCTCAAGACACACTCGAGGCACCTTGGGTCTGGCCAATCACCAGCAGCCTACTGCTAATCATTGCGCTACTTTTCACCGCCACTTACGTATACAACAGAGTAGAACTTAACTAAAAGCCAAACACGGGCGAGAAAAATAGATCCAACCGAAAAATAGAAATAGAACCACCATCACAAGCACTACAGCTAACGCCACCTATCATCCGTTAGCGAGTTAAACCCCAAAACCCTATTCGAACAGGGAAAACAAGATACTAGGTAACGCAAAACCCAAACCCGCTAACGCAAGCGATTTTTCACACCCCCCTAAGCGATACTCGCTAACGCAAAAGGGTACTTATCAAATCCGACGTCTAAGTGGAGCGAGTGACGGGAATCGAACCCGCATGACCAGCTTGGAAGGCTGGGGCTCTACCATTGAGCTACACTCGCAACTGGCTTTCGCTTCGAGTTAACGGAAGCCGCGAGAAACAGTGTAACCTATTAGAGGTCTGAACTGAAAACTGACGGGGCGTGGCGCAGTTTGGTAGCGCACCTGCTTTGGGAGCAGGGGGTCGCAGGTTCAAATCCTGTCGCCCCGACTTAGTGATGTCCCGCGACATGTGTCCTCATATGTCGCGGGATTTTTGCTTTCTAGCATGGTCTTTAGCTGCATAGTCTGCCTGTACGCGCGGAAAAGAGGTTTTTCCTCCCGCCCAAAGTTCGGAAAATACTTGCGTATTTCCCAAACTTTATGCCCACCGCACCCACTCGAATAAAACCTCTTCCCCGCGCTTTTCTTGCCCAATCCGTGTGGAACTAACTCGTTTTCCCGCCTCTAAAAAACGACCAGAACGGGGTTACTAAACGGGAGAAAACTCCCTACCCTTAGGCAGGAGGAAAAACCAATGCCCCTGCTTGAACTCCAGGTATGGCGACTATGGTGTCCGGCACCTAGAGACCACAAAAGAAATCTGTATTAACCGCTTGACACAGCCACCTCAACGGAGTTACTGTATTACTACATTGATACAGTAACCGAAAGGATTGAAAGGAGGGGACATGGAGCTAAACTCAGCGATTCCGATCTGGAGCCAGCTGCGCGACGAATTTTCTCGCCGCATCACCACCGGAAGCTGGCCACCGGGAAGCAAGATTCCCAGTGTGCGCGACCTGGCGCAAATGGTGGGCGCCAATCCGAATACGGTGCAGCGCGCCCTATCCGAACTAGAACGCGAAGGACTGGCGGTATCAGAACGTACTGCGGGACGGTTTGTCACCCAAGATCAGGACAAGATCTGGCTGACTCGCCAGAAAGTATTCCGGGAGCACACCGACAAGTTCGCCGCCACCATGAAAAAAGCTGGGGCTACCCTACCCCAAACACTCGACTTAGTAGAAAAACAATGGAAGCAGGGAGAATCTCATGACTGACAACCAGTTAAACCAGTTCCCACCCCCTCCGTCTTCACCCCAAGGCGGAAACCCCGAGCAGCTGGCAATGGCGAGCCCTTCAACCGCCAGCGCCGCTCCCCAGCAGGCTGTGCCCGCTATCGAAATAAAGGGAGTGTCGAAGTTTTACGGCTCCCAGATCGGGCTGGCCAACGCCAACCTAACTTTGCCAAGCGGGGGCATAGTCGGCCTCATGGGGCCAAACGGGTGCGGAAAAACGACCTTAATGAAAATCTTGGCGGGGGTGATGCAAGATTACGAGGGCGAGGTTCGGCTTTTCGGGAAAACTCCCGGAGCAGAAACCAAAGCTTTCACCTCCTACCTACCCGACAGTTCTTTGCTGGCTGATAGCCTCACTCCGCGCTCGGCAATCCGCCAATACCAGGATTTCTTCACCGATTTCGATTCGGCGAAAGCCTACGAAATGGTAGATTTTTTCCGTCTTCCGGCCGATCGAAAGCTATCGGCAATGTCCAAAGGGATGCGCGAAAAACTCCAAGTAGCGCTGATCATGTCGCGAAATGCGCGCGTCTATCTGCTGGATGAGCCCATTAGCGGGGTAGATCCGGCGGCCCGGGACGTCATCTTGCGGGCAGTTATTTCCCGCTTCAATCCCCAGGCAGTGATGCTGCTATCTACCCACCTGATCAGCGATGTCGAGCCCGTAGTCTCTACTGCCGTCTTCATGTCGGCAGGACAAGTATTTTTAACCGGAGATGCAGACCAACTCCGCAGCACCTATCAAACCAGTCTGGACGGACTATTTAGGGGGATGTACCGATGATTACTAAAATAATGAAACACGATTTCCTGGCACTGCGTAAACCGCTAGGTATTACCATCGGTTTTACCTTGCTGACCGCAATCTTGAGCGCGATAGCCGTCTCAATTTTACGTAACTCCGTAGCCGCAGGGGCTACCATATTCTTATTGGCATTCTTAGGAATGCTAGCTGCCTACCTGGTGTATTCGATAATCCTTCTGGTTCACTATTACCGTTCCATGTACGGCAAAACTGGGTATTTCACCATGTCAATCCCGGCGCGTCCGACCGAGCTATTTTGGGCAAAAAGCCTTTTTAATCTCTTAGCGCTCTTCTTTTTCGCGCTAGTGTTTTTTGGCGGAGGACTACTTCTATTCACGTCTATATTTTTAGAAGATACCACTGGCGCCGCTCTAAAATCCTTCTTTACAACCAAAGAGACCTGGCAAGTAGCGTTTCTAGTTCTTATGACTCTGTTACTATCCTCGATTTCCAGTGTTTTCTTCTACCAGTTCATAGTTACCGCCGGAAACGGCAAACCTTTCCTGGATCGTTTCGGAAAAATTGGCGGCCCGATATTAGTGGCGGTACTGACCTATGTGGGAATGCAATTTATCGGCTTCCTGCTGATGCTTCTCCCTGGGCAACTGGTATTTTTCGCCCCCGATGCCCCATTCATTTCTCTGGATTGGGATGGAGTTTTCTTCATTATAATTGGACCGATTGACCCCAGTGAGTCTAATCCTGTGGAGCCGCCAGCAGTTCCAATCTGGTGGCTGCTCGGCACCGGTGTGCTCACGGTGGTCGCAGGTTATCTCACTACTATCTTCCTAAAGAAAGGTACTTCCCTGCGCTAAGAAAAGTGAATGACAGAAGGATCCCTCGGTATCCTCCGGGGGATCCTTCATTCGGGAAGCAAACAAGAAAAACCATAAAGGAAAGCCCCTAGCAGGAAACTGCTAGGGGCTTTTTCTTAACTTCGAGCTTTACTCGAAATCGTCTGCCGGGCTGTACAGCCCCAGCTTTACCGCTTTGGCCAGGTGACGAGGTGCCACATAGGAACGTCCATCATTGCCCTTGACCGAAGTAAGCTGGGGTGCCTTGGCTTTCCAAGCAGACCGCCGGGTGCGAGTATTCGCACGAGACATTTTGCGCTTTGGTACTGCCATCACGGACTCCTCTAACTAATACAAATAGAAAAATAACCTATATAACTGTGCCATTTATAGCGGAAAGATTCCAGTTTCAACCATGTGATTTGTCTCGCGAGCACGCTATTTCGGGAAAACGGGACTCCCAAAGCAATTTTTTCCGAGGACGCACTTGGGACGCACTTGCCCCAAAACCTCAAACCTCCCCCTCCCCCGCCTGGCTAGTAGATAGGATCGAGCTATGCGCACTATCTACGCCCCTGCCCGCAGCGAAATCGAGATTAAACGTTCCCGTTTCATTGCCTCCTTAGCGCGCACCGATAGTGAAGAGGACGCCCGCGCGTTTATCGCGCAGATTCGCAGTGAGTTCCCCGATGCTCGCCACCACTGCACTGCTTTTATTATTCACCAAGACTCCGGACCAGATACCGCCCGCAGTAGCGACGATGGGGAGCCGGCAGGCACTGCCGGAGGCCCGATGCTAAACGTGTTAACCGAATCGGGATTAACTAATCTGACCTGCGTAGTTACCCGCTATTTCGGGGGTACAAAACTGGGTACGGGCGGGTTAGTGCGCGCCTATTCCGGCGCGGTACAGCAAGTGTTAAAGGACGCCCAAACGGTGCGGATTGTTACCCAGCCTTCCTACCAGCTGCAGCTACCGATCAGTGAAGCCGGAAAAATCGAGGCAAAACTTACCCAAAACGGTTACCAGATCCTAGATCGAGACTTTGCCGAAGAAGCCACTTTGCGATTCGCTGCCCCGCTGGAAACTAGCCAATCGCAGATCGAAAGCTATCTGTCGAGTATTAGTGGCAGGGAAATCAACGTAGAGACCGCGCCCGATATCACCCGAGAAGTGCGGGAGTAAATGCCACCCAGACAAGTTCGTTTATTAGACCTTTTTATTTACCTCTGCTCGACCGACTAACAAATCAGCTTGCACGCAGCTTCCCGCGCCTACTTGCGCCCCCGGAACAAGAAAACTGGCGACTAACAGCCATCCCCAAGTTTTACTGAGCGCATAAAAGTTGCGCCGCAAAGAGTTAAGATGTTAGAACTTGAAGTGACCGAGTTTTCACGCCAGATTGGAGAGGCAAATGCGTTTTCCCGTTTCCTCCCGCTGTCGCGTATGTCGCTAGGGGCATCCCGCCGACCGCCCAGGCGCGGGTTGTCCCACGGGGCAGTAGGTTATTTTCCGCCCCGACCCCAGATCTTTAAAGCTGGATACCCAGCATTTTCACTTAAAATAATTTGAAGGAAAAGCATGAATATCGCAAAAGACGTAACTGAATTAGTAGGCCGCACTCCCCTAGTAAAAATCAATCACCTGCTGCCGGCAGATTTTGACGGCGAAGTAGTAGCCAAAGTCGAATCATTTAACCCCGCCTCCTCGGTTAAAGACCGGGTGGCCTTAGCGATGGTGAACGCCGCCGAAGCATCTGGAAAGTTAAAGCCCGGCGGCACCCTGGTGGAGTCGACTTCTGGAAATACCGGGGTAGCCCTCGCGATGGTAGGCGCCGCCCGCGGCTATAAAGTGGTGATCACCATGCCAGAATCTATGTCCAAAGAGCGCCGCGCCCTGATGCGCGCCTTTGGAGCCGAGCTGGTACTTACCCCGGCAGCAGAGGGGATGCAAGGGACTGTGGACGCCGCCCAGAAAGTGGTGGCAGAACGCGAAGGAGCCATTTTGGCTTCTCAGTTCACCAACCCCGCTAATCCCCAAGCGCACTATAAAACCACTGCCGAAGAAATCTGGGCCGACGCGCACGGGAAAGTTGACGCTTTCGTGGCCGGGATCGGAACCGGGGGCACCGTCACCGGAGTAGGCAAGCGGCTAAAGGAACTAAATCCCGATATCCAGGTTTTCGGGATTGAACCGGCAGAATCCGCCCTACTCACCAAGGGAGAGGCCGGGGCGCACGGGATTCAAGGCATCGGGGCAAACTTTGTGCCTGAGATTCTTGATTCGGCAGTAATGAACGAAATCCTGACTATAAAAACTGAGGACGCAATCGCGATGGCGCGCCAAGCCGCCGCTAAAGAAGGGCTGCTAGTGGGGATTTCCGCGGGTGCCGCCTTGGTGGGAGCGTTGCGTTTAGCGCAGCGCCCTGATATGAAAGGTAAACGTATCGTGACTTTGCTGCCCGATACTGGCGAGCGTTACCTCAGTACCCCGCTGTTCAAAGATCTAATGGACTAGGAGAAAAAATGGCGAAGCCGGAACCGACTTTGGTGCAACTATGTAAAGAAGATTTAGCGGCTGCCATCAATTCGGATCCGGCTGCCCGCAACAAGTTAGAAGTGGCGCTAACCTATCCGGGAGTGCACGCAGTCTGGGCGTACCGCCTGGCACATATGCTGTTCAAGAAAAACTTGAAACTGCTGGCCAGGATAGTTTCTTCGATTTCCCGCAGCTATACCGGGGTGGATATTCACCCCGGGGCTCGCCTGGGGCGGCGTCTGTTCATTGACCATGCCAACGGGGTAGTAATTGGGGAAACCACCAAGATAGGTACCGACTGTGTATTGTTTCACCAGGTCACCTTAGGTGGGGTGTCGATGTCAAAAGGGAAACGGCACCCCACCCTGGGGGATCGGGTAATGGTAGGAGCTGGCGCCAAAGTTCTCGGCCCGATCCACGTAGGCTCCGATGCTCGGATTGCCGCCAATGCGGTAGTAGTACGCGATGTGCCTGCGGGGTGCTCTGCTATCGGGGTACCCGCGCGGGTAACTCCGGGATGCAAGCAGCAAAAGACCGCTGAACTGATTATCGACCCCACCTTGTTTATTTAGGGCAAGGACTCGTTTTTAGGGTGCCGGCAGCCTACCTGCAGGGATCACGCCCCGGAAGGTAGCGGCCACGCCGGGCAGTAATATCTGGTTTAGGCAGTAAACGTGCAAAATGAGGCGGCACGCCCTCGAAAGAATTCATGGGAGGACGCAATCACGCCGATACCGGGCAAAACTGGTTTAACAGTGGATTAAAATCCGGCTATCGGTGAACGCACGCGCCAAGGCGGAAGCATCTTCGACTACAATTTAGAAGTAACAAGCTAGTTGTGGAGGAAAAATGATTAGCACAGTTCCGGAAATAGTTACAGGAGTTACTCGCGGGGATGCTGACGCCTGGGAGCGGGCACGTTCCCTGCTCACCGACTACTACTGCCAGGCACACAATCCGCGGATTACCCTGTTTTCTCTGACCTCCAAGTTTTCCCCCAGTTTTCCGCTACAACCCCAAGCCGGCGTCTCCTCTGGGGAGGATGCCTGTAACCTGCGCGACTGCGATGTTGTAGCGTTAGCGAACCTAGATATTGAGGTCGATAGCGATAGCCTGGATCAACTTTTTGCTTCCGAACCACTGCCCGAACTTATGGGGCAAATCCCCATCGACACCCAGTTGGTAGATATTCCGCTCCAGGTATTCGAGGACGAAACTGGCCCCTTGTCACAGGTATGGACGGCGCTAACTAAAGATCCGCTGGTGCTAAAACCGAAGGAAGCGGCGGCGCTTTTAGCTCGGCTGCGTCCGGCGGCGCTCCCTCTTTTTTCGAAGGCTGACCGCCGCCCCTGGGGAGAAGTCAGTGACTATGTTCAGTTCTGCCTAGACCTTCATGATCTGTTATTAGCTGACCGCGGACGGCTCGCGCACCAGCTTTATTACCTGCGGGAAGCCTTGGAACTGCCCGAATGGGTTTCGCAAGTACAGCTTTTACAGGCATTAGTATTCGCGGCTTCGCAGGAACAGCGGGCAGCCGAAAAAGAACGGCTTCGCCAAGAAAAAGCGGCTCGCCGTCAAGAACGAGAGGAAGAAAAACTCCGCAAAAAACTAGCTAAGCGCTCTAAGAAGCAGCGCAAAAAACTTGCGAAACAGCAAAAGACGCAAAGCGAGGCACAAAAAGCTGCTGAGGCTAAGGCTAAGAAGGCTCAGGGCAAAGAGTCTCCGAAAGCCGCCCCCGCTAACCAGGTAAAAGAGCGCACCGGAAATGCTCGCCATTTAGGAGGGGAAGAACCGGCTGACTTGGGTAACTCCCGGCAAGCGTTGAACCGTCGCGGACGGCACGTGCGCGAAGATGACGGGGACGACGGTTTCATCTCTACCGACCCGGTATCCCTCTAAGGTAACTCTTGCCCCAAAGGTTCTTCCTGTCCCTTAGCTAGCATCTGCAGCTAAGGGACAGGAACTTTTTAATCCTCTCCCTCTAATATGAAACTATGACGAGTTTTGATCTGGAAACCTACACCCAAGGTTTAACTGACTTTATTACGGCATCCCCCTGTGCCGCCTTCACGGCGCACACCCTGTCTGAGATATATAGCTCCCAGGGCTTTAAACCAGTCGATCCCTCGCAGCCTTGGCCGCAAAAACCCGGACGCTACTTTTTACGCCGCAAGGGCGCCCTCATCGCCTGGATCGTACCTGCGGGCTCCCCCAAAGGGTTCCGGATCATCGGCAGCCACACTGACTCTCCGGCATTCAAACTTAAACCCACCCCCGATAGCCTCAGCCCCGATGGTTGGGGGCAGCTAAACGTAGAAGTTTATGGGGGGATGCTCCCTAACTCTTGGTTAAACCGAGAACTAGGAATCGCCGGGGTCGTTTATGACCGCTCCGGACGTTGCCATCTGGTGCGCACCGGAGCAATCGCGACTATCCCCCAACTAGCTCCCCACCTAGATCGCGAATCAGCCAACAAACTGGAATTAGACCGGCAGCAACACTTGCATCCCCTCTGGTACGTAGGAAGCTCTCAGCGCCGAATCCTTGAGGTAATCGCAGAGCAAGCCGGTCTCAACGGAGCCGGTGAGATCTCTAGCCATGAGCTCTACACTTTCGATACTCACGAACCCCAACGGCTAGGAACTAACCGCGAGTTCCTGGCATCGGCCCGGCAAGATAATCTGCTATCCGTTTACAGCGCCACTCAAGCCCTATTAAGCCTGGCAGAAAAGGACTTTCAGGGAGAAAATATTCTGGTCAGCGCAGCTTTTGACCATGAGGAAGTCGGTTCCCACACCGAAACCGGGGTCGCCGGGCCGCTACTGGAACAGGTTTTACGCCGCTGCGCCCTCACTGAAAATAAACCTGACGCGTTTGAACGGATGCTGGCGGAGTCCTCGTGCCTATCAGCAGATGTTGCCCACTCAGTAAACCCCAACTATCCCGAAAAACACGACCCCGACACCCGGCCGATGATGGGAGCCGGACCGGTACTCAAACTCAACGCCTCCCAGCGGTACGCCACCGATGCGCAGGGCTGGCATATTTGGGAGGACGCGGCCAGGCGCTGCGGGGTTAAAACCCAATGCTTCGTATCCAACAATGCCGTCACCTGCGGGTCAACTATCGCCCCCATGACTGCTACCCGCCTGGGGATCACCACTATTGATGTGGGGGTACCGATTTTATCAATGCACTCTGCCCGGGAAATATGTGCCCTTGGCGACCAGGTGGAGATAGCTAAGATAATGCAGTCTTACCTGCAGAAATAACTGTTAGTGGTGGGCCATACTGGTTTCGAACCAGTGACCTCTTCCGTGTGAAGGAAGCGCGCTACCCCTGCGCCAATGGCCCCTTGAACTGAAACTACGTTACCGGATTTTGAGGGCGCAAACCAAATCCACCAATCTTCTGGTACGCTTCTGGTAGCACGGGAGCTTTCGAGCTGAGAGGAAGCAAAACGCTTCGACCGTTACACCTGATCCAGGTAATGCTGGCGCAGGAAGCTGGTTCACCTGTGCGCATATTTAGGAGGCACAGATGGACCGGGAACAACAGCTAAAAGTGGTAAATAACCAGTGGCCACCCCTTAGCGCCTGTAAAGCCACCGAAGTTTTAAATGAAATCCCAGAGTTTCGCGAGGAGCGAATCGCTAAGCTCTCTCCCTCTTCACGCCCCATGGCTGCCGCCGGCTTGCTGAAAACCGCTAGCGGCAAACAGGTATTTTTAAAGCGCTACCACCACCATCTGGTCAGCGAAAATGAGCTGGAGGCTAAGCACTCCTTTGTTAATCAGCTGGCAGAAAGCGGCTTTTCTACCCCGCGTTTTTTCTCTTTCAACCCCAGGGGGACCGTGCTCCGCTTAGGAGAGTGGATTTTTGAGGCTTCCCAAGGCGCCCCCGGGCAAGACCGCTACCGGGATCTGCGCTCCTGGCTACCCCCGAAAACCAGTGAAGAGGCGGTGGAACTGGGGAGGGTAGCTGCCCGCTTACGCCTGGCCAGTCAAAAAATAAAACCGCTGTCGCTAGAACCCGGCCCCTATCAAAACCGGATAGAGCTAATGCTGGGAGACCCGTTGGCGCGCCTAGCAGACTTCTTAAATACCCATCCGGTACTTGATACCTATTTGAAGGAAAATGGAGCCGACCTAGCGGGAGCGCTGGAGCCTTTGCGACCCTTAGCAATAACGCTTACTCCTTTAAAGAGCGCCCCGCGCTACTTTACCCATGGCGACCTGCATGTTTCCAATACTTTTTGGGAAGGAAATGAAATTACTTCCCTGATTGATTTTGGACTCGCCTGCCCAAATCCCCCGCTTTTCGACCTGGCGGTGCTCCTGGAGCGCCACAGCATCGACTGGATAAGTATTACCGAGGGTAAAACTGACAGCTACTGGCCGGAAGTCGCCGGTGACTTACTAAGTGGCTATGGGCAGGTCTTGCCGCTGTCCGGAGAAGAAATCGAGATGCTCGGCGCCATGATTGCCCTGTGTAACGTAGAGTTTTCCCTTTCTGCTATCGAATACGACCTGCTCGCTCCAATCGATCCGCAGATTAAAGACTGGGCCTGGAATATTGGGTTCCAGGGTCATAGCCAATGGTTTCTGACCGAACCAGGCAAAAAATATTTATCAACCATCAATCAACTAGCGAAAGAAAGAGCATGCGAAAAATAGCTACCGCATTAGCCTGCACTCTAGCCCTAACCCTGGCGGGGTGTTCCACCGGATCTAGTTCCGCAACTAAAGATCCCGAATTGAAGAACACTTCGGTGATTTTAGACTGGACTCCTAACACTAACCACACCGGGATCTATGTCGCCAAAGAAAAAGGTTTTTACCGGGAAGCGGGACTAAACGTAAAGGTAATGGGTTTTTCTAAGAGCGGCGTGGAATCAGTAATGGCTGCCAAAGGCGCGGATTTTGGGTTCTCTGGCACCGACTCTATCGCCTCCTCGAAGGCCTCGAACCTGGGAATCAAAATGGTGTTCAACCTGCAACCGAAATCCTCCTATATGGTGGGATTTTTGGATAAGGCTGATATCCAGCGTCCCCGGGATTTAGACGGTAAAACCCTCGCTGACTTCGGGGGCGGCTATCAACATATCGCCACCAGAATGCTGATTCAAAAGGACGGCGGAAAGGGCGATTTCAAGAAGGTAGTCGCCGGTGCCCAAACCTTACAGGCGGTAGAGAATGAACGCGCCGACTTTGCGGAACTGCTGTCTACCTGGGAGGGAATCGAGGCGGAACAGAGCGGCTATAAACTACGCTACTTTGACTACGAAAAGTACGGGGTGCCTACTACCCCGGCGCTGCTCGGGATATCCACTCGCGCAGATCTGATCAAAGATAATCCGCAGCTAGTGCGCGCCTTCGTGCAAGCCACCCAAAAGGGTTACCAGTGGGCGATAGACCACCCCAAAGAGGCCGCTAAGATCCTGATGGATGCTAATCCGCAGGCAAAGCTAGATGCCAAATTGGTTAACGCCTCCCAGGAGAAACTTTCCAAAGAATATTGGCCAGATGCGGCCGGCACTGTCGGTCACGCCGATATGGACAAGTGGCAAAGCTACTTGGACTTCATTATTGAGCAAAAACTGGTTGCTGACGGAGATGGAAAACCCTACACGCAAAAGATTTCCGCCCCCGAGGTAGTAACCAATGAATTCCTAGCCAAAACCAGCAGTAAATGAAACATAGCTCGCGTCTAGTCGCCGCCGGACTGGTCCTGTTAACCCTGGCTCTGTGGGAAGGGGTGTGCCGTCTGGGGCAAGTTAACCCCAAGCTGCTACCTGCCCCCAGCGTGATTATAAAAGCGGGGATAGCAGACTGGCCGGCGGCCTCGCTCGCCACGCAAGTAACTTTGATTGAAGTACTGGCGGGTACCTCGCTAGCGATTATTTCCGGGATAGCGATTTCTTTCGCCCTGTGGCGGGCGAAAACATTCGGTAAAGCGGTGATGCCGCTGCTGGTAATCTCCCAAACGATTCCTGTAGTAGCCATCGCTCCCCTGCTGATTATCTGGTTCGGCTTTGGTATGACCTCGAAAATCCTCCTGGTGGCCTTGTTTGGGGTTTTCCCACTTATCGTGGCTTTCACTAAAGGGCTATCTGCGCCCTCGCGCGACCAGATAGATGTGGCGCGCTCTCTGGGAGCCTCCCCCGCCTGGATATTCGCCCATCTGCGAATGCCGGCAGCCCTGGGAGACTTTATGACCGGACTACGCATCGCGGTCACCTACGGTCCCGCCACTGCCGCCACTGCCGAGTTCGTGGGGGCAGAAAATGGTTTGGGGATTTATCTACTCACTGCCCAAGGATCTTTCCGAACAGAACTAGTGTTCTTCGGAGCCGGAATCTTGACCTTGATGACCTTAGCAGCCTACCTGCTGGTAGAACTGGCCGAACGCATCTTAATCCCCTGGAAGAAGGCAAAATGAGCCTACTAGAAATATCAGAGGTAACGAAGAAATTTACTACCCCGCCCCTGATTGCCTTGGAGGACGTGGGGATAACTATCACTGCAGGAACGGTAACGGCCCTGGTGGGACCCTCAGGTTGCGGAAAATCGACCTTGCTGCGGATAATCGCCGGTCTCAGCTCCCCAGATCAGGGAAAAATCACTTGGTCTGTGCCAGAACCCCTAGTTGCCTTGATGCCGCAACGCGATGGACTATTTTCTTGGAACACGATTGAAGATAACGTGGCCCTCCCGCTACGTATCCGGGGAGTGACCCGCCGGGAAGCCCGCGAGCGCGCCCGCGCCCTCCTCGCTCAGTTTGAGCTACAACAATTTTCCCGCGCCTACCCGGCGCAACTGTCCGGGGGGATGCGTTCGCGAGTTGCTTTTTTGCGCACTATGCTCGCCAAACCGACCTTAATCGCCCTGGATGAACCTTTCGGGGCTCTCGATCAAATAACCCGGGCTCAAATGCAACGCTGGCTCTGGCAAGCTACTCGCAGCCGCGGTTTAACCCTCCTGCTAGTCACGCACGATATTGCCGAGGCAGTAACCCTAGCTGACCGCGTGTTGGTGATGTCCGAGCGCCCGGGCCGCATCATCGCGGACGTAGCGATCCAGATTCCGGAACGTGCCGAGTTTTTATCGGCAGACTCACCGGCAGCGACCGGAAGTTCTACTCACCGGACCGGTCTACGTACCACACCTAAATTTGTGACCGCTTATCAAGAAATCGAAAACGCCCTCTGGGGCAATTAAATAAGGAGAAAAAATGGATTTAACCCGAATCCGCTTGGAATATGTAGTTACTTGGCCTAACCACGCAGGCCTTTTCGTCGCCCGCAAAAAAGGGTGGTACCAAGAAGCGGGACTAGATGTTGATATCTCTTGGGACGGTTTCGACCGCGGCACCCCCGCACAGCTAACTGCTAAAGGCGAGTTCCAGTTTGCCTCCATTAGGCTGGGAGAACTGCTGGAAACCCGCCACAGCGACCACCCCTTCGTAGCCGTCGCTACCTTTAATCAAAACCAACTAGGTGGGGTGATTACTCTCCAGGAGAAGGGGATTCGCCGTTTTCGAGATTTAGAAGGAAAAACCGTCTCAATTCCGCCGGTTAAACGGCTCATCCAAATGGTAGTGGAAGCCGTCGAAAAAGATGGCGGTGATTTTTCCAAGGTAAATGTCGTGGATCCCGGAGTATTCGAACCCGATATTCGCGCAGTTGAAAAAGGCAAATATGACGCTATTTTCAATGTTCTAGGCTGGGAAGCCTACCAGGGCAGTAAACCATTCTCCGAGGTAGTCCAACTATCCTTTGACGAAATGGGAGTTACTCCCCACCACGCCTATTTCCTGTGCGTGGAAGAAAGCTATCTGCGTAGCCACGAAGATCAGGTACGGGCGTTCCTGGCTGCCACTGGCCGCGGCTACGATTTTGCTCGTGACCAGCAGCCAGAAACCGTAGACATTCTGGCTTCTACTATGTGCGCTAGTGAAGAGGATACCTTGACCGCGTCCCTCAAATTCATGGCACCGTCCTGGCATGCACCCTCGGGGCGCTGGGGCGAGATGGATGCGGAAGTGATTCGTTCCTACACCACTTGGATGAGCGAAAACGGCTTTACTACTGCTACCTTAGCGGACGTGGAGGGTGCTTGGACTAACGAGTACCTGCCCGAAAAGTAGGCATCGTCAATAGAGTTTTCGGCTCGGGTACCTAAAATTGCTAGCAAAACTAGCAGGTATCCGAGCCGAAACTTTTTGGTCCTTAGTCCTGTTGCGGATTAGCTTTCTGGTGCCGCTGAGAGTACCAAATCGACAGCAACGCGGTACCTACGAGGACCACTAGGATGTAGCCCATCGAAAAGCCAATAGAAGGTTCGGGGACCACCTGCGCCCATTTTTCTATTCCCAGGAAGGGGGCTTCGTGAGCGGCGTGGATAATCAGTTTTACCCCGATGAATCCCAGGATTAGGGCCAGGCCGTAATGTAGGAACGCCAGGCGTTCTAAGAGCCCATCTACGAGGAAGAACAGTTGCCGCAGCCCCATCAGAGAGAAAGCGGTAGCGGCGAAAACAATGAAGGGGTGTTTAGTTAGGCCAAAAATCGCGGGGATAGAGTCAAACGCGAACATTAGATCCGCAGATCCAATCGCGATAATCACCAAGAACATGGGGGTTACATAGGTTTTCCCGCGGTGGCGATAGAGCAGTTTTGCTTCTCGGAAGCCTTCGGAGACCGGCAGTACCCGCCGCACCAGGGTAGTGAATTTATTTTCCTGGTACCCTTCTGCAGATTCCCCCTCGTCCTCTTTGGTTATTCCTTCCCGCGCCTGACTGATCGCGGTGTAGATCAAGAACAGACCGAAGAGGTAAAAGATCCAGGCGAACTCGTTGATCAAAGCGGCGCCTATCAGGATAAATGCTAGGCGCAGTACCATAGAGATCACGATTCCTAGCATGATCACTTTTTGCTGATAGGCGCGGGGAACTTTGAAACCATTCAAGATAATAATGAATACAAACAGGTTATCCAGGGACAGCGACCATTCGGTGATCCAACCTGCCCAATACTGTGCGGCTAGATTCAGATCCCATTGCAGCCACACCACTAATCCGAAGGCGGCCGCAATCGCCATATAGATACCGGACCAGATAGCGGCCTCTTTAATAGTGGGTTCGTGGGCTTTGCTGACGTGTCCGCGGAAATCTACAATCAGCAGCGCCAGAATAATCACTGCCAGCAACACCCAGTTCCACCAGTGAATTACCTCGTGTCCAGGGGTGGCATTAAGCGCAGGCATCAGACCCATGCAGCGTTCTCCATTTCGTTGGCGTTGTCTATGCTCAGGTCTTCTTCCGCCTTTTCAGGCCGAACCAGCCGGGCAAGTTTGCCGTGATGACGACTGGCCTGTTGATGGAAGTACTCCCCTTCCGGATTTACTTTCCTATTCTAACGTGTTTTAAGCGCAACCCCGAACCGTGATCTGGCCAATGCCGCCTCTCCCAATAGGTACCAATAATCGCTAGTCCGGTGAGCGAAATGGCGCTGCAGATAACCACGACCAGCCATTGTGAGAAAGATAGGATCTCTAAGGCAAAGAAATTTCGCACCACCGGAACCGCGATCGCCGCGATTACTAGGGTGATCATGGCGACAACTAGACCTCCGCGCCAACTGCGCAGCGGCTGAGACAGGATAGCCAGTAGCCCCAATGCCCCGATTGCCAATACAATAGTGGCCGCCGAAGTAGCTGCCTCGGTGCGACCCAACCACAGGTAGGCGCCAATCGAAGTGGATCCACACAGTAACCCCGCAGGTATGGATAGCTGGCCCACCCTACGCAAGAAACCGGGACGGTAACGGCGGTTGGAGGGCGCAAGGGCTAAGAAAAACGCGGGGATTCCGATAGTACTGGAAGAGATCAGGGTCAGATGCCGAGGCAGATAGGGGTAGCGAATACCTAAAATCCCGACTAAGAGTGCTAGCAAAGCCGCATAGGTAGTTTTTGACAGGAACAAGGTTGATACCCGCTCCATATTTCCCAGTACCCGTCGTCCCTCCCCTAACACTTGGGGCAGGGCCGAAAATTTAGAATCTAGCAGTACTGCTTTCGCCGCGGACTTGGTGGCTTGGGCAGCGTTTCCCATGGCAATCCCCAAATCTGCATCCTTTAAAGCCAGAGCATCATTTACTCCATCTCCGGTCATCGCCACGGTTTTACCCGCGGCCTGTAAGGCTTGCACCAGGGCGCGTTTTTGTTCCGGGGTAACCCGGCCAAATACCCGATGTTTCTCCAGAATTCGCGTGATCCCGGGGGCGTCCTCCGGTAGCTTTCGAGCGTCAAAACCTTCGGTCTTAATCCCCACTCGTCCTGCCAAAGCGGCTACTGTCTGCGGGTTATCCCCCGAAATGATCAGAACATTTACCCCTTCTTGGCGAAAAAAGTCCAAGGTTTGCGCCGCATCTTCGCGCAGGCGTTCGGCGAGCACTATTAACGCGCTCAGCCGCAATCCCGATGGTATAGCGGGATGCTCCGGGTCGATTTCCTGATTTTTAGCCTGTGCCAACGCCAGCACCCTCGCGCCTTGCCCCGCCCAGGTTGCGGTTTGTTCTAGCGCGGGACCGTCAGCTGCCAATATAATCTCGGGCGCTCCCAGTACCCAGGTATCACCCCCGCTGACCACCGCTGACCATTTACGAGCAGAATCGAAGGGCACTAGCAGCGGGTTCTCCAAAGCTGGCGGCATAGTTTCCAAATCGCTAACTATCCGATCATAGATAGCTGCCGAAGTGTCATTTTCGCGCTCGCGAGTCAAAGCTTGCAGGGCGGCGGGCGCCCCTGCAGCTAAATCACCAGCCGACACTAGTTTATTTTCACCGGGGAGGGCGAAGCCGCGCGCCGCAATCTCCCCAGTAGTAAGGGTGCCGGTTTTGTCTAGACAAAGAGTGTCTACTCTGGCCAGGACTTCTACTGCCGGCAATTCTTGGATCAGCACCCCTTGACGCGCCAGTTTTAAGGAGGCCGCCGCAAAGTTTATAGAGGTGAGCAACACCAGACCTTGAGGAATCATCCCCACGATTCCCGCTACTGCCGCCACAACTACCGGTCCGATATTCCCCCAGTTAACCTGGTTAAGTCCCCCCAGGTTACGAATTTGTGCTGCCCCCAGGAGCACGATTACCAGCGGTAAACAATAGGTGATGACTTTCAGAATCTTGTTGATTCCTTCTTCCAATTCCGAATGTGCCATCTGGAATTTTTTAACTTGCAGCGCCATCTCGTTCGCCCAAGAGTGGCTACCAACCGCGCTCACCTTTACATATCCATCTCCGGCTACCACCGCGGCACCGGAAAAAATTTCTTCGCCCTGGGCTCGCGCCCTCGGAACTGACTCCCCAGTAAGGTTAGATTCATCCAGGTAGAGGCCACTGGTGGCAACTACAGTCCCATCGGCAGGCACCTGGTCTCCCCGTCGCAAATGCAACAAGTCCCCCTGCACAATCTGGCGAGGAGAGATTTCTTTTTCTACCCCACTTCGCACCACCATCACCGGGTTTTCTTGCAGAATACTGATTTTTTCCAGCACCCTTTTGGCCTTGAGTTCGCTAATGATGCCAGTGAGGGCATTAACCACCATCACGATCCCAAAAACAGTGTCTGCCCAATGACCGAAAATCAAGGTGACTACGATACAGCTCGCCAGAATCGCATTAAACAAAGTAAACACATTGGCGCGCAGAATCTGCCGGACTGTACGGGTAGCTCGCGGGGTGAATTGGTTAACCAGTCCCGCCTGCGTAAGTCTGGTGACCTCCTCTTCGCTGAGTCCTGCCAAAGCGCCTTCCGGTAGTTCGCTAAGCTCTTCCCCACTGACCGAGGGCGTTAATGCTGGTTGTGTGTTTCCCGCCGCGGGAAAGGGAGGAGTTAGCGCGTCACCCTGAGTAGAGGGGCCGTGACCTTTTTCGGTTTCGCTCAATTCGCCTCCCGCATTTGCCGTAATTCTTTCTTGAGATCGCGCACTTCATCTCGCAGCCGCGCGGCCACCTCGAATTGTAGCTGCCGGGCGGCCTCTTGCATCTGGGAGGTGAGCTCCACAATTAAATCCGCAAGGCTAGCTTCGTTCTTATCTGCTAGCCGTGCCCGTACATCCTGCCCGGTTTCCCGGCGGGTCTGCGCATCAGGCCCGCTGCCCGCGCCCCGATATCCAGTGCCTAGCAAAGATTCGGTATCGATTTCTTCACGCGCCAACATATCGGTGACATCCGCGATCTTCTTACGGAGGGGCTGGGGGTCAATCCCGTGCTCGCGGTTGTAGGCCATCTGTTTTTCCCGCCGCCGCTCGGTTTCCTCAATCGCTGCGCGCATAGAATCGGTAACCTGGTCAGCATACATATGTACTTCCCCGGATACGTTACGGGCAGCGCGTCCTACGGTTTGGATCAGGGAGGTGGTCGAGCGCAAGAAGCCTTCCTTATCGGCATCAAGAATCGAAACTAGAGACACTTCCGGCAAGTCCAGGCCTTCTCGCAGCAGGTTAATCCCCACTAGAACGTTGAAGCGTCCCATCCGCAGTTCGCGCAGCAGCTCTACCCGCCGCAAAGTATCTACGTCCGAATGCAGGTATTCCACCAATACTCCCCGCTCCGCTAGGTATTCGGTGAGGTCTTCGGCCATTTTCTTAGTCAGGGTAGTGACCAAGACTCGCTCGTTCTTTTCGGTGCGTACCAGGATTTCTTCCATCAGGTCATCGATTTGTCCCGCGGTGGGTTTAACTACGATCTTGGGGTCTACCAGCCCGGTGGGACGAATAATCTGTTCGACTACCCCATCGGAGCGTTCCAATTCATAGGGGCCGGGGGTAGCCGAGAGATACACGGTTTGCCCAATCCGTTCTTGAAATTCTTCCCATTTCAAAGGCCGGTTATCCATCGCTGAGGGCAGGCGAAAACCATAGTCCACCAGGGTGCGTTTGCGGGACATATCCCCGTGGAACATGGCTCCGATCTGGGGAACCGTCACATGGGATTCATCGATTACCAGCAGAAAGTCTTCGGGAAAATAGTCGAGGAGGGTGTTTGGAGGGCTACCCGGTCCGCGCCCATCGATATGGCGGGAATAGTTTTCGATGCCCGCGCAAGTGCCGATCTCCCGCATCATTTCCAGATCGTAGGTGGTGCGCATCTGCAGGCGCTGTTCTTCTAAGAGTTTTCCCTGTTCATGGAAGTATTTCAGCCGCTCCCCTAGTTCCTCCTCGATTCCGTCTAGGGCGCGTTGCATCCTCTCTGGCCCCGCCACATAGTGGGAGGCGGGGAAAATAAACACCGAGTCTTCCTCATCAATTACTTCCCCGGTGATGGGATGCAAAGTTGCCAAAGAATCGATTTCATCCCCGAACATTTCGATACGGATCGCCATTTCCTCGTACATGGGAATAATGTCAATAGTGTCTCCCCGCACCCTAAATGTCCCCCGGGTAAAAGCCATATCGTTACGGGTATATTGCATGGTGATAAAACGTTTAAGTAGTTCGTTACGTTCTATTTGCATCCCCACTTCTAAGGGGACCATCCGCGCCACATATTCTTGGGGAGTACCCAGGCCATAGATGCAGGACACCGAAGACACCACGATTACGTCCCGGCGGGTGAGCAGGGAGTTGGTGGCAGAGTGCCGCAGCCTCTCGACCTCGTCATTTATAGAAGAATCTTTTTCGATATAGGTGTCAGACTGGGGTACGTAGGCTTCCGGCTGATAGTAGTCATAGTAAGAAACAAAGTATTCCACCGCGTTATCGGGAAAAAGTTCACGCAACTCCGCCGCCATTTGGGCGGCCAGAGTTTTATTGGGCTCCATTATCAGTGTGGGGCGCTGTACCTGCTCTACCAGCCAGGCAGAGGTCGCGGATTTGCCGGTCCCGGTTGCCCCTAGCAGGACAATGTCTTTTTCTCCGCTGTTGATTCGCTGGGTGAGCTCGGCAATCGCCTGGGGTTGATCCCCAGACGGTTTATAGGGTGCCTGCACTTTAAACGGCTTTTTTGCCCGGCGCAGATCCAGTTGCTCACTCACGTCCCCCAGTCTACTAGGGGCGACAGGATATGCAGTTTTAAGCCAGCCGTCTATAAGCGTTAAGAATCACGTCTTGGTGATTTGCTGGATACTGCCAGGCACCGATAAACTCAGGGAGGTAACGGGCTGTGGCGCAGTTTGGTAGCGCACTTGACTGGGGGTCAAGGGGTCGCAGGTTCAAATCCTGTCAGCCCGACAAATGCGCTGGTAAAATACTGTTTAGGGCAACAGGATTTCCAGCTAAATAGTAAATCTACTCTCAAAACCACTCTCATTACCCGGAAAATTAAGATGCTTTTCTCCACATGGCGGGTGTTATGGGTGGGTGATTTTGGAGGGTGATTACAGCTCCAGTTCATTCACCTTCTGCTGGACAGCAGCACGGATGCGAATCGCGTCTAATACCTCCTGCTCCTCTAGCGTGAGCGCTTCGCCTCGCTGAGCTTGCTTCTGCTGCTTGCGCGGTTTTCACCAGGGCGGATTGTGACCCGACTGGAATCGCAAGATATCAAAGTTTCACCGCAAAGCGTGGATCATTTTTAGGTCTGATGCTCGAAGCTCATATGTTTTACCCGTGCCGCCGGGCCGCACAAGCCCGTTGCGGCGTCAGTCCGGCAACACGGGGCTCAGCGGCAGCGGTTCGGGCAAATCCAGTGTGATACTCAAGTGTAGCGCGGGGTCGGCAAACA
The DNA here is from genome assembly GCF_943169825.2 of Varibaculum prostatecancerukia. NCBI lineage: Bacteria > Bacillati > Actinomycetota > Actinomycetes > Actinomycetales > Actinomycetaceae > Varibaculum > Varibaculum prostatecancerukia. The sequence continues at coordinate 1,346,435 of NZ_OW968402.1, forward strand.
CCCTCCCGTTGGAAGTCATCGCGAGGGCGCGATACTCCCCACCCAGAACGCCCTTCTGAGTCAATTCGTGCAGCAGGGGGGTTCCTCCCGCAATCAGCGCGGTAGAGAGAGCCTCGCAACTCATCGCGTCAGGTCCCACCACAAGTGCCGCACAAATATCGGTAAACGCGAGCTGCCCGTCCAGACCGCGAATGTGGCTGCGCACCAGACTGGGGACAATCTGGGTTTGCGGCAGCATTGAATTAGAGAGGGACTCGTTTTCTATCTGCAGGTCTCCCAAGAATTCCCGGCCTGTCCAGGGAGATTGCACTCTGATGATGGCCCGGCGGTCCGGCGCCACAATCGACGAACCCCCGAAGGACACCAAGATGTCGCTACCCCCTGATTCTTGAATGAGAGAAGCCAGCTGCGCAGCCGCGTAACCTTTCGCGATACCTCCCAAATCTAGGCCCCCAGCCCCCACACCGTCGGTGAGGCGAGCCTGCTCGCCCCGCAACTGCAGCGTTTCGACGTCCCAGCCCAGGCACGGAAATAGTTTAAAAAAACCCCCGGTGCGCTGCGCCCATTCCTGAGCAGCCCCAAACACCGCGGCACAGTGCGGCCCGACATCTCTCCACTCGGTATCCAAGCGGCTCACGGGAGAATCCGCCCGAAACCGCGACAGGTCATCCTCCAACTGCGCCACCCTTTGCGGCAGACTTACCCGGAGAACCTCCGCAACCTGGGGAGTGCTGCGCCACGATGCCGACACCAGCGTCCCCATCGCCGCAAAGGTAATCGTGGTTTCTCCTGGTGGAGTCGGCGCGAGGTACACGAACGCCTACTTTTGCGCGGCTTCCATAGCCGTCTGAACCGCATCGAGGAACAGCCGATGTGACAACGATGCCCCGGACACCTTATCGACCTTATTTTGATCCCCGGTCTTCTGGAACTGCTGCACATAACGCTGTTCAGCGCTGATAGCGGATTGGGCGCGCTGGTAAAACTCCGTGTCTATCCCGCCGCTAGCGGTTTTCCCGTAATTTTCGTCATGTGCCGTCCCGTCTTTGTCATAGAGACGAAACTCAGCGTCAACCACCTGACCGTGCTTAATCGTGAAGCGAATTTTGCCGACCGTACCGTCCTCTTCGGGCTGCGAGCTGCCCGCGTATTGCCCGTCCGGCAAGGTCGACGCCGCTGGGTAAGACCCGCAGCCACTGAGGGCGACCATGCCGATTGCGAGTAGCGCCCCCGCGGTCGCTTTACGCATCGTTTCGTCCCTTCTCAAGCGTTTGGGGGTCACATTTTTCTGCGGTTTGCGATTGGTTGTGGACTTCTCTGACGATTTTCCCGTGATCCAAAATGATTTGGCGCTGCCCTTGCCGAGCAACGTTGGCATCATGGGTGACGACCAGCAGGGTCGTGCCCTCCCGATGCAGCTGCGAAAAGAAGTCGATAACGATGTTTTCGTTTGCCTCATCGAGGTTTCCGGTCGGTTCGTCGGCCAGGATGACGGAGGGGTGGTTGATGAGGGCACGAGCCACGCACACGCGCTGCTGCTCCCCTCCAGACAGTTCATGAGGGAGGTGGGTGGCGCGAGCGGACATGCCCACCCGGTCTAGTGCCTCCATTGCCTCGGCTTCATCGGGGAGGGAATGGTAGTACTGGGCCATCATCACGTTTTCTACCGCCGAGAGGTGCTTTACCAGGTGGAACTGTTGAAAGATGAGGCCAATCTTGCGGCGACGCACCGCGGCCAATTCCAGTTCACCCATTTTGTCCAGACGCTCGCCCTCCAGGTAAACCAGTCCTTCGGTGGGGGAATCCAGACAGCCCAGAATGTTCATCAAAGTTGACTTGCCCGAACCGGACGGCCCCACTACCGAGAGCCACTCGCCGCGAGTTATGTCGAGGCTGACATTATCCAGCGCCGCCAACTCGCCGTATTTTCGAGACACCTTCTCAACTCGATAAATCAATTGTTCATCATTATTATCTGCCATAGCATTCTCACTCTCCACCAAGAACATTTATAGGATTAATCCGGGCAATACGTTTAGCCGGCCACAGAGAACCGATAACCGCTACCGCTACCGAAAAAACAATCGTGAGGACTAAAATTATCCAGTTAATTTCTACTCGTGCCAGGAAAACTTTTTGCAATATGTAATCGGCCAGACCGATTCCCAGCAAGACCCCTAAGAAGCCTCCGAACAGCCCTAACATTATCGATTCCCCGATAAGTTCCGTGAATACGTCCTTGCTCAAAGCCCCCAATGCCTTTTTCAGCCCAATCTCGCGAGCGCGTTCCGAGACAATCGAACTCAGTGTCGCGGATACCGCAATCAGCATTAGCGCGGAAATAATAATACTGACCAACCAAATTAGGTTGCTTAGAGTATGGGCAATGCGGGTTTCATTTTGGGTAGTTCGACGCACCACTTCAGCGTCAACCCCGTTGACCTTTTTTCCGATGGTTTTCGCTAAAGCGCTCAATTGGGAAGTATCACCTTTCAGTGAATATTCCACCAAACTGTAGCCATCGGCAACCCCACCCATAGCGGTGTAACTGTCCGGGCTTAACACCGCCAGGTCGTCCTCGGGGCCGCCGGTGCGCAGCAGCCCGGAGATTTCCAGCTGTTTGCCAGCCCGGTTGTCATGCCCCGAATCGTCCCCCCCGGTGTTTTCCCGCAGCTGCGCCACCTTGAGGCCAATCAGGTCACCGACGTGCAGACGGAATTTTTCTGCGAGGTTCACCCCTAACAGGATCTGTTCGCTGCCCTGCGGCACTTTCCCGTCGATTGACCAGTAGGGTCGGACTGACCGGGCGTCGGCAAATTTCGTCACCATGAGGGGGACGGGCTGCTGACCGTAGAGCAGGTTACCGTAACTGTAGCCGGCCCGCCCCATCAGACTCTCGCCGCACTGCCGGTCGATGGCAGACACCGTTTCCCGAGTAATTACATTGGAACCTTGCGGCAACACCACCAGGTTTGCCCCAAACGAACGCAGTTCCTTAGCGATGTAATCGGGAACTGTCACCGCCACCAGCCCCAACCCGGACAGGATGGAGGCACCCATTGCGATTGCCAGGGAAGCAATCATAACCCGGGAGAAACGGTGCGCAAAGGCTTTCCAAATGATGCGCACGAACATGCGTTTGTGTGAGTTCATTCCCGCCTACTTTCTGTGCAGAACCCGCGCAGGTTGCAAAGTCACCAGCGCCCGGATGGAAGGTAAACAGCCCAGCAAAACCGTCAGCCCCACGATGACCGCCATCAAGGGGAAAACCACTGGGCGGATATTGATACTGACCCCAAATACCAGGTGTCCGACCAGTTGGGCCAGACCGATGCCGCCCACACATCCGAACGCGGCCCCGACCAGGCTCACGATGAAGGTTTCCGTCAAAATCATCAGCACCACAAACAGATTACGCGCCCCCAAAGCTTTCATCAGTCCGATTTCGGCGGAACGTTCCATCACCGAGGCAGTCACCAGGTTAGCAATACCCAGAGCGGAACCCGCCATGGCCAAAATCGCCACCAAAGTCATAATGAGCTGGGTTTTTTCCAGGATCGCACCCTCACTGTCGGCGATTTGGTGGACGGGGGTGGCTACGGCGTTAGTCATGACTTCCTCAATCTGATAGGCGATTGAGGACGTGTAAGCGGTGCAGTACCAGGTTTCCCAGTCCTCAAGAGATAGTGAGCTGGGATCGCGGGCAGCGCGGCGGGACAAGTCATTTTCCGGCGTGGTGATAGCACGCACCTCTACCCGGTCGACCTGGCCCGGACGACCCGAGAGGCTCTGAGCTACGCTCAAATCCGCAAACAGTTGCCGGTCTTCATTGGAACCGGAAGTAAAGATACCGCTGATAGTCAAAGTTGGACTGGGTGCGGAGCCAGCTAATCCGGGCGGGGGTTTCAAGGTCAGAGAGTCCCCCAGATGCCAGCCGTTTTGCTGAGCCAGTTTCGTTCCGACCATGACTTCATCGGCAGCCTTTGGCCAGTTGCCTTGGACTTCCCACCAGTCGCGCATATCCGCCATGCCGGTATCGACTTTTTCCCCAGTGGGGATGGCTAGCTTCTTGCGAAACCAGGTCCCGACTACGTCAATGTCTTGGCCTGAGGAAGCAGCCTTGGTTCCCAGGAACGGAGCGAAGTTTTCGATGTTGTAAGCCCAAAATATGGTTTTCAGTTTTGCCAGCTCGGATTCCTGCAACGCTCCGGACTGGGAATTCGCCGAGCTACCCGTATCCTCGAAATCATAGAGTTGGGAAACTACGGATTTTCCTTGCGGTAGCACTTGGATATTGGCACCGTAAGAGCCAAGTTCCTGCTTGATTTTATCCCCGACATCCAGCATGACCGCCAGCATGGAAGTTGTGAGACCTGCCCCTAATAAAATCGTTAGCGCAATCATGAGGCGTTTACCGACCTGCCGACGTAACGCCTTGAAAATCATCCTGAAAAAGAACATGGAAACTTATACCTTAGAGCCTTAGATTATTTTGGTTTTAAAGATTTTGGCGTGCCCACTCAGCTCGTCAGCAAAAAACCGTAATTCTTTCGGGCCCACTTCATACTTAATCGGAATAGGGTTACAGCCACCGGGAAAGCCAATAGTTTGAATATTCATCATGACCCCGCAGCGCCGGCAAATGACTTTCCCGCCGTCTTCGTAATAACCGGATTCGCCGCAGATTTCGCAGGCATCCAGACCGCAACCGTAGGCTACGGCGTTCTTTTGAATGACGATGAAACGAACTTGCGTCCCGTCCTTGGTCACGTAGGCGAAACGATGCAGGTGTCCATCAGACACCAGCTCCCGACTGACGGAAACCACATTTCCTTTCACCGTGGAAGGCTCTATCGGGGATAACTCCGGAACAGTCTCCGCCACGCGCCTGCCAACGGTCAAGGCAGAAACGAAAACAACCGTGCCACCCAAGGCCAGCTCTAAAAAGTGTCGGCGAGTAATCCGATCCGCTTTCTCTAAACGGGCTTCGGGGCCAGAAACATTGACGGATTTGGAACCGAACCAAATGGCGATGATGCCAGGAATGGCGGTCAGCACCACCAGGGCCAGCAGTATGACGGTGTTGGCATTTTGAATCCACAACACGAGTTCAAAGATGGTCCGTGAGCGTGGCAGGAAACCACGTATGGCGAGTTGTTGATACAACAGAATGGAACGCGGACCGATAACTACCAAAAATACCGCGGTAGTGATTGCCAAACGCACCATGGCGGGAACCAGCCTGGTGGCGCGCACGTAGGCCCAGCCGGCGATGACCACCAGCAGCGACCCGAAGGCGAATCCAGAAAAGCGCGCCAGCGATTCTGTTTCTAACGGAGAGGACCCCATCAGCACAATTTCGTCGGTAGAAAATGCGTATTCAAAGCCGAAATTGATGATGATACTGACGGCAGTCAACAGCGAGGCCACCAGCAGCGCCCTATGTTTAGCGCTCTGTTTAATGTCATAGAGGTCGGCGGCACCAAACCACCAAGACATTCCCAGGAAGCCCAGCGAGCAAATCAGCATGACTGGAACCAGATAGAAGTTCATGGTCGGAACATCTATCAGATTCGTGTTCAGCCGAAGCCATGCCAGTGTCGCCGCCGCTAGGGCTGCCACCACCAACACCACGGTGGTAATCCGAGCCACGACTCGGCGTTCCATCGGGGTGTGCGGTCGCGTTGCCAGCAAGATTGCCAGCGGCACGAATAACGGCAGCCCGTAGCGGAGGGCGACAACAAATAACTTGAGCAATGAAACCTACTTAGAGAACCTGCCCGTCCCACTGCCAGTTCTTGAACTCAAACTTCAGCGGTTCTTTCCAGAAACGGCCCTTGACCCCGGAGGAATCCTTACCCGTGTGCAGCATGAACTTGTCTTCCGGAGAGGGGATGGTGATGGTCACATCGTACAGGCCGGGCTTGAGCTTGATGTTGTTACCGTAGTGAGGACCGTCAGAGGCAATCATCGGCATCATGGTGCCCAGGTCAGTTTCCTCACCGGTCTTTTGATCCTTAACTGTAACCTTCATATCGTCCAGGTAAGGCATGAAAGTATCCGCCGGGTACCCGAATTCTTCTGCCTTCTTGTTGGTAGAAGCATCAATCTCGAAGTGCATATCGGACTCGGAAGCCGGAGGCATCTTCATCGAGCCGTGCTCCATATCGACAGCCTGGAAATAAACAACGTTTACATTCAGCGGCCCGTTGGTTTGTTCGCCAGAATCCCCAACCGGAATTTCCTTGATACCTACAACATTGGGATCGCTGGGCTTTTCCGGCTGCTTCTGCTCGGTCGCCGACTTGGATTCCTGCGGCTTAGCCTGACCGCCCGACGAAGTTCCGCCACAGCCGCTGAGGCTCATGCCCAACGCCAGGACGGCTGCCAAAGCCAGTAGCTTCTTTTTCATTATTCTTCCTTTCCGCTGTTCGCTTCGACAGCGTCTTTTTTATCTTCCCTCGAAGAGTTTTCTTCGAAAGCTTTATCATTACTTTCCGAGATAGGGGTGTCGGAACGAATCTCGGAGCCGCCCGCCTCGGGCTGGTCAGCTTTTGCCTTGCGGAGTTGCAACAGAGCCAAGACTCCCAATACCGCGGCGGTAATAATTTGGGCACCGAGGGTTTCCGCAGTGGGATAGATTCCCAGGAACACCACGGTAGGAACGCCAGACACCATATGTGCCCCGACCAAAGCAGCCTCTTGCAGCTCTTTAATCGCCCCGCCCACGATGGCTATCGCCAGCAACGCCAGCAATATCGAAGTCCACTTAAAGAAAGGCTTGAGCGGCAGGCGTACCCCGAACTGCCACACTAGCACGAATAGAATCGCGAGGATGACTACCGCCGTTACGCCACCCGCAACGATAAACCAATAATCGCTGTGTGTTTTCGCCCCGGAGACAATCGGGTAAAAGAACAGGATGGTTTCAGCACCCTCCCGAGCCACGGTGAGGAAGGACACAAATGCCAGGGCAAAAACGCCTCCCGAAGCGGTTTTTTCGCCCGCGGTGGCCTTAATATATTCCTCCCAGCGTTTGCCACCGGACTTGCTCAGTATCCAGTTAGACACATAAATCAGCATCAGGGCGGCTGCTAGGCCGGTAATCCCCTCCAGCAGTTCCTGACCCATTCCGCTCTGCACGCTGGCGCTGAGCTGCCCAAACAGAATAGCCAGACTGATGGAAATGACCACGGCGATAACCACGCCAGCTAAGATTCCCCGCAGCTGGTCGCGCCGCCCCGCTTTCAACGCGTAGGTGACCAACGCTGCCACGACCAGCAGCGCCTCCGCGCCTTCACGTAGCAGAATCAGAAAAGCGGAAAAGAAACCGGCAATCCCCAGCGGTCCCGTGTCCTGCGTTTTCGAGTCTAAAAATTTCGCATCCTCAGCCAGCTTCGCAATCAGGTCCTTGCCAAGTTTTTCCTGTTGAGCCTGGTCACGACCGTCTTTGTAGCCCTGTCGCAAGTCACTGAACATGCCCTCAATCTCAGTCACACGATTGAAACCTTTGTGCACAATGGTGTTGTTTTCAAACCCGTCAGCTTCGTAATGCCCCAGGTACGCTTCGGTAGCCAAGGTGAATGCCCGGTCGGCTTGTCCCTTGACGTAGGCGCTTTGGGCATCGGTGATAACTTGCGCAATTGTGTCGGCAACCCTGCTCCACTGATCCGCCACCTTAGGGGCTTTGACCAGCTTAGTTACCGTTTCTGTGAGCAGGTCTGCGACTTTGTCGCTGTCTTCTCGCAGTGCCTCCGGGCTCGCACCGTCACGGCTGAGATTGCGTAAGTTCAATAGTTCGGCGACAAACTTATCGTTTACGTCACGCCCCAAAGCATGTTTGACCTGGTCCTCCAGGCCGCTCGTCTGGTAGTTCTCATAGTAGGCTTGACGAATCAGAGTCTGGACCGCGCTCGGATCGCCAGCTTCGGGAACCGCGGCGAGCTTTTCCTGCATTACCGACACGACCTCAGACCATTCACCCAGATCGGAATCTTGGGCTGCGGCCGCGCTAGACCAGACCACCCCTCCGAAGGCTAGCGCCACCACCAAAGCGGAAAAACCTACGATAAACCGCAGTCCTCGTGCCCACAGAGAAGGCTGGTTTCTGGTTGCGTTCACGATTCTCTCAACTTCTTTCTAAATCAAATACATAACAAGGCTACAAATAAACAATTAACAAGGCAAGCCTTACCTTATAGCAAATCTAGCTATTAAAGGCTGATTCTGAACAAAATCCCCTCGCCCTACCACAGCTCCTCCAAGTGGCCGTCTAGCATATTGAACCTACGGTTGCAGTATTCATAAGCGGCCGCGTCGTGCGTGACCATCACGACCGCGCTACTGCCTTGTGCGAGCTCGTGAAATAGCCGTAGCACCGCCGCCGTGCTGTCGTCGTCCAAGTCGCCGGTCGGTTCATCCGCCAACAAAACTTCCGGTTGGGCCATGAGTGCTCGGGCGATGGCAACCCGACGCATCTCTCCCCCGGAAAGTTCTGCGGGCCAGGCGTGGGATAGATCCGCAATGTCGAGCTTTTCCAGCAAATCCAACGCGCGATTGACAGGCAAAGACCCCACCCCCACCGGCGACGATTTCCCCGACGACCGCCCTTTTGACCGCAAAGTAGCAGGCAACACCACGTTATCCAAGACGTTGAGAGAGCTGACCAGGGTTTGCTGCTGCGTAATCATTCCCAGACGAAACCGGCGCAGCTGGGACAGTTCCCGATCCGAGAGATCAGACAGATCCTCTCCTGCCACCAGAACCGTTCCTGAGCTGGGACGCAGCAAACCCATCATGAGGTTCAGCAGGGTCGTTTTTCCGTTACCCGATTTGCCTGAAACACCCACAAATTGGCCGGCGTCAACACTCAAGCTCACACTGTCTACCGCGTTGAACTCGCGTCCCCGCCGCGAAAACTTCTTGGTCACTTCGCACAGTTCCAACAACATCTATTGCCCCTCCCGCACGACCTGGTAAGTTTCTTTTCGCAGCAGGCGAATCGCCGAGATAGCACTGGACAGGACGGCGCTGAGGCACACCGTCACCAAGATGAGAACGCCCAGAGAACACTGGCTCCACAGATCGCTTTGCAGATAGGGCTGCTTCAAAGCCCTTTGAATGGCATCGCCAAAGGGTCGCAGCAGCGCCGCGCTGAGTCCCAGCCCCAGCACGCCACCCGTCAGGCTGACCAGCAGATTCTCTTTCAGCAACATTGCGGTCAGCATCCGCTTGGTGGCACCCATTATCCGCAACGAGCCCAACTCTTTGCTCCGAGACATGACGCTGACCCAGTTGACCGTCACCATCACCGCCAACGCTACTGCCCAAAAGACAGCCAGAAAGACCTGCAGGGCGCCCACAATGTGACCCACACCCTCCTTGAGCCGGGAACTAATCCCGTTCGCAGACACAAAGCCCAAGCCCTTCAGCTGGGGAGATTTAGAAATATGCTGCGCCACTTCCTCCGGGGCGTAACCGGGCTTGACTTTTACCATCACTGCGGAAACCCGGTGTCCAATCTCATCTGCGGACAAGACCGGATGCCCCACCTTTTCAGCTTGGCGCGCCAGGATTTTCGTGGTCGCCAGATTGGCAAACACAGACGAATCCAGGTTCGTGCCCGTCGGCGCCAGCCGCGCGCTTACCGGGAATTCATAGTTAAACAGGCGAATCTTGCCCTGGGCATTAATCTGAACTTTGGAGCCCGCGACCAGCTCACCGTCCTGCAGACCACGTGAATAAGTGGCTTGAATCCAGGGTTTGATAACAAAGTCGGTGTCCGGATCAATGCCGATAATCTGCAGCCGCACCTCGCAGCAACTCGCCATTAGGGAAGCAATATAGGTTTGCGTGGTGACCTGTTCCACCCCGGCAACATTGGCGACCGAATCCGAAACGTCATCTGGCAGCAAAAACCCGCTCGGTTTTCCCCCGCAGAGGTAAATATCCTTTGCGGATTGCTCAAACTGGGAAGGCACAATCATTATGTCCGCCCCCAAGCGTTCCTTGACCGATGACAAACCTTGGCTGAGGTTCAGCGAAACCATCCCTGCACCGAACGTTATCGCGCTGAGCAGGACTGCCACCAGGAACAGTCCTAAACTGCGGTAACGGTAATATTTGAGATTACGAAAAGGGAGTTTACCCCAGGTTATCTGGCTGCTTTGCATTGCAGTTTATGCCGCAGCTTTCTGAAGCTCCGGGCGGTTCCTTTGATCCAGGAATATCGCCGCACCGACTGCCAGGATCCCTATACAGCTCAGCGCCAACAGCGTGGGCATCGCGTAAACATTGCAAGACATTTCCTCGTTTTTGCACGTTCCAATAAGCACGGTGACAATCGAAATTTCCAGCACATAGATGAGCGCCGCACTCAGGTTCAAACCGGTGCGAATCTGGGAGTTCATAAACAATGCCAGCAGCCCAATGACCAGCAGGAGGATTCCAATCCCCAAGCTGGCTTGAGCGGACCAGTAGCACGCCATATGTTGATGAGCCTCACCCATCGCTTTGCCAGCCTGCCCCATGTGGTTCATATGGTCCATACCACCGGAGCCTTTCATCCCGGACATATGTTCCTTGCCGGAGCTGTGTTTGGCAGCGAACTCGCAAACCGGCGCAAAAGTCCGCGGCGCGATGGCAATGAGCAGGCCCAACACTACGGTAGGCAGCGAACCAATGATTCTATCCTTCATGCGATTTCCTCCTTAAGATTTAACGACAACGCCAATCATCACACAGCTCAAAATAATTAGCAAGGTTAGCCTTACCTAATTAGAAAGAAAATATCGGAGGGTGTCAGGACAGTGCCCGGAGGCTCAAACGTATCTACGATACCCCTGCCACCCCCTTAGACCGTTTGCTTACCCCCGGGATACTTTCAAGGACGCAAATACACGAACTACGCCAGTTGCGTGAGATCACTAATCCCGCTGAACTCACCCGCGATATCCTGCGCTATCAAAGCATCCTCACCGGTCTAGCCAAAACCCCGACCGAGCAACTACTAGCCAAGACAGAAGAAACACGCGAGAAACGAAAAACAAACTCACCATCGGCATCAAAACCCACGCTGCCGAAAAAGTTTCGCGCTCAAATTGGCATGAGACACCACGGGGTCGCAGGTTCAAATCCTGTCAGCCCGACCATTTATTTTTGCTGCTAGTGCCGTTTTATGGGCAGCTGGTTATGATAGAAACATGACTGAGATTTCTAATATCATTCACGGCCGTTGGAGCCCGCGCGAATATGACCCTGACTTTCCCATAAGCAGCGAGGATATGAGCCAGCTTCTAGAGGCAGCGCGTTGGGCGCCCTCGGCAATGAATGCTCAAGAATGGTGGTTCGTGCCCGGGATTCGCGGCGATAAAAACTACGAGATTCTGCGCCGGGCAGTAGCCGGTTTTTCGGATTGGGCGCTTGATGCGTCCGGGCTGATTCTTAACATTCATCAGGAATATCCGTCTCGCCACGGCCTAGATTTTGGCCCCTACGACTTGGGTAGCGCGGTGCAAAATATGTTGCTGCAAGCCGAAGTCATGGGACTACATATGCGCCCCTTTGCCACTTTTGATCGGGAGCTAGTATGCCGGGAGTTCCAGATCGCCGCTCCCTACGTGCCCTTCACCATGTGCACCGTAGGTAAAGAACCTGCTGGGCTCACTAAAGACCGGGAACGCAAACCGCTTGATCAGCTACTTTGGGAAAACCACCAGGCTTAGCCGAAGCCAACGGTTAGGTATAGCCCAAAATACTTTGAAAGAAAAACAGGTTCCCCCGCGATAGTTTCGCGGGGGAACCTGATCGCTTGGTACGCCACTATAGAAAACTAGGTTTCTAAGGGCGCTGCAGGCACCCTCTTAAGCGGCCGGGCGCAGTTGCAAGCCCAGATACTGGGCAGCGCGAGCTCGCAGAGATTCATCTGCCAGAGCCGCGATGGCTTCACGCACCTGACGGTTTTGGCTAACGTCCGCAAACCAAGGGCTGATCGCATCAGAGATTGCGTTAATCAGCAGATTGTTTGCTTGGCGGCCAGTGCCTGCTTCGACAATGTTATATTTTTCCATTTTTGATACTCCATTCACTTCTTCTTCTCACGGGGTTGGCGCATTGTCCGCACCGGTAACCCCGGGGTTCAAAAAGAACCCTGCCTGTTTAGGTCAACCTCAGCACACCACACCGGAAGTACACAGTCAACCAAATTTCCGAGAAAACCCGAAAACTTCAACAAGTGTTAAACCTTATTTTACCATCTGGGCTCTGTCAAGCGTTGTTAGCTATTTCACCGCGCGCCAGCAGTAAAGATAATGCCGCAACGCAAAAACCTGGGTACACCCTCGGAAAAAACATATTACAGGCTAACGGTAGTCGTTTTCCATTCCCACCGTATGAATCCGCATCGAGTTAGTGGATCCGGGAACCCCCGGAGGCATTCCTCCCAGAATAATTACTTGATCTCCGCGTTTGGCTAAACCTTGGGCTTGCAGCACCTGGTCAACTTGCCAAACCATGTCATCGGTGTGGGTCACATAAGGAACCCGGTAAGTGTGAATTCCCCAAGAAACCGCCAATTGGTTACGGGTAGATTCCAGGGGAGTAAATGCCAACATCGGGATGGGGGAACGCAGCCGCGACATGGTGCGCGCGCTGGTGCCTCCTTGAGTGAAGGCAATCATGAACTTCAGGTCTAACATTTCCGCTGCTCGCGCCGCCGCAATCGAAAGCACCCCGGCACGGTCATGGTCGTAAGTAGTTAGCGGGGCGATCCGATCTCCCCCGTTTTCCTCTACATTATTAATCACCGAAGCCATAAGGCGCACCGCATCAATCGGGTAGGCCCCCACCGAGGTCTCCCCCGACAACATCACCGCATCAGCACCGTCTAAGATTGCATTCGCACAGTCAGAAGCTTCCGCGCGGGTAGGACGGGGATTATGAATCATAGAGTCAAAAACTTGCGTAGCCACGATTACCGGCTTTGCATAGCGGCGCGCCAGCTCAATCGCCCGCTTTTGCACCAGCGGTACTGCCTCTAAGGGCATTTCTACCCCCAGGTCGCCGCGCGCCACCATAATCCCATCAAAAGCCTGCACAATCTCTACCAGACGCTCTACAGCCTGCGGTTTTTCAATCTTGGCGATAACCGGAATATGGACTTCCTCTTCTTCCATAATCCGCTTTACATCCGCAAAATCATCGGCACTGCGCACAAATGATAGCGCAATCAGGTCGGCTCCTTGCTGCAAAGCCCAACGTAAATCATCTTCATCTTTTTCGGACAGTGCCGGTACCGAAACTGCAACTCCCGGCAGGTTTAGTCCCTTGTGGTCAGAAACCACCCCCGGCACTTCCACCTCGGTAACTACATCGGTAGCGGTAACTTGCTTTACCCGCACTTGCACATTGCCGTCATCAATCAAGAGGACGTCTCCCGGGGTGCAATCCCCCGGCAACCCTTTGAAAGTAGTACCCACGATTTCCTTATTCCCCGGCACATCCCGGGTAGTAATCGTAAAAGTGTCACCCTTTTTCAAGGTCTGCGGACCGGTGGCGAAAGTTTCTAAACGAATCTTGGGACCTTGCAAATCCACCAGTACCGCAATCGCTTTACCGGTTTGCAGCGCTACTCGCCGAATATTAGCGATAGTAGCTTCCGCTTCTTCTTGGCTGCCGTGCGAACGGTTAATCCGCGCCACATTCATTCCGGCCATAGCCAGTTTTTCAATTTGCGATGGGGAGTTCGTTGCCGGTCCTAAAGTACATACAATTTTTGCTCTGCGCATGTTTCTATCCTAGCTAGTTCAGGAGTTCTTTCCACCTCATCGAGGGGATAACTTGCATTTACCAGTGTCAATGTCACTACTGTGAGATTGACTTAGCCTCGCCAGCCTCCTCCGGCTTTTCCTCTTTATCTGGAGCCACCTGCAGGCGAGGGAAGTTTTGCCTATAGCACCACACGGCAATCAGAATCCCTAAGGCAAACACCAACAGCGAGGTCCAGGCATTTATTCTTAGCCCCAAGAACTGATTTGCCTGGTCAATCCGGAGATTCTCTATCCAAAAACGCCCCAGGCTATAGGCGCAAAGGTAGAAACCCATCATCATCCCTCCCCGGGGATGAAAGCGCCGCTCAATCCATAAAAGCACCGCAATCGCCGCCAGGTTCCAGAGCATTTCGTAGAGGAAAGTTGGGTGAAATGTCGCGTATTCTTCAAAGCCAAGCGGGCGATGCTGCAAATCAATCTGCAAAGCCCAAGGCAAGGTAGAAGGACCACCGAAAAGTTCTTGGTTAAAGTAGTTTCCAATCCGACCAAAAATTTGTCCCACCAAAATGGCAGGCGCTATCGCATCCGCTACCGGCGCGATTTTTAGTTTCCGGTGACGAAGCACCAGGCAAGCGGTGATGGTAGCCGCAAAGACCCCTCCCCAGATAGCCAGACCGCCATGCCAGATTAAAGGAATCTCTTTAGGGTCACCGGTGGGACCAAAATAGTCTTGCCATTTGCTTAAGACGTGGTAGATGCGGGCTCCTATAATCCCAAAGGGAATCACCCAAAGCGCCAAATCCACTATTACATCCGGGTTGCCGCCTCGCTGCTTATAGCGCCGGGAAGCCCACAGGCATGCCAAGAAAATACCAAGGAGAATCGCAAAAGCATAAGCCCGTAGGGGAATCGGGCCTAAATACCAGACGCCCTGGGAGGGAGAGGGAATAAAAAACGGGTTCATCCCATCACTTTCTAGTCGTGTTTCTTTTCTCGAGTTACCCGCGACTTGCGGGAAGTAGCTAGCGCCGGATGCGCCCCGGCCGCCACCATTTCAGCCACCAAGGATTGCGGATTATTTGACATTACCAAAGCCGAACCGATTAGGACTGCATCCGCGCCTTGCTGGGCATAGTTAAAAACATCGTGCGGGCCGGCTACCCCAGATTCGGCCACGGCCACTACTTGCTCGGGAATCACATCCACTATTTGCGCGAAAGTATCCATATTAAAATCAAGAGTGCGCAGGTCTTGGGCATTTACTCCGATAACCTGGGCTCCGGCTTCCAGAGCTCGGAAGGCCTCTAGGCGGGAATGAACCTCGACTATCGCCGTCATCCCCAGGGAATGTGCCCTCTCTACTAGGGAAGTTACT
Source organism: Varibaculum prostatecancerukia (assembly GCF_943169825.2). Lineage (NCBI taxonomy): Bacteria > Bacillati > Actinomycetota > Actinomycetes > Actinomycetales > Actinomycetaceae > Varibaculum > Varibaculum prostatecancerukia. The sequence continues at coordinate 1,361,576 of NZ_OW968402.1, forward strand.
ACTGTAGGCTCCGCGGAAGTTTGCAGAATCAAGATTAGGTCAGCACCTAACGCTCGGGCTTCATGTACCTGGTAGGGGGTAATCACGAAGTCCTTATAAAGAACCGGGACTGCTACCGCCGCCCGCACCTGCCGTAAATCCTCAATGGAACCACAAAAGAAATTCTTTTCGGTAGACACCGAGATCACCGAGGCTCCCCCTGCCTCGTAGGCACGCGCTAGTGCCGCCACATCTGGTACTTCCCGCAAGAATCCTCCGCCGGGAGTAGCCCGTTTTATTTCCGCAATTACCGAAACTGCGCCCTCAGTGCGTAGCGCCTGAACCCCATCTTGAGGGTGAGGACGCTGGGATGCTAACTTTTTTATCTCGGCGAGGCTAATCTCAGATTCGCGCCGAGCCACCTCTTGGCGCACGCCGGCAAGCAAACGTTCCAAAGCGTTCATCTGAGTATCACCTCCGAGACTATGTTATGTATTTGTCACCTTGAGTAAAAACTCTAGCTACTATTTGAACGTTCCCCCACTAGGGCAGGCAGCCTCCCGCCGGCTTCAAAGCAGCTGCGGCGCCCGGTGTGACAAGCTGCGCCCACCTGGTCAACTTGGATTAGGAGGGCGTCCCCATCGCAATCAATCTGCACCTGCTTTACATATTGCGCGTGTCCCGAGGTGTCGCCCTTGCGCCAGTACTGGGAGCGTGAACGCGACCAGAAAGTGACCCGACCAGTACTTAAGGTGCGCCGCAGCGCCTCGTCATTCATATAACCAACCATTAAGACTTGCCCGCTTTGCCAGTCCTGGATTACCGCACAAACCAGCCCTGCCGCATCGCGTTTCAAACGGCTAGCTACCTGCGGATCTAAAGTTTGTTCATTCACCGAACTTCAAACCCCGCTTCTTTTAGCCCCGCTTTTACCTGCGAAATTGCAATCTCCCCGAAGTGGAAGACGCTGGCTGCTAGCACTGCGTCTGCCCCGGCTCGCACCGCCTGCACAAAATGTTCAACTTTGCCGGCTCCCCCAGAGGCAATCAAAGGCACCGCCACCTGCGAGCGCACCTGCTCTAACATTTCCAGGTCAAAACCAGTTTTCACTCCGTCGGCATCCATAGAGTTTAAAAGGATTTCCCCTGCTCCCCGCGCAGTTACTTCCCGACACCACTCCAAGGCGTCAATACCGGTAGAGCGGGTTCCCCCGTGGGTAGTGACTTCAAATCCACTGGGAGTTTCCACTCCGGCAGGGCAGCGGCGGGCATCTACGGAGATTACTAACACTTGATTGCCGAAGCGCTTCGCTATCCGGTCAATTAAATCCGGGTCAGCAATCGCGGCAGTATTAACCCCTACCTTGTCAGCACCTGCCCCCAACAGCTGTTCAACGTCGGCAACTGAACGCACCCCACCACCTACGGTGAGCGGCACAAATACCCGCTCGGCACAGCGCTGCACGGTTTGCACCATGGTGGCACGCCCCTCTTTAGAAGCCGAGACATCCAGGAAGGTAATTTCGTCGGCGCCTTCCTCGCTATAGCGTTCTGCCAGTTCCACCGGGTCGCCAGCATCTCGCAGGTTCTGGAAGTTCACGCCCTTAACCACGCGTCCCTGATCAACATCTAGGCAAGGAATCACCCTTATCGCTACCGCCATTTAGCCCTCCTTAGAGTGTTCTGGTCTCAGTCTAGGAAACTACTTTCGGCGGCGGCAAAAACTGCCGTCTACTGGACTTAAGACAGAACCAGCACAGATAGCGAGGCGCGCCACGGCTTAGTTGGCAGGTGCCAATACATCCATAATTACCGCCAACGCGCTATCTCCGGTGGCTTGATCAGCAGGAATGATTGCCAAGATTCGGGAGTTGGCACGCAAATCTGTTAGCTGTTGCGACAGAGATTGGAAAGTACTTCCCCCTAAAATCTCTTGCGGACCAGCCTTACCCCAGGTGTAGGCACGAGTCTTGCCCGAATCCAACTCCCACACCCCGTATTGAGCCAGGATTTTCTGCTTCGGATCTAGTTGCTGCCCTTTCCCTGGCACCAAAACCGAGGTAAATGCTTCTTTAGGGTGCGTCTCGGATGCTGATTCAAACTGGGGCAACCCTGCAGGGAAACTAAAAGTTACTCCCGCCTCTGGCGGAATCTGCAGCTTGGAAGCATAGACCGCGGTGGGCAAAATGTCGATAATATCTATTTCCATCGCGGTGGTGCCATCATTGGCAGTTGCCGGACGGTGGGCAATCACCCGGGAGCCTTCACGCTGCCCTACCACCTCCGATAGTAAGCCTGCAGGTAGAGTCGAGGCATTTGCTTTACCAGCAAATAAGTTAGCTTTACCTCCTTTAGAGACTAGCTTGCCGGTCACGCCCTCATAAACGCTAACCATTACCCGCACATCGGTATTTTCCTTTACCAGCGGACCTTTTCCCCTTATGGCTAGGCGCGAGTTTGGCAGGGTGAAGGGCATGCGCCCTTGGAACTGAACTACCGGTTGTTCTCCCAACTTTCCACTAACTTTTACCCGGGTGGAAACCCCGCTCATTTCTTGTGTACGACTGGCCTGCCAAAGATAAAAACCTAAAACCACGCAAGCAGCTACTGCCACTATCGCGAGCAAAGCCAACCACCACTTCAGAATACGGGCAGGCACCGGGGTCTTCTTGGCGGATACTTCCGTTTTTCGAGAGGGGTAACGCCGCGCTCGCAGTGCTATCGGGGATAGGTGAGGACGTTTGGGCGGGGCAAGGGGGGTAGGTTGCGGGATTCTATCCCCGAAAATAGTTGCGCCCGACTCTCCCTTTTGTAGGTGATCTTCCGGCATAGCTGCCGATCCCGCCAAGGGCTTTTGATTCTTCATGCTCGCTCCTGTAGTTCGAGCAACAGTTTATCGAGGATTTCGCCCTCACTTGCAAAAGGATCCCCGAGCATCACCGTTGGCATTTTAGATTCATCAATGCGTACGTGTAACCAGTCTACTGAAACATCTCTACGTAGCCGCTCCGCTTCCCGTAAAACCTTGCCCCGGATATTTGCCCTGGTAGTGCAGGGAGGATAAGTTTTCGCAGTCGCTATTTCTTCACGGGTTAGCAATTGTCGCATCAGTCCTGCCCGCTTCAGCGCCGGGGCTAGACCAGCCGCAGTAATATCGTGATAAGCCAAATCAAGACGCGAAATCACCGCCGAGTTCATAGGAACCTGGTGCCGCTTTGCACTTTGCTCCAGAAGATTCTTCTTAATCACCCAATCTATCTCGGTGTTTACCGCCCCAAAGTCTTCTTCCTGGAAACATTGCAGGGTCCGCTCCCACAGTTCTAAGGGGTCAAAATCGCCTACTTTTATCCGTTCCCGGGTAGCTTCCAACTCCCCGGCATCACTTAGAGTGTTAATAACCCGCTGGTAGATACGGTTTTGAATCTCTACCGCATCTAGGTAACCGCCCGCCTTGAGCTTTAGGGGAGCCCGCCCCGATAAATCCGCGTTAATTTCTCGAATTGCGCTCATCGGGTCAGCAATTGCCAGGTCAGCCAGATTAAGCGAACAGTCAATCGCATCCAGTAAAGCAATCGTCATCCCCACTTTTAGGGCGGTAGTGGCTTCACCGATATTAGAGTCCCCTACGATTACGTGCATCCGGCGATATTCGCTAGAGTCCGCGAGCGGTTCATCACGAGTGTTGATAATGGGACGCGCCCGGGTAGTGGCCGCCGAAATCGGATCATACATTTTATCGGCGCGCTGAGAGAAATGATATCCTCCCTCTTCATCGATTAGCCCGGCTCCCACCAGGATTTGGCGGGTAATAAAGAAGGCGATTAGCGCATCTGCCATTCCCATAAAATCGGCGGAGCGATGCAGCAGATAGTTTTCGTGGCACCCGCAAGAGTTCCCCTGAGAGTCACGATTATTCTTAAAAAGGTGAATCTGACCGTTAATACCATCAGCTGCTAGTTGCTGATTAGTGGTGGCTACCAGATCGGAAAAAATTTCTTGTCCCGCTATGTCTTGCGCCAGTAAATCCGTTAAGCAGTCACATTCGGCAGTCGCATATTCCGGATGTGCCCCCACATCCAGGTAAAGGCGTCCTCCGTTACCTAAGAACACATTGGAGGAACGATGACGGTTAACTACCGGGTTGAAGAGGCGGCGTGCAGCCTGTTCCGCATCGATGGGGGGACGCCCCTGAGGGGCAGCACAAATAATGCCATACTCGGTTTCTATCCCGAAGATTCTCCGCAAGGGTTATTCCCCACCCTTTTGTACGAAGCCTTCCACAAAGGCTTGGGCATCGGTTTCCAGCACGGTATCGATTTGCTCTAAGAGGGCGTCTATCGCGGGAGCGTTGATTTGTACCTGCGCAGCTTCTACCGCCTCGTCAAGAGCATCATTCTTCCCGCCGGGGGCATTTATTTGTTCCTGTACCACTTTTATTTCCTCCTAATAGGGTAAAGCCTAGAATTTTTTTACCGGTTTTTCCTTATCGCCGCTTTTGGCAAGGGCGCGGGCAAAAGCGGCGGCGTCCCCTTTTTCGAGGGCGCGCATTTCTGCTTCACTGGCGCAACGCGCCGGATCCCCCAGGTTGAAGCGTAAAAGTTTTTCGCCCCCTAAGTCTAGGAGCAGCGATTCCCACGATCCTTTCTTGACCTGGGGAAGTTTAGCTACCGCCATGCCTCGCACCCAGGCTCGCCCTCCGCGCGGAGGCTGCGAGACTGCTTGCGATACTTCTGCCTCGCTAAACAGTTGCTCGACCATTCCGGCTGCGCACAGACTTTCAAAAATCCCCGGCTCTAATGCAGCCCACTGCAAATCCAGGGCTTGCAGTTTCGGGTGATCCCATTCGCAACTAAGCCGCTTACGCATCCGTTCCAAGAGCTGAAATTTTCCTACCCACTCTACTTTGCGCGCCGCCTGCGCGCGGTCAGTCGCTAAGGAATCGAGGATTTGCTGCCAGTCGGCAAGCAAAGCGGCACTGGCTTCCTCTGCTCCCCCACGTTTTTCTAACGCCCCGTCGATAGCGAGCAGGATTTCCTTTTGAATCTGAAGGGCGGTAAGCGCTCCCGAGGCGGTTTCCAGGCGATGGGTCAGCGACAAGTCATGGGAAACTGCCCAGGTTTCCTCTACCGGATCAGTAGTGATTCGCAGGTCTTCCAGGACTTTCAGCTCCGAGGGATTCGCGTTTTCCAGGAACCACAAGTAAGCAGCGGTACTCCCTAACCGCAGGTAGGTTGAATATTGGAAACGGTTGGCGTCTCCCCCGATAATATGTAGCCGCCGCCACTTGCGGGCATTGGCATGCGGTTCATCTCGGGTATTAACTATAGGCCGGTTAAAGGTAGTTTCTAGACCAATATCATTTTCTACATAGTCGGCGCGTTGAGAAATCTGGAAACCAGCTTTTTGGGAGCGCTGCCCGATACCTACCCGCCCGGCTCCGCAGATAAGCGGACGAGTAACCAGGAAGGGAATCAGGTTTTGGGCGAGTTCAAAAAAGTCTAGGTCGCGGCGCAAAAGATAGTTTTCGTGGCTGCCGTAGGCGGCACCTTTACCGTCTACATTGTTTTTAAAAAGCCGAATGTCATTACCGCTTTGGGCAGCTAGTTGCATTGCGCGGCGAGCAATCAGGTCTCCGGCCGCGTCATAGAGCGCCCCCTGCTTGGGATCCAAAGTTTCCGGGGAAGAGTATTCCGGGTGGGCATGATCCACATAAAGGCGTGCGCCGTTAGTCAGTACGCAGGCGCTCGGCTTGGGCAGCGCAGTCTCTTGGGCGCTGGGGCGGGCAACCGCGCGCACTCCGGGACCTGCAGGTGCCAGTTGCTCGGGATTATTGGTTAGCTGCGAGGGGTCAGCCTCGCGGGGGCTGAGGGAGAATCCTCGCATATCCTGCAGGGGATTTTCGCCCTCATAATCCCAAGTAACTGCCTCCCAGGGGCGCGATTGATCCCGGTAGGCAGCCACTACCTGAGTAGAGAGGGCAACCGGATTGGCATAGATATTTCCCGGCTGGATAATCCCGAACTCAGTTTCGGTGCCTAAGGGACGATTAATAGCGTTTTCGGTCATGGTTTCTCCTATTGCAGGCTACGCACGTCCACTATCCGCGTGCCTCTCACTCCCAGAGTTCGCGCCCATTCACCGGGATCAGTGGAAGCTCCCAGAGCCGCGGTTTCTCGGATTTCTTCTGCGGCGGCACTTTCCACGTGACTAAAACTTAAACCATTAACTTTGCCCTGATTTTGCAGCGAATCTTTAATCGCGGCTTTCTTTGCCCGCTCCACAATGGAAGCAATCATCGCTCCGGAAAGCAGCGAATGCGCATACACTATTTCTCGTTTACCGTTCTCATAAGCAACTTCATAAATCTGGGTGCGTGGGGATTCCTCCGCAAGCAAAGCCACCAGTTTTTCCCGCAGTTTTTCCCGCCCAGCTGCGGGAGAAGTTTCCTCCTCGATTTCTACTGGCACGTTATTTCCCAGGTGAATATCAAAAATTTGCCCGGCCTGCTCCAAATTAGGTCGCTCAATGCGGACCCGTACATCCAGGCGCCCCGGTCGCAGCACTGCGGGATCAATCATGTCTTCGCGGTTAGATGCCCCAATCACGATTACATTAGAAAGCGCCTCTACCCCATCAATCTCGGAGAGCAACTGGGGAACAATCATAGTTTCCACATCGGAAGAAATCCCTGAGCCTCGGGTACGGAACAGTGCCTCCATCTCGTCAAAGAAAATCACTACCGGATGCTCGTTGCTAGCAAGTTGGCGCGCCCGCGAAAAAATCGCCCGGATTTGCCGCTCGGTTTCCCCTACGAACTTAGAGAGCAGTTCCGGGCCTTTTATTGACAAGAAATAGGAGGATTTTCCCTGGGCGTTTGCCCCTAAGGATGTAGCTACTGCCTTGGCTATCAGGGTTTTTCCGCAACCGGGCGGGCCATAAAGCAAGATTCCTTTCGGGGCGCTCAGCCCGTAGCGCCGATAAAGTTCGGGGTGTATAAACGGCAGCTCTACGGCGTCTCGGATAGTTTCAATCTGCTTTTCCAATCCTCCAATCTGTTTATAGGAAACATTGGGGATTTGGGGAGCGAGCAGCTGCTCGACCTCTCCTCTTTGGACTTTTTGCACTGCAATCCCGCTGCGTGCTTCCAGCAACAGCGAGTCCCCTACCTGCACTTTTCCAACCAGGGGAGCCGCTAACGGAACGATCTCCGTATCGGTATTTGCCAGCCGCACCAGGACGCGCCCCTTAGACATCACCTCTCCTACCTGCGCCAAGGTGCCGGTATGGGGATAGGAAAGGATTTTAGAAACCACCATTTCCTCATTAACTAAAACTTCTATCCCGACCTGTAAATGTTCTGCTTTCACGTCCGGGTGTACTCGCAAGACCATCGGTTTCCCGTTCAAAAACAGGCGCACCTGACCGGCGTTAACTGGATTTTCGGCAATCACTGCCACCGTGGCGGGGGGTTTACCTAGATCAGCAAGCTGTTGGTGGATCGCCACTACCTGTTCGCGAGCTGCCCCCAGAGCTGCTGATAGCCGCTTATTTTTCCCCTTTAAGGAAATAACTTCGCTTTTTAGCGCCTGCAACTGCTCTTCATTAGCATCCGGCATGAGTTTCCTTTCCCTAAAGCTCTTTCAGCCTATTAGTTTTGCCCGCTAGCTGCCGCAAGTGTCCAAGGTGGCAAACATTTTAGGAGGGCGCACCCAAGCTAGTGTCGGGCTCAGGCGGGGGTGAACTGACTTCAGATCTATTACCACGTACCCAGTATTCGGCGCGGTTCACTAGGTCGCGGCGCACCCGGCGAGTCTTCCTCTCCGCAGGGTTGCGTTGCCCGACTTGTACCTCTTCCCAGTTGTTTTCCGGATTCCATTGCCCCCCGTTGATTTTCGCCGCTTTAGTAGCATTACCGAGTTTTTTCGGTCTTGCGGATTCTGGCGCCAAAGTGCGGCAAGTAACCAAGAAGCCGGTGTGTCCCACCATCTGATGTTCCGGTCGCAGCGCTAACCCCTCGGTATGCCATTGTCTTTGGATAGTTTCCTCGCTGGCAGTAAACCCATAACGCCCATCACTTCTAAGCGCCTCTACCAGGGTAGACATCTGAGTAACGGTAGTAACGTAACAGCACAGCACCCCTCCGGGAACCAGCAGCTTATAGAGGGTATCGAGGTGGCTCCAAGGGTCTAGCAGGTCGATGACAGCGCGATCAAAATAGTGGTTGCCGTAAATATTTTCCAGGTTGATTTCCCCGAGGGAGCCGCGGCGTAGCTGCCAGGCAGGATGGGGCTGAGCAAACCACAAATCCACGTTCGCCTGGGCGATATCGGCGAAGTCTTCTCGTTCTTCTAGCGAAACCAACTCCCCGGTTTCCCCGATCATTTCTAATAATGAAATCGTGAGCGCCCCAGAACCCGCTCCACATTCAAAAACGCGAGCACCAGCGAAGATGTCGGCAGATTGCAGGATTTGAGCCGCATCCTTCGGGTAGATAATGGCGGCACCTCGGGGCATCGAGAGGGTATAGTCCAGGCGGCGCGGGCGAAAAGCCAAGAATTCTCGCCCTTCCCGGGAACGAATCAGGGTACCTTCTTCTCGCCCTAGCAGCTCCGCCAAAGCGAAAGAAGCTTTCGCAGTGTTAAACCAACCATTTTGGGTGATAGTGACAGTATGTAAATCCCCGGAGGCACCTTGGAGCTGCACCCGGTCACCTACCCGAAAGGCTCCCCTCCGGCGCCCGAGGGCACCCCTTCGGCCCGCGTCCGCTTGTGCCTGCGCATTTGCTGGTTCTTTGTGAGTCATCTTCCTAATTCTAGCGGTTATTAGTTTCTTCAGGCACGGCGCCCTCACCCTAGAATACTGTTATGAGTTCTTCTAAACGCGCCGCTGCCCTTTCCCCCTCTAGAATCGGTACTTTTCGCAACTGTCCCCTACAGTTCCGTTTCCAGGTAATCGATAAACTCCCCACTAAAGAATCTCAGGTACGTCAGCGAGGAACCTTGGTACATGCGGCGCTGGAGCATCTTTTCGACCTGCCAGCTCCAGAGCGCACTTTTTCCGCAGCTAGCAGCAAAATGGAAGAAGCTTGGGAAAAAACAGTTAGCGAAAAACCGGATTTACTGACCGAACTTTTCGAGGAAGACAAAAGTGAAGAAAACCAGTTCTTAGAAACTGCCCGCCAGCTGTTAGCTAATTATTTTCAGATGGAAAACCCCGATCGCCTAAGCCCCGCCCACCGAGAAAAATATCTGCGAGTTACTGATAAAGAGCGCCTTAACCTGCATGGGTACATTGATCGGGTAGATATTTCTCCCACCGGCTTGGTGCGAATCGTGGATTATAAAACCGGTAAAGCCCCTGCCGAGCGCTATATCGCCCCCTATCAGTTCCAGATTCGTTTTTATGCGCTGCTGTGGTATCTAACGCAAGGGGAACTGCCTGCCCGCCTACAATTACTGTTCCTAAAAGACCGCCAGGTCTACACCTACACCCCCACCCCGGCCGATATCGACGCCACCAGCGAGGAAATCCTCGCGGTTTGGGAACAAATCGCTGCCCAGGCACGTTCGGGTTACTTCCCGCCGCGTCGCTCCCCGCTGTGTAATTGGTGCGACTACCGCGCTTACTGCCCACTCATGGAGGGAACCGCCCCGGAGATTTCCAGTGAGGGCGTGGCACAGCTGCTTACTGTCCAGGCAGATTTAGAGGACGAAACATCCCTTTAAGCCAAAAGCTCTTTAACATCCTGTAGGCTCATCTGGGCTACCGAGCTAAAACGTGCCGCGGAGATTTCAGGAATATCCCTTCCCCCTACCAACGCTAATCTTGCCCCCGCGTCCTTACCGGAGGCTAGTCCGGGCGCAGAATCTTCTACTACCAAGCAATTTTCTATCGGTACTTGCAACCTGCGCGCCGCCAGCCGGTAGGGGTCGCCAAAAGGTTTTTGCCGCATATTCGGCTCGGTGCCGGTCACCATCACTTCTAGAGAACCTGCGGGGGCGGTGGCGCATACCTCGCGCACCAAAATTTCATAAGAAGCTGACACCAGAGCAGTGGGAATCTTAGCTGCAGCCAGTTCCCTTAGTAGTTCACGCGCCCCCGCCATCCAGGGAACTCCTTGGTGAATATAAAAGTCATGCATCTTTGAAATCATCATCTCGATGACCTCGTGAGGTGATAGCGGCAGATTTTTGCGCTCAATCATTATCGAGGCGCTATTAACCAGGGAGTTTCCGGTTAAGGCCTGCCCGTCCTCGTAGCTCCATACCTGGCCAAAATCAGCAGCTATCTCCTCTTCTGCGCGTTGCCAGAGTGGCTCGGAATCAATTAAGGTTCCGTCCATATCAAAAAGAACAGCCCCCATGATCCTCCTTTATTTTTAAGCGAAAGCCGAGAGGGCGCCCACGGCCAGGGCGACTCCTACCGCAGACCCTAGTAGCAGCCGGTAGATGACGAAGGGTGTGAAAGTTTTAGTTTCCAGCAGGCGCATGAACCACACGATCACCGCGTATCCCACAGCGAAAGCCACCACGGTCGCAAGAATCGTAGCCCCCCAACCTACAGGGTTGTTTCCTACCGATTTAGCGGCCTGGTAAAAGCCGGAAGCAAATACTGCCGGCATCGCCAATAAGAAAGAATAACGGGCAGCAGCTACCCGGGTAAAACCCATTAGACGTCCGGCAGTAATAGTTCCCCCAGAACGAGAAACCCCCGGTACCAGTGCTAACGCCTGTGCCAAGCCAAAGAGGATTGCTTGCCCCCAAGAGAGCTGATCCAGGGTTTTTTCTTTCTTACCCCAACGGTCGGCTGCCCCTAAGAACAGGGCGAAGACAATCAGCATCACCACCGTGATCCACATATTGCGGAACTCTTTTTCAATCCAATCTTGGCCTAGTAGACCTAAGATTCCGATCGGCAGGGAGCCGACGATAATCATCCAGCCCATCCGGACATCCGGATCGGATTGATTAACTCCGCTGCGCTCGGGGGCAAAAGCTTGGAACCACTTGCCCACTATCCGGCTAATATCTTTCCAAAAGTAGATTACAACGGCGGTTTCTGTCCCAATCTGGGTAATTGCCGTGAATGCAGCACCGGGATCCTCACCAAAAAGCGAGCCTAGAATCCGCAGGTGGGCAGAGGAGGAAATCGGCAGGAACTCGGTCAATCCCTGCACCAGACCCATAATGATGGCTTCAAAAGTATTCACGACCACCTAGCCTATCGCCTTCGCGGTCGATACTCCCCTCCTACCTAGGTGTTTTCCCTCACGCCTCACAGTTATTACCTCGGTGCTCCCTTTTGCCGGGGTTGCCCTACTCCAGCTAGCCGCGCTTAGCGACTTTGCAACTTCGATCGAAACCGCTCATGCTTCTCCAGTTCGCTCCTATTTTCTACTCTTACGCCGTGCCTGAAAACTTCTGCGACCCTTGCCCCTTAGCCTGGAAATATGGAACAAAGAAGATTAGGACGTACCGGACTTTTAGTTTCTAGCCTGGGGTTAGGAACTCTCACCTGGGGGCGAGACACTGACCTGGAACAGGCCAGCGAACAGTTAAGAATGTTCCTAGATGCCGGGGGAAATTTACTGGATACCGCTTCCACCTATGGGGAAGGAGAGGCTGAAAAGCTGATCGGCACTTTGCTAGATGGTGATTTTTCCCGCGATGACCTGGTGATTTGTTCTAAAGCGGGGGTGCGCGCCGGGGATCCTCCTTCGGTAGATGCTTCGCGGGCGAATCTTTTGCGCGGCCTGGATGAGACTTTAGAGCGGCTAGGTACCGCCTATATTGACTTGTGGTACGTCCACCACTATGACCCGTTTGTGCGGGTAGAAGAAACTCTAACCGCGCTAGAGATGGCGCTGCGTTCGGGACGGGCTCGCTATGTGGGGGTATCAAATTATCCGGCCTGGGCAATGGCGGAGCTAGCGGTAATGCTGGGGCAAGATCGCTACGAGGTAGCTGCGGTGCAAGGCGAATACTCGCTACTTAACCGCCAGGTGGAAGAAGAAGTGTTAGCGGCAGCCGAGCACTTTGACTCTAGTTTTATCGCCTGGTCGCCCTTGGGACGCGGAGTTTTGACCGGTAAATATCAAACCAATATTCCCCCGGATTCCCGGGCTGCTTCCCAACATTTGCAGGGGTTTGTTGCCCCTTATCTTTCTTCCGACTATCAGCCGATTATCGAGGCTGTCTTGGCGGGGGCAGAAGGACTGGAGTGGGATCCTCTCAAACTGGCTTTGGCCTGGGTCAAGGATGCTCCTGGAGTTACCAGTGCCCTAACCGGGGCGCGCACCGCTGGGCAATTCGCGGCGGTACTAAAAGCTGCAGACGCGCATGTTCCCCACCAGATTCGGGTGGCCTTAGATGAGGTAAGTTCTTAGAGCGAATTTAGCCCTCGTCGTCTTCGTCGTCCTCGTCGAAGTCATATTCGTCGCCATAAAGGACTTCTTCGGCTTCATCTAGATCTTCATCGCTATCTTCTTCGTCGTCCTCGTCGAAGTCGTATTCTTCATCTTCGTCGAAGTCTCCGTCGTAGTCTGCGGATTCTTCCTCTTCTAAAACCTGGTCTACGTGGTCAAAAAGAGTATCGGAGTCGATATCTTCATCATCGAAAATATCTAGGGGAAGATCGCATCCCAGCTGGGAATATAGGGCTTCATCATAGGCGGAGAATGCGGATTCTAATTTTTCACCCGCCAAAGCTACCTGGGGATCAGATTCGGGATCTTCAGCGGCGCGCGCGGCCTCCAGATGAGCTTGCAGCGCCCCCACGAAATTATCGAAGGTCACTTGTAAACGGTCAGCCACGATACACTACCCCCTTGGCCTTAGAGCAACCTGAACGCTTAGGGCAGGTGAAGCTGACCGCGAATCATGGTCACCATCAGGTCGGTGCCCTTGATTTCTGCGGTTTCTTCCGGTCCGACGATCCGCGTCGTACCGTCGGGGTCAACTAGCTGCGAGGCGCCACCATCGGGGCCTAACGGCAAAATGACCCACTCCTTGCCCGGAGCATAGGTTGTCGAAGGAACCCGCCCAGAAAGTTGATCGCGAATATTCGCAATCACTACGCGGGCGTGAGCGCGGGCAGCATCTGCTCGCTTTGATTCTGGCACATCGGTAATGTCACCAACTGCGTAGACATTTTCCATGTCTTTAACGCGCAGGTGTTCATCTACCATAACGGTGCCATTTGCATGCATTACTTGGGAATATGACCCGTGGAGGTATCCGGAAGAAGTTTGCGCTCCATAGCATAGGAACCACATATCGGCTTCGATAGGTACCCCGGCCAGGGTTTCAACCCGGAAGGTGGAGAGCATACCGACATCCGTAGGAGGCATGTAAGCTAAGGGGGCGCCCAGTACCAGCTCGATACCGCGTTCTTCTAGCTGTTTCGTTATGGTTTCGCGCAAGGAATCCAGGTATCCGGGAGTTCCCAGAATATACGGCTCCTTGTCAACCATGATGATCTTCAAATCGGGGTAAGTAGAGGTGAGCTCACCAGCGAATTCCACGCCAACGGTGCCCGCACCGACCAGCATCACTCGTTTCGCCCGCGCCAAGTTGTCGCGGGTTTGGTCTAGGCGAGCTTTAGCTACCGAAGCCTGAGAAACCATGTGTTTTGCCGGGAAGGGGTAGGTGGTTCCCGTTGCCAACACCAGGAAATCTGCCTCGATAGGATCGTGCCCGGCTACATAAACCGTACGACCATCTACGCGCATACAAGTACCATGAACAACCTTGCCACGTTCCAGCAGCCTGCTGTAAGGCATAAATACGGTGTGACCCCACACGGAATCGACCGCTGCCCTAAGCGCCGCAGCATGGTGCACGAACTGGTCTTTTTGTTCGACCAGCGTGACGTCTGCTACGTCATCCAGGCCACCTGCCACGGTTATGCCTCCATAACCGCCGCCAATGACTACTACTTTAGCCACGCTACCTCCCCTTTTTATCTGCTCTCGGTAATACCCAAACAGATGCGAGCTAAATCAGACCGGAACCCGCTGCTCGCCACCTGTCAGGTAGCGAACAAAAAGTTACCAACCTAAAGATTGTTTCTTCGGTTTTACTCTACCTTACGCTATCAAAAAGAACTACTCTTTCGTAACCATCCTACTCAGGAATAGAAGTTTTTAACGCTTTTTTGATGTTTGGCGGAAAGAAATTTTTTCCTTTGAGTACTTTCCCGTCTTCGCGATAAATCGGCTTGCCCTCTGAATCCAGTTTCGAGAGGTTCGAGGCCTGGACTTCCCGCAAAACGGCCGGCAGTGAAATCCCGCATTCTAGAGCCATTCCATAGATTACGTAAACCAGGTCGGCGAGAGCATCAGCGGTCTCAATCGTGTCGCGGGTACCGTCATCAGGCAAGGAAGAAATGGTTTCTTCTAGGAGGCGGCGAGCCTCGGCTCCGTAAACCGCGCCGGTAAGTTCACTAACTTCCTCGTAGATTAAACGCATCCGCATATGCACCCGCTCGCGATCTACCTGCGCCTCGTCGTGTTGAATCGGCAGACCGTAGACCTGATGAAACTGTCGCACTAAATCTTCTGGGCGGTGTGGGTCGGGAATCTGCTGTTTCAGTTCGGGCTTCCCCACTGGCTGCACGTTCGCGTCCTCGTTAATCAAAATTTTCCCTTTCTTTTATTTCTTTGCCAGCAAAGTATTTTTCAGTTCTGCCACCGAAGTCACCCAGGGCGCACCTGGGAACTCCTCTCGGCTGCCTGCTCCCCAAGACACCCCGATTACCTCGATACCGATGTTCTTTGCAGCCTGATAGTCATCTTCGCGGTCTCCCACCATGACTGCTCGCCCGAGCGAACTTTCCATTCCCAGCTGCTCCAGGGCATAACGGATCACTCCCTCTTTGCCACGGCGAGTTAGGGGGTTAGCAATATCGCGGGGATCCTCGGCGCTAGTTCCGGTTTTCTCTTGAGTGCCGGCGGTGTAATCAAGGTAGGGACTCATTCCGGTTCCCCGCGCAATCTCCCGCACTAATTCTTCTAGTTTCGAGGAGGCAACCGCTATCTTCATCCCCTTGCCATGCAGCTGTTCCAATAGTTCTTTGATTCCTGGAAATAGCGGCACCTGGGTCATACGCGGCCGGTAAAAGCGCCGATAAACTTCTACCGCTTCATCCAAGCTACTGTCCGGTAGATCCAGGTATTTCTTGAAACCAATTCGCAGCGGCGGCCCTACAAAACGTTTAAGTTGCTGCGGAGTTTGCTCACTCAAGTGGTAGTGGGAAATAACTTCCTGCACTCCCTGGGTAATTAGGGGAACGGAATCGGTCAGGGTGCCATCCATATCGAAAATCACGGTCTGGAAATAATTTTTCCCCATCGGTTTGTGTTTCTTCCCTTCGGCTGCTGCCATTTCTTTGACTTGAGGATGTGTACCCCGGTTCTATTGTAGGCAGCTTTTGTACGAACTTAATTTTGGAGGTTTAGCTCCTCACTTTTTCGCCCTCACTTTTTCTGCGGGCTCAAAGGTGTGCTAATCTCACTGGTGTCCTCGAGCGCGGGTGGCGGAATCGGTAGACGCGCTAGCTTGAGGTGCTAGTGGCCAACTTAACGGCCGTGAGGGTTCAAGTCCCTTCCCGCGCACCAGCGGTTTTTGCGCTATTTCCCTACATCTTCGCCCCTACCATCCCGGATAGTGGGTGTTTTAGTTGGTTTCCGCAGGTTTTCCTGCGGCCTCAAGTGTTGCTTGCACAAATAAATCATCGGCTTCTGCTGGTTGTTGGTGTCCCATCCCCGGAACTAAGTGCAACTGAGAGTGCTGAATTAGGCGATGCAATTCCCGACCGGCAGCTGCCGGGATTACCGGGTCTTTTTCTCCGTGCACAATCGAGGTCGGCACTTTGATTTCCTTCAGGCGTTGAGCCCACGGCGCGGTTCGCTCCATGGCTTGACGCTGGCGCTCTGTGCCCTCCCAGCTAAAACCGCGCTGCCAACACCTTGCCACTAAATCGTGTAGTCGCTTTTCCTCCCAGGGATATTTAGAACCGGCGATCTCTGTTATCTGGTGAAAGTGCCAGGCTAGGAACTGGTCGCGATTGGAAAAAGGTACTTCCCGCACCGGTTTTACCAGCTGCGTACTGCTTTTTGCATAGGTAAAGAACAGCCCTAGCCCGGAAACCAATTGGGGGTAATCGAGGGCTAACAGTTGGGCGATTGCCCCTCCCATAGAGCGTCCGGTAACTGTGGCCGGCGATCCGTAAAAGCGAATCAAGGCTGCCACGTCGTCCGCCATATCCCGCAAATCGTAAGGGCAGGGAGCAGGCGAGGAGCGCCCTACGTCCCGGTTATCAAACCTGATAACGAAGAATCTTGCGTCCGCCAGGCGCTGGCAATAGCTTTCAGGAACCGAAACCAGTTGAGCCCCGTGTCCTTCGATATGAATAATGAGCGGATCGCCCGGATTCCCGAATTCTTCGACGCAGATGGTTCTTCCGCCGTCCAAAGAAAGCATTTTTTCCATGTCCTCAGCCTACGCCCGCCAAAAGAGCACCCCCAGATATCCCCCGACCCTAAAGTGTGGAAAATCCACTTTGGAGCAGAAAGGCGTTTCTTAGCTGTTTAGCAAAACGAAACTCTCCCCTTGCCTAAATAGGGAAAGAACTTTTGGGTTTTTAAGTATCAGCAAGGGATTTTAAGGAAAGAAATCGGAATAACCCCAGGATTTAAGCCTTATTTTCGGAGAATTAACCAGACAATTGAATATCTCCATTTTCTACCGCTTTCCCCCTACAATTGGGTGAGATTTGCCGGCGTGGGCGAATCGGTTTATTCGACAAGGAGTAAATAATGCGAGCGGTGCAACCGGCCAATACCCGTCCTTCTCGGCGTACCTTCTTAAAATGGTCAGCGATAGCTGGCAGCACTACTGGACTGGTGGCCTGCTCCGCCCCCTCGCCCTACTCCCCCGACAAGAACGGAAAACTAGTTGCAAATGGCACCGGACGCACCGATGTGGACAAAACCGTCTGGTCAGCCTGCACGGTAAACTGCGGTTCGCGATGCCCGGTGCGTTTGCAAGTAAAAGATGGTCGGGTGGTGCGGGTACTGCCTGATAACACCGGTAACGATGAACTGGGCAGCCAACAGGTGAGGGCGTGTCCGCGAGGACGCTCCATCCGCCACCGGATTTACAATCCCGATCGCTTAAAAAAGCCCATGAAGCGCAAGCCGGGTACTAAACGTGGTGAAGGACAATGGGTGGAAATCTCTTGGAAGCAAGCCCTCGATGAAATTGCCGAAAAGATGAAGGCACTGAAAGCCAAGTACGGAAACGAGTGTTTCTATATCCAATACGGCACCGGAGTTCTGGGTTCCACTATGGCTTGTTCCTGGCCTCCCGAAGCCACCCCCATGGCGCGGATGCTTTCCCTGTATGGCGGCTACTTGGATCACTATTCTGACTATTCCACCACTAATATCACTCAGGCTTACCCCTATTTCTACGGCGATTGGGTCGCTGGAAACAGCTTCGATGATGCGGCGAACTCCAAGCTCCAGGTAATGTTTGGCAACAACCCCTTGGAGACCCGAATGTCTGGTGGGGGGCAAACCTTCGTCACCCAAGCTACGAAACGTAAATCCGGGGTAAAAACCATCGTTATTGATCCCCGGTACTCCGAAACCTCGGTGGCGCTCGGTGACGAGTGGGTGGCGCTGCGTCCAGGCACCGACGCCGCCCTGATCGCCGGCATGATTTATGTGATGGTCAAAGAAAACCTGCAGGATCAGGCATTCTTAGATAAATACTGCATCGGCTTCGATGAGGATCATATGCCCGAGGGCGCGCCCGAAAACGCCTCCTATCTGGCTTATTTGCAGGGCAAAGGTAAAGATAAAACCGCTAAGACCCCCGAGTGGGCAGCCAGGATTACCGGCGTTCCCGCGGACGAAATTCGCCGCCTCGCCCGGGAAATCGCCTTAGCGAAACCCTGTACCATCACCCAAGGCTGGGGACCACAACGGCACGCTAACGGGGAAGGGATCGCCCGCGCAGTATTCCTACTGGCCTGCGTAACCGGGAATATCGGTTTGAAAGGCGGCGGCACCGGAGGACGCGAGGGCGGACAGGCTCTGCCGATTACCCGAACTTTCAACACGGAAGTGGCCAATCCTTCCGAAAAAATCATTTCCGTCTTCAGCTGGTTAGATGCTATTGACCACGGTCCCAAGATGGATACCTTCAATGCCGGAGTGGGAGTTAAACCAGAACCGGGCGTACGCGCCCTAAAGGTACCGGTGGATGAAGCCGGTAATCCCACCAACACCAAGTTGGAGGTTCCGATTAAAGCGGTCTTCAACTATGGATCGAACTCGCTGGTAAACCAGACCGGAGACAACAACAAATCAGTAGAGATCCTGCAGGATGACACCAAGTGCGAACTCATTGTCACCTGCGACATTATGCATACTGTCAGTGCCCGCTACTCCGACTATCTGTTACCGGGCACCTCTACTTCCGAAGAATCTGACTACCACAGCGGGGAAAATGCCACCCCGATGGCTTACGGCATTGTTTCCCAGCAAGCTATCAAACCGCTCTACCAGTGCAAATCTATTTTTGATATTTGCACCGAACTGGCCGATCGCCTAGGGGTTAAAGACAAGTTCACCGGAGGTAAGACCCGGGAGGAATGGCTGAAAGAAATCGTTGAGACCGGGCGCGCTGAAGACCCCACTCTGCCCACCTATGAAGAGTGGAAGAAAGTGGGGATCGTCCGCCGCAACGCGGGTTCCGATATTCCTTTGGAAGATTTTCGTAAAGACCCGGCGGCGAATCCGCTCAGTACTCCTAGCGGCAAGATTGAGATTTATTCCCAGCGCCTAGAAAATATGGCAAAAAAGTGGACTTTCGGAGATTTTCGTCCTCGCCTAGACGGTGACGAACTCTGCCCCATCCCCGCCCACCTAGCTACTTGGGAGGGAGCTGAGGATGCCGCCAAGAATAAGAAGTATCCGCTGCAAGTAATCGGGCATCACTTCAAAGCCCGTACTCACTCCAGTTACGGCAACGTGGATTGGCTCAAAGAAGCCCATATTCAAACCGTGTGGATGAATCCGAAAGATGCGGAAGAACGCGGGATTAAGAACGATGATTTGGTGTTCGTCTACAACGAACGCGGCACTTTGCGCCTACCCGCCAAGGTCACTACCAGAATTGTTCCGGGAACCATTTCGGTACCCCAGGGCGCCTGGTACGATCCCAAGCCGGCTTCGGAGGTTACTCCCCCCGAGGGTGCAAATCCGAAGAAACCGGTGGACGTGGCCGGTTCGGTGAATACTTTAAGCTCACTGCACCCAACTCCGATTGCTAAAGGCATGGGGGTTCATACTATTTTGGCGCAGGTAGTTAAGGCCTAGGCCGGATGTGGTCGCGTTAGGTAAGCGAGGTTAGCAGCAATGTTTGGGATTAGTGGCAGCGAGTTCTTAGTGTTGGCGGTGGTCGCTGCCCTGGTGCTAGGTCCAAAGAACGTGGCGCAAGCACTTACGGCTCTCCGCAAAGTTCTCGCCAGTTTTCGCGGCTGGTCTGCCAAGTTGCGACAAGAAACCTCTGGGGAATTTGCGGGGCTAACTCCCGAAGATTTAGAGAACCTAAAAGTGTTGCGGAATCTCAACCTCGCTAGGTACAGCCCTAAACAGATGATTCGGGAAACTATCCAAGAAGAAATCGAAGCCTGGGCGCAATCAGCCAGCGAATCCGGGGAGGTGTTAAAAAATGCCGGCTCCTTAAATACAGAAAATAAAGATTAAAGATAGCGAAAATAATACAAAAAGGGAAGGGCGTTTAGTTGATTTCCTAGCGGAATAAAGCAATCATGCAATGCCCTAAAAATCACGAAAAATACCACTATTACCTGCAAGAACAGTCAATCTCATATATTTGTTAAAAGGCAGCAAGTGGGGCTGCCAGAGTTATTTCAACAGTCTTCGCAAGGAGGACGCAATGGCCGAAGATGCGATTCCTACTCCCGGCAGGAATAACACTTTAAGCGAGCCTTTAACTAAGAAGGGCGCGAAATACGGTTTCGTGTTTAACCAAAACCTTTGTAATGGTTGCAAGGCCTGCCAAATCGCTTGTAAAGATAAGCACGATTTACCGGTGGGAATGTCCTGGCGGCGGGTTATCGAATATACCGGTGGTTCCTGGAGAATAAATGAAGCTGACGGAACTTTCCACCACAATGTTTTCAGTTACTACACCTCCATTGCTTGTAATCACTGCGAAGATCCTATCTGTGTCCATGTCTGCCCCACTACCGCCATGACCCGGCGCGAAGACGGCACCGTCTATGTGGATCAATCTAAATGCGTGGGTTGCCGCTATTGCCAGTGGGCTTGCCCCTATGGCGCACCGCAACTGGATGCTCGCAGTGGGCATATGTCGAAATGCGATTTGTGCTACGACTATCGCAGCCAGGGGCAAAATCCCGCATGCGTAGATGCTTGCCCCACTCGCGCCCTCGGATGGGGGCCAATCGAAGCCCTGCGTAAAGAATTCGGTCAGGAAGCCGGAATCGCTCCCCTACCTGATCCTTCGATTACTCACCCACATCTGGTTATTAGGCCGCACCGCGACGCCCAAGAATGGGATAAGGGCTCCGGTATTATCCAAAGTCCCAAAGAGATATAAACCGTGAATACCGTATTCACCAGCTAGGTTAAGGAGCATCATGCATATCGGCGAACTGCCCATGATTATCTTTACTACTGTCGCGCAAATGTCAGTAGGGGCGTTTTGGATTCTGGGAATCATCCAGCTGATTGGACGGCGCGCAGGGATTGATAAATCCGCGATTGACAGTCTGACCAATGCGGGAATGTACGCGGCAGGGCCGCTACTGGTTCTGGGGTTCTTTGCGGCGTTCTTCCACCTTAATGACCCTTTCCACGCTCCGTTTACTCTATTGCATTTGGGATCGTCTTGGCTTTCGCGAGAACTGATCTCCGGGGTGCTTTATGCTCTATTCGGTCTGATTTTTGCCCTCACCCAATGGTTTAACCGTTTCAGCCGGACTGTCCGTGACGTGTTCGCAGCCCTGACCGCTCTAGCAGGTTTGTCGTTGGTGGTGTCGATGTGCGGAGTTTACTTCTTCGCGATGACCGTTCCCGCCTGGCATACCTGGTTCGTTTGGGTTTCTTTCTTTTCCTCTGCCTTCTTTACCGGCTCCCTGGCGGTGGCGTTAGCGCTACTGACCACTTGGCGGATGAAACTGCGCGGAGCCAGTGAAAAGCACGGTGAACCAAAGAATGCCTGGCAAAAACTAATCGCTGCTCTGCGCCGCGGGCTATTTCCTCCCGGAAAACTACCGGAGGGCTTAATCGATCTGACCAAGCGGTCGATGCGGATTACTACCGGGATAGCGGCCGTGGCAGGGCTAATTATTTTAGTTTCTTACGCCTTCTTTATGACCCAGCTTGGTCTGGGTAGCCCGATAGAACAGCAAGTCGCTCGAAACATGATGGCGCACGGCTACCTGACAATCAGGCTGATACTGCTGGTAATCACCATTTTGCTGATTGCATTGGTGTTGCGGAATTACCTCTCCAATACCGCCTATCCCAAGAAATTCTTGGTGGTTACCCTGTGGGTAACTTTCTTCCTAGCTTTAGCTACCGAGTTAATCGGGCGGGGTTTGCACTACGAGGGGCTGGTGCGTGCCGGTATCAACACGCTCCTGGGGTAGAAATTAACCTATGGAGCCCAAAGTACTAGATTCTTTTGCTGCTGCTTTTTGCGTCCTGGGAGCGCTGCATCTAAAGCCTCCCAGCAGCTCGGTGGTCAAAGAATTTTTATCCCAATCTAGTCAGTGGCCACTGCCCTTGACTCCCCAGGGTGAGGCCGCGCTGAAAGAGTTACGTTCCTCCCTCCCCAATAATCCCTCTGAAGAGGATGTTTACGCGCTGTGGGCGGATCAAAACCAGCTGTACGGAATCACTGGCGCCGCCCAGCTTTCCCCCTATGAGTCGGTACAACGCGGCGAGGACGGCCTAGTTTTTGATCAAGAGACTATTGAAGTTCGTCGCTACTATGGGGCGATGGGATTCGAAGCTCCCCACCTGGGCAGCGAACCTGATGACCATATCGGTCTGGAGATGGACTTTTTAAGTAAATGCCTCCTAAAAGCCGCCGATGATTTCGCAGCCGGTCAAGAGGAACAGGCCAAACAATCTTTAGGAGTCGCCCGTCAGTTTTGCGGCGAGCATCTTTTAAGCTGGGGACCCGATTTTTTTGCCGAGGGCGCGAAACTGGCTGTAACTCCCTGGCTGCGCGGCATTTGTATCCTATCTGTGCAGGCGCTTTCTCAGTGGCAGCAGGCGCTGATCGATGCCGGCTATCAGTTAGACATAGCTCCCCGTCAACGCCAATCTACCTTGGAAGATTCTTCTGGGGTCGTGCCCCTAGAACTTACCCGCCGTCCCCACTAAGAACAGAGGCGCTAGCATCTTGATTCCTCGTAAATTTTCCGCTTTATTGCGCTGGATCAGCGCCCAAGACCCGATTAACACCCTGGTTATTAGCTGCGAAAGCCTACCGGCGATAACGGTGGGGAAAAAGGATGCCCATCTGTATTGGCAAGGCTGCCTAGGGGAAAGTTTTAGCGCCGATCTGGCTGCTCAGCTGGTGGCAAGCGATATCGAAACTTTGCAAATTATTGGTTGTTCTCAGTGTGAGCGCTCCCTGGAAGAAAAGCTATTAGCGGCCAGGACGCGCCTCGGGAAGTTGTTGGAAAACTACCAGCCTCCAAAGAAAGCGGCGCGCCATCCCCGTGAGGTCACCTTGGAGGCTGTCCCCCTCCCCCGGCGTTTGTTGCTGCCGATTGCTTCTCGCGCACCCCTAGATTTGTCGCTCTCTCATGCGGGGCGTACTTTCCAGGCCTACCATCTTTTAGCCAAAGAACACCGGATCGAAAATCGAGTAGCTAAACCCACCGAGTCTTCCCCTAACAGTCCGGCGGTAGAATCTGCATCCTCCTCAAAGGTAAATACCCAATATGAGGGTACTAGCCAAGATACTGACTTTTTGCCGAAGTGGGAACGGATAGATATTATTCATCTGCTGCGTTGCCCGGATTGTAACGCACAGGTGCGCCAGTGTCCGGCCAATGAAGGTCTTAATCTCAACGCTGCGGGCAGTAACTGGCAACAGCTGTGTCCTGATTGCCGCCTGGCAGTGCGTTACTGTCCCCAGCACTCTGAGGCAGAAATAGCTAGCCAGGCTTCATTAGAGGTTTTCACCGCCCTTAAACACCAGCAAAATTCGGAAGAAATCACCGAATGCCAACGCTGCAAGAATCCCCATCCGGCCAGTGAGGGCGAGCTGTGTGCCCTCTGCAGTTACCAAGAGGAAAACCCGTTTTCTGCGGCCATGCCGCAAGCGGTACTAAAGACTCTCCCTGCCGAGTTACAAGAGAAGCTGCGCGGGGTATAGCCCGAAACTACAGAAAAATAAAAGCCGCTCCCTGGGGAGCGGCAAGAGTGGGCGATACTGGACTCGAACCAGCGACCTCTTCCGTGTCAAGGAAACGCGCTAACCAGCTGCGCCAATCGCCCGAGGTGGGTACGGGATTTGAACCCGTGTACACGGCTTTGCAGGCCGCTGCCTAACCACTCGACCAACCCACCATACCGAAAAGGCGCCGCACAGGCGACGCCCTCTCCTGGAGCGGATGACGAGACTCGAACTCGCGACCCTCACCTTGGCAAGGTGATGCTCTACCAACTGAGCTACATCCGCGTTGCGTATGAAAGTATATCTGGAAAGTTGTAGGTTTTACCAAACCATCTCTGCGTGGGTCTGCTCACAGCCACCTCTAGCTGGGGTTTCAGGACGCAAAATCCCTTATTAGCTAGCGAAAGACAACACAGAGAAAACTCATTGAATAAATTTCAAAGCGCACACCGCAAACAGGGTTGATATTCTCTAAATATCAACCAAGTCAGGATTATCTCTAGAGGAGTTACAGATGATGGGTATTTTAGGTAGCAGCATGATCGTATTTTTACTGCTGCTATTTTTTATTGGATATTTCTTGTTCTCCGCGATTTTTATCGTAAAGCAGCAAACTGAAGCAATCATCGAGCGTTTTGGAAAATATCGCCGGGTATGCACTCCCGGGCTAAACATCAAGATTCCAGTTATTGACCGCATCGCCAAGATCGTAGAACGGCGTATCCAACAGCTGGATCTGGTGGTAGAAACCAAAACTAAGGACAACGTGTTCGTAGCCATTCCAGTTTCGGTGCAGTTCCAGGTGCAAGACTCGGCGGCCTCGTTCTATTCCCTAGCTAACCCTGCCCAACAGATTACCTCCTATGTTTTTGACCGGGTACGTTCTTCCCTTTCCCAGTTGAACCTAGATGAAGCTTTCTCTTCCAAAGACACCATTGCCCAAGAAATTGAGATTTCTTTGGGTGAACAGATGGCGCGTTACGGTTTCAGAATCGTGAACTCGCTGGTAACTGACATTAACCCGGATAAACGGGTGCGGGATTCTATGAACTCTATTAACGCTGCCCAGCGGGAACGGGAAGCTGCGATCCAGCTAGCCGAAGCCGATAAAATCAAGCTGGTGAAACAGGCGGAAGCGGATGCAGAATCGAAACGCCTCCAGGGTGAAGGTATCGCTTTGCAGCGCCGCGCCATCGTAGAAGGACTGGTAGAGCAATACGAATCTTTACGCGATGCCGGTATCGGTGACCAGGCGCAACAGATTTTACTAATGACCCAGTATTTTGACACTTTGGCCGAGGTAGCCAAGTCTTCCAATACCCAAACCTTAATGTTGCCTTCTAATCCCACCGGGGTAACCAACACGATGGAGGAAATTCGCACCTCCCTAGTTGCCGGTCTAAAGGCTGCTGGGCAATAGCAAAACTGACTTCAGCCCGCTCGAGGGGTACCCTGGTAACGGTTCAGTTCCCAAAGATAGATAATAATAACTAAGTATCGTGAATAAGTATGACGAAGAATAATCAGCAAAAACCGACGCCATCAGAACAGGATCCCTCCAAGAAAAATAGGTTTCGCCAGCGCAGACGCCGCGGGCGTGGCGAAGAATTACGCGTCCTCTTAGACAAATACGATCGCCGGATTTCCCACCTCGAGCAGAGCGATCCCGAACGAGCGCAAATAGTAGCTTCCCGCACTCAACATTTACGGCAAGCTCTCGCAAATAAAGTTTCTGCCGAACTAGAAGATTCTTCGACACCCAAATCTGCTGTTTTAGGTGAGGACGCGAGTGTCGCAGATGGCACTAGCGACAGTCCAAGTACAAACGCTCCGGCACATGCCAGTGCTTGGCGACGGGGAACCCAGATTGCCCGGGAGCAAACCCAACATTTGCTGCATAAAGTACCTTACCCACACGGCATGCACCCGGGACTGGTTCGCGGAATCGCGATTGATGAACAGATCATCAAATACCGCACCGATAAAGTGGTGTTCTTGTGTACCGGGGCTTTGGTATTAGCTTTCATCCTTTGGGGGATAATTTCTACCGATTCCCTGCGCACTGTTTCTGATGTGGCATTGCAGTGGGTAGTAGATAATACCGGATGGTTATTCTCAATCCTGGCCGCAGTGATTTTACTGTTTATGCTGTTTGTGGGACTTTCCCGCTATGGAAATATTCCTTTGGGACGCGATAACGAAGAACCGGAATACTCTTATGGCTCTTGGATAGCCATGATGTTTAGCGCGGGGATGGGAATTGGTCTGCTATTTTTCGGCCCCTACGAACCAATGATCTACTTCACCAACCCCGCTCCTCACTCCAGCGCTAAACCCGGAACCTATCAGGCCTTAAATGATGCGATGTCGCAAACTATGCTGCATTGGGGATTAAATGCTTGGGCAATTTATGCCCTGGTGGGATGTGCGATTGCCTACGGCACCTACCGGCGGGGACGGGTACCCCTAATCTCCTCGGTTTTCGCACCCTTACTGGGTCATAAATTTTCCCAGGGTGGGATTGGGCAAGTAATCGATATGCTGGCGATTACCGCTACCTTGTTCGGCACCTGCGCTTCCCTGGGGATGGGCGGCATGCAGATTAGGCGGGGCATCGAATTAGTTTCCGGGATAGGCAGGATCGGTAACGCGGGCTTAATAATCATTATTTCTGTGCTGACCGCGGCTTTTATTGCTTCAGCGGTTTCCGGGATTTCCCGCGGAATCCGGCTGCTGTCCAATATCAATATGGGCTTGGCTTTTTGCTTAATGGCCTTTATTTTCTTGGCCGGCCCCACGGTATTCATCTTGAATCTGGTGCCTTCCACCTTGATGAACTATCTTTCTGACCTATTCGGATTACTGGCGACCTCCCCCTCCTACGGACCGCAGGCCGGCGAGTTTGCTTCTACCTGGACGGTTTTCTATTGGGCTTGGTGGATCTCCTGGTCTCCGTTCGTGGGACTATTTATCGCCCGGATTTCTCGCGGGCGCACTCTGCGCCAATTTGTGACTGGAGTTTTACTGGCTCCCACCTTGGTTTGCCTGATTTCATTTTGTATTTACGGGGGAACCACCATGTATCTGCAGATTCATGGAGCGGATATGCCTTTGCAGGAAGGCGCAGAAGTGATGTTATTTGCCCTTTTGCAGCAACTACCGCTAACAAAAATTACTTCTTTAGTGGCCATGTTTTGTTTGGCGATTTTCTTTATTACCTCCGCAGATTCTGCCTCGGTGGTAATGGGTTCGCTTTCACAACAAGGCAAACCAGTTCCCGACCGTAAAATCACCGTATTTTGGGGACTGTGCCTGGCCGGTATCGCGGTAGTCGGGATGCTGGTAGGGGGACAAGATGCCCTACAGGGGATGCAGAACTTGATTATCGTGGCTTCTCTACCTTTCGCGATTATCATAGCGGGGATGATTTTTGCGTTGCTGCGAGATCTATCTCGCGATCCTTTCACCATTAGGCGTAACTTTGAGCGTTCTGCCCTCTCCAAAGCGGTAATTGGGGGACTGAAGAGTTACGGAGATGATTTCAAGATCGTAGTGGTGCCCACGAAAGAGGGCGAGGGCGCCGGCGCAGATTTTGATTACACTACTCCCGAGATGACCGAATGGTATCGGCGTACTGACACCGAGGGAAATCCCATCGACTATGACTATGCTTCCCAAACCTACCTGGACAAGCAAGGTAACCCGGTGTACTGGAATGAGGAAGAGGAAACCTACGAGGATGCCGCCGGTAACCCGGTTCCCTGGGAAAGCGTGGAAGATACCTCTAAAGACGAGGAATCCTCAAAAGAGATCACAGCCGACACTGAGAAATAGCCGCTAGCGTTTCTCACCTTGCTGACTGCGCCGAGGGGCACTCCGCGACGCCTAGCGGCTCTGTGGCTGCCGTCCCTATTTGCTAGTTGCCAGCTTGGCGAGGCCCTTTTCGCGCGTGTTTTTATAAACCGCCCGCCAGTTGCCAAGATCCCGCAGCTAGTAGCGCGATCGATGCCGCAGGGAGCAGCCGGCGCACCCATAGTTTCCAGGCGGCAGGGGGCTGGGTAAAAATCTCTATATCAGCTGTTCCCGATGCCTCATCTAAATCTGCAGTCTTATGCTTAGTGGCTTTAGCTTTTAACCTTTCCCAGGCCGGTTTGGCTAAATAGGTTTCAGCTGATGCCGCGACCGCTTCCTCTGGCGCAGAAAATTTATCTGGCTGGGAATAGATCCCTTTTGGAGGGGGCGCGGGGGCAGGTTTTTCTTTCTCTATGCGAGGAGCGAACGAGGAAGCGGGAGCCGGAAAGCTGCAGTCCGTAAAAGCTGGAGTTTTCCTGCTCACCAGCGACGCCATCCCCGGATTTTTTGGTTTACCAGCTGCCTGTGGCGGGCGATCAATAGCTTTGATTTTTCCTGGGGTGGCAGTTGAAGTATTGTTTGTCCCTTTTGGGGATAGCTGAAAAGCATCGTTAACTAAAGCAGTATTATCGATCCCGCTTCGCTGCTTTGCTCGCGATTTTAGCGCAGGTTCAGCCGCTAGTTTTAAGCTCTGACCCCTCTTGGGGAATACTGTCCTTGACCCGCTGGCAAGTATCCGCGGTTTTTCTAGATTTTTTGATCCAGTCGCACTTAGGCACATAAATGGACGCACTAACCAGTTTTCCCCATGCTCATCCTTAATCAGATGCGGGCAGGGAAAAGAAGTCTTCCCGCGCGGCACTATCAATTGTAAAACTGGCAGAAGTTCCTCAGTTACTGGAACTGCCACCCAGTTTTTACCTGACTGTTCTTCGATTTTACTTTGCCGGTATCCCCCCGGATCTCCAGCTACTTTTAGGGCGCATTTTGTTTCCATACCTTCACCCAACTCCCCTTTTAGGTCTTTGTCACCTGATTTTCCACAGCCGCCAGTTTCATGTTCCTTAATCACTGCCTGGGGATAATGTCTCAATATACGATTTACGCATTTTTTCGATAGGCTTAGAACATCATGGCTACACAAAATAACCCGCAGAAGAAAAAGCACTGGTGGAACAACATCGCGGATGTTTACCGCGTAACTAAACGCAGCTATCCCTGGATTGGCTGGGCTATGCTGGCTGCCTTATTGGCAGTACCTCTGATAGTGCTAATAATCTGCATCCTGGTTCCCTTCAGCATCGGGCGCAGCATCTTTTACGTAATTGTCGGACTCTCGCTCGGGATGTTGCTGGCCACCACCCTGCTAACGCGTCTGGCTAATAGCGCCATGTATAAGCAGCTCGAGGGAGTTAAAGGCAATGTTTACGCGGTTTTGCGTTCTATTAAACGCGGCTGGATTGTTGAGCAAGAGCCGGTAGCTATCAACCGCAGGCAAGATTTGGTGTACCGCCTGGTTGGACGGCCAGGGATTGTTCTTATTTCCGAAGGCCCCGCCTCGCGGGTTGCCGAGCTGCTGAGCGACCAAGAGCGCAAATGTCGCCGGGTCGCACCCTCGGTACCTATCCATAAAATCCAGTCGGGGCAGGGAAAGAATCAGGTTCCCATCGGGAAGCTACTGAAAACCATTAACCGCTTGAAGAAAGAGATTAGTAAGGACGAGGTTCCGATTGTGGGGCAGCGTCTGCAATCTTTGCAAAGCAAAGCCTATCGTCTACCTGGCGGGGTGGATCCGGCAAAAGCAAAAATGAATCGCCGGATGTTCCGCGGAAAATAATCGCCAAAGGTTACCCTTGGCCTTGAGCAGCCATTTCAACGCTAAAAGTAGCGTTTAATCAGATTTTTCTTCAGGTGTGCCCAGCACTTTATCTAGTAGTGCCTTCGAGGGACGCAGTTCAGTTACACTCTCGTCAACTTCCCATTCCCCTACGGGACGCGAAGACCAAATT
The DNA here is from genome assembly GCF_943169825.2 of Varibaculum prostatecancerukia. Lineage (NCBI taxonomy): Bacteria > Bacillati > Actinomycetota > Actinomycetes > Actinomycetales > Actinomycetaceae > Varibaculum > Varibaculum prostatecancerukia. Next base: position 1,390,892 of record NZ_OW968402.1, read on the forward strand.
TTAGCTGAGAAGTTCCCCGGCTCGCCCTCAAAAACTGATAGTGAAGCATTTGAAACCGGTTTGGTGGCCGCCAGCGCAAAAGTAATCTCCGGAGTGCTCATATAGGACCAGTAGCGGATGATCGCGCCATGAGCCACTATCACTGCACAACCATCCGCGCCCACCTGGTCGGCTGCCGCTGCCACCACCCGGTTAAAACGCGTCAGAGTTTCCGCGCCGCTCTCCCCGCCTTCCATTCGCACCTGGGTATCCCCCTGCATCCAGGCTCCAATAGTGCTCACATATTTTTCTACCGAGGCCATATCGGTAGCCATTTCTAGATCCCCTGCCTGCACCTCATTAGCTTTACCGCTTTGTATCCGAGTGAGGCCAAAATATTCCTCTAAAGGTCGGGCGGTCTGGTGGGTACGAATCAGATTCGAGGTCACAATTAGCTGAGGGTCGGGCAAGCCGAGTTGCTCCCAAGTTTTTACCGCCGCATGTGCCTGTCGCTGTCCCTCCTGGTTAAGCGGGGCACCCGGCTCAGCAGTATCCAGCGCGCCAGTAATATTCGCGCTAGTTTGCCCGTGTCTCATCAAAACCAGTTTCATAGTTCCCTTTCTTAGGAGTTGTAAAAGACTCTCTCCATAACTGTCCGGGCGCGACGCGCCCGACGTAAATAATCTTCCCGCAAATCGTTCTCTTTATCTGGCGGATACCCCAGCAGGCGCGCCAAAGCGTGGGCAGGGGCAGCTGCAGTAGGCAAATAGTCCAATTTATTACCGCTCACCCGGTTAGTTACCAGCACATTTCCGCAGCGGATCCGGCATCCTAACATCCAGGCTTGCTCCAGGGCGCTGCGGCCGGAATCCGATAGCATTCCTTGCCGGGCAGCCACTGCCAAAGCTTGCAAAGTACCAGTTACTCGCAGATCCGGGCAGGAAGCTGCCCCTTGCATCTGCAGCAATTGGGCTACCCATTCTACATCGCTCAGTCCCCCTGGCCCCAGTTTCACGTGCAGGGATGCGTCTTGACCTCCGGGAACTCGTTCGTTTTCCATGCGTGCTTTAAGTAGGCGAATCTGGCGAGTTTCGCCCTCGCTAATGGGACGCTCATAGCGCAGTGGATCTATGGTTTTGGTAAAACGCTCCATTAAATCCTGGTCGCCCCAAAAGGCGCGCGCCCGCAGCAGCGCCTGCAGCTCCCAAGGTTCCGCCCAGCGTTCATAGTAGTCGCGCAAGGCGTCTAGGGAACGAGAAATTACCCCGTCCTCGCCCTCGGGACGCAGGCCGTAGTCGACTTTTAAACTGGGCGCTGCCGCTGGTCGGTTCATTTCTTCTTGCAGACGAGTAGCGAACAGGACAGCAATCCGGGAAGCCTCGGGGGCAGGTAGTTTCGCGTTAGTCCGCAAAGAGGCAGTTTGCGGGGCATTCCCCAAGATCGGAGCAGGCACATTTTCTACCGCTCCCGGGGCACACAATTGCGGATCAAGTAACGGAGAATGTACCACTAAAAGATCGGCGTCGGAAGCATAGGCGGATTCGCGTCCTCCCCCACGTCCCATCGCGACCAGGACAATACGCGGTACAGCCTCCTCGTGTGCTGCAATTTCCCGCATTATCACTTGACTGACTGCGGCGATAGTTGCGTCGTTAATATCGCTGATCGCTGCCTGGGAAGAAATGGGGTCTAAATGATTGATTACATCCCTTAGGGCGCAGCGCAACAATTCGCGCCCGCGAGCTTGACGGATCAGATCCACTGCGGCACTGGTGTCCAGGTGACGCCGGGAAAGTGCCTCCATCTCCGTATAAAGTTGCTTAAAACTGCGGGTAGCCAGCTTTTTATCGTCGTCTAGCCACTGGACTGCTTCCGGTACATGTTCCAGGCGTTCCGCGATATAGGGACTGAGTGACAAGATGGTGCATAAACGGTGGGCAACCCGGGAAGAATCCCGCAGCAGTCCCATATACCAGTGGGAATTCCCGATAGACTCCGATAGTCGGCGAAAACGCAGCAGACCGGCATCGGGGGAAGGCCCTTCTGCCAGCCAGCCGAGCAGCACCGGCAAAATATGGCGTTGAATTTGGGACCGGCGAGATACCCCCGCGGTCAAAGCCGTAATATGCCCGAGGGCTCCGCGAGTGTCCCGGTATCCGGCGAGCCGGAGGCGATCGGCTGCGGCCTGCGGATTCAGGGCAGCTTCCTCTTTGGAGAGCCCCGCGGTTGCCGGAAGCAGGGGACGATAAAAAATATCTTGTTGTAGGGCGCGGATTTGGGGTTTTAGTTTTTCCCAATAGTTAGTGAGTTCCCCGCTTTTCCCAAAACGTTCTACACCGAGTGACCTACCTACCCGGCGTTCGTCTTCGGGGTTTTGGGGGAACAGGTGGGTGCGCGCCATTCGTTGCATTTGCATTCGATGTTCCACTACCCGCAAGAAACGGTAGGCATCCGCCAGTTTCCGCGCGGAGTCCCGGCCGATATATCCGCCCTGAGCCAGGGCATCTAAGGCTTGCAAGGTAGGCCGCACATGCAGGCTTTCATCAGTGCGCCCATGCACCATTTGCATCAGCTGCACCGAAAACTCTATGTCGCGCAAACCCCCAGGACCTAGTTTTAGTTCCCGGCCAGCTTTGGGACCGGGGATTGATTCTTCTACCCGAATCCGCATCGCCCGGGTGTCAGTAAAGAACCCTTCCCGCTCCACTGCTGTCCATACTAAAGGCCATACTGCCTGCATATAGGCTTTTCCTACCCGGGAAGATCCAGCTGCAGGGCGCGCCTTCAAAAGCGCCTGAAATTCCCAGGTTTTCGCCCACTTTTGGTAATACTTGGCGTGCGCGGCTACGGTACGGCAGGTGGCTCCATCTTGTCCTTCCGGACGCAGAGCTAAATCTATTGGCCATAGGGGCATTTCGATTCCCGGCCCGCAGCAGACCTTAGAAATTCCGATCGCTAGACGCGAAGCTACTTTCAGGGCTTCGCCTTCACTTAGGCTACTTTCCGGGCTGGGCTCCGCGACATAAATCAGGTCAATATCGCTGTGATAGTTAAGTTCCCCCGCCCCGGTTTTACCTAGGGCAATCACCGCGAAATCTACCTCGCCAGCCGGGTCATATTTTGCGCGTGCTAGGGCGAGGGCGCCCTCTAAAGTTGCATCGGTAAGGGCGCTAAGTTTGCCGGCCACTACCGAAAAGAAGGCTAGCGGATCGGGGTGGGAAGCGTCCTCGGCGATTATTTGTAATAGGTGAGCGCGATAGGCGCACCGCAGGTCATTGAGGTTGCGATCCTTGGCTAGCCAGATATCTTCCCGGATTTCTTGGGCGTGGACAGCCTGCAAAATTTCTTGGCGCACCCGGGTGCGGTAGCGCGCAACTAGATCTAGTTCTTGGGAAACAAGATAGCGTTTACCATCCCAATAGGCCTCTGGTTCTGCAGCCTGAAGCTGTGACAAAATCTGGGGATGACTAACTAGATAGTCGCCAGCAAAACGAGAAACTCCGCAAATAGCTATTGCGAGGGCACGCTGGCGAGGATTATCTACCAGGTACTTTCCGGTGTTCTCCCCGGCCTCTAAAAGGTTCATTAAACACAGTAATACCTGGTCAGGATGGGCAGAAGCAGATAGCTCCCGCCAAAAATCCTCATTTTGCACCAGTGGGGCGAAAACCGGGGAGCTTACCCAGCTTTCCGCGCGCGCAACTTCGGTAACCCCGCTAGAGCGCAGGCGCGAAGCTAGAGTAACTTTCCTGGCCATGACTATACTCGCAAGAACTTCGCCAGTTCTCCCCGCGTGATTTGCGCCGAGTATTCGCGCCATTCACGATCTTTATTCCGCAGTACATAGGCGAAAACTTCTTCACCCAGCACTTGCGCCATGAACTCGGATTCACGCAGCTCTAAGATAGCTTCTTCTAGGGTCAGCGGCAGCGCAGGGATTCCTTGGGCGCGCCGCTCTTGATCCGATAGCCGCCAGACGTCGTCCTCGGTTTCTAGGGGCAGCTTCATTTCTTTTTCAATTCCATCTAGCCCAGCAGCCAGCAAGGATGCATAGGCTAAATAGGGATTAGCTGCCGGGTCCGTACCGCGATATTCGATACGGGCATCACCGGCTTTTTCTGGTTTATAGAGCGGCACCCGTACCAACGCCGAGCGGTTATTGTGTCCCCAACAAATATAGGAGGGTGCCTCCGAGCCTCCCCATAGCCGTTTATAGGAATTCACGTGTTGGTTTACTACTGCCGAGTATTCGCGGGCATGGGCAAGCAAACCGGCGGTAAAGGCCTGTCCAGTAGCCGAGAGCTGATAAATATCGCTAGAGGCATCGTAAAAGGCGTTGTGTTCGCCCTCGAAAAGTGACATATGGGTATGCATTCCACTGCCGGCCTCACCTGCCATGGGCTTGGGCATAAAAGTGGCCACCATATGGTCCTGCATCGCGATCTCTTCAATCAGGATCCGGAAAGTCATAATGTTATCGGAGCCGGTCAGGGCATCGGAGGCCCGCAGGTCGATTTCGTTTTGCCCCGGACCATTTTCATGATGCGAAAACTCTACCGAGATTCCCATTTCTTCCAGCATCGCCACTGCTCGGCGGCGAAAAGAGTTGTCCCCACCATTGGGAACGTGATCGAAGTAGGAGGCATTATCGATAGGGCGCAGCGGCTCATCTAAGGAAGTAGGCGGTTCTAGCAGGTAAAACTCAATTTCGGGGTGAATATTAAAAGTGAAACCGAGATCGGCGGCACGCTCCAGTTGCCGCTCTAGTACCCGGCGGGGATCGGAACGTGCCGGCTGTAGATCCGGGGTATAGACATCGCAAAACATGCGTCCAACTTCCCCGTCATCGCCCCGCCAGGGCAAGATTTGGAAAGTGGAGGCATCGGGGCGCAGCAACATATCGGATTCGTAAACCCGGGTAAAGCCTTCAATCGCGGAACCATCAAAGCCGATTCCCTCGTTGAAGGCGTCCTCTAATTCGGCGGGGTCAATCGCGACCGACTTTAGAGAGCCAGACACATCGGTAAACCAGAGGCGAATGAACTTTACTCCCAGTTCCGCAATCTTTTGTAGTACATCCTCTTGCGCTGAGTCCACGATTCTTCCTTACTTCTTATCGTTATTTTGGGGTATTAAATCATTAGTTCCCGCTGGGGTAGTTACTTGGCGTGCGCCCACCAACGCCTATCGTCGCTGCGACCGCATTTAAGCGGCAAACTAAACGCTTCTGAAAGATTCTCACTGGTCAGCACCTGGTCAATCTCACCGCTAGCCATGATTCTTCCTTCCTTCATCAGGGCGGCGCGATTAAAAGATGCCGGTATTTCCTCTAAATGATGGGTAACCATCACGATCTGTGGTGATTTTGGATCCGAGCTGAGTTCATCCAGGGCGGACAATAAAAGTTCGCGAGCCTGCAGATCCACCCCCGCTACCGGTTCATCCAATATCAAGATTTCCGGGTCAGCCATGAGGGCGCGGGCAATCAGTACCCGCTGGCGTTCTCCATCGGACAACGTGGATAACCTGCGGTCTTGCAAAGACGCTACCCCGAATAGTTCCATCAGGTTTGCTCGGCGCTGATAGTCGATATCTTCAAAATCTTGGTCACGCCCACGCACCATAGTGCCATAAGCGGCCGAAAGAATCAGCGCCTTCACGGTCTGCGATCCGGGAATCACTCGTAGCACCGCCGAAGAACATAGTCCTACCCGTTCATGTAGTTGTTGGACCGGTACCGCTCCCAGTCGTTGCCCTAAGATTTCTGCTTCTCCACTAGAGGGATAGTTACGAGCCGCCAAGATAGATATCAGAGTGGTTTTTCCCGCTCCATTGGGACCGAGGATTACCCAGTTCTCTCCAAGTTGGGATTGGAAGGAAACATCCTGAAGAATGGGGTTTCCCCCACGCAAAAAACTGACGTGTTGCAATCGGAGCAGAGTATCCATATTTCCCATCTTAACCAGTGTGCCTGCAGATAAGTGGCGGGGGCGAGCATCTTCCCCAAAGTGCTAGCCCCCGCCGCAGCTATTACCTTTCTAGCTGCCTATTTGTCTTATAAGAGGGAGCGGTACAGTTCCACAGTTTTATCTGCGACTGTCTGCCAAGAGAATTTTTCTTCTACCCGTTTGCGTCCGGCTTTACCCATTTTCTTGGCCAGCTCGGGATTCTCCAGCAGGGCGGTAATCCGCTCGGCCATATCCCGATGGAATTTATCTGGATTCGTGGGGGTGCCACTACCGTCAGATAGCTGTTCAATCGGTACTAAATATCCGGTTTCGCCCTCTGCAATGCAATCGGGAATCCCCCCGGTAGCGGTACCCACTACCGGCAGCTCCATGGCGGCAGCCTCCAGATTTACTATCCCCATCGGTTCGTAAATCGAGGGAGTAACAAATACATGTGCTGCCGACAAGATATTTACTAGCTGATCGTGCGGAAGCATTTCTTCAATCCAAATGATTCCGCTGCGCCGGGCAGATAGACCCTCTACCAATCCGCGAACTTCTTTTTCAATCTCCGGGGTATCTGGAGCCCCAGCACACAGCACTACCTGCGAATCTGCCGGAATCTGTTCGATTGCCTGCAAGAAGTGAGGCAGACCCTTTTGCCTAGTTATCCGGCCTACGAAAACCACAGTCGGTATCTCGGGGTTAATCCCGTATTTAGCCAGGGTTTGGGCAACCGCTTCCTGATCGGTAGGAAGCGCCCAATCAGTTAAATCCAGACCATTATGGATAACGTGGACTTTATCCGGATCTATCTGGGGGTAGGCACGCAAAATATCATCCTTCATCCCGTGAGAAACCCCCACCACCGCATCGGCTGCCAAGTAAGCGGTTTTTTCTGCCCAGGATGAGAGGTTATACCCGCCGCCTAGTTGTTCGCGTTTCCAAGGACGCAGAGGCTCTAGGGAGTGAGCGGTCACTACATGCGGGACTTCGTAAAGATTCTTTGCCCAGTGACCGGCCATATTCGCATACCAGGTGTGGGAATGGACTAGATCAGCCTGATCGCAATGCTGCGCCATCTGTAGGTCAATCCCTAGGGTACGTAGGGCGGCATTGGCTCCGTCTTGTTCGGCGCAATAGTCATATCCGGTAACCCGGATCTTCCCGCCATCATCGGGACGCGGACCGTCAAAGCAATGCACTCCCACATCGATTCTCTCTGCCAGCACCTTTGCCAGCTCAGTGACATGGACTCCGGCACCGCCATAAACATGAGGCGGATACTCGCGGCTCAATAAATCAACACGCATTTTGGGGATCCTTTCTTAGGTGACCTTTGAGATTGCTGTTATTTACCAGACTAGTGGAATCGCGGGGGCGCGGGGCAGGAACGAAAAATCCTTCGCTGCCGCCCCGCGCCCAAACATTCCTGACAAAGCGGGTTATTTCCGTTTCTTGTTAGGATTTACCCCTTCGAGTCTATTTTTAGCCAGGCGCATTCCGGCGTTACCAGTTTTTTCGCCCCTTTTCATATAGTAGTAGCGGTACAGGGGGTCTTTGTCGTAACCATTCTTTATTACCTGTTCCCAGATCCATTCATCGGTTATTTCTTTTCCTTGCCTTAACCGGTTTATGACTTCTAGGCTTTGTCCGTTGTAGGGGTCGAACCACCATTTTGGTCCGGCGCTTACTAGAACTCCGCCTTTGCCGTTCCCGCTCCCATCGCGTTTCATCCCTAGGTACTTGGGGCCAAGTTCCTCGATGAGGGCGACTTCTTCTTCTATCTGCCGCAGAACCCCGATATAGAGGAATACCACCAGGATCCGGGCGCAAAGTTTAAGGCAGGCTCGCAGGCATTCTTCCGGGTTTTGCTGGTAAAACATTTCGATAACTTCACCTCCTGCGTTTCCGATTCCCCCATCGATATGGAAGATTTCGTTAAAAAGACCCCTGACTATCGCCGCGACCTCTTTATCCGCATAGGATTCCTCCCATTCGGCGTGCTCCTCCCCCAGGTATTCTCGATACATAGGGGGATTTTCTTCGCGCACCAGACAATCGCGGGTGAAAAACAGTAGTCCCTTAAAGTAACTGGAATACCGAAAATATAAGGGATGCTGGATTTTCGGGAGATCAGGGTCCTCCCCTGTCATTTCCTTCTCGATAACTTCCCCCGCCCACTTTAGATAAGCAATAATCTCTTTATTGCTCTCGTCGTTCTTGGGGTCGTTAATGAAGTCCAGGTACTTACCGGTTACTTCTTCCTTATTCATTTTTCGCTCCTTATCTAAGGTTTCAGCCGAGAACTTTTCCCGACACTTCCTATATAGGGCGCATGCACATTTTTGCTGCTAAAAGCGGAATTCAGCCGTTTTTAACGCTTTTTACCCGCATCGAGAGATGGTCAACGCCTGGATAAAACCGCCTGCCTTTGCGGGGATTTTTCTGGCTTGTACTGACCCCTGACGCCACCAGGTCTTGACCGGGGAATCTGGGGCTGAGTAGATAGAGAAAACCAGTCTCTGTTTTTGAATATTGGGTGAGCGAACTACGACTACTTCGTTAATCCTTCTCAAATCCCCGCGCGAGCACTAGGGGTTGGCATATGCTGGCCATATGGCAAAAAATAACGTATTAGCAATGATTCTGGCTGGTGGCGAAGGCAAGCGCCTGATGCCCCTTACTTTAGATAGGGCGAAACCTGCGGTTCCCTTCGGGGGCACTTATCGTTTGATTGATTTCGCGCTTTCCAATGTGGTGAACTCCGGGTATCTACGCTCGGTAGTGCTCACTCAGTACAAATCGCATTCTCTGGACCGCCATTTGGCGACCACTTGGAAGATGTCCGATTTACTGGGCAACTACGTGGCACCGGTACCCGCTCAGCAGCGGCGGGGCAAACACTGGTACCGGGGCAGCGCCGACGCAGTCTACCAATCACTAAACATTGTGCGTGATGAAAATCCGGAGTACATCCTGATTATCGGGGCGGACAATATCTACCGCATGGACTTTTCTCAAATGGTCGATGACCATATTAAATCTGGATTGCCTTGTACGGTTGCTGGGATTCGGCAACCGATTGAGCTTTCTAGTGCTTTTGGGGTCATTGACCAAACCAACGGAACGATTAATCGCTTCATTGAAAAACCCGAAACCTGCGAGGGTCTTCCCGATGACCCCACAAAGTTCTTGGCCTCGATGGGCAACTACGTATTCACCACTAAAGATCTAGTGGCAGCGCTAGAAGCGGACGCTAACAATGAAGATTCTAAGCACGATATGGGTGGGGATCTGGTTCCTTACTTCGTAGAGCATGGCGGGGTGAACTGCTATGACTTTATTGAAAATGTGGTTCCGGGCGCTACCGACCGTGACCGCGACTACTGGCGAGACGTGGGTACTATTGATGCCTTCTACGAAGCGCACCTAGACCTGTTGTCGGTGTCTCCGGTGTTCAACCTCTATAACTTTGACTGGCCAACCTACACGAAACTAGATGCGTGGCTGCCCCCTGCTAAGAGCACTTTTAGCGATGAGAATCGCCGGGGTATGGCTCTGGATTCGATTGTTTCTCCGGGGGTAATCATTTCCGGTGCGCGCGTGGAACGCTCCATGCTCTCGCCCATGGTGCATCTGCACTCCTTCGCCTCTGTAGATGGCTCTGTGCTGATGAATGGCGTCGATGTGGAACGCTCCGCGGTGATCCACAATGCCATCTTGGATAAGAATGTGCGTGTGGCCGAAGGCGTTCAGATCGGGGTCGATCACGATAAAGACCGCGAACGCGGATTCACAGTTTCCGAGGGCGGGATCACCGTAGTACCCAAGGGGACAGTAGTAACCGAATAGCCTCATCAAAGCTAAAACCAAAGACTGGGGGCGGGAACATGAAGCCATGTTCCCGCCCCCAGTCTTATAGCTATTGGTGGTTGGAAAAACGCGCCGGATTTTTCCTACTTACATACCGGAGTACATCATTCCGCCGATAACCGCATAAAAAAGAACATAGAAAAGCACCGTCACGACCACGCCAGCGATGAAACCGTTACGGCACTGGATTGCCGTCTGAGGCTTGGTATTCTTCCACACCAGCCAAAGAATCAACCCGGCAATGGGGATGAAGAAGCCAAGGACTGCCCATCCAAAACTACCGGTGTCCCCTGGGTTTACACCAGACATTCCCGGGTTTTGATAGTTCTGCATGGGAGCCTGCGGGAAAGGTCGCCCGTAGGCCGGCTGCTGCCCCATTTGTGGTTGCCCATAGCCTGGTTGCTGCCCCACCTGGGGCGGAATCGGAGCCGGCTGCTGCTGATAGGGATAGGGAGATTGGTTAGGGTTGGGGTTGGAGTTGGGGTTAAATTGACTCATTTTTATTCTTCCTTTGAATAGAGAACTTAGAATTATTTTCCTATAACGCCCGGATACGTGGCAAATTTAACCCTTGACTTAATTTTGATACAAAAATTTATTCCCGCACTGCAGACGCGCCTTCAAGACCGTTGTACCCCTTCCAAAACCTCTTTTAACTGCTCAAATAGCTTCTTCACTTCTCTAACGCTTCCCAATTAAACCCGAGACTATTGGCGCAACGAGGCGTGAAAAATCCCGGTTAGCTCCCCGCAGCCGCAGCTAAGAGCACTAAAGCCGGGAACTTGAAAAGCAATAGCGGTAGCGGTGGACACTCCGTAAGGCACGCCCGCGTCCGCGGGAGCTAGAAGCTGGGCGGTCATCGAAATTATGGGCTCATGCCCTACTACTAGGATGGCTTTGCCGCCTGCCGGCCCATACTCCCCCACCAAACGCAATAGCCGCTCCGGGGAACAGTGATAGAGCTCGTCCTCTGCCAGTAGCTGCGCGCCCGGATAAGCCCTGCCGATCTGCTGAGCGGTTTGGGCAGCGCGAGCCGCCGTAGAATGCAATATCAGCTCTACCGCTACCTTCTCTTTAACAAGAAGCGCCCCCAACTCCCGCGCCTGCCGTATCCCCGCCGGAGTTAGAGGACGAGAGTGGTCGCCTCGGCCATAACCAGCCTGGGCGTGGCGCACCAGCGTTAATACGTAGCTCATACCCCCATCCTAGCTAAGCCTCTAGAATGAAAACTAAAGACAAGGAGAAACATGGCTTTAGCTAAAGGACCAGAAGACAATATCTGTTCGGCGCGCGGATGCGAAAACCCGGCAACCAAAGCAGTCCTGTGGCGTAACCCTAAGATTCCTCGTCCCGTACATAAAACCTGGCTGACTTGCGACGAACACGCTGATTTTTTGCGGCAATACCTGGCGTATCGCTCTTTTCCCACTAAAGTGGTTCCTTTTAGCGAGGTCGATACGGCAACTTTGGATTAACCCCGGATTATCCGCTAGCGCCGACAAAGTAGCGACGAAGGTCGGCACCTAGCTAAGTCAGTTCCACCAGATCCAGGTAATCATCACTCCATAAATCTTCATCCCCGTCCGGCAGCAGCAACACCCGCTGCGGATTCAGTGCCTCAACGGCACCCGGATCGTGGGTCACCAGCACCACTGCCCCCTCGTATTGGTCGAGGGCGTGCAAGATTTCTTCCCGAGACGCCGGATCCAGGTTATTGGTAGGTTCATCTAGCAGCAGCACATTGGCGCCGCTTACCACTAGGGTGGCCAGTGCTAGCCGGGTTTTTTCTCCCCCCGAAAGCACACTGGCCGGTTTAAAAGCGTCCTCCCCGGAAAATAGGAACTGTCCCAAGATGTTGCGCACGTGGGTTTCATCCAGGTCGGGAGCCGCCGCAGTCATATTTTCATAAACCGTGCGAGCGGGATCGAGGGTTTCGTGCTCTTGGGCGTAATAGCCCAGTTTGAGGCCGTGACCGGGGACAACTTCCCCCGCGTCTGCGTCCTCGATCCCGTTTAATAGTCGTAGCAGCGTGGTTTTCCCCGCGCCGTTTTCCCCCAAAACCACGACTTTGCTGCCGCGGTCGATTGATAAATCTAGGCCGCTAAATACCTCTAGGCTGCCATAGGATTTCGCGAGGCCGCGCGCATTCAAAGGTACTTTGCCGCAAGCTAGTGGAGTGGGAAAGCGCAGGCGGGCAACTTTTTCAGCTTTGGTTTCACTTCCGGCTTCTTTTACTAGTTCTTCGGCTCTGCGTAGCATTTGTTGCGCCGCGACTGCCTTAGTGGCTTTGGCTCGCATTTTTTCGCCTTGCTCGCGCAATGCCTGTGCTTTCGCTAAGGCGTTTTGGCGCTCCCGGCGTCGCCGTGCCTCATCTTGGGCGCGCTGCTTCAGGTAGGCGTCCCACCCTAGTTTGTATTGATCGATGACCGCCCGGGAGGCATCCAGGTACCACACCTGGTTTACGGTGTCTTTTAGTAGCGCCGTGGAGTGGGTGACCATTACGAAGCCGCCGGCATAGGTGCGCAGGAAATCGCGGAGCCAAATAATGGAGTCATGGTCTAAGTGGTTGGTGGGCTCATCTAGAAGGAGTACGTCTGGCTGGGAAAACAGTACCCGCGCCAGTTCTACTCGGCGGCGCTGCCCTCCGGAAAGGGTCGCCAGCGGCTGAGTGAGTGCGGCCTGGTCTAACCCTAAGTTGTGGGCGATCTGCATAGCTTCCGAGCGGGCAGCATACCCGCCTAGTCGGGTGAACTCTTCATCCAGGCGCGCGTATCTTTCTATCGCCTTCGCCTGAGTTTCCCCGCTGGTAGTGGACATTTTTTCTTGAGCATTCTCGATTGCCCGCAAAGTGCGATCCAGATTCCGCACCGCCATTATCCGAGAAATCCCATCCTTTTGTTTCACCCCCACTGCTGGGTCTTGTGACAGATACCCTACCGACCCCGAGGAAGTAACTTTGCCTTGAAAGTCGATATTGTCGATTAAGTCTTGGGCTTCTTCTTCGCTGAGGGAACCGCTAGAGCGGTGTTTACCTAGCGCCACTAGCGCCGCGATTAAGCGCATAGTAGTGGTTTTACCAGCGCCATTGCGCCCAACTAGGCCGATCCGCATTCCTTTATCGATACGCAAATTGGTGCGGGAAACCAAGAGCCGCTGCCCGATCCGCACTTCCATATCTTGCGCATTAATCACCCCGCGATTCTACCCAGGAGCTACCAGTAGTTAAAACTGATCAGGGTCTTACACGCGGCAATAATGGTTATGGAAGTGCTTCCCCGAGCTAACAGGGAGGTTTACAATAGTGCTTTAGCAAAGGTACCGTAACAAAGGGAAAAGTCATGCCCGTAAATCTGAGCCGCAAAGACATTCAAGCTATCGATGCCGCCAAAGCCTACTATGGGGGTCTCCCCCAAAATGAAGTGGCGGCGCGGCTGGGAATCTCCCGTCCCACGGTTTCTAAACTGCTGCGCTATGCACGTGCCAAAGGATACGTGAAAATCACAGTTAATGACCCTCGACTAGCGGACTCTTCAACCGCTAAAGCTTTAATGACGCGTTTTGGCCTGGAGGAGGCGGTGGTGGTTTATCCCAGTGCTCCCTCCGATATTGAAGTCCGCAAAGCACTGGGGGAAGCCGGAGCTCGAATGGTAGAAAAGGTGATTAAAGATGGCGATACCGTGGGGGTTTCCTGGTCACGAACCGTCGAAGAAATCTCTAAGAACCTGACCGCTCAGCCGCGCAAGAAGGTTGAGATCGTGCAACTGCGAGGGGGCGTAGGCGGATTTGCGCGCGGACAAAGCGAAATCGAGGCCGTTAATCGTTTTGCTGAGGCTTTTAAGGCTGAGGCGCATCTATTGGGAGCGCCCACCGTTTTTCAAAGTGCCGAAGCCAAACAGGCGATGATGAAAGAAAAGCAGGTAGCTGCAGCTTTGAAACGCGGGCGGGATTCCCGCATAGCTGTCTTTACCGTGGGAGATGCGGCAAAAAGTTCCTATCTTTTGACTCTGCCCACCCTCTCGCGAGATGTAAAACTGTTTTTAGAGAAAAAAGCAGTCGGCGATATTTGTTCCCGATTCATCGATACCCACGGCAGGGTGTGTTTGCCGGAACTAAATGACCGCACTATGGCGATATCTTTGGCACAGCTGCGGCGGATTCCCGAAAAGATTATGGTCGCTGGAGGGGGCGCGAAAGTAGCGATTATTAGGGTCGCCCTGGAACATGGTTACGCTAATCGGCTTGTGATTGACGCGGCTACTGCCGCGCAAGTGCTGGATATGCGAGTCAACTAGCTAGCAACCCGGAAACTAGCCTTGGAGGAACCCAAAGAGTCTCCCCTATACGGCACAAACTTAAACCGGAAGTTACATAAATTTAAATAAAAATATAATCGGCTCTCTTGTCTAGGCGAGGTAGGTCTCTAAGGTGTGAAATGCGCGGCTATCAGGGATTTAAAGCTTAGCAATCGCGAGAAACACCGATAGGATGAAGACATGAACAATATTAGTAAACTACGTAAACCCAAAGCCTGGATGACCGATATGGATGGTGTGCTAGTGCACGAATCCAAAGCACTCCCGGGCGCACACGAGTTTATCGAAACTCTAAAAGCCAAAGAAACTCCCTTTTTGGTACTAACTAACAACTCTATTTTCACTAACCGTGACCTAGCTGCGCGTTTGGAGGCCTCGGGGCTTGAGGTTCCCGAAGAACGTATCTGGACTTCCGCGAATGCTACCGCCGAGTTCTTAAACAGCCAGTCCCCTAACTCCACCGCGTTCGTTATTGGGGAGGCCGGGCTGACCACCGCTATTCACGAAACCGGCTATGTGATGACTGAAAGCAACCCGGAGTTCGTAGTCCTAGGGGAAACCCGCTTTTACGATTTCGTCAATATCACCAAGGCGATCCGCCTGATTGAAAAGGGCGCCAAATTTATCTGCACTAATCCGGATACTACTGGACCTTCCGAGGACGGAACTTTGCCGGCTGTAGGATCAGTGGCCGCCATGATTACTAAGGCGACTGGACGCAACCCCTATTTCGTGGGTAAACCGAATCCGGTAATGTTCCGCGCTGGACTCAATAAACTGGGAGCACACTCCGAGGACGCAGCCATGGTCGGTGACCGCATGGATACCGATATTCACGCCGGAGTCGAGAGCGGGATGGACTCCTACCTGGTGTTAACTGGTTCAACTTCCCGCGAGGACATCCATAAGTTCCCCTATCGCCCCAAGGCGGTATTTGAGGGAATCGGAGATCTACTGCCTCTGCTTTAAATCTGATTCCTTTTAAATAATGGGGGCGGGTAGCTTAGCTACCCGCCCCCATTACTGTTTAAAAGCTACTTAACTAATCTGCCCTTTGGCTTCTAGTTCTGCCCGCAAATCCTGGAACGCCGTGTAGTTAGCTAAAATATCGACTTGACCGCTACCAAACATACTGATAGCGCGATAGGCGCTATTTTCAACTTCGCAGGTTACCCCCTGTTTTTGCAAACATGCTTGCACCTTATCGGCACATTCTCCGGAAACGATAACTTTCGGGGTTCCCCGTAGAGGGGTGAAATCAATATCTTCAACCCAAGAAGGATCAGTTCCATCTCCGATACGCGCATTGACCGCTAATATTGCTCCCGCTGCTCCGGCGTGACGCATAGTTAGAGCTTCTCGCCATCCTGCGGGGTTCTTAGCCAAAAGTAAATGCCCTTTTACCTCTCCCACCTGGCAGGAGGCATAGCGTCCTGCCACCTCGGTAACTAGGGGGATTCCCTGGGCAGCGGCCGAAAGTGGCGCTCCCAAAACGCTGGCAGCTGCCAAAGCCATGAGGGCATTGCCGCGATTAACCAGACCCGGCAGATTAACCACTACTGATTGCTTAGCCCCCGGCGCCGACACTTCCATAGCGCTACCTGCCATTACTGCTTCGCCCTCCCCTAGAGCCGAATCCTCTAGGCGGTAGCTCCAATCGGGCTGCGGGCGGCGGAATGTCGGTTCGCCAGTAGAAAACCAATCCTCGCCCTCTCGCTTAATTTCTTTACCTGAACGCGGGCAGACCAGGGAATCGTCAATCCAGCGGGTGCCGACACTAACCCATACCTTTTGATTACCGTCCCAGGCAGCTGAAGTTACCATCGGGTCGTCACAATTAGCTACTACCGTAGCCTGCGGGCTGAGAGCAACTGCCTGCCGTAACCGTGCTTCCACATGGCCGACTGCACCTACCCGATCTAGCTGGTCGCGAGAAAGGTTCAGGTACAGCAACACCTGGGGTTTAACTTCCGCAGCGACCAAGGGAACATGCATTTCATCAACTTCTAAAACCACATAGGGGGCCGAAGGATTTTCCATAATTGCGGCGATTACCCCATTTTCCATATTGTCGCCGCCGCGGTTAGTAGCCACTGATTTTCCCGCTTGCTGTAGGGCATTAACCAGCATTTTCGTGGTAGTAGATTTCCCATTAGTTCCGGTAACTAAAGTTACCTTTTTTCCGGCGGCCAGGCGGCTCATAATATCGGGGCAAATTTTTTGTGCGACTCGCCCGCCAATCATTCCCCCGGAACCTTTCCCTAAAGTACGGGAAGCGAAAGCGGCAGCTTTTCCAACGGTAACTGCCAGATGTCCTTTAAAACCAAAATTCATGGTTTAAGACTACAAGAATTTTTTCTTGGTACCGCTAAGGCAAGCTAGTGAGATTCTTTACGATTTTATTTACCTAAAGATTACCTAGGGTGGCTACCATCACCGCTTTAATGGTGTGCATTCGGTTTTCTGCTTGGTCAAACACGATGGAACGTTCCCCGGAGAACACTTCGTCCGTAACTTCCAGGGCATCTAAACCGGTTTTTTGGTAAATATCCTCCCCCACGGTGGTGTTCCGGTCATGGAAAGCGGGCAAGCAGTGCAAGAACTTTGCCTGCGACCCTGCTTGTTCCATTAGCCTGGCGTTGACCTGGTAGGGCAACAGCAGCTTAATCCGCTCGTCCCACACTTCTTTCGGCTCCCCCATAGAAACCCAAACATCGGTGTACAGGAAATCAGTGCCCTTAACCCCGGCCGCAGGATCATCGGTGTGGGTTATTTTCGCACCGGTTTGAATTGCAATTTCATGGGCTTTATCAATCCAACGCTGCTCATTCCACAGCTGCCGCGGCCCTACAATCCGCACATCCATTCCCATCATCGCCCCGGAAATCAGCAGCGAATTCGACATGTTATTGCGGGCATCCCCCAGGTAGGCGAAAGAAATATCGCTCAGGTCCCGCCCAGAATGTTCTAACATAGTGAGCTGGTCACAGAGCATTTGGGTGGGATGCCACTCATCGGTGAGCCCATTCCAAACTGGGACTCCCGATAGCCGCGCCAAAGTTTCTACGTCCTCTTGGCGGCGTCCTCGAAACTCAATTCCATCATAAAAACGCCCCAGCACTTGCGCGGTGTCCGCCATGGATTCTTTATGCCCAATTTGGGAGGCCACCGGGTCTAGGAAGGTGACGTTAGCACCCTGGTCGTAGGCGGCTACTTCAAAAGAACAGCGCGTGCGAGTGGAAGTTTTCTCAAAAATCAGGGCGATATTTTTGCAGTTTAGATATGGTTTTTCGGTTCCTGCGCGTTTGGCCGCTTTTAGCTGCGCCGCCAAATCCAGCAGATACCGCCACTCCTCGGCGGTAAAATCGAGTTCTTTTAGGAAATGGCGGCCAGATAGTAATGCCACAGTTTAACCTTTCTGTTTACTATATTTACCCAGGTAGATCAGATTTAAACTAGTTATCGATAGCCTCGCGCTCAAGCGGACAAGTCATACACCGCGGTCCCCCGCGTCCGCGTCCTAGTTCCGCGCTGGGAACTTCCAACACTTTGATTCCTTGTGAACGCAAGTATTCAATGGTTTGCCAGTTACGATCATAGGAAGTAACCACGTTTTCACGCAGCGCCAGCAGATTGCAAGCATCATTCCACTGCCCACGCTCTGCCCCACTATCCGATTGGGGGGTCTGCAAAATATTTACTGACGACACCCCACTGGCCTGCGCTAACACCTGATGCATGTCTTCTGCCGGATAGTAGCGCCAGGAAATATTTCCTTGCGGCTCTCGGCGGGCAATGACGCTGGGCAGCATCCCCAGGTTCTTGTATTTATAGAAGGTATCTCGGTTAATCATGGTGATTACCGTGTCCAGGTGCATTTGGGCGCGCACCATCGGCATTAGCAGACCGGTAACCATTTCTACGGAGGAAGAAGCATCCAGCAGCAGACGAGCAGCGAGGCGTTCGAAACCGGCCGGACTGGTGCGCTCCCCCATACCCACCAGTACCGAAGTTGGTGACAGCACTTCCACGTCTCCGCCCTCGCAGGCAGCCGGGCTATCGGCCATCCCCGAACCAAACTGAGTGAAATTATCGTTAAAATCAGGGTGAAAACGATAGATAGCCTGCAGGTTTAAAGTTTCACGGCGGCGAGCAGTCTTGTTCATGGCTGAGAGCATTACTCCCTTACCGATCCAGGCGGAAGTATCCCGGGTGAACAGGTGGTTAGGCAGCGAATCCAAAATCAAATCTTCGCTGCCCACGCGCGCCAATACTGCGGAGGCCACCGACCCCAGCTCTGCCACGATTTCGGAGCGGGTGAGCCCACTAATCAGAATCTCGGCCAGCTGCTTGCTTGCTTGCCCCACCAGATATTCCCTGAGCGGAGGGCTAAGCACTACCCCAAAATAGCGCTCATCAATAGTCTGTTCCAGCAACCATTTTCGTGCCGGCTCCAAGTCTAAAGTTTCGGCTAATAGGTCTTGCAGATACACGATCTCGGCACCTTCAGAGGAAAGGGTGGCACTAAAATGATCGTGATCTTCGCGTGCCTTTTCCAGCCACAAAATATCGTCAAAAAGCAATTCTTCACGGTTAGAAGGAGTCAGCCGGTCAAGCTCCCTGCCAGGACGGTGTACTAAAACCTTTTGTAGTTTTCCGATCTCTGACCAGACTCCACGCACCATGGATTTCCCCTTGCTAGTTTTTCTGCAAGCCTATGTTATCCCATTAAACGTTGAAGCCGAGAGCTCGCAGCTGTTCGCGCCCTTCCTCGGTAATCCGATCCGGTCCCCAGGGAGGCATCCATACCCAATTGATGGCAACGCTGGTAGCCATAGCGCTCAACACCCAACGGGTTTGTTCTTCCAACATATCGGTGAGCGGGCAGGCCGCAGAAGTTAGCGTCATCTCGATAGTCACTGCCCCGTCGGAATGGATTTCCGCCCCGTAGACCAGCCCCAAATCCACGATGTTGATCCCCAATTCGGGGTCGATAACATCCTTGAGGGCTTCGAATATGTCCTCTTTAGTTACCTTTGCTTCAGAGGGGGTAAGTGGCGCAGAGGGGTCAGAAAAAGTTTGTGCTTCTGGCGGCTCTTCGCCAGATTCTTGCTTATCTTCCGCGCTTAAAGCCTCCGCTACTGGTGCTTGAGGCGAAGCAGACTCCCCATGCTGATGCTCTTTAGAGGGCTGATAGGGACCGGCATTTTCATTTCCGGCAGCCACTTCCTGAAATCGCTGCGGTACTTCAGCGGGGTTTTCCCAAGGACGTTCTTCACTCATTTTCTTGCCTCGCTTGCGTTTTTGCGATTGATTCTCTCAGTGCCATCCACCCTAAAAGGGCGCATTTAACCCGGTTGGGAAATTTGGAAGTTCCCTGCAGGCTAGCCGCATCTTCCAGGGGATCTAACACTTCATCGGGAACTTCTTGCCCTCGCGAATGCATCATTTGGTCAAAATCATTCCAAAGCTGCTCGATTTCGGCGAGAGATTTTCCTGCTACCAGGTCATTCATCATTGATAGCGATGCCTGAGAAATAGAACAGCCCTGCCCCTGCCAGGCGAGACCGGCTAGGGTATCGCCCTTCAAAGTAACCTCTAAAGTAACCTCATCCCCGCAGGTAGGATTAACTTGATAGGAGGAGGTATCCGAGGGTTCTACCTGAGCGCTGCCGTGTTTTTCGGCGGCGTGATCCATAATCACCTGCTGATAAAGCTGATCAATAGCCGAAACCATTACTTCCCCCTAAAAAAGAAACTACGAACTACTTCTAGGCCTTCGATTAGACGATCGATATCGCCGCGCGAAGAAGTAAGCGACAGCGATGCCCTACAGGAGGCTCGCAAGCCGTAGTGGGCGTGCAAAGGTAGGGCACAGTGATGACCCACCCGAATCGCCACGTCCTCGGCATCTAATACCTGACCCACGTCATGGGGATGAATCCCCGCGAAATCGAAAGCCGCCAGCCCTACCCGTTCCCGGTAGTCAGCCGGGCCTAAAAGCCGCAAGCCTTTTACCGTCGCCAGCCCTTCCAGCAGATACTGAGTCAAAGCCAGTTCGTGGCTACGAATCCGCTCCATTCCTACTTCCTGCAGGTAATCCAGCGCCACTGCCCAGCCGTGAATCTGGGCGACTGGCTGCGAGCCTGCCTCAAAACGCTCCGGGGCAGGTTGGAAAGTGGTCTTGTCCATGGTGACGTCGGCAATCATGGATCCACCTGCCAAGAAGGGCGGCAATTGCTCTAGCAATTCGCGGCGCCCATATAATGCCCCAATTCCGGTAGGACCAGCCATTTTATGCCCGGAAAAGCAGGCAAAATCGGCTCCCAGAGCTTTAATATCTAACGGCATATGAGCGCTGGACTGGCAGGTATCGAGCACTACCCAGGCTCCCACATCGTGGGCAGCTTTAACAATGGGCGCAATATCGGTTATCGCCCCGGAAACATTAGAGGCGTGGGTTACCGCCACTACCTTGGTGTTCGGGGTAATTGCATCCAGGGTTTCCAGGTCAATCCGCCCTTGCGGATCTAGATCCAGATAGGCGAACTCACATCCAGTGCGCTGGGAAAGCAGCTGCCAAGGCACCAAGTTGGCGTGATGCTCCGCCCGGGTAGTAACTACCCGATCCCCTTTTCCTACCAGCGAAGCCCCGCCCTCTATCCCGGGATTCGAGAGGGCGTAGGCCACCAGGTTTAACGCCTCGGTCGCGTTCTTCGTCCACACGATTTCTTCCGGGGAGGCCCCAATAAAGGTAGCCAGTTTAAGGCGCGCGTCCTCGAAATACTGGCTAGATTCATCGGCCAGCAGGTGGGTACCCCGATGCACAGCCCCGTTAGATTTTTCGTAAAAAGAGCTTTCGGCCTCGATAACGGAACGCGGTTTTTGCGAGGTGGCCGCCGCATCTAAATAAACGATCGGTTTTCCTCCCCGGCCAGGGCGGGAAAGAATCGGAAAATCGGCGCGCAGACGCGTCAGTTCCCTATCGGTAAATGGCGAATCCATTAGCTTTTCCTCTCAAAAACCAGCAGGTATTGATACAAAAAGGGAGATTACAGGTAGGAGTCGTATCCTTCCGCTTCCAATTTGTCAGCCAGTTCGCTGCCGCCGGAATCTACAATCCTTCCATCGGCGAATACGTGCACGAAGTCCGGTTTAATGTAGTTCAAGATCCGCGAATAGTGGGTGATTACCAGCAGGCCGCAGCCTAGTTTTTCATGGGCATGGTTAACTCCGGCAGACACGGTGCGCAAAGCATCAATGTCCAGACCGGAGTCGGTTTCATCCAGAATGGCGAACTTGGGATGCAAAATCTGCATCTGCAAAATCTCTAGGCGCTTCTTTTCCCCACCCGAAAAACCAGCATTAAGGTCGCGGTTAGCGAACTGGGGGTCTACCCGCAGGTCTTCCATCGCTTCTTTAAGTTCTTTTACCCAGGTACGCACCGGCGGAGCCTGACCGTCAATCGCAGTGCGGGCAGTGCGCAAGAAGTTAGATACCGTTACCCCGGGAACTTCCACCGGGTACTGCATCGCCAAGAACAGACCGGCACGAGCACGATCATCTGGAGAGGATTCCAGAATATTTACGCCGTCCAGCAGCACTTCCCCGCCCTCGATATGGTAGCCGGGGTGACCGGCAATCGAATAGGCCAGGGTGGATTTACCGGAACCATTCGGTCCCATAATCGCGTGCTTCTCCCCCGAATTCACCGTTAGGGAGGCGCCCTTTAGGATGTGCTTTATCCCTTCGGGAGTTTCTACCGAAACTTTCAGGTCTTTAACTTCTAGTTTCCCCATTTATTCATTTCCTTTACTGCGGCTGCAGGCGTCAACGTAAACCGCCTGTCCTTTGATTTCAAGCTGATAACAGTTCACTGGCTCGGTGGCCGGCATTGTCGGTTGTCCGGTGTTGAGGTCGAATTGGGCTCCATGTCCCCAACATTCAATCGCACACCCCTCTACATCGCCCTCTTCTAGAGGGATATCGCCATGGGTGCAGAGGGAGTCGATGGCGTGCCAACCGCCGTCCTCGTCCCGCACCACCGCGATTGGGATCTTATCCCCCCGCTCGTCGGTTACTTCGGCGCGCAGTGCCTCGGCGGGCTCCAAGGCGCTGATCTCGCAAACTTTTTCTAGGCTCATAGCGGATCCGGGCCTTTTTCTAGTCGGGCATCAACCGCTTCCAGCAGATGGTTTTCAATTTCATCGATTCCGATCTGGCGAATGACTTCCGCAAAGAACCCGTGGACCACCATTTTGCGAGCGATATCTTCGGGGATCCCTCGTGATAGCAGGTAGAACAGTTGTTCTTCATCGAAGCGCCCGGTAGCGGAGGCGTGTCCAGCTCCCGCAATCTCTCCGTTTTCAATTTCCAGGTTCGGTACCGAATCGGCTTTCGCGCCCTCGTTCAACACCAGGTTGCGGTTTTGTTCATAGGAGTCGGTGTTGAAAGCATTCTTGCCAATCAACACATCCCCGATCCAGACCGCATGTGCCTGCTGACCTTGCAGCGCCCCCTTGTAATGCACATCCGAACGGCAATTTTCGGCGCTGTGGTTAACGAATAAGCGATGTTCCTGATGCTGTAGGGTGTCGGTGAAGTAGACACCGTACATCTCTACTTCCCCTCCAGCTTTATCCAAGTCAATATCGGGACAAATCCGTACCAGGTCGCCGCCTAAGGTAATCGCAATATGCTTGAGCTTCGCGTCTTTTTCTACGCTCATGCGATGATTACTGGCGTGAACTGCCGCTCTGTCCCATTCTTGGATAGATACGAACTCTAACTCGGCACCGGATTCCACATCGATTTCGATCCCCTGGTTCAGCTGGGCATCGCCAGCGTGTTCCAGGATTACTAACGCTTTCGCGTCAGGTTTTACATCGATACAGATATGTTGGGCAGCCGGCTGGCGGCTTTCCCCGATCACTTTGATGCGTAGCGGTTCGCTAAGCTGCTCGGCGATTACTACGTTTACCAGGTCACGGTGGTTATTCCACTCTACAACCGCAGCGCGATCTCCTGGCGCTCCGATTTTTCCGTGAATATCGCTATCAGTAGCTATTTCCACATAGGAGGAAGCACCCAGATTTATCCGGCTATCGACCCCTAAAATCTCTCCGCCGACCTCGACCCGGGGAGCTGACCCCTCTAAAGTATCCGTAAGCAGCATCTTTATCCGCTCTAGCGGGGTGAATCGCCAATCTTCCTCGCGTCCGCCCGGCATGGGGATATCGGCGAGGTTAAAAGAGGTGGGACGATCCGCCCGGGAAGGAGCCGCGACTACTTTATGGCCTGTCTGCTTTACCATCTCGGCCATTAACCCACCGATCCTTCCATTTGTAGTTCAATCAGGCGATTAAGCTCTAGGGCATACTCCATCGGCAGCTCCCGAGCAATCGGCTCGATAAATCCGCGCACGATCATCGCCATAGCTTCAGTTTCGCTAAGCCCCCGACTCATTAGATAAAACAGCTGGTCAGCACTTACTTTAGAAACCGTAGCCTCGTGCCCCATCTCTACGTCATCAGTTTGAATATCCACATAAGGGTAGGTGTCGGTACGGGAAATCTGGTCTACCAGCAGCGCATCACAAACCACCGAAGCCTTGGAGTGTTTAGCCTCGGGAGCGATCTTCACCAGTCCTCGGTAGGAGGAACGCCCCCCGTTACGCGAAATAGATTTCGACACGATCGAAGAGGAAGTGTTCGGCGCCAGGTGCAGCATTTTCGCCCCGGTATCCTGGTTTTGTCCCTCACCCGAAAACGCTACCGACAGAGCTTCTCCCCGGGCGTTCTTGCCGGTCAAATAGACAGAGGGGTACTTCATATTAGTTTTTGACCCCATATTGCCATCCACCCATTCCATAGTGGCGCCTTCTTCGCAGATTGCCCGCTGGGTCACCAGGTTATAGACGTTAGTGGACCAGTTTTGAATAGTGGTGTAGCGCACCCGGGCATCTTTGAGGCAGAAAATCTCTACAATCGCGGAGTGCAAAGAATCCGATTTATAGATCGGTGCAGTACAACCTTCCACGTAGTGAACGTAGGAGCCCTCGTCAGCAATAATCAGGGTGCGTTCAAACTGCCCCATGTTTTCGGTGTTAATCCGGAAATAGGCTTGCAGTGGAATCTCTACATGTACTCCTTTTGGCACATAGATGAAAGATCCCCCGGACCACACGGCGGTGTTCAGAGCCGCGAACTTATTATCCCCGGCAGGCACCGCTTTGCCGAAGAACCGTTTAAAGAGGTCTTCGTGTTTGCGCAGGGCAGTGTCGGTATCTAGAAACACTACCCCTTGTTTTTCCAGGTCACCACGGATCTGATTATAAACCACTTCCGATTCATACTGGGCGGCTACCCCGGAAACCAGGCTTTCGCGTTCGGCCTCGGGAATCCCTAAGCGGTCATAGGTTTTCTTAATATCTTCGGGCAAGTCTTCCCAGGAGTTGGCCACTTTGTCGGTGGAGCGCACGAAGTATTTGATCTGATCCATGTCCAGATCTGATAAATCCGGCCCCCAGTTGGGCATGGGTTTGCGTTCAAAGACCTTCAGCGCTTTCAAGCGGCGCTTAAGCATCCATTCGGGCTCGTTCTTCTCTGCAGAAATAAAGCGCACCACGTCCTCGTCAAGACCGCGCCTAGCGCTTTGTCCCGCTGCATCTGAGTCGTGCCAGCCGTACTCGTATTGAGTGCCAATCGAGTCAATAACCTGCTGGTCAGCAGCCTCTTTCTGCTCTTTTGTGGCAATCACCGGTGGTGATGATGTCATTTGTGTTTTAATCCCTCTTTTGTGTTTTCTTCCTGCCCTAGTCTGTCATGTTCAACGGTTTACGAAGAATTTTCGGGTTGGGTAACGCTACCGGCACCGAGGTGGTGCAAACATGCTCCCCATCCGCCAAAGTCGCTAGCCTTTGCACATGGACATTTAAAAGACGTGAAAAAGCTTGGGTTTCAGCTTCACAAAGCTGCGGGAACTCGCCAGCAACTTCTTGCACCGGACAATTTCCTTGACAAAGCTGTACCGCGAAACCGCCATTACCTACTTCGCGAACCGTCGCCGCATATCCATCGGCAGTTAAAGCATCGGCGAGAGCCCGAGCCCGGGCTTTAGGGTCAGAGCCGGCCTCTTTAATCATGGGCGCATAGCGGCGTTCAATATCGCGAGAATGCGCAGCCGCGAAAGTATCAATCCCGCCCGGACCTGCCACCTGCTCAATAAAACCAAGAGCCCGACTAGCCAGTTTGGAGTAATCTTCGCTGAGGCCTTCGCGTCCTTTGCCAGTTGCTATATAGTGACGAGCCGGGCGACCTCGACCCCGTTTAGCCTGGGGAGCAGTTTCATAGACCGCGATCATCTGCCCGGATTCTAAGGCGGTGATATGCCGCCGGACAGCGGCAGTGGTCAAACGGAGGATCTTCGCCAAGTGCGCAGCGGTAACCGGCCCTTTTTCGACGATCAAGTCCAAAACTGTTTGTCGAGTCGGCTCCGTATCGCTCACGTTTCCCCCTCCTTAAAAATAGACCTAAGTTAGTCTAACGCATTTTAGTAACGGCTGTCTTTCTAAAATAGCAGACGGGAGATAAATGTGGTGGGTGATACAAGTAGATTTGGTGCTATCAGGGGCAGTTAGTGAGGTTGCGACGGCAAATTATTTCCCGGGATATGTTCGCGGCTAGCGGATTTTCTCTTAGCTTTCGATCTCTAGGGGATCGGGAGCGAAAGGCGCGGACACTTCCCGCAGCCCTTGCCATCCCTGCCGCAAAGATTCAATCACCGACAAAATAGCAGCCATTGCCGAAGGATTATGGATCTTCCCAGCTAGCAGGGCATCGCGAGCCTGCTTTAAAGTAAACCAAGCGGTGACCATATCGCGTTCTTCTTCACTAGCCTCAAAACGCTGGCCCCTAGCAGCGGAAACCTCGCGCGCTAAAAACACTCGTAAATGTTCGCTGCTTCCTCCCGGGGAAGTAAAGAAATCCACCAGCACCTGCCAGGTTTTGGCCTCTAGATTGGCTTCTTCCCAGAGCTCTCGCTTAGCTGCTTCTAGGCGATCTTCTCCCTGGTGATCTAAAAGTCCAGCAGGTACTTCCCAAAGTAAGGCGCGCACCGGATGTCGGTATTGACGTACTAATAAGATTTCCCAATCTGAGATTTCCCGGGAGGAGGAATCCGCCCCAGATACTGGACGCACCGCCGCGATAGCGACTGCTCCCGGATGAGCAAGATAGTCACGCTGGACAGCCTCCTCATCCGCATGGAGACGCACGCTATCGGTGACAAAATCAAACACTTTCCCCTGGTAGATAAGCTGGTGATCTTCCACTGGGAAACTAGAGTTTTCATCGCGCAGTTCCATGCTTCTCCTTTTCATCTCTGTCTTGATAGTAGTTAGTCAGGGAGGTTTCCTTCAGGGTTTTCTCCGTCCTCTTCCCCTGCAGAAGCAGCCGCCGGTGTCGATCCTCGCTTTTGCTGGCGAATTTCCTGGATCAATAAGGGGCTCATAATCGCGATGGTCACTATTCCGGCGATTGCGGCCGCAGCGAAAGTACCGATTATGCTCGGCCACAACCCCATAAAATATCCAGACACGAACCAGCCGGCTACCCCGGCTATCAGCGCCAATAGCGCGGATTTGCATGCCGAGAACGCGACTCCGCTAACTGCCTGCTG
Source organism: Varibaculum prostatecancerukia (assembly GCF_943169825.2). Taxonomy (NCBI): domain Bacteria; kingdom Bacillati; phylum Actinomycetota; class Actinomycetes; order Actinomycetales; family Actinomycetaceae; genus Varibaculum; species Varibaculum prostatecancerukia. Next base: position 1,417,686 of record NZ_OW968402.1, read on the forward strand.
ACCTGCTAATTGGCGCAAACCAATCAATAATCCCAGCGCCCCTACGCTCATCCCGACTGATTGCGCGATTCCCAGGGCTAAGAGGATTCCGTTTGCCCGGCTGCCAAGCAGTCCGGGCAGGGTGGCCCCCAGTCCCCAGGAAAAAGCTGCTACGGTTAACCAACCGGCGGAAGCGGCAATCACCGCTTGCCGGGCGCCTCCCAAGGCATAAAGCACCCGAGAAACATGGTAGACCAGCCCGTATCCTACGATTCCGGGAGCCATAGCCACTAGCGCCCAGAGCATCCCCGGTACCGGATTGATGCGAGTGAAAATATCGGTAACCGGAAGCGCCACGGCCCCCAGGAGTGCCGACCCCAGCATGCCCACCACGGTTACCAGCCGAGTAGAGGCTGCACATTCGGGATTGAAGACCGTTTTCCCTCCCCGGTGCAGCAGGCTAGACAGCCGCGGAAACATGGCAGTAGCGATCGGTACCGCTAGCACCGCATAGGGCAACATATAAACCGATTGCGAATACTGATAGATAGGAAGGGAACCTTCCGCGCCATAGGTGCGAGTTACCAAAATGATTACTAACACTGAGAATTGCTGGGCGATTAAAGACCCCACGCCCGCTCCTGCCAGCCGGAGTGCCTGACGCCCGCGTCCTTCCCCTAATTTCAAAGTTGGACGCCAGCGAATCCCTAGACGATATATAGGGATAAACAGGGGCAGACTCATCGCCGCCACCCCGGCAGTAGTCCCCCAACCAAGAATCAAGATAGCGTTATGTGCCACCTGTGCAGGATCGGCAACCGAAGGAGTAAGATAACCAAAAACCGCGTAGGTAGAAATAACTACCAGGGAATTTAATAGCGGCCCCAGGGCTGGTAGCAGAAATTTCTCATGCGCCTGCAGAATGCCGGTACCCACTACACACAACCCGTAAAGCGGAACTTGTAGGGCAAACATCTGTAAGAAAACACTGATCAAATGGGCTTGCAGCTGGGGATCGACCCCTCGCGGACAGGGCATCACCTGCCCGATCCAGGGAGCTAGTAAGAACACTGCCACCCCTACCGGAGTCAGCAGCAGTAAAGCCCAAGTAATCAGCGCAGATGAAACCCGCTGAACCTCTTTGTGCATCCGATCGGCAATAGGACCAGCCAAAATAGGGATAGTCACTCCCGCGAGCGCCCCACCGGCAACTACCTCAAAAAGTACCGTGGGTAGCTGATTAGCCGTGGAGTAGGCATTCGCGAAAGCACCGGTTCCTACCCAGGCGGATTGGGTTAACCAGCGCCCAAAACCAAAAATTCGCGATAGTAAGGTAAGAACAGAAATCAGCCCGACAGCCGAAGCCAGGGCGGGCAGCCTGCTACTTACCCCCGCTTTTTTCAACGTCGGCGCCCTAGATTATCGATGGTTTTCAAACCCGGAGTATTCGCTATCACCTGTGAAAACGATATTTTTTCACTGGCAGCAGTCAGCCCGACGACTCCCAGGACACCCAGAATTTTTCCAACTGTACCGGTCTTTTGCGCCCAGGCACTTCCCAGCAGTGCCCCCAGCGCATTGGCTCCGGTATCGCCTAGCATTTCCCGCTCCCCCAGGTCGTCCGGTAAAGCTAGCAAACTGGTAGCCAAGGCACCGCCGGCTAAAGGAGCTGCTGGCCCTGGCTGGCCGCTAAGGGGCAGCGCGCATAATGCCCCTACCTTTAGGCAGCGCCCCGGTCGCAAGTCAAATAGGTTGGCAAGGTTCGCGCTGCCCGCAATCAGAACCGTATCTAACACCCAGGAAACCAGCCCGGTTTTTCGCGAGCGTCCAATCCCAATTGCTCCTAGTGCGGCTCCAGTTCCAATCCCCACAATCTTTAGGGTGCCGGTGGTAACTTTACCTTCTGCTAAGGCTTGCAGATGCCCATGAAACCCCTTAGCAACAGCGGGTTTATCTGATTTATTTACTGAAGATTGCGAGGGCTCAGTTGGGTTTTTATCTAGCGAGTTACTGGCTTCTGCACCCTGGTTAACCGGGGTTTCGGCTCTAGTATCATCTAAATATCCGAGGGCGGCTCCCGCAGCTACCGGCAACATCGCCCCCATTTGACCGCCGCGATTACCCGCCAAGCATAGACCAGAGGCCAGGCAGGCGGCAGCAACTTTTATTCCCCCGGTCAGACTCACGGTTTCCCCATGAAAGTTTTGCCGTTCATAACGCTTACGAGTCTGGGGAGAAAGGTGGCGCCGCAAGTAATTTCTGGCCAATAAATACCCTGCTCCCGAGACTAGCGCCCCCTGGATTGCCCGGGTCATAGCTAGCCCTCCTTCGCAGGAGCAGGAACCGGCGGAATCAGTTGCGTCGCATACTGCTGGGTTCCGTAGGCCTGATTGGTGCCGGATTGATCAGCTAAGAGCGCGAAGGGAGTAGAAACTTTACTCATTACTGATCCCAGCCCATCGACCGTGGTAACTGCCAGTTTTTCGGAGCGGATCTGGGTCAGGTAGCTGGTTTCATCTTTGGCGCTACCTACGACAACCGTTCCCTTGGGCAACATCTTATCGATACCTTTTACGAACTCTAAGTCCAGTTTCAGGGCGGAATCCTTAGTGTCCTTTTCGCTGCCAGCAGGGCTAATCACCAGTATGAATTCAGCAGGATCGCTAACAGCCGAGGCACTAATTAGGGGAACATCTCCCGCAGACAGATTAGCTACCAAAGCCTGCACCTCTGCATCATCACTGGTTAAACCAGCAGCTAGGGCGGTCGAAAGCACCTGCTGGGTAGATACTTTAGCGTCGACCTTATCGCCCAGTTTGCTGGCCAAAGTAGGCGCCAGACTATCGCGATAAGATTTGGAATCATCATTAAACCAAGCATCTTTTACGGTCACTGTGTTCACTACCGCAGCTCCCGCAACCTTAATCTGGCTGTTAAGCCCGGTTACAGTTTCCTCTTTAACCCCGGGCATCCTGATAACCGCGACCTTTTTACCGGTCATAGTCCCCGGAGTGACCTTACTTCCTAGAACCCCGATATATTCGCCGCTGCTATTTGCTTGTTTCACCAGGTCTTCGTTGGATTCTCGTAGCTCGGCCTGCTGTTTAGATAGCTGCGATACCTGCCCGGTGAGGGTGTCGGAAATCTTGCCTTGCAAAGGACCAGCCCCTAACACCACCCCCATTGTGAGGGCGACCAGTACGGCCATCAACGATACTAAGTGATAGCGAAAATCAATCATTTTTCTCCTGCCTTAGTTAGCCCTTTAGTGAAGGAGCAACCCCAAATAGTTGTCGGAAAAAGTCAATTAAATCATTTAGATAGATACCGGCAATCCCGTAAAAAGTTTGCCCCACCGGGGTTACCGCCAGGGAGACTGCTATCGCGCCTATACATACTAGGGCGAGCAGCATAGTTTGCCAGGTGGATACCCGCGGCTGATAGAGCTGGGAGACTCCTTTGGCGTCCACCAGTTTGGAGCCCACTCGCAAGCGGGTCAAGAAAGTAGAGGCCATCCCAGAGCGTCCTTTGTCTAAGAACTCCACCAAAGTGGCGTGAGTTCCCAGCGCCACAATCATTTCGGCGTCCTTATCATCAGCCAGTAGCATCGCTACGTCCTCGGAAGTGCCGGTAGCCGGGAAGAGTACGTAGGGAATCCCTTCGCGTTTAAGCCGTTCAGTGCCGGGAGCCTTGCCATTGCGATAGGCGTGTACCACGATTTCGGCTCCACAGCGCAAGGCCTGGTCGGATACGGAATCCATATCCCCGATAATCATATCGGGGGTGTATCCCTGTTCCAGAATGGCATCGGCTCCCCCATCGACCCCCACCAGGACTGGCTGGTATTCACGAATATAGGGGCGCAGGGAACGTAAATCTTCTTGATAATGGTAGCCACGCACCACGATTAGGGCATGTTTACCGGCGAATTTAGTTTTTACTTTAGGTACGCCCACCCCATCTAGTAGCAAATCCCGCTCGCGGCGCAAATACTCCATAGTGTTCGCCGCGAACGCTTCTATCTGGGTAGATACCCCTTTGCGAGCCTCTTCTAGGTCGGCAGCGATAGTTCCGGAGGTCTGCAAGATACCCTCGGCAATTACTTTGCCATCTCGTTGGACTTTATTGCCCTCAACCGTTACCTGACTGCCTTCTTTAAGGTTCATAATCCCGGTACCTAGATCATCAATCAAGGTAATTCCGGCATCGACGATAATGGAAGGCCCCATGTTCGGGTAACGACCAGTGGTTGATTTAGCGGCATTAAGGACTGCGCTGGGCCCGGCGGCTACCAGAGTTTCTGCTGCTATCCGGTCGATATCGGCATGGTTAATAACCGCGATTTCACCGGCTTGCAGGCGTTGGGTGAGATGCTTAGTTTTCTTATCCACTCGCACCCGGCTGCTAGAGGCTGGTGCCACTGCGTTTGCTTTACGGCGTTTAAAAAATCCCACGAATCCACATTACCCCACGCAGCAGGCACTAATCAGCTCCCGAGCGTGGTCAAGGGCAGATTGTGAATCAGCTTTCCCGGCTAGCATCCGCGCAATTTCGCGTTCTCGCTCACTACCTGCGACTTCTCTCACCTGGGCGTTCTCGTTATTTTTTGACACTACCAGTTGTTTATCTGCCCACGCCGCCACTTGTGGCAAGTGGGTTACCACTATTACTTGCGCATGCTTAGCTAATCGAGCCAGCCGTTGCCCCACTGCCAGAGCAGTTTGCCCCCCGATTCCCGCGTCTACCTCGTCAAAAATAAAAGTATGGGTGCCCTCAGCTAGATCACGCGTAGCTAAACTGACTTCTAGCGCTAACATGATGCGAGAAAGCTCGCCCCCGGACGCTCCCTGCGCCAAAGGACGCATCGGCGCGTCCTGACTCTGACGCAACCCGAAAGTTACCTGGTCATAGCCATTTACGGTGGGCTCATCCAAAGTATCTACCTGGATTTCAAAGCCGGCATCTGGCATTTGCAGCCCGCTAAGCTCTCCTACAACTTTCTTTTTTAAATCTTTGGCGAGGGCGTGGCGGGTATCAGTGAGCTTCCTGCCCAAGCTTTCCATTTCTGCGCGGGCTTGTTCTAGGTGTTCCTTGAGCTGTTTACCTTGGTTTTGGGGACCAGAAAGCAGCGCGATTTTCTCGCGAGCTCCCTCTCCCCAGGCCTGCCAGCTATCTAAATCTTCGGCGTAGGAGCGATAGGCATGGCGAAGTTCAGCCAGGCGTCGCTGACTGCGTTCCAGTTCTGCGGGGTCAGCCTCCAAGTTAGCCAAATAGGCTCCGGTCTCGGCGGCAATATCCAAAATAATCGAGGAGGCATCCCTCAGCCCCTGTGCCAGCTCCCCCAGCTCTTCATCGCTTTGCGATCCCTTTTCCAAGGCCTGGACGGCCGCGCTTACCAGAGAAGCCGCATCGTTACCATCCCCCAAGGAATCGCTGGACAGATAGCTATGAGCCTGTTGGGCAGCTTCTCGTAAATCCTCTACATTCCCCAGCCGTTCAATTTTGCGCAGCAGCTGGTCTTCCTCCCCTGCCTGGGGCTGCAACTTTTCCAGCAAAGCTACCCCTTCGCTAAGGCGGGAAACTTCCTGTTCCCGCGCTTGCGTCTGCTTTTCCCACTGCTCTAGCTGCGCCCCTAAATCGCGCCAAACAAAATATTTTTCTCGGAACTGTTTGACGAGCGCTAAATGGGAAGCAGCTCCAAAGGAGTCCAACAAGACCAATTGCCGTCCGGAAGTGCGCAGACTGAGCTGTTCCGACTGGCCATGCACAGTAACTAACTCGGTTCCGATCTTGGCTAATACGGCGCTGGGAATGGTGCGCCCTCCGCCGTGGCAACGTGAACGCCCCTGGGCTGGAACCGTACGTGCCAAAATAATTTCGCCGTCCTCGACTACCCCACCTGCATCTATTACGGCTGCGGCCGCGGTTGAGGAAGGCTCGGAAATAAAAATGCCTTCTACCGCCAGTTCTTTTTCCCCGTGTCGCACCAAAGAAGAATCAGCTTTTTGTCCCAAAAGTAGCCCGATTGAGGAAAGCACCATGGTTTTCCCCGCTCCGGTTTCGCCCGTAAGCACGGTTAATCCCGGCGAAAAATTCAGCCTAGCCTCCGGGATTACCCCCAGGTTAGTGATGGAAAGCTGATCGATCATGACTTACCCTAGCGAACGCCAACCCTTAACCGGCAACTGGAACTTGTGAACCAAGCGCCCAGAGAAAGGAGTGTCAAGAATTTGGGCTAGCAGTACCGGTGATTTGCCTTTGGTGGCTCGCATCGAAGATCCCGGCGGGACTTCGTGGCAGCGCAGACCATCTAGCCACAGCTCCATAGGGGTACGCTGATCAGGCAATACCGAGATTTCCATCGTGGATTCCGGGGAAACCACTAGCGGACGGGTAAACAAACCATGCGCTCCCAGGGGAGAAACCACTATCGCCTCTACATCTGGCCACACGATTGGGCCGCCGGCAGAAAAGTTATAGGCGGTAGACCCAGTCGGGGTGGCCACAATCAAACCATCGGCTCCATAGGTGGTGATGCCGCGTTGATCGATCCCTAGGCCGAGGTGGGAAGGATGGGCGCGGTCAGTGGACAAAATAGCCGCCTCGTTAAGCGCCCAATCGGTTATCTCGCTGCCATCCGGCAAAGAAACCGTCACATCCACCGTCATGCGGGACTGCACAGTATAGGAACCGGCCACAATATGATTGATAACTTCCGAGATTTTATCTGGTTCCACTTCGGTTAAGAAGCCGGTGTGTCCCAGGTTGATTCCGATGAGCGGTACTGCTTGGGCGCGGGCATAGCGGGCGGCTCCTAGCAGGGTTCCGTCCCCACCTAAAGCGATTACGATTTCTACCGCTCCGGGATATTTTTCATCTACCGGGGTTATCCCATGATTTCGCAGCTCAAGTGCCACATTATCAGCAGTTTTATCTAAATCAGGGCGTGAAAGGTGCCGGATTACCATTACCCGCCGCTCACCCATGAGTTTCTCCCTCTGCTTGGTTGGTTTTATCACTTTGTTGTTGCCCCGCTGGCCCGGCCGCGATTGCATCTCTTAGCATTTTCTCAACCGCGTCCTCTGCTGGCATCCTTGCCCCGCGAACTAGGTAAACAAAGTACTCAACATTACCTGCCGGACCAGGCAGCGGTGAGGCCGCGACTTTCTGTAATCCTAACCCGTTTTCTTTAGCTGCCGCGATTACTCCCATAACCGTGTGGAAATGGTCTTCCGGGTCACGTACCACTCCCCCGGAGCCTAAATGTTCGCGCCCAATCTCGAACTGGGGTTTGACCATCAACAAATATTCGGCGTCAGCAGTAGAGGCACGCACTAGGGCGGGAATAACCAGTTTTAGGGAGATAAAAGATAAATCCCCGACTACCAGCTGAGCCGGTTCCCCGATTTCTTGGGGGTCAAGGTAGCGGATATTGGTGCGATCATGAACTTCCACCCGCGGGTCTTGTTGCAAGTTCCAACGCAGCTGGCCGTACCCTACATCTACCGCCATTACCGAGGCTGCACCGCGCCGCAATAAAACATCGGTAAAACCCCCGGTAGAAGCTCCGGCATCCAGGCAGCGTTTACCCTTTATGACGGGTGCATCCTCCCCTAAAATATCGAGGGCGCCGGCCAGCTTATATCCGCCACGGGAAGCGTATTCCACATCTGGGGTTTCGGCTACTACCACCGCTTGCGCGGGATCTATCTGGGAGGCAGGTTTAGGCATTACTTGGCCATCGACACTGACCCGGCCGGAGGTGATCAGCCGAGCCGCATGAGCGCGAGAAGTTGCTAGATGCCTACGCACCAATTCGCGGTCTAGCCGACGCAGCCTCCCCACAACTATTTCCTTTCTACCTGCGCATTCAGAGAATCTAGGGCGGCAGATAGCTTAGTAGCTGCGGCCTCTAAATCGCTTAAAGTAACTTGCGGATAGATACTGTCCCCGCCCTGCGGCCAATTGGCAGTTAGCTGATCGATATCGGATTTTCGCGCAGCTAGTTCCAGGTCTTCCGGGGAGTCCTGACCCTTATTCGGCATTTTCACTGTCACCCTCACCGGGAAGCAGCAGCTCTAGTTGCTGATCTTCGCTGTCCGCTGCTTCATCGCTTTTCGTTTCCGCTGCAGGTTCTGTTTCGCTGGCAGTTTCTTCCGCTACGGCTTCCACCTCGCGTACTACCTCCAAATCCGGCAGGTGCACGAATACGCCCCGATCCCGGGCATCCCAAACTGCCGCCACCAGGGCGCGGTAGTCTTCTAGGCTGAGGACCTGGCCATTATCGACCGGTTCATCGTCGCGCATGACCCGTCCATCTTCGGCCACCATAAATCCGGCTGATTCTCCGCTGGTCCAGGCGCCGGTAGGCTGATGCACCGGACCGGGATGTTCTCGCAGCAAGTCAGTAAGATCTAATCCCAAATAGGAGGGACGCCGATCCGGATAGGCTAAAGCTACCGCTTTGGCATCGGATACCCCGGTGAGGACATGCAAGCTGAGCATATCGGCAGCCACAGCCCCCGCAATATCAGTATCCAGGCGATCTCCTACTGCCAAAGGTTTAGTAGATCCCGCGTGAGCTGCGGCTTTCCGGAAAATCCCGGCAAAAGGTTTTCCACCTGCGAACGGCTTTTGCCCGGTCGCATGTTCTACCGCAGCCACCAGAGAACCGTTTCCCAGGGCAAAACCATCTTCCGTGGGCAAAGTAGCATCCAGGTTGGTTGCCATAAACAAGGCACCGGCACTAATGGCGTAGGCAGCCTCGGAAAGTTGCTTCCAGCCAACTTCCGGCCCGTAACCTTGAATAACGGCCACCGGCTGCTCACTGGCCTTGCTAACTACTTCAAATCCGGCCTGTGCAACTGTATCGATTAGCGCCTGAGTTCCAATCACCAGCACTTTAGATTCCGGTTCAATCTTTTGAGTAAGGATCTCTACCGCGTCCATCGCCGCAGTCATGACTTCAGCCGGATCAGCTTCGATCCCGTGACCTTTAAGTTTTTCCGCAACCTGCTCGGGAGTGCGGGAAGCATTGTTAGTTAGGAACTGGAACTTGATTCCGCTTTGGCGCGCCGCCGCTAAACCGGCAGCCGCATTGGGAATGTCGCGGGTGCCGGCATAGCACACGCCATCCAAATCGATTAGCAGCGCATCGGCAGTCTCTACTAGCGGTTTGCGGCTTCCATGCAGGTCAGAGGGTACATAGGGGTTGTCGGCTTCCAGAACTTCTTCCAGATCCACAATGGCCACCGTGTCCGGAATCTCTGGGGTTTCCTCTGCGACTTTATCCGCCTCTTCATCCCTTCCCAGTTCGCGCAACAAATCAGTCTTATAGGAAAGGATCCGCGCCAACATCACCGGATCTTCTAGGGGGTGATTTTCTAAGAATTGATCAAGTAGCAGCAATGCCGCATCTGACTCACCTAGGTCATGACGGGCTCCTGCCTGCACTATCACCAGCTCTACCAGGTCTAATAGTTCAAAGTCCGAGGTGTTCGTCTCAGCGATAATCTCTAGGGCTTTTTCGGGCTTGCCGAGGCCGCGTTCACAGTCAGCCTCGATGGCTCGCAAACTGTCGGTGCCACTTAAGCGACGAGCAGCTCGCACCTCCCGTAAGGCTTCACTATATTTTCCACATCCGTAGGCGGCGAGGGCGCAGGCTTCCCGTGCCGCAGCGATCCGCCCCGCGCGGCTAACTGCCGCTTTGGCATGCAAATAGGCTTCTTCCGCATCTACATCCAGTAAAGATCCTGCCATCACCAGGTGGCGAGCAACTATTTCTGCGTTATTGGGATCCAGCGAAGATAAAGCTGCCCGGGATTCTCGATCCAGGTCAGATGCTTTTACTCCCGCAGGAATCTGCGGTTCATTCTCGTGGCGCCATTCTTTTGCACGATACCTAGAATCGCGCACCCCGTAGGAATGCTTGCCCTCTCGGGGTGCTTGTGCTTCCCGCTCCCGGCGTTCATCACGGCGTTCATCACGGCGATTATCCCGGTCAAAGCGGCGCCCGCCCCGGTTATATCCCCGATCGAAACCTCGATTCCCGCCGCGATCATTGCGACCAAAGGATGAGCGCCCCGAGCGCTGCCCTCCCCCGCGGTATTCCCGGCGATCGTCACGATATTCGCGCCGATCATCGCGCCGTTCCCCGCGATTATCCTCACGCTGCCCCCGGTAGGAGCCCCGGTCATCACGGAAGGATCCACGGCGATCATTACGTTCATAACGGGAGTTACCTCCGCGGCGGTCGCCGTGATCATTGCGGGAATTGTCTCCGCGCCGATCCTGCCATTTACCACCTGAACGGTTGTTCTTGCGATATCCTCCGTCGCGGTATCCGCCTTCGGATTGTCTACGCCCACGATAGCCATCCCGATCGCCTTGCCGCTCGTCTCTAGACCTAGAGTAGTCGCGTTGATTAGAGGAGTTACCTCCGCTGCCCGACTCAGAGCGCCGCTTGCGCCATTGGGGTTCGCGTCTGCCGCCTTGCTGATTAAAATTACTCAACTCTAGATCCTTATCTTTTTGTTAGTCTGCTGCCTTCTATTCTAGACGTAAAGGTAGCGGTAAAGCTGCCTGCAAAAGGTTGTCTATCCTCACTATTTCGCAGGTCTTTGTGACCGTAAGAGCCAGTTTTTTGAAAAGCCGCGTCTTTTCTCACTAACTCTGTCGAGGAATGGCTCCGGCAGTGCTGGCTAATCTAGAAAAATAGTTAGTCAATCAGTAACGCCAACTCATCTAGCATGGTTTGTGGCGTCATATGCGAGTTTTCCAGCAGGTGATCACGGGAATCCGTGGGCAGGAAGGCACGGGGAATCCCAAAAGATTTAATCGGGGTGAAACAGTTTTCACCGGCGCAGGTGGTGCGTAGCAGCGCTCCTACTCCGTTGGTTACTTCCCCGTCCTCGATAGTGATTGCCAAATCAGCGGCAGCCACCTGAGTTATAAGCGCGGGAGAAATGGGGATAACCCAACCGGGATCCACGCATCTAACCGCGTGACCGCGCTCGGCGAGCTCCTTTGATAGCACGATGGCCTGCCCTGCCATAGCTCCCACTGCTAGCACCAGAATGTTTTTGCCCTGGCCTGAACTTTGGAATAAAACATCGAGGCCGTCTACGGTTGTTTCTGCCTTAATATCTGGGGGCACGCTGCCCTTGGGGTAGCGCACTATGGTCGGCCCGTCCTCAATTGAAACTGCCTGCCCTAGAAGTTTACGTAAGGTACTTGCGTCTCGAGGCGCGGCCACTCTGATTCCGGGAGTCATGGCCGCGATCGCCAAATCCCACATTCCGTTATGGCTAGCCCCATCAGCTCCGGTAATACCCGCGCGATCGAGAATCACAGTTATTCCCTGTTTATGCAGGGCAGCATCCATTAACAGCTGGTCAAAGGCGCGATTTAGGAAGGTGGCATAGAGGGCGAGTACCGGGTGACAGCCAGCAAAAGATAGTCCGGCGGCCATAGTCATCGCGTGTTGCTCGGCGATTCCTACATCAAAAACTCGGTGTGGGAATTGGGCTCGCAGCGGCTTTAACCCTACCGGCTCCATCATCGCCGCCGATATCCCTACAATTTTGGGATTCCGCTTAGCCAGTTGCACGATTTCTTCCGCAAACACCGCTGTCCAGCCAAAACGTTCTTTCTTTACCGGCAACCCAGTCTCGGGATGGATCGGGCCCACCGTGTGAAAATGGTCGGCATCATTTTCTTCCGCCGGAGTGTAGCCACGTCCTTTCTCGGTGATGGCATGCACGATAATCGGGCCGGAAAACTCTTTCGCTCGGGCGAGCTGGAACTCGGTAGCCACAATGTCATGTCCATCTACCGGGCCGGTATATTTAATTCCCAGATCGGAGAACATTACTTGCTCGGGAGAGACCATATCGGCCATTCCCCGTTTTATCCCATGCAACGCCTCATAGGTGAGTTCACCTGGTTTGCCGCGAGATTTCAGCTGCTGTTTGCCCCACCGCAAGGCTCGTTCATAGGCGGGAGAGGTACGCAGCGCATCCAGGTGATGAGCAAGACCCCCGATTGTGGGTTCATAAGAGCGACCGTTATCGTTGACCACAATAATCAGGCGTAAGTTGGGGCGCTCGGAGATATTATTTAGTGCCTCCCAGGTCATGCCGCCGGTCATGGCGCCATCGCCGATCACTGCCACCGTATAGGAGTGGTCACCTTTTAAGGCTTTGGCTTCCGCGATTCCCTGCGCCCAGGACAGTGCAGTAGAAGCATGAGAATTTTCCACCACGTCATGTACTGATTCCGCGCGGGAAGGATAACCCGACAGTCCTTGCGCCGTGCGCAGATTAGTAAAGTCCTTACGCCCCGTCAAAATCTTGTGGACATAGGCTTGGTGTCCGGTATCGAAAATAATGGTGTCACTGGGGGAAGAAAACATCCGGTGGAGAGCGATAGTTAGTTCCACTACCCCCAGGTTGGGTCCCATATGCCCCCCGGTTTTTGCCACGTTCTCTACCAGGAATGACCGGATCTCACCGGCCAGATCCGCCAGTTCCAAGCTGGAGAGCTTCTGCAAATCTGCCGGGTTATTTATCCGATCGAGTATTTTTGCCACCCAGCCAGTTTAGCCGCATTTTAGATCTATAAGAGCAAAGATGGATTTATCGGCAGTTACTTGCGCGTGAGCCGCCCAGCGCGTCAAACTAAAGCCATGGGTAATAAGCAGTCAGGTTTTGCCAGCTCCTTAGGGAGCTCGCGCGCGGGACTGACCGCACTTTCCATCGCTATCGGGGCGCTAGTTGGTCTGGTTTCAGTGGGCTTTTACTATCTAATCGAAAGCTGGAGTTATCTGGTCACCGGTTACACCGATTACCCTGCCCACGCAGGTGCCCCCCACGGATTCCTCGGTTTAGCACCAGCATTTATCATTGCAGTTCCGGTGATTTCAGCTTTGCTTTATGCGCCGGTAGTTGAATATTTCACCCCCGGTTCTCGCGGGCATGCTGTCCCGGAAGTAATGTTCGCCGTCCGCCGCAAAGGCGGGAGGATTCCTGGACGCAACGCCCTGGTGAAACTTTTTGCCGCTTCTCTGACCTTGGGAGGAGGGGGAAATGCGGGCAGAGAAGGCCCGATTGTGATGATTGGTGCCGCGATTTCTTCTTGGGTAGGAACCCGCCTGGGATTAAGTAAACAACGGCTGATGTTCCTGTGTGCTTGCGGAGCTGCTGCCGGGATTGCCGCTACCTTTAATGCTCCCCTGGCTGGCGCTTGTTTCGCGCTCGAAGTAATACTCGGTACCCTCAGCGCCGAGGACTTTGTCTTCATCGTGTTTGCCTCGGTATCTGCCTCCCTGGTTTCCCAACAGTTTCTTCCTGACCGTGCCAGCGTGCCCCTCAGCCAATCTCTTGACTTGTTTTCTCAGAGCGATTACCTGCTAGTGGCAGTGGCGGCTTTGGTAGCAACCCTGGCGGGAATCGGATTTTCTAAACTTATCTACCTGGTTTGGGATGGGATCGACCTGGTCTATCGCTGGAAAGCTTGGTTTCGCCCTGTTGCTGGTTCAGTGTTGTTGGGGATTTTTCTCTACTGTTGTCCCTTGCTTTACGGTACCGGGGAGAGCGTGCAGTTGCGGGTACTTTCGGGTGATTTCCCGCTCGGGATGGTGGTGGCACTGCTACTAGGGCGCGCTCTGAGTGCCGCTTTCACTATTTCTATGGGGGGAGCCGGCGGAGTCTTCGGACCTACATTATTTGTGGGCGCCTGCGCGGGTATGGCGGTGGGAGAGCTAGTGCAACCCTGGTCGGCCTCTTCAACTGCTATTTATGGAGTAATCGGGATGGGGGCAGCTTTCGCGGCAGCCTCCCGCGCTCCCCTAACCGCGGTTTTCATCATCATCGAAATGACCAGGCAGTATTCCCTGATTCTCCCGATGATGCTGGCAGTGGCCATCGCCACCGGAATTTCCCTGTTTATGACCCGTTCGACTATCTACACCCAAAAACTGCACCGCCGCGGCGACCGGCTGTCTGACCCGGTGTCGTCTACTTTGCTCGGGCACAGTACGGCGGCGGATTTAATGCATCAGCCACCACAAGTGTTAGGTGCAGATATTACTTTGGGTGAGGCCGAAAAGACCCTAGAAACCTCGGGAGAAACTTCGCTGTCAGTAGTCGATTCTGCGGGAACATTCCAAGGCTCAGTGAGCGCCCTACTGTTGCGCGAAGAAATCGAAAAGCGTGGCGAGGATGCGCCCTTAACGGATGTCTCCCTGTCCTCAGCCTATTGTTCCCCGAACGATCGCCCCAGTCAGCTACTCAAAGAACTGGCAGAATCTTCTCTTTCTAACCTGCCGGTGGTGGGGCGCTCCCAAAAAGTTTTGGGGTATGTGCGAGGACGCGACTTGATCGTCAAGCTGTACCGCCAGCAAACCCAGGCGCTCAGCCAACGCGACTTGGGAGATTCCCTGGGCAAGCGCATCCGCAAACACTGGAAACATCGCCACCGCTAACGAAGTAACTCTCATATATACAGCGCACAACGACAATCCGGGGTAGCAAAACATACGAGAGACAGGCTGCATCCGCTAGCCTCCAAATCGGGTACCGGGCTTCTGCAACTCTGCGTTGAATTTTATCTTTACCTAACCCCTATTACATGTGCTTATAGTCGGTCACGTGTTATTACTACACTCTACGAAAACGGTATACAGCAAAAATCCGGGGTGGCAAAAGATGCGAGAGACCGGTTGCAATCTCTAACCGAAAGATCGGAAACATACCTATTTATCTCAGTGAGATATTGCCCCTAGCCGAGCGAAGTAAGGCTAAACGGATTCCCCGAGCGCTTTTACCGCTCCAGATAATGTGCTCGCAACCTTGATTTAAAGACTTGAATATTCTGCTCTTCGGCGAGATACGGAGTACTAGCATAACTCTGGGCACGGTAAAAGATGCGAGTGGGGGCTTGATTCGAGCGAAGCAAGAATCACCGGGGTCCCCCGAGCGCTTTTACCGTGCCCAGAGCACTACATTTATTGCGTTATCAGGCAACTAGGTTGCGCAGCACGTACTGCAGGATTCCACCGTTGCGGTAGTACTGAGCTTCACCGGGAGTGTCGATCCGCACTGTGGCGTCGAACTCTACGGTGGAGCCATCGGTCTTAGTCGCTTTCACCTTCATGGTCGGCGGAGTTACCCCCTCATTCAGCTGGGTAATCCCGCTGATGTCGAAGGTTTCAGTCCCGTCGAGCCCTAGGGAATCGGCGCTTTCGCCTTCGGGGAACTGCAGCGGGAGAATTCCCATACCAATCAGGTTGGAGCGGTGAATACGTTCGAAAGACCGAGCGATAACCGCTTTTACTCCCAGCAGCAAAGTTCCTTTAGCAGCCCAGTCACGCGAGGATCCGGTTCCATATTCCTTGCCGCCTAGCACTACCAGTGGGACGCCTGCCTGGGCGTAGGAAACCGAAGCATCGTAAACCGGTACCACCGGGGCATCAGCTTTGGTGAAGTCCTTGGTGAAACCGCCCTCAACATTGTCGAGAAGCTGGTTACGGATGCGGATATTAGCGAAGGTACCGCGCATCATCACTTCGTGGTTACCGCGCCGCGAACCATAGGAGTTGAAGCTGCGCCGTTCTACTCCGTGGGAGCTTAGATATTGACCTGCCGGGGTCTTTTCAGCGAAAGCACCCGCCGGGGAAATATGGTCGGTAGTTACCGAATCTCCCAGTTTCAGCAGCACCCGGGCTCCGGAAATATCTTTCACCGGGTTCGGGGTTTCCGGCATTCCTTCAAAGAAGGGTGCCCGGCGCACATAGGTGGAGGCATCGTCCCACGCGAAGGTGGGTGAATCGGGAACCTCCAGGGATTGCCAGCGGTGGTCACCTTCAAAGACGCTCTGGTAATCATGCAGATACATATCGCGATCGATAGCCTGGCCGATTACTTTTTCTACTTCTTCGGCAGCCGGCCAAATATCGCGCAGGTAAACTTCGTTACCTTGGCTATCTTTGCCTAGCGGCTCGGTTTCGAAATCGAAATCCATAGTACCGGCCAGCGCATAGGAAATCACCAGCGGCGGGGATGCTAGATAGTTCATCTTTACATCCGGGTTAATCCGCCCCTCAAAGTTACGGTTACCAGATAGGACGGATACGACCGTGAGATCAGCGCCCTCTACCGTGTTGTGTACTTCTTCGGGCAGCGGGCCGGAGTTACCGATACAGGTGGTGCAGCCGTAACCGACAATATCGAAGCCCATCTGCGACAGATAGGGCATCAAACCAGCTTTTTCGTAGTAGTCCCGCACCACTTGGGAGCCGGGAGCTAGCGAGGTTTTCACCCACGGCTTGGGTTTTAGTCCCTTTTCGGCGGCGTTCTTGGCGAGCAAACCAGCCGCCATCATCACCGAGGGGTTCGAGGTGTTAGTGCAGGAAGTAATGGAGGCGATCACCACGTCACCGTGATCCATCGCGACCTCTTCTCCACCAGCTAGTTTCACCTGAGTGGGGCGGGTAGGACGCATCAGTTTCGGATCAATGGTCTTATCGCCGGCCACATAGTCGGGCAGGATCTTCTTGAAGGAATCTTTCGCCATTGCCAGCTCGATGCGGTCTTGCGGACGCTTCGGACCAGCAATCGAGGGCACTACGGTGGACAGGTCCAGTTCCAGATATTCGCTGTAACGTGCCTCGTGAGAGGGATCATGCCACAGTCCTTGCCGCTTGGCGTATTCCCGCACGAGGGCGCAGGCGTCTTCGCTGCGGCCGGTCAGATGCAGGTAGTCAATGGTGACGTCATCGATCGGGAAGATAGCGGCGGTCGAGCCGAACTCGGGCGACATATTGCCGATAGTGGCGCGGTTGGCCAGAGGAACTGCACCCACGCCCTCGCCATAGAACTCTACGAATTTGCCGACTACTCCGTGGTCGCGCAGCATCTGAGTGATGGTAAGTACCACATCGGTGGCGGTAGCGCCGGGAGCGATTTCGCCGGTGAGCTTGAAGCCCACTACCCGCGGAATCAACATCGATACCGGCTGGCCAAGCATGGCCGCTTCGGCCTCGATTCCGCCAACGCCCCAGCCGAGGACGCCTAGGCCGTTAACCATGGTGGTGTGGGAGTCGGTTCCTACCAAAGTGTCGGGGTAAGCCAGCGCGCCGTCCTCGTCCTTATCGGCGAAAACTACCCGCGCCAGGTATTCGATATTTACCTGGTGGACAATGCCGGTCCCCGGGGGGACTACCCGGAAGTTTTCGAAGGCGCCCTGCCCCCAGCGTAGGAACTGGTAGCGTTCCTGGTTGCGCTGGTACTCGATATCCATATTCTTTTCGACAGCATCTTTGGTGCCAAATACGTCGATCTGCACCGAGTGGTCAATAACCATTTCCGCTGGTACCTGCGGGTTGATCAGGTCCGGGTTTTTGCCCAAATTCACCACCGCATCGCGCATAGTCGCCAGGTCAACGATGCAGGGAACGCCGGTGAAGTCTTGCATCAAGACTCGCGCCGGGCTGTACTGGATTTCCTTGCTGGGCTCAGCATCGGGATCCCAATTCGCGATCTGCGTGATCTGCTCCTTGGTGATGTTTTCCCCATCCTCGTTACGTAGCAGGTTCTCTGCCAAGATTTTCAAGGAGTAGGGCAACTTTTCAGTGCCGGGTACCGCCTTTAGGTCATAAATTTTATAGCTCTTATCGCCGACACTTAGCTGTGTCGCCGCGCCAAAGCTGTTTAAGCTCATTGCCGCCTCCCATATGGAATCGAGATATTTTCTCTTGACATCAAGATACTTTGCGAGCTGCGCAAGCGCCAGTATTTACAACCTCGATTTTTTCTTCCGCGTATAACCGTTGCATTTTATGAGCTATTTTTCCCTCTTACCTGCAAAGACAATAGTGGGAGCTTAGACGAGACCGTTGCGGATCGTCAGAGCAAAATCAAGTATTACTCCCCAAAAACGTGGAATTTATAAAAGAATTTCGTTACCTAATTTTCTTTTACGTTACTTTCTTCCAAACATTTCTAGAACTTTCTAGGGCGCAATCTCCGCGGCGCTCCCCCACCCGTTTTCTCCTTGGGGACGCGCCTCGGGATGCAAAACCATATACTTCAAAGTGGCCACTACTTGCCGGGCACTGTAGCCGTGGAACATATTATCCTTGCCCCCGCGGGCAAACTGGATAATCGTATCCAAACTCATGTAGTGGTAATGATCGTAATGCGGAATCACAAAACGCTGATTTTCCTGGTCATAGCGGGTGGCATGGGTGACATTACCGTAAGTGATGTACTCCAAGGGGACGATTAGTTTCGCTTCTACCTGGTCATAGGTAAACTTTTCGTCTTCGTTAACCTCGGTAGTATCATGCGGTTTTTCTTCTTCATATTCGGTGATTTCAATATCGGGATAGAGCTCAGAAGGATCGGTATAGCTGATTCCTTCATGACCATCGGCGAAGTGTAGATGCCAGTGGTCCCCGTGGCGCTCAATTTTCACTACCCGTTCAGAATCATCAATTTGATTTTGGCCTGAGTGGTCACCAGGTTTCGGCTGCTGCTCAGTTGGCGGTTGTGCTTGACCAGGCTGGTTAGGTTTATCGCCGCCGTTCGGCTTGGACACTCCCCCATTCCCACCATGCGAACCGGAGTACTGCCCTATCTTTATTTGTGGAAAGACTTGCGCGGGATTTTCGTAGGTAATATACTCTTCCCCCGCCTGTGTATAGGCGTGATAGTGATCCGCGTGCTGCAGAATTTTCACAATCGGCAGCTTGGCCAGTTGCGATAAAGAAACCACCCGCACCAGTGGCAACCCACCTCCAGGGATTGGTTTCCCACTCGGATGAGGCTTAACCGTACTACCTGGTACTCCGGAAGGATTAGTTTTCCCACCCGCGGGAACTACTTGGGGACGCCACGGCCGATAACTGGGAACGGTATTTTTTCCGCCCCCGTGGCTGCCGGTATAAGTTCCGATAGCTATCCCGGGATAAAGGCCGCTGGGATTAGTGTAGGTAACAAACTCTTGGCCATCTGCGGTGTAAATATGGTAGTGGTCACCATGTTTTAAGATTTTTACTACTCCCTGCGATGCCACCTGTCCCAATTGTCCCGCAGATAGTACTTTCGCAGTGCTGCGCAGCTGCCCCGCGCTCTTGGCTTTGGCCGGATCAGTGTAAGTGATGATTTCGCGTCCATCTTTGGTAAACACATGCCAGTGATCACCATGTTTTATTACTTTCACGATTTCATCGCTAGCTACTTCCCCGTCCACTAACACTTGGGTGGTTTCGTCTAGTTTGAACTTGGGTCCTTGAGGACGAGGCATTATTTTCCCTGCAGCCGAGGGAGTTTTCCCGGAGACACCGAGGGCGTCCTCACCGTCATTAAAAGCTCCCCCAAATGCCAGCGCACTGGAAGTTAGCAATAGAGCAGCGGCTACCCCCGCTCCTACTATTAGCTTAGTTTTAGCCATGTTTTCTCCTTACTTTTTTCTAAAGACTAAGGCTGCTAGCAGCCCAAATACCGATATGAGGACGATTACCGCGCCGGGGCGCAGATTTTGATAAAACGAAAGCACTAGCCCCGCATAAACGAAGAGCAAAGACATAATCACTGACAGCAGCAAGGTGCCGCGATAGGTTCGCGCGAACTGCATAGCCCCAATCGCGGGGATTACCAGAATCGAGGAGACTATCAGAGATCCGATAGTTTTTGCCGCTACCGATACCGCTAGTGCCACCAACAGCGCGAACACAAAATTGAGGACGCGAATATTTATCCCTAATAGCCGAGCTGCCGGAGGATCGAGTATGGTTAAAAAGAGGCGGCGATAAAGGACACTGTAGACTACTGCCACAGCCAACCCCACCCCTAGCACCAGATATAATTCCAAGTCGCTTAGGGTAACGATGGAGCCAAAAAGATAGGTGGTAATGGCACTGGAGCCACCGGAAAAACTGGTAAAAATCCCAGCGAGCCCAATCGAGGCGGCCAGCACGATAACCGTAGAAATCTCTTGGTAGGCGTGCAAACGTACTCGCACTGCCTCTATACATAGAGCTGCAATTACGCAGGCAATAACCGACCCCACTAAGGGGTTAAAACCGAAAGCTAGCCCGGCGGCCACTCCCGCCAGCGAAGAATGTGAGAGTGTATCCCCCATCATCGATAGGCGTTTAAGTACAATCGGCAAGCCGATTAAGGGCAAGATTACCGCCAGCACTGTTCCTACCAGGAAGGCACGTTGCATGAAGTCGTAAGCAAAGAGGCTCATCGGCTAACCTCAAGTTTTTCTAGCTCGAGGGAAGTCATTTTTCCTGCAGACAAGCGATAGGCAGCATCTAAGAAAGGAGCAACTTCTGCCAGTTGATGGGTAACCATCAAAACTGTTTTTCCCTGGTCGCATTGCTCCCGCAGGAGGCGGTAGAGATCAAGCGAAAACTTTTGATCTATGCCGCCGGTAGGTTCATCCAAGAGAATCAGACGCGCCTGTTTCAGGAGAGCCAGTAAGACGCCTACTCGCTGTAACTGTCCGCCCGATAGCTCGCAAAGACGATGGGTGCGCACCCCGTTTAACCCCACGGTGTCTAGCAGGGCGGTAGGCTCGCTTTTTCTTTTTAGTTGTCTCAGATAGACCCGCACTAACTCCGCCACGGTGGTCGGAAAGTTGCGGTAGCCGCTGGCCGCGTTTTGGGAAAGATAGGCGAGGTCGCGATAGTGGTTATCTTCGCTACTCAGGTCACCAAAAAGGCGAATTTGACCTTGCGAGGGATGCAAATTTCCCAAAATCAGGTTCATCAGGGTGGATTTTCCTGCCCCGTTATCACCGCTCACCGCCACAAACTGTCCGGCAGTGAGAGATAAATCCACTGACTGCAGCACCGGGACATCCCCGTACGCGAAAGCGATTTTATTTATTTCCAGTACCTTATTCACCGAAGGATTCCATCAAGTTAGTTAAGTTTTTCTCCATCAACCCCAGATACCCGAGCGCCTCTTCCTGCCTAGTTAGGTGCTCCATGGTGTAGAGGGTGCCGGTTTTAGCTCCGGTAGTGCGTGCTAGGGTTTCTGCAACTTTCGGAGTGGCTTTCCCTTCAAAAAAGATCGTGCTGATCTGATGTTTCTTCACGAAATCAGCAATGGTAGCCAATTGGTTAGCCGAAGGTTCGTCCTCGGGTGAAATCCCGGTGACGGCTACCTGTTTAAGCCCGTAGTCATCTGCCAGATAGTTAAAAGCCGCATGGGAGGCAACAAAATAGCGTTTCTCAGCGGGAACTTTAGAGATTTCCCGAGCAAATTTTTTGTCTAACACCTGGAATTTTTCTTGGGCTTTTTCCAGATTTTCCTGGTAATAGCTAGCATTTTTAGGATCTAGGGCGCTAACTTTTTCGCAAATTGTTTTCAGCTCGGCCTGAGCATTTTTAACGCTGAGCCAAGTGTGGGGGTTAACTGCGGTGATATCAGTGCGGGCCGCATCTTTATTTCTTAGTAGGGTTAGTCCCTGTGATAGATCTAGGAATTTTTCTTCACTCCCAAGGCTCTCGCGGAGGTCTCCAATAAAGCCCTCCATTCCGGCGCCGTTGTAAACAATCAGATCGGCTTTTGAGAGTTCAGCACGATCACTGGTTTGTAGTTCAAAGTCGTGGGGCTCTTGAGTGCCTTTAATAATGGTTTTTACTTCCATCTTGTCACCGACGATCCGGTTGGTCAGATCAGCTACCGGGAAGAAAGTTGCATACAGGAGGGGTTTTTTCGACTCAGATTTGCTACCCACATTCGCGCTTTGAGAGTTGGTTACACATCCGACCGTAGACAGCAGAAAAACGACGGCCATAACGGAAGAAACCAGCAGTTTTAGTCTATTTTTTTGCACTATATTCCTAACGGTTCTCTAGTTTGGTTTTGTCTGACTTTTACTAACCCACAAATCTTAACCGTAATGAGAACGGTTATCAATTTAGGAAGGCTGCGGATACTCACAAACCGGAGGGCGAGGTTACTTCGCTCCCCCATTGCCGCCAATCGTCGGAACAGATTACCGCCAATCGTCGGAACAAAATAGCGCCAATCGTCGGAAAGCAATGGTAGAATCAATAACTAGATAGGCAGTGAAAGCAGAAACGGAGCGACTGACTTGAGGAAGTACAGAGAGAGAATTGCTGACGATATTTTAAAAAGGAAGCTGGAGGGCAAAGGTGCGGTCGTGATTGAAGGCCCAAAGTGGAGCGGGAAGACCACCACCGCAGAACAGATCGCTGCAAGCGTTCTATATATGGACGACCCGGAACGCAAAGAACAAAATATTGCCATGTCAGAGCTAAACGCGAAGAGATTACTACAGGGAAATACCCCTAGATTGATTGACGAATGGCAACTTGCACCAAAACTTTGGGACACAATCCGTTTTGAGGTTGATCACCGCAGCGAACTTGGACAATTCATTCTCACTGGTTCTGCTGTTCCCGCGGACAGCAAGGACATTACCCATTCCGGCACTGGACGCTTTACTTGGCTAACAATGAGACCTATGAGCTTGTATGAATCGGGGGATTCTACAGGTGAAGTCAGCTTGAGAGACTTATTTGCTGGAATGCCAGAAATTGATGGCGGCACAACCCTAAGTATTGACCGTCTGGCTTTCCTTGCGTGCCGTGGAGGATGGCCACAAGCGGTTGATATGCGCGAAGCGATAGCTTTAGATCAAGCTATTGACTACTACGATGCTGTTGTTCACTCCGACATTAACCGCGCTGACAACGTACAAAAGGATGCTGAGAGAGTTAAACGCCTTATGCGTTCCTATGCAAGAAATCAAGGAGGTCAAGTACCAAATACCGTGCTTGCCCAGGATATTTCCATAAACGAAGCAACTACAATCAACGAGGAAACTGTCGCTTCTTACGTTAATGCACTTCGCAAAATCTTTGTCGTAGAGGATTTACCTGCTTGGAATCCAAATTTGAGGTCAAAAACCGCTATTCGTTCTGCCGACACGCGCTACTTTGTAGACCCTTCTATTGCGACAGCAGCTTTGGGAATAGGGCCAAACGACTTATTAAATGATTTAAAGACTTTTGGATTTGTATTTGAGACACTCTGCATCAGAGACTTGCGCGTTTTTGCTGATAGCCTCGGAGGGAAGGCTTATCACTACCGAGATAAAAATGAACAGGAATGTGACGTAGTTATTCACCTAAGGAACGGTAAATACGGTCTCATTGAAATTAAACTTGGTGGCGACAAGCTAATTGAATACGGCGCAGAGACTTTAAAGTCAATGGAAGCAAAAATTGATACCCAGAAAATGAATGCTCCATCTTTTCTTATGGTTTTGACAGGAATCGGCGACTGGGCCTATCGACGCAAAGATGGTGTTTATGTAGTTCCTATTGGTTGCTTAAAAAACTGAGACCAAATACGAGTCCTGTTTTCAGCTTTTTTCATTTTCTGAGATTAGATATATTCTTTCTTTATCAATACATATTCCTGAAGTAGGATTATATATTTGAACCAAATCTGTCAGTTTGTCTTCAAAGACACCGGTTTTCGGATTACCTAACGCTGCAAACTGCTCAACTACTCTTCTTTTCATTCCAATAGCATTTTTCTGCAAAACATCCCTTTTATTTTGCAGGAATTCATCGACCGGAGATTTCTTATCCTGAGTCGTGCAACTTTTTTAGTTTTCTGGTTTTTCTTTGGCGTTTGTGCTGGTGGTGAGGTTTTGGCTTGTGTTTTTGGGTCACTAAATTGGTGGTGGGGTTTCGGTTAGACTGTTCGGGTGTCGCCTTTTTTGCGTAAAGTGAGAACCGCCTCGGATGCTACGGCGGTGCAGATAGTGGAAAAGCAAGGTCGTGTAAACCGGGTTGTGGAGCATCTTGGCTCGGCTCGCGATGAGGCTAGCCTTCAGGTATTACTGGAGAAAGGTCGCAGAAAGCTGCGTCCCGATCAGATGGAATTCGACTTTAATTACCTGGATACCAAGATTAGTTACACCCCGATAGTGCAGCATCAGTCATCGACGCTTTTGTGGCAGGTTCTCCAAGACTCTTACCGGGCATTAGGGTTCGACCAGGCTATCGGGGATGCGGCCTTTGAGCAGCTGGTTTTGGCTAGGATTGCAGAGACCTCCTCTAAGGTAGACACTGTACGGATTCTAGACGAGCTCGGGATTAAGGCGGCGCATCGTAATACTTTCAACAATTGCTTACAGCGCTGCGCGGGAAGGGATTACCGTTCCCGGGTTGGTGCGGCGTGTTTCCAACATGCCGCTAAAACAGGGGATTTGTCCTTGGTGTTGTATGACGTGACTACCTTGTATTTCGAGGCCGGCAAAGAGGATGCGGACAGCGGCACAAATCAGGGTCTGCGCAAGGTCGGGTACTCCAAAGAACGAAGAGTAGACCCCCAAATAGTAGTCGGCCTGCTGGTAGACCGTAGCGAGTTTCCCCTGGAGATAGGATGTTTTCAGGGTAACAAAGCCGAAACCAAAACCCTCCTGCCAATCGTGAAGGACTTCCAAAAACGCCACGGGCTAGATGGTTTCGTGGTGGTAGCAGACGCGGGCATGCTATCAGCCGAAAACCTCAAAACCCTATACGCGGCCGGGTTTCGCTTTATTGTGGGAGCGCGGCAGACCAAGGCGCCCCACGATCTGGAATCATATTTTCATTGGCACGGCGACTGCTTTGCTGATGGGCAACTTATCGACACGATAACCCCCAGGCACGCCAACGCGAAAGTAAACAACAAGCTGTTCAAACCGGAACCCGTGTGGAACCCTACGATGAGTAAAGCTTGGCGAGCGATATGGCAATACTCGGCTAAACGAGCCAAAAGAGACACGGTGACTTTAAAAGCCCAGCACCGCCGTGCTCTAGAGGCGATAGAGGGGATAAAACCCGCCCGTAAACCTCGCTTCGTCAAACAATCCAAAACCGGTTACAAATTTGACGAGAAAGCCTTCAACCGGGCTGAAAAGCTGGTAGGGCTAAAAGGATACGTCACCAACATCCCCGCCCCGCTCATGCCAGCAAGCGAGACCATCAGCTCTTACCACGAGTTATGGCACGTCGAACAATCCTTCCGCATGTTCAAAAACGACCTTCGGGCTCGCCCGATATTCCACCGGCGAAAAGACGCCATCGAAGCGCACCTGACCATTGTTATGACCGCCCTCGCCATTTCCCGCTACCTGTATCAAAAAACCGGAATCACCACCAAAAAGCTCGTCCGGACGCTACGACCTATCCAGGAGCAAACCATCCTCTACCAAGGCCACGAAATCCAATCCAGCGAACCCATCACCCCACAAGCCCAAAAAATCCTGGAGAAACTGGGTCACTAAACTTGTACAACTCAGGAGATCCAAACCGCCATCCGATTCCTGCAAAATCAGCAGCCAGAGATTACCGACTTTGACGAAGCCCTCGTCGGTCGCCTCATCGAGCGCATTACTATTCAGGAGGGGAGAATCAAGGTGCAGTTCAAGTCAGGGGTGGAGGTTGGGGATCGTCTTTGACAACTTGAAGCGGAAGCGTGATTTGTACACAAGCGTGATTTTCGGGACTATTGAAAAGCCGAATCGTCCCGTCGTACTTGTCTAAAAACCTTCTCGCGAAATACAAGCCCAACCCGGTAATAGCCTCATCGTTGTTTGCTTTCTCTGAAAATTCCTTTTGCATGCCGTTTGCAAGCGCCCTTTCAGAAAAACAAGACCCCGAATTACTAATAAGATATTGAACCCTGTCTTGCAGTACTTCAAATTGTAGTTGCACAGTTTGGGGTGAGTTACCATGTTCAAAGGCGTTGATGAGAACATTCATGAGCGTTTGTTTGAGTCCTATTTCGTCTATAGAAAGTGTTTGCTGGCATTTTTGAAAATTGCTTCGCCATGCATTGCCATAGTGATCACTTAGGATATTTCCTAGGATGTCAATGGATTGATTGAAGTCATCCAGCGCAATGACGGTATTACCTGCGGCTGATGAGGTATCTGATGCCATTTGCTGTTGCAAGCGATCTCCTATTTCTGTCAATCGCTCCAGATTCAAGATAAGCGCATCTGCGCTGTCTATCAGATCATCTTTGTTTCTCATATCACTCAGGTTGGAAAGATCTTCTCGTAAAAACTCTGCATGCGCACGAGCTACCGTTAAAGGAGTGCGATAGTCATGAAGCATTTGAGCCGTAGATTCCCTCATCTGATTTTCATTAGACCACAGGGCCTGTAGTGTATTTTTTAAATCTGACCGCATGCGATCAGTCAGCGAGCCGAGCTCTTCAAATTCTTTAATTGAAAGATGAGGGACCGGATAATTCAAATTTCCTGACCCTATTAATCTGACTGTGTGTCTTAAAGGGGAGATGTTATTCTCCAGACGCTTGGATATAAAACGCACAAACACAATAGTTGAAACTAGGACAGAAAAAATAAAAGCGCTGACAAAAATAATCTCTACTCTAGGTAGATGCTGGTTCGCCCACTCAGATGAGTAATGCACGCCGATTTGATACTTAAAGACGCACACGCCGCCAGGATAAAGCGATTTAGCAAAGTATCCTTCTGAGAATGGAATATCCTCGCCTTTCAAAAAAGATAGTGATAATTTCCGATCCGATGCACTGCCGTTCGAAGAAAGGATTTCATTGTTGTTGTTAAGTACTACATAGGTAATAGACGGAGAAACCCAATCCGGGTCAAAGTACTGTTCTGCTTCAATTCGTTGTTGTAGTACCTCTACTTGTTTTTCTTCAGAGTCTGCGAAGGAATAAACATGGTTTCGCACCCCAGTCATGAAGGTAACATACAAAGCGGTGCAAAGTACTAAGATTACCCCGATGAAGATTAAGGAATAAAGTAGGAACATCTTTTTTAAAGTCATATTTTTCAAGTTGTCCCTCCAGCATCCCATTTATAACCAATACCCCAAATTGTTTTGATCGGATCAACTTGGTATGGCGCAAATTTTTTACGAATGTTTTTGATATGTTCGACAACAGCGGCCGGTTCTGAATCTGTCCAATAACCACCGGCTCTATCAAGTATTTGCTCCCTAGAAAAAACTTGACCACGATGCCGAATCATCAGCTCACAAATCTCATATTCCATTTTAGTTAGGGGCACAATATCATCGCGCACTCTTACTTCTCGAGCAGTGAATAAAAATCGAATTTCCCCGTCAGTGAGCACGGCATGGTGAATGCGTTTTTCACGTCGAATGTGTGCATTTACACGACTAACCAGCTCTGAGGGGGTGAAAGGTTTTCTAATGTAATCATCAGCCCCCATTGCCAAGCCCTGAATAACATCTGTTTCAGTGGTTTTAGCAGTGAGAAAAAGAATAGGGCAGTCGACCTTTTCTCTTACTTTTCTGCATAGTTCGAAACCATCCATATCCGGCATCATGACATCAAAAATCATTAGGTCGAATTGCTCGAGTCGCAGCGTTAAAGCTTCCTTTGCTGAAGTGCAGGCAGTTACAGAAAAGGACGCTCGCTTTAAGCTTTTGGCAATTACATCGCAAATGGCCGCTTCATCATCAACTACAAGAATATGTTCCATTTCACCCTCCTTTCTCTTGCTGGAAGATATTTGTTATTATTCGTCACCTATGCTTGGTCGCCCATCCCATTTATGAAACCATGAAGGAATCAATACCACAAGGATTAGAGTAAAGACCAGGCAGAAGAAGAGTCCATGTCTCAAATCAGCTGCAACTTTTATAATGTTATCTGAATGAAAAAAGTTTGAGATCATCAAAGTCGCAAATCTTGGTGCCCAAACCGAAGGTAGATAATACCAAAGTTGATCGAACAGCCCGGTAACTCCCAATGCACCAACCAACAAAAAGATTGCACCTAATGCAACACACCAAGAAGATCCAAATCTAAGTGCTATAAACAGTTGGATGAGAAGTAAACAGGCAATTGGAATAATCACGAGTATGCAGCTTAAAACATAAGCAGCTACGTGCATTTGTCCCCACAAAAGATAGAACCCCGCTACAGATAAAATTACTCCAATAGCGACCAGCACAAACAAGAGAATGAAAATTGAGAAAAATGTCCTCAATCGTGACCGTCCAACGCACAAAATATTGAAACAGTCTCCGGCACGCTGCTCTTGTTGTGCTACGTAGGTGCAAAGTAACGTAATTAAACAAGGCATCACTAAGGCGATAGTTTGAAAATAGCCGGTGATTTTTTGCTCGGTACTCCAAGCTGCTACAGAATAGTAAGCGATAAATAAGCCAACTATTAAAATTGGCCATAGCAAGGCAAGTCCTAAAAGAGGTGTCTTTCTGATTTTGTAAATATGAGAACGTAAATTATTAAACATATATGATCACCTCGCCTCTGAGTTTGAAAATAGCCATGTCGCCAAAAATCCCAACACAGCAGTTAAAGCTAAAGATAAGATCAGAGATAAAACAACATCCATCGTTCCTATATTTAGATTACTTTCGACCGGCAGACCGTTTGGCATGACACCGATTACGACAGCCATACAACGATTGACCCATGCCCACGGGCAGAAAAGCCAATAGGACTTTAAAGCTAATAACACACCTGAAAAAGAAATAATCAGGTTTATGGCAACAGTAAAGATGAGTCCAAGCTTCTTCGATAGAATGAAACTAAAAGGTATCTGCCAAGCTGAACTTAGAAACATGACAACAATGCCTGACAAAACAGTAACAACACTAAGCTGTTTTATTTGAGCTGTTCCAAATATACCTAATAGAGCTGGTACAAGAATGACTGCAACGCTGAGTAATAGGCAAGAAAATAAGGCATATCCCAACACATTAATGAGCTTTGCGAGCCAAATTCTCTTTTGCTTAATGGGCAAAGAGCGGATTGTGCGCAAAGCGTGTTTGCCATTATCAATATTGACGGCAGCTGCACCGATCAAAGCAAAGGTTGCAGGGAGGAACACCACGTAAAACCAGTTAAATAGGTTAAGAGAAAAATAACCTCCTTGAATTGTAGCCAGCGCAGCAAGACAAAGCGGGCTCGCTATGGCAACACGTCGTACAATGCTTCTTTTAGTTTTCAAAAACTCTGATTGCAGGATGCTAAAAAAGTCCATTTATAGCCTCACTTGCTGTTTACTTACTACGTCCATAAACAACTGCTCTAAATCTATTCCCTGACGTAGCGCACCTTGGAATCCGAGAGAACCAGCGGCGATAATTCCAACATGATCAGCAATTTGCTCCACCTCAGATAGAATATGTGACGACAAAATTACCGTGGTGCCCTGTTTCGCAAATCCACGGATTAGTCCGCGTAAATCTTTAATGGCGATGGGATCCAGACCGTTTGTAGGCTCATCCAGGATAAGTAGCTGAGGGTGATTGATGAGAGCTAATGCGATGCCGAGTCGCTGTTTCATTCCCATAGAAAACTGACCGGACTTCTTTTTTCCAGTGTCAGAAAGACCTACGATTTCTAAAACTTCATCGATTCGGCTTTTTTCTATTCCCAGAGCCAGTGATCGTACTCTACAGTTTTCATAAGCTGTTAAGTTGGGGTAGAGTGGCGCATTTTCAATAAGTGCCCCGATTTCAGAAAGAACCGAACGGTTCCAAGGAGCATTATTAAAAAGAATAGATCCGGATGACGGTTTGATCATGCCGCAGATCATTTTGAGAAAAGTTGACTTTCCTGCGCCATTTGGACCAAGAAGTCCATAGACTTTTCCCCGAGGGACACATACATCGATTGAGTTAACGGCTATTTGTTTTCCAAACTTTTTCGATAGGCTCTGCGTTTGTAAAATATAATCTGCCATATTAGTTGCCTCACCTTCTTATCGGTACTTAAACTGTACGAAAGAAAAATAAGGAAACTATAAGGTGCGAGATGAAATATCTATCTCACCCACTCAGCGGGCAAAACATCAATATCACCCACTCAAATGAGCCAAAAGAAAAATCGACTACTCAACCCTCTTAAGCATTTGCCCCGAAAACCCGTTGACCAGTTCCCCTGAACAGCCAAACAGCCCTCGAAGCACCATCTCACCATATTTTAACCACACAAAACCCCTGATAAACAAGGCTTTTCGTTACCGCACCCGTGTCATCAAACACACGCTCTCCACCGGGTTGGTGTGGGGAAAAGGTCGTAGATCTGCATGAACGCGATCCGTTAGCCACGGGATACGGCAACTTTTAGGTCACGAGCTAAGGCTGCCGGGTCGCAGGCGACATAAATAATCTGCTCCGGCTTTAGGCGCGTCAACGCCGCCATCACTTTCGCGTACAGCAACTGCTTAACCCCAGATTTAAACACACATTACAGCCTAGAAATATCTAGGAAATCCTTATCACAAGCCTTACTCAGAAAGAATAAGTATGAGGAATTGGCTAAATGAAGTATTTAGCCCGCGATCAGGTCGTTAAACTCCAACAGTCACTTATCGAAACCAGCGGAGGCTCCGCGGCATCCGCGATGAAGCGCTAGTTAATACAATCTTGCGGGTAGCTTCCGGTGAAGCCACAGAACAAATCTCTACCAGTGGACCTATGACCATCAAGCGTGATCCATTCCGAGGACGGGTACTTGAAGTAGAGCTAGGTCGGAAGCTCCTGTGGCGTTACAGATTGACATGATTGCGAGTGCATGAGCAACTTCCACCCCGCATCCAGAGAAAACAACTCTGGCAGTTATTCGTCAAAATAAAGTTAGTAGATATCCGTCAACTAGCGCCACGAAAAAGTAGAGCAACAGCGCTCTTATAAATGCCTCGATATGCTTTTTCGGATCTTTATAAAGCTCTTTTTGCGGTATTTTCGATAATCTTATCCGCTTGCTATTTCGCCACCACAGCAAATCAATGACGAGCAGGTCGAAAACATTTAAGGTCTGTCCCAGAATCAGCAAACATATAAAGTTATGAGCGAAGTTTTCCTGGCGAATAGGGATTCCGAAAAGTAAAAACAAGACAGTAAATACGAGAAAATTTGCTGCCCAGATATAGGCTCTCCCCGTTTCCTTAAACTTTCCGCGGTACTCGACAATCTCTTGGATGCGATCTTGAGCTTTTTCAGGATAGGAACTGTAGTTTTTTAAATTTTTCTGATCTGTGCCAGTCTCTAAGTAGCAAAACCCAAAGAATGCCGCACACAACATGACTGTCTCAATTAAAAGCACACGTATCCCCTAACCACTGAAGCGTACTGGGTCAATATAACTGCACGAGTCAGCACAAGAGGGAAATGATCAAGGCTTTGAATAGCTTTTTCTATCCTGTCTATTTGTCCTCTAGCATTTTTAGGTGACAATAAACTAAAGGTGATATATGCATAAATGCCCCCTAAGGGCTCTTCTGCTTCATGTGTTATGCAAACTGCATAGCTCATAAACCAAATTTCTTGTGCAAAGATTCAAATACTTCGTCTGCCGGTTTCACATCCCCAGATAGCACTGACTGATAGCCTTTCCCCTGTGCCCTGCTCGTCTTCTTCGTGTGGCGAGCGGCGCGAAAGCACAGTGAGGCACACGTTCTGTCTTTGTTCTTGAAATTAAAAAGACAGAGCGTGTGACCCGCTTAGGTTCAAAGAACTTACTTCTTGCCCGTCTGCTGTTCCCTCAGCTTCTGGCGTGCCTCCTGAATCTCCCACCAATCGGAATTCTTGAATCCATCGGGGCGAACAGAATTTGGGTCGTTCGGGTTCCATGTATTCTTCGTATTCTTCGTATTCTTCGTATTCTTCAGTGTGACTTTAAGGTCCTTCGCGATACCCTTTCCCGCTTCGGCGCCCATATACACATACAATCCAGTGCCCGTTTCGCCTAAAATCTTCGTACCTTGTTGAGGCCATGGATTGTCTTTCGCTACGGCAATGCATACTCCGCCACCGTAATCGTTAGGTGGCATGTGACTGAACATCCATGTATGGTCGTTTACCTTCTTCACGCTCCACTCACTGGACTTCCAGCTAGACGGAACATCCACATAGAAGTAGTCCGTCATGAATGAGTGACCGCCGTTCGCTGCCTTGGTCTTAGCATCCTTCTTTTCCTTAGCGGCTTTCTCCTCGGCTGCCTTCTTCTCTTCCTCTGCCTTCTTGGCTGCTACGGCATCGTCCCTGCGCTTCTGTGCCCTCTCTTTAAGCTCATCAAGCTTGGATATATCTATCCCACTGTCCTTCGCTGCGTTATATGCTGCTTCGATTTGCTCGTCTGTCACCTCTTCCGCAGGGATTGGCTCGATAGTGATTTCCTTCTCAACATCGGTCTTGCCATCCTTGGCAATGCTCACCTTCGTGACAGCGTCCTTTGTGTCATAGATGGTGCCGTCCTCTGCGATTGGCGATGCCGCAATCGCAAGTCTGTAATCCCCGGGTTTGAGCGCTATGTCAGAGGAACTTGACCCTCCATAGAACATGCTGTCCACATCATTGCCCTTGGAATCTTTTCCAGTAGCATGGACAGGGATTTTTGTGCCCTTCTCCGTATCAAGCCCCTTGGCGTTCACTACAATCGGCACGCCATACGTCTTGGCTTCTTGTGCTGAGAAATACAGATATGCGCCTCCGCAGCAGACGGCAATTGCCGCTATAACGGCTATCACCACTAATAATTTCGTTCGTTTCTTCTTCGCTGATTCATCAACCATTACTTTTCCCCCGTTTCCTTTCTTGCAATGTTCTGAGTGCCTTTATGAAATCATCTTGAAGTGCTTAAATGCCTTGATGATTGCATCGTGTTTGTCTTTCGGGCATTGAGGTCGATTTTTAGCAGCCATCCCTTCCTTTTCGTAGGAGAATTGCTTCTCAAGCCCTAGTCCATCTTTCAAAGTTGCGATATATAGCGGCGACACTTTCAGTCCGTACTTTTCAAGCACGTATGCCTGAATCTGCTTGTATGTCGGCTTTGGCGGTAGTTTCTCACGCTTCAGGTCTTTCATATCAACATCCACATATAAATGCTCTTTGACATTTTGCCGGGTTAAGAGACATACCGTCTCCAGGTGGTGGGTGTGGGGGAAAAGGTCGTAGGCCTGTAGGGATACGACCTGATAACCGTGGGATACGGCGACTTTTAGGTCACGAGCTAGAGCTGCCGGATCGCAGGCTACATAGATAATCCGCTCGGGCTCTAGACGCGCCAATGCCGCCATCACTTTTTGTCCCGCACCGCTGCGCGGCGGATCCATTATCACCAGGGGCGGTCCCTTCATCTTGCCGCCATAGTCCGCGAGTGCCTTGGCATCTACCCTTCCTGCGCGAATCTGCAGACGTCCAGGAGCTCCAGAAAGATTCTTGCGGGCCATTTTCACTGCCGGCTTTGATCCCTCCAAAGTGGTCAGGCGTCCTCCCCTATCCAAAATTTTAGCTAGAGGACGCGAAAACAGTCCTGCGCCCGAGTACAGTTCCAGGATTTCTTCCCACCGCCGGTCCCCGGGTATTAGCGGGCGGTCGCTACTCGCGTCTGCGTCCCTACGTTCGCTCGCTTCGACACTCCCGTCAGCCTCGCCATTGACAGGGTCTTCTAGACCCTCCCCCTGAGCAGTAGATACCCCGCTACCTAGCTCGTAATCGCTAGTCGCAGCCGCCATTACTTGCTCGCATAAAAGCCGCGCCGCCTGGCGGTGTGCCTGCCAGAAACCGTTCGGTGCCACCAGGTAGTCCCCGAAACCGGGAACCGATAAACGCACATTCTTTTCTGCGACCAGCTGAGCCGATTCGTCATAAAGGCCGCGTCCATTCCACACCCGCAGGCCGTTCGCACTCGCCCACGCCCGGATGCGCCCTCTCGGTTTTAAAACCTTGCCCCAGCTGGCGGGGTTGCTAAATAAAGATGATTCACTAATCAGCGGATCCGCCAGGGGAAAACTATCAATCTCTACCAGTTCTTCCCCGCGGAACTTAGTCATCGCTAGGCGCCCAGCAGCACTGACTTCAAAATCGGCGCGCAACCGATACCCTAAACCGTCCTCACCGCCAGTGTGTGTACTACTCACGCCCTGGCAGCGTAGCTCTCCCCCACAGGCATCAAGAGCTTGCGCGAAAACTTCCTCTCCCCCCAGGCGCCGCAAACAATCCGCCAGCACCTGCGCTTTCCAGATGCGTTGGTACGACAGTTTCACGTGGCAAAGATCCGCCCCACCAACTCCGCCAGAACCACCTAAAGCCCACACCGGCGCTTGCCGCTGATCCGACGCCTGAACTACCGCCCTGACTTCGGCAAAAATAACTTTGCCTTTTTTAGCGAGCGGTACGGCTTTTACCTGCTCCCCCGGCAACCCGAAACGCACCATATAGGTTTGACCGTCCCTATGCGCCAGGCAGTAACCGCCGTGGACGGGGCGCAGCAGCTGCAGAAAAACTTCACTCATAAGTTAAATACTTAAAAATCGGAGGAAAAGTCAGGCTGAATATCCTCGTCACTTTCGGTTTTCTCCCCCAGAGAGGGCGGGTCAATCCCCCAACCGCCATGGACATTATCAAACCAGGGAAGACGGTCATCTTCACCCATAAAAGCACCTCGGGTTATATCTTGAGATCTTCCTCTGAAAACCGGGTCTGACTTGCGGTATTCTTCGGGAGGACGCAGCGGATCTATCCCTGCTCGGCGATCGGCACGCCCCTGGCTATGGGAGAAGTTCCACGGCACCAGCACCACCAGCACCCCCGGCAGATCCCGCAGTTGGCGACGAATACGGTAAACGGAGCGGTTATGTAGAAACTTTTGCCAAGGATACTTCACCAGATAGCAGGGAATATAGATCACTACTAGATCCCGGGGCGAGCGGTGCCGCAAAGACCGCACGTGCTGAATCAAAGGACCGGTAATGTCGCGGAAAGGTGACGCTAAAACCGTCAGTGGCACTTCCACCCCGCTATTTAGCCAACTTTCCTTCAAGCATTCAAAGTCATCAGGCTCAATCTGCACGTGTACCAGCGATAGCGAAGAAGGATGACATACGCGCGCATAGGAGATTGCCCGCATCGTAGGTTTATCCAGATTGGAAACCAGCACTATGCTTTGCACCCGCGAAGGCAAAGCGCGTTCGGTGGCAAAATCGCTCACCAGGGTTTGCGCGGCAGTGCCTTTATAGTATTTCCCGATCGCTCGTAGCAGCCCAAACATTACCGCCATCATTACCAAGGCAACCCCTACACCTTGAGTAATCCGGGAAACGGTCACCACTACCAGCACAGTAGCGGTGCAGATAAAACCAATCGCATTGACCATCCAGCGCCGCCGCAATATCTTCCGCTTAGTTTTAAACGTATGCATACGTAGCTTCGTGTTCCAGTATCGCAGCATCCCCAGCTGAGAAAGGGTTAGGGAGATGAAAACCCCCACGATATACATTTGGATTAGACGGGGAGACTCCGCCCCCGTCACCGTTATTAAAACCGCTGCTACTAGGGCAGGAACGCAAATCACTGGCGATAGGGAACGCCTATCGGAGCGTCGGAAGATCTGCGGGGGTAATAACCTGTCACGAGAGAGCACCTGGGTTAGTTGCGAAAACCAGTTAAAAGCACTGTGAGCAGCAAACACTAAGATAAGAGCGGTTACCGCGGTGACCAGGTAAGCCATGAACGGATAGGGCGCAAAAACCGTATGCGCAAGTTGGGCGATTACCGGAGGAACTTCATAGGCAGCAAGCGGAGTATCGCCGGACAATATTTGAGAGTTAAAAGCGGGAACTTTTACCCCGGTTACTTTCGCCAGGTGCAGCACTGAAAGCATCATCGCCGCGCTTATCGTCCCAAATAGGGCGAGTGTTATCCGGGCGTTCTTAGGACGCGGCTTCATGAAAGCAGGCACCCCGTTGCTGATGCCTTCTACCCCGCTCAAGGCGACACAGCCTGCGGAAAATGCCCGCAGGAGCAGTAAAAATCCTCCCAGACCAGTAAGTCCGGCCTCATAGGACTCGGCGGGTAAAAGTCGCATAGAGGCAGTGTCCGCTGCCCCCAGGGAACCGAGCGCTTCTTGGGTAAAGCCGAAAACAGCTAGGAGGGCGATTACGCCCATAAAAAGATAAGCGGGGATGGCAAATAGTTGTGCCGACTCCCGCAGCCCTGACAGGTTCAGCAGGGTCAATACGGCGATCACTGTTAGAGATACCAAAACCTGGTGAACGTTTAGCGTCGGGAATAGCGCCCCCACGTAGCTGGCACACACCGAAGTGGAAACCGCGATGGTTAGCGAATAGTCCACCAGCAGAGCACTCACAGTTACCAGGGAGGCAGATTGCCCCAGGTTTTGCCGCGCTACCTCGTAGTCCCCGCCTCCGCGTGGATACGCCCGCACCACCTGGCGATAGGAAATAATCACCACTGCCATTACCGCGAAAACCGCTACCCCTACCCATAGCGAGATCCCGGAGGCAACGATTCCTCCAACCCCTAAGGTCAAGAGGATTTGATCGGGAGCGTAGGAAATTGAAGACAGCGCATTAGAGGCAAAAACTGGCAGGGCATAGCGTTTTGAGAGCCCTTCTCGTATCAGCCGCGGTTTACGCAGAGCCGGTTTTCTCCAGCCGTCTTTCACGTCTTTCACATCCCGATCATCCCACTATCTGACTAAAATCGATAGTTTTTGAGCTAGCAGTAAGCTGAAAATAGCAGCAAAAAGGTTTACGCTACTTGCATGCACTTCGTAGTTTTAGGCTCGGGGCGAGTAGGCGCCCGCGTCGCCCAGACCCTTGATGAACAGGGACACTCGGTGGCGATTATTGACTCTAACCCCGAGGCTTTTCGGAAACTGCCCGCTAACTTTACCGGGCAAAAAGTTTCCGGAATGGGGTTTGACCGGGAAGTATTAGAGCGCGCGAATATCGAAGAAGCCTATGCTTTTGCGGCTATCTCTAATGGAGACAACACCAATATTTTGGCGGCGCGTATTGCCCGGGAAACCTTTGGGATTGACCGGGTAGTCGCGCGGATTTACGATATTCGCCGCGCCGAGATTTATCGGAAGTTGGGGATTAACACTACTTCTCCGGTATCTTGGACTGCCTCGGAAATGCTGCGCCATATGCTGCCGGATGACACCCAGGTCGCCTACTCTGATTCCGTCTACCAGGTGAAGGTGCTGCGGATTATCCCCAGCGAAAGTTGGGTGGGGGTTTCGCTGCAAAAGACCCAGAGACTGCTAGATATTAAGGTTGCCTATATTGGGCGCGATGGCGAACCCTATTTCAACCTGTCATCCCTGGTCATCCAAGAGGGTGATGAGCTGATTTGTACAGTTCCCTCCCAGCGGGCAGCGGAGATCGAACGGGCTTTTAAACGCCCCCCAAAGCAGGAGGTTTAGATGCGGGTTGTAATCGCCGGAGCCGGCTCCGTGGGGCGCTCTATTGCCCGAGAACTGGTTACTAACGGCTATGAAGTGACTTTGATAGATAACCATTCCGCGCGGATGGAAGTAGCCTCAATTCCCCAAGCAGACTGGGTGTTGGGCGATGCCTGCTCCCTGGAGACTCTTTCTAAAGCCGAGATCAGTCAGGCCGACGTGGTGGTCTGCGCTACCGGGAATGACAAAGTTAATCTGGTGGTTTGTCTGCTGGCGAAAACCGAGTTCGGGGTGCCGAAAACGGTGGCGCGGGTAAACAACGCAAAAAACGAATGGCTTTTTGATGATGCCTGGGGCGTTGACGTGGCGGTGTCCACTCCGCGAGTAATGACTTCCCTGGTAGAAGAGGTAGTATCCGTGGGGATTCCGGTGCATCTGTTTCGTTTCCACACCTCGCACACCAATATGTATTCCCTGACAGTCCCGGAGGACTCTCCCTTAACCGGAAGGCCGCTCTCCGCTCTCGACTTGCCGCCTTCGGTGGTGCTCGCAGCAGTGTTGCGTGATTCGCGCCCGCTTTCTCCCCTCCCAGATACCCTGGTGCAAGGCTCTGACGAACTGCTAATGCTGTTTAGCTCCGAAACTGAGGAAGATTTAGAGCAAATAAGCGCGCTATTTGCTCCACCTCCCGAGGAAGTAGCTGATCCGGCGCAAGAAGATTAACTAGGACGCAGATTGGTTAATGTTCTCGCGCAGTTATTAGCAGTTACTAGTTGGCGCGCAGACGGCTGGTTTCACCGCGCAGTAACACCCAGTTGAAATATCCGATGAGGACGAATGCGGGCAAACCTAAGATTAGTCGCGCCGCCCCCAGGGGTACCAAGAGGTTCGCGTAGTAAAGCGGTAGTTCCACCACTAGTCGCAAGGTAAAAAGCCCTATCCATAGCCAGGTGCAGAGCCGGGAAAGTTCATAAAATTTGCGAGCATGCGCCTGGCGCCAACTGTCTAGTTTGCCGATTGCCCCAGCTACCAGCCAGCCGATTGCAGGTCGGCGAGCCAGGATGGTCAGCAACAATACCACTGAGTAGACCCCGTTTATCCAAAAACCGAAGGCAAAAAAATTTTCGACCTGTCCGCTGCGCCAAGCCCAAAACACGCTAATCAGAGTACCTGCTAGGCCAGCGAGTACCTGACGCAGACTTTGCCGGCGATGCAGGCGAATAACCCCGAAAATCAGGGTGGCCGCGAGTGCCAGGATCACCGGCAGGCGCAAGGATTGAGTGAAGGGATAGATTACTACCACCAAGATGGTGGGTAAAGTGGCCTCTAGCGCACCCCAAGGCCCGCCGATTGCCTCTCGAATTGAGAAATGTTGCGATCCAAGTTGCGCCCCCAATCCGCTGATTTTTCCCGGGGTTGCTATCGGATTTTCGCGAGGCAAAGAAGAATCGTCGGGATTAGTAGGATCTTTGCCCGCCGCCTCTACAGGATTAGTGGCCATTAGCTATAACCGGTTCAATCTGGAAAGTTGGGTTGATAACGCACAGTCCATTGGAGCGAGAAATAACCATTCCCTGGACTGCCAAGCGGATTCCGGCTTTGATACCGGGAACGCTTTTTCGTCCTAACCAAACCACTTCTATCGAACCGGTACCGTCAAATAAAGTACCAGAGAAAGACCCGGTTGCAGTGGGTGGGGGGAAAGTAACTGAACGCAAAACCCCAAATAGCGAGGCTTTTTGCCGCTCAGCTACCTCGCAAACCTTAGAGGCTACCGCAGCTTCAGCGGTTTCAGCTTGCGCGGTTTCGCTCGCCTCGCTACCTGTTGCCAATTCGTTATTCACTGCTCGCCTGCTTCCAGTTGTTCACGCACCTGCTGAGGGAGCACGATTGGTAATAGTTCGCCGGGAACTCGTGCTTCTTCCCCGCGTACGACCTCCAGGCCATGCAACACGTCCAAAAGTTGCTGCCGAGTATTTTCATCTTCAGCAGCCAGGCCGCGCACGATTACCCGTAGCAACCAACGTTCACCCTCGACGCCCCACAAAAGCAGGGGTAAAGCGCCCTCACCGGCAGATTTTCCTCCCGGAATCGGGCGCGCCAACACTGCTTCCCCAAAGGGGCCGGGCAGCGGAAAAATCTGGTATTCCTGAGATTTAAGCTGTTCCGCAAGCTCCACGCGGATCTTATCCCAAAGCCCCCCAGAGCGTTGCATCGCGAAAGCAGAAAGCTGCATTTGCCCTGTTCCCGCCACTATTTCTACTGCCAAGATATTGCCATAATCATCTTGAACCGGAAACAATTGCAACCCAGGAATTAAGGGAATCCGGATGGCTCCCAGATCTAAGAAGTCGCTGCCTCCTGGGGAATCCCCTTCGCTATAGGGACCCCGGTTCTCTGGGGGTTCCGCGCTCGGCTGCGGACCGGTAGCAGCTGGCGAAACTTGCGAATCATTTGCGCCAGATCCCGCAGGAGGCTGCGGTTTGACCGGATTTGAGGAATCGCTCAGGTCTGCCGCGCCTTCAGAAGATTCGCCCTGCAGGACGCGTTTGCGACGGGAAGGAAAAAATTTCATAACGCCAGCTTATTCGGCACAGTCGCGGCAAACAGGTTTGCCGTCAACCGCGCCCGCTAGGCGGGAACGGTGCTGCACCAGGAAGCAGACCGAGCAGGTGAACTCGTCATCTTGTGCCGGAATCACCTGGACAGAAAGTTCCTCACCCGATAAGTCAGCGCCAGGCAGCTCAAAATCTTCGGCAGCTGCGTTTTCGTCCTCATCGACCTCGGCTGAGCCACTGGCCTCCGCACGGCGAGCCTTCAGCTCCTCCAGGGAGTCTTGTTCTACTTCCTCTTCATTTTTACGGGGGGCGTCATAATCTGTTGCCACGGTTCGTCCCTTCTTAAAGCGATGCTTGGGTCATCAGTTAAGTAAACAATAGACGCGGGGATATTAACACTTCAAGCCCTAAAATGCTAGATACGACAGACACACCGCGCCTAATAGGCAAAAAATGCCTATGAACGTGGCAATCTCGAAGCAAGGGAACGGAGGAATATGAAAGACCTAGAGCTGTTGGGGTTGCACCCAGACGGTAATCAGCTGATTCTCAATGATGAGGAAGGCACCCGCTATGCCTTGGCTATTACCCAGGAGTTACGCGATGCGCTACGTCCTGAGCGTCCCAATTTGGAGGCGGTACCCCAAAGTCCCCAAAAAACAGTTTCTCCGCGAAAAATACAATCCTTATTGCGTGCCGGCAGCACTATCGGTGAAATCGCAGACAAGTTTGAGGTTCCGGAAGCAAAGGTGCGCCGCTACGCCACCCCGATTTTGGCTGAACGGCGCCATGCCGCAAATCTGGCGCAGGCCTGCCAGGTGGGAGGGGAATCAGATTCTCCTCACCTGGGCGACTTGGTTATTGATCGCCTAGCGGCACGGGGGGTTTCCGCAGATTCTTTGCGTTGGGATGCGGTTCGCAGCGGAAAAGGCCCTTGGGAAATTATTTTGACTTTCACCCAAGATGCCCGCGACCTTACTGCTCGCTGGCATATGGAGGCGGGTGCCTCTACAGTCAGCGCGCTTGACCAAGAAGCTATATGGTTAACCGAATCTTCCCAACCGGCCTCTAAGGTATCCAGTTTCGAAGAGTTTTTCCCACTTTCATCCGCGCAATCCGCCCCACCGGAAAAACCGGATACCGGTACGGATGCACTCTTAGATGCGCTGGCAGCTGCCCGAGGAAAACGCGACGCTACTCCCGATGTGCAACTCCCGGAAGATCAAGCTGATCTAGAGGAACTTGCCGATTTAGAGGAGGAAGACCACCGCGACACCCCGGCTGAGAATACCGCAAAAGAGCAGGCAGAGGTGGTTTCTTTACATGGTAAACCCGGCAGCAGCATCCCGGTTGCGCCTGACTCCCCCAGCCAGCCTACGCCAGTTAATCGCCCGCCCGACCAAGTGTGGGACTCCCCGGAACCTACTCTTGTAGGTACCCTCTCTGAAACCGAGGCACTAAATCTGGATTTGACTAGGCGCGCCCTGTCCGGCCCGGCACCCGAAGCGGATGCCCCTTCCCGACCAGCACCTCCTCCCCCGGTCGAAAATGAGCTTTCCAGTGCGCCAGTCCTTCCGGGAATGGAAAATGTTGAGGATAGCGATAAAACTGTCCTGGCCTCGAGTGATAGCCGCTCCAAAGGCAAGGGTAAACATCGCCGTTCCGGTAGAAAATCTATCCCCAGCTGGGACGATATTGTTTTCGGCACCAAGCCCCGCTAAAGCCAAGCACAATGTATGCCCGTCCTCTAGACAATAATCAAAGGGATTTCTATCTCCGCATCGCTTAAAGCACCGTGTACCCCCACCATTTTTAAAACCCCGCGGCTGTGGAAACGCGAATCCACGAACTGGTAGTTATCGTTTGCAAAAATAGTGAAGTCTCCTATGCGGTTCGGATCGCTAATATCTCCGTAAACTTCCCGGTAATCAGCCACTATTTGACCGCGCCCGGCAACCAGTTTTTGCCACTGCACGAGCACCAGCGCTTTAGGGGCCTTCCGGGTGCGATTTCCGGCGGGATCCTGTCCTAGATACTGTTCCTTGAGGTGAATATGGAGGGCGCGCGGCTCCCCCGAAACTGCAGCTATCTGCGAGGCTAACTCGCAGGTAGCTAAATCAATAGTGGTTTCCGCGGTGACGTTGACCATGCCGTGATCTGCGGTTATCACCATGGCAACATCTTGGGGCAACTGGGCGCGTAACTCAGATAATCCCCGGTCAATCGCTTCCAATTCTTGCAGCCACCTAGGGTGTGACCATCCGCGATTATGCCCCCAATGATCCAGCTGCGACCAGTATAAATAGACATAATCGGCACCTTGTTTAAAGGCTTGCAGGGCGTGGGAACAACGCTGGGAAAGTTCCGTAGATACCTTGAGATTCGCGTCTCGCAAAGTTATTTCACTCAGCGTAGAACCCACAAAATCCGGGGGAACTAGCGCCAGTGCCTCCAGGTCCAGCTGGCGGGCGCGAGTGAAATAAGTAGGCTGGTCGCACCAGGAACGCGCCGGTCGGTTAAAGCCTTCAAAAGTAATCAGATTGAGGACGCGCCTAGCCACCGGATCCCAACACTGATACCCCAGCATCCCGGTTTTTGCAGGTGAAAGCCCAGTGTGCAGGCTAGTTAAGGCCGCCACGGTGGTGGAGGGGACGCAGGTTCTGACTGGTTGCCCCCAGGCGTCCTCCGCCTGCGTGAGGTAAGGCCGCATAAAAGGAATATGCCCCCGCCTAGCTGCAAGCAGCCGCTGTCCCATGCCATCTATCGCCACTAGGCAGAGCCGGCGCTTACCTTTCCCCATTAGCTGCCGCAGCGTGGCAGAAAACTCGGTTTCCTCCTGCCAGTTAAGCGCCCCAAAAGCAGTCGGTAAAATATCCCAAATCCGCATTCCAGGCATTGTTTCCTCACGGTGATTCATACCTCTTATGTTCTCACATCCGCGAGCCAAATCTGACTAGAGCCAAGTTTTTTGCTTTGATAATAAGGTGAGTAAAAAGTCGCATGAACCCGATCAGCCTGACCTGTTTTCTACAGCTATGCCTGCTAGCGGCGAACTCGACCAGCCAGAGGCCAAGAAACAAAGTCTTAAGGCCGCGACTACTACTCCGGTGAAGCCCAAGCCGAAGAAAGCTACCCCTTCGGAAAGTCAGACACCTCAAGAACACATCACCCATATCGATGTGTCCGAGGAAATGCGTACTTCCTTCCTGGAATACGCCTATTCGGTGATTTATGCGCGCGCCCTGCCAGATGCCCGGGATGGGCTAAAGCCGGTACAGCGGCGCATCGTCTATATGATGAGCGAAATGGGGTTATGGCCGAACAAAGGGCACGTAAAAAGCTCCCGGGTGGTGGGGGAAGTTATGGGTAAGCTCCACCCCCACGGCGATAGCGCCATCTATGACGCGATTGTGCGCCTGGCACAAGACTTTAACCTGCGGATGCCGCTGGTGGATGGGCACGGAAACTTTGGTTCCTTAGATGACGGCCCGGCGGCGGCGCGCTATACGGAAGTGCGGATGGCGCCGACCGCGCAAGATATGGTGTCCAATCTAGATGAGGACGTCGTAGATTTTGTTCCCAACTACGATAACCAGTTCATGCAACCGGCGGTGCTCCCGGCAGCTTTCCCGAACCTGCTAGTAAATGGCGCCAATGGGATTGCAGTCGGAATGGCCACCTACATTCCCCCTCACAACTTGGGGGAAACCGTGGCCGGCGCGATTCATCTGCTAGAAAATCCCGAGGCAACTACCGAAGATTTAATGCGTTTTATTCCCGGTCCCGACCTGCCAGGCGGCGGAATCATTGTGGGGCTGGACGGTGTACGCCAAGCCTACGAAACCGGGAGGGGAATTTTCCGCACTCGCGCCAAGACCTCGATTGAGCGAGTTACTGCCCGCAAGATGGGGATTGTGGTCACCGAACTGCCTTATATGATCGGTCCAGAAAAAGTCATTGAAAAAATCAAAGATGGAGTGCAAAAGGGCAGGATAAAAGGTATTTCTGCGGTCACTAACTTAACTGACCGCGACCACGATATGCGCCTAGTTATCGAAGTTAAATCCGGGTTCAACCCCGAGGCGGTGCGCGCCGCCCTCTTTAAGCACACCCCGATGGAGGATTCTTTCGGGATTAACGCGGTAGCTTTGGTCGATGGGCAGCCGCGCACTTTGGGGCTAAAAGAAATGCTGCAAGTGTTCCTCGATCACCGCATGGAGATTGTGATGCGCCGCAGCCAGTACCGCCTGCGTAAACGGCAAGAACGGCTGCATTTAGTGCAAGGGCTGCTAGTCGCAGTCCTCGATATTGATGACGTTATTCAGATTATTCGCGCCTCCGAGGATGCTGCTCAAGCAAAAGCCCGCTTAATGGAGGCTTTCGACTTAGATGATGTGCAGTCTGAACATATCTTGTCCCTGCAACTGCGCAGGTTAACTAAGTTTTCTCGCCTGGAATTAGAGGCGGAGCGTGACCGCTTGACCGAAGAAATCGCCGAGCTGGAAGCGTTGATTGCCTCCCGAGAAAAACGGCAAGAGCTGGTGGTGAGTGAGCTGCGGGAAGTAGCCCAAAAACGTTCGGATCCGCGGCGAACGGTGCTGCTGGCAGAAGAGGGCGCCGCCCAGTTAGCCGCCGAGCAAGACGCACCTCTAGAGATTCCCGATGAGCCTGCCACGGTGGTTTTAGGGGCAGGCGGC
Source organism: Varibaculum prostatecancerukia (assembly GCF_943169825.2). Lineage (NCBI taxonomy): Bacteria > Bacillati > Actinomycetota > Actinomycetes > Actinomycetales > Actinomycetaceae > Varibaculum > Varibaculum prostatecancerukia. Next base: position 1,462,167 of record NZ_OW968402.1, read on the forward strand.
CTGGTGGCGCGTTTTTCTGGACACGAACCTTTTGCTACTGACGGTCAACGCGAGCCCTGGGATGCAATTATTGCTACAGCCCAAACTACCGCTCGCGGCCAGGTGGGCGCGATTAGCTCCCTGGGAACTTTATATAAACTTACTGCCCTGGAAGTACCAGCTTTGGTACGGTCAGCAGCAGCTCCTTCACTGCGGGGTACGCCTCCGATTTCACGGCTGCTCAGCCTGGAGGAAGGCGAAGAAATAGTGGGGCTGGTTCCCCTGGATGAAGAAGGACCGACTTGGTGGGCGGCCACGGCTGCTGGGGTTATTAAACGGATCCGGCCGCAGGTGTTGGCTACCCAGGATTCTTATTCCATAATCGGTCTAGACAGCGGTGACCAGGTGGTGGCAGCTGGCAGTGGAGGCGATGACGGTGCTTTCGTGCTGATTTCTTCGGCAGCGCAACTGCTGCGCACCCCGGCAGATAAAGTACGCCCCCAAGGACGCTCTGGCCAGGGCATTTCCGGAATGAAACTGGCAGAGGGCGACCAAGTAATCGCTGCCGCTTTGGTTAGTGAAGACGACCTAGAATCTTCCCTAGTGGCAACAGTTGCCGGAATTTCTTCTTCGGGCCCCGGTAGCGGGCAAACCAGTGCGAAGGTCACTCCTTTGCCACAGTATCCCCAAAAGGGACGCGCCGGACAAGGGGTGCGCTGCCAGCGTTTCTTGAAGGGTGAAAGCCGCCTGTCTTTGGCGGCCATCACCGCTACCCCGCCGCGCGCCCTCAGCAAAGACGGAACCCCGCTGTCGTTACCGGCGCAAACTGACAAGCGGGACGCTTCTGGTAGCGGGCTGAAGCGACAAATCTATTTCTTGGGTTAAGGGGCTATCGCTTTCTTGGGGCAAGTTAGTTGGGCAATAGGCAAGTAAAGTCCCTAGTTGAGGGAGTTATTGTCCGTTTCAGATGCGGGAGTTTCAATCGCGTACTGGGTAGAGGTTCCGATGACTTTAAATCCGGCCTCCAAGAATAGACGCCGGGTGAAAGCATCAGCAGCCTCCGGCAAGAGAGCTCCAGTAGTAGCGAACCCCCGATTCTTAAACGCTTTCAATACCGACGCGATTAAAGATTGCAAGATGGCGGCATTTTCCCATCCCGGCAGTAACCCCAGCAGATCAATATAGCCTTGACGATTCCCCACCGCCTTCCAGTCTTGGCGATAGATGGAAGACAGCGCGAAACCGGCAATCTGGGAGCGATCAGTGGTTTTATCTAGCGCCACAAAAGAACAATCTGGAGTGAAAGCTCCTCGGCGAGTAGCCCAATCTTCCGCGCTGTAACCCGGCCCCGGATTTCGGTCTTGCAGGATCCGGTTTAAAGTATGACGCAACATTTCATCTAGTTCCTGATTCCAAGCCACAATCTGGAACGGATAAGGCAGTTCCGGCAGCTTTATAGGCTCGGTCAAATCCCGGGAAACATCCACGAAAGAAGCAGTTTGCTGATATCCGGCCTCTAGGAGCAACGCAGACAGGTCAGGGGCAATATCTTCCACATAGAATAGGGCGCGTCCGGGGCGCGAATGATCGAGGAGGGCGCGCGCCTGATCCCGCTGCCAAGCTATCGATGCGCGTCCTAAACCTTGGCCGCGATAGCGCGGATCTACCCCACCCTCGCAGACCACTTCGTTTACCAGTAGCCGCGGACGCACCTGCGCATAGGCGACCAGGTTGTTTTCCTGGCCGAAGGCACCGATGGTACGCCACCGTGAGGGTGCCGCAAAAAACTCTTCTACCTCAGAAATCGCTGTCCTAAAGGGAGGATTGTCGAATTCTTCAATCCGATGGATCAGGCTCCCCATTTCCGGTACGTTATCGGGACCGAGATTGCGCCAATCATATTTTCCGGTGCTCTTCGGCAGCGACCATTCCTGCCCGCTCATCACAGCTCCACCGTATAAATCATGCGCGCCCCCGCCAGTTTGAAGCCGCAGGCGGCACACACCCCAGAGAGGTCACCCAGGGTCGGGTAGTTATCTTCGGCGAATACCTGTTTATATCCTGAGTGTGCGCAGGCCGTGAGCACCCGGGAAAGTACCTGTTTTAATACCGCGAAATCTGCGCCGTGGTTATCGGCATTTTGGCGGTCATCACCGAAAATATCTACCGCCACTGTGGGAATTATTTCTTCGGATGCACCCTCAGATTCTAGGCAACTGCTTTGGCAAAGATCCCGGTAAACCACCAGACAATAAGCAAGCACGCGACCAGAATTCATAGAAACAGCTGCAAAGGACAAATCGGGAGCCAGATTCGATAAAACTCGCCCCCACCAGCGGGAAGCATCCCCCTTATCGGCATATAGGCGCGCGGAGTTAGCTACGTGCAAAGCTTTTATTTCTTCCCAGTGATCGGGGGAAAGCCGGCGGGCAGAAATGATCCGCACATCTTTCGTAGGGAACTTTTCTTCTAAGGAGGCTAGCACAGCCGGGTCTAAGCGGTGCGAAAAAACTTTTATGGTGCGTTGAGCAGAGAATCCAGCAGCCGCATAGAGCATTCGCCGATCCCCGGCGCGCTCGTCTACTACATTGCGGATTTGGGCGGGCCGATCATAATCCTCGCCGTAGTAACCCAACATTAGTTCCCGAGCACGCACATCTTGCCAAGCCAACAGGGCGCGACCTATTCCCCGTCCTCGCCAATGCTCGGCGGTAACTGCAAACAGATCGGCGCGGGCATAGCTTTTTTCGTCCGGCTGTAAAGTGACCGACCCGAAAGCCGCCAAGTTGCCGCGCGAATCTAGTCCAATCAGACAGTCTTGCAGTTCCGGGCGGCTCAGCGCCTGGGTTAACCGACTAATCTCGCCCTCGGAAGTAGGACGTGCCGGATGGGAATTCTTCTCAGTTAAATGGATTAGTTCCCGAATTTTCCAAGAATCAGTTTCGCGCGAGGGACGCCAATATAACCCCAGATGAACCGGGGGTACCGGGGCAGCTGGTAGGCTCCCTAACCGTTCGCGCAAAGTTGACATACTTTTATCTTACTGGCGCGCAAGCAGCAAACCGAAACCGTTAAGCATCTATTTGTTCGGCTGCCAGTTGGTCTGCGCCGGCCACGATGAATTCCCGGCGGGGCGCCACCGTGGATCCCATTAGCAGCTCGAAAATGTTTTCGGCTTGCGCCAACGCGGCTTCATCGGCGAAAGTGATTTGCCGCAGGGTGCGTTTTCCGCGTTGCATGGTGGTTTCTGCAAGCTGAGAGGCATCCATCTCGCCCAGACCTTTATAGCGCTGGATAGGTTCTTTATATTTGCGTCCACTCTTGGCGAGGGCGTGCAGGCGCTGATGCAGCTCATCCTCGGAATAGGTATAGATAATTTCTTTCTTTTTCCGCCCTTGAGCTGGGATTTCGATCCGATGCAGCGGGGGTACTGCCGCGTAGACTCTCCCGGCAGCAATCAGGGGGCGCATATAACGGAAGAATAGGGTGAGCAGCAGGGTGCGAATATGGGCTCCATCCACATCGGCATCGGTCATCATAATGACTTTGCCGTACCTGGCAGAATCCAGGTCGAAGCTGCGACCAGAACCTGCCCCGATTACCTGGATAATCGCTGCGCATTCGGCGTTGGATAGCATATCGGAGGTGGAGGCTTTTTGGGTGTTGAGGATTTTTCCGCGAATCGGCAGCAGGGCCTGGAAATCCGCTGATCGTGCCTGTTTGGCGGTACCTAGCGCCGAGTCGCCCTCTACGATAAACAGTTCACAGTCCTCAACTTTATTGGAGCGACAATCCGCTAGTTTTGCCGGTAGTGAGGAGGTTTCGAGGGCGTTTTTACGTCGGGAAATCTCTTTTTGATGCCGCGCACTCACTCGCGCCCGCATCTCCCCTACTACTTTCTCCATCAGGGCAAACACTTGCTGCTTGTCGTCGCGTTTGGAGGAAGAGAACTTCTTTTCCAGCCACTGGGTGACTGCGCTAGATACTGCCTGGCGCACTTGGGGGGTACCTAAAACTTCCTTGGTTTGCCCCTCGAACTGGGGTTCAGGCAACCGCACGGTCACTACCGCGGTCAGCCCCGCCATCACGTCCTCTTTTTCGATTCGGATCTTGGCTTCTTTTTGGGTGAGTTTCAGGCGCTTCGATTTCTTATTTTTATCAATCTGGCTGCGCAATACCCGCACCAGCGCGTTTTCGAATCCCATAATGTGGGTGCCGCCCATGGGGGTGGCCACGATGTTCACGAAAGAACGCTCAACCGTGTCATAGCCGTTGCCCCAGCGCATCGCAATATCAATATCGCAGGTGCGTTCGACTTCGACCGGGCGCAAATGTCCGCTTTTTTGGTCTAACTGTTGAATAGTTTCACTGTAGGTGCGCTGGTCGCGGATACACCAGGTGTCGATAATCGCCTGATCGGGGGCGAGGAAATCGACGAAATCTTCGGTTCCGCCCTCGGCCTTGAAAGATTCCTCTAGGGGTTCTTCGGGGCGTTCATCGCGGCAAACGATGGTTAAACCCGGCACTAGGAAAGCGGTTTGGCGCGCGCGTTCCAGCAGGTGTTCCCACGAGAATCCGGTGGAGGCGGTTTTGGGGAAAATCTGGAAATCTGCCCAAAAACGCACCCGGGTTCCGGTCTTTTTCTTGGGGGCTTTCCCTATTACTTTCAGTTTGGATTCTTTAGTGAATGGCTTGAACGGCGAGGTAGGGGTGCGGGATTCGGTGTCGTCAAACTCGCCGGGCTCTCCACGCAGGAAAGACATTTGATAGGTTTTCCCGCCTCGATCTACCTGCACATCTAGGCGGGCAGAGAGGGCGTTTACTACCGAGGCACCTACCCCATGTAGGCCGCCCGCTGCCCCATAGGAGCCGGTGCCGAACTTTCCGCCCGCATGCAGCTTGGTATAGACGACCTCCACCCCGGATAGCCCTACCCCGGGGACTTTATCTACGGGGATGCCGCGGCCATTATCGGACACCGATACCGAATGGTCATCGCCGATAGTGACCTCGATCTGGTCACAGTACCCTTCCAGGGCTTCATCTACCGAGTTGTCGATGATTTCCCACAGGCAGTGCATCAGCCCGCGGTGATCGGTGGAGCCGATATACATACCGGGACGCTTGCGAACTGCGTCAAGTCCTTCTAGTACCGACAGGTGCCGGGCGGTGTAGTCCGATTTCGTCTTTGTAGCCACCTCTCTAGTTTAGAGGGTGGCGCTTTTAGGGTTGCTAGCGGCTTTCCGAGGGCGCGCTTTTGTGAGGGACTTCCCGTCCGTTTGGGGGCAACTTTCTATGCTTTTAGAGTGTTGGTTTTACCTCCAGCGGAATAAATATATGAGTTAATAAAGGTAAAGAAAGTGCCTAAGTGACTGACTTTAGCTAGTCCAGGAAGAAGGAATCGCCTTGAAACGCGTAGCAAAGATGCTAATCGGTACGCTATTAGCTGTATTCGCGCTAACAATACCGGCCGCACCCGCAAATGCAGCCAACGACTATCTGCTTGATATGTCTATAGATGAGGATTTAGAAGTTCATGCATCTATCAACATTCCGTTGCCGGATGACCCCCTGAGTTTTCTGGGGGGCAGTTTAAATTGTGGGTTGCTAAAAGCATCGACTGAGCTTTTCCCCGGAGGAGTCAGCGATCTGAGTAACTTCAAAGTTGAAAGCTGTGACCAGCAAGGGAAAAACATCTCTTTGGAAGTTTCGGGGCAGGCAAGAGAGGGCGACCACAGCGCTAGCGGCTGGAAAATTACCAAGGATGAAATTACCTTGTCCGTTCCTCCCAACATTGGTGCGGCATCAGATGCAAACGAGAGTAATATCGGCGGAATCCGGATTACCTTCCCCGGAAAAGTTAAAAGTGTACAACCCAATATTGGATCCACTTCTGGCAATAGTTGGTCAGTAGATAATCCTAGCGAAATAGACGAAACAGTAACTATTACTGCTGACCGTCATGGCTCCAACTTGGGGTTGATTCTGGGAATCACCATCCCAATAGTCCTAATAGTTGTAGCGGCGATTGCGGCGGTGGTAGTGATAAGAAACCGCAAGAATAAGCAAGCTTCTACTCAGTCTATGCCAGGATATGGCGCCTATCCCCCGCCGCCTGTGCCCGGAAACTCCCCAAACCCTGTCCATCCGCAGGTACCGAGGCATCCGGCTTCAGTCGCTCCGGGGATACAGGAAACAGCGCCTTCTAAGCCTGGAGGTATACCGGTTACACCTGGAGCCTCTGGGATTCCTGCGGGGCAACCACCAAGGCCTGGAGTTTCGGAAACACCTGATGGGCAGCCACCTCTGTCTCAGGCTCATTCTCCCCTACCTAATCCGGGTGACAGATCTGGATTTGAGCCTGCTGTCTCCGCAGATGTGGGTACCCCGACCGGGCAGCCTTTTATGCCCGATATTCCTCAACCCTCTGTGTCTAAGGATTTGGTAATGCCCGGGGAGCAGCCGCACGTTCCTGGCTCTCCACAAATATCGGCTGAGCCATCTCCTAAGAACGAAACTGCGGAAGCACCGAGCGAACATCCGCCCCGGGCTCAAGCTGAGGGGTTGCCCGAGAATCAGCCGTCTACTTCGGACGCTGGCAGAATGTCTCCAGAGCAGCCGCCTGCTCCTGGCACTGCTCAGCCTCCTATGCCCCCAGTTTCTCCTCAAAATGGATATCCTCCCCAGTACGGTTACTTCCCAGCTCCACCAGCTATGCCCGGATACCCCGCCCGACCCCCAATGCCGGGTTATCCGGCGTCAGCTGCTCCGGGAATGCAGGAAGCAGCGCCTTATATGCCTGGAGGCAAACCGGCAGCACCTGGAGCCTCTGGGATTCCCGCGGGGCAACCCTCCATGCCAGGTAGTGCTACATCCCCGATTTCAGGCGCGCCGTCTCAAGGTGGATATCCGCCCGGATACGGCTACTTCCCAGCTCCACCCGTTATGCCCGGTAACCCCGTCCAACCTCCCATGCCGGGCTATCCGCCATCAGGTACACCTGGTGCGCCGGGAGCTGCGCCCTATCCCCCGAATATTCCTCCGCAAGGACAAGCGGGAGCGCCCGTGCCAGGTGGCTACTATCCCTATCAGTATCCTTATCCCTATCCGCCCGCTAATCCTCAAGGCTCGCAAGCTGGATACCCGATGCCACCTCAAGGCTACGGAACGCCTGCCCCAGGATTCCAACCTCCTGCAACTCCCCCACAATCAGGAGAACCAGGAAATCCGGGAGAATCGGGACAAACTGCCGAATCCCATAGCGGACAACATGCATCCCACTCGCCGCAGCCTGGACAGTCCGGGCAACCCGCGAAATCCCCCGAACCCGCACAATCGAAAGAAACAGGAGAACCGGGAAATTCGAACGACTCGGAACAAGAGCTCCCCTCTAGCAAGCCCAGGCACGCAGCCGAGCCAGCGCAAGCTGACCTGACAGTTCTAAAGACAGATTCTCCCGAGGCGATAGCACCCAAGCATTCGAGTCCAGCCGACCAAGCAGAGCAACCTGGACAGACAAACTAATAGGGAAAAGTTAAAACTCCGGGTTTAGCCCAGTTCAAAGGCAAATAGCTAGATGGCGTCTCCAGCTTAACGGGCGCGGGACAGCGAAGTTAACGGGGCGTTTTGGGCTTCCTCGAAATGCAGCTGCTCGGTGTTATCCACGATTTCGGCACCACTTTCCCGCAAAGCCGGCACTAGGGCGTGGGCGTGATGGGCGCAGAAAAACAGATTGCCGGCCTCCAGGCGGGCAAGAACCCACGCCTGCGCTCCGCAGGTATCGCAACGATCAGTCGCATCAAAAACATAGGTTTGCTCACTCATGTCCTCATTGTCTACTGCGTACGAGCGGAAGTCACGCCACGGATCGAGCTTTCGCGCCTGGCAGAACTAAACCGCCGTCCTTGCCAGTAGCAAGGACGGCGGAAAGTTAAAAGTGTGACGCCGCTCCTAATCCAGGTAGTCGCGCAACACCTGACTGCGCGAGGGGTGACGCAACTTCGACATAGTTTTGGATTCAATCTGGCGGATACGTTCACGGGTAACCCCATAAACTTTCCCGATCTCGTCCAAAGTTTTCGCCTGACCGTCACCCAAACCGAAACGCATCGACACTACCCCGGCTTCCCGCTCGGACAGGGTGTCGAGGACGCTACGTAACTGTTCTTGCAACAAAGTGAAGCTGACTGCATCGGCTGGTACCACCGCCTCGGAGTCTTCGATCAGATCCCCAAATTCGCTGTCGCCGTCCTCGCCCAGAGGGGTATGCAAAGAAATCGGTTCCCGACCGTACTTTTGCACTTCCACCACTTTTTCAGGCGTCATATCCAGTTCTTTAGCTAGCTCCTCGGGAGTAGGTTCGCGCCCCAAATCCTGCAGCATCTGCCGCTGTACCCGTGCAAGCTTATTGATTACCTCGACCATGTGGACGGGAATTCGGATAGTGCGCGCCTGATCAGCCATCGCGCGGGTAATCGCCTGCCGAATCCACCAGGTTGCATAGGTAGAGAACTTATATCCCTTGCTGTAGTCGAATTTTTCAACTGCACGAATCAGACCCAGGTTACCTTCTTGAATCAGATCCAAGAACAACATTCCCCGACCGGTGTAGCGTTTCGCCAGTGACACCACCAAACGCAAGTTGGCTTCTAGCAGGTGATTCTTTGCGTGTTGACCATCAATCGCCAAAGAATGTAGATCCCGACGCATCTTAGAAGTCAGGTTTTCCGATTCAGTTTCCAGCTTGTGCTGCGCATAAAGACCTGCCTCAATGCGCCGTGCCAAATCTACCTCTTCTGCGGCGTTTAGCAGCGCAACTTTCCCGATCTGTTTCAGGTAGTCCTTAACCGGATCTGCAGTCGCTCCTGCAACCGTGACTCGTTGCGCAGGTTCATCGGTTTCATCAGAATCAGAAACGGTGAAGGCATTGCCTTTCTTTTGCCCCTTAGCATTAGCTTTTGCCTGGGCAATCGCCTTACTTAAGCCTTCAGCGGCAGTGGCGGGAGCAGCTTCTTCCTCTTCTTCCTCATCTTCTTCGGGTTCGCGATCTTCACCATGCTTTTCGTCATCTTCATCTTCGTCGCTATCGTCGAGCTCCGATTCGATGTCAATTTCTTCTTCGCTGCTTAAATCCTCGTCACCAGGTTCAACCGTATCTTCATCTACCTCGGCATCTTTTACCGTGAGCTCTTGCTCTTCATCCTGAAGAGTGCTCTCAATTTCCTTTTCTTTTGCGCTAGTTTTCTTGGTGGCAGTCTTCGCCGTGCTCTTCGCACCGGTCTTGGTGGCAGCAGTCTTCTTAGTTGCCGACTTCTTGGCTGTTGCTTTCGTCTTGGTTTCTTCAGCCTTCGCCGAAGCCTTTGCCGGAGCTTTCGCAGCGGTCTTGGCGGTACTGGCTTTTTTAGCCGCGGTAGTTTTCTTCGCTGCGGCGGTCGTCTTAGTTGCCGCCGGTTTAGAGGTCGCGGTCTTCGAAGTAGCCTTAGAAGCAGCCTTAGTGGTGGTGCTAGCTTTAGCCGCACTGGTCTTCTTTGCCGCAGCGGAGGTCTTCTTTGCTGCCGGCTTAGAAGCTGCAGTCTTTGCCGGAGCCTTCGCAGCAGTCTTGGCGACACTGGCTTTTTTAGCCGCGGTAGTTTTCTTCGCTGCAGTGGTCTTGCTGGCTGCGGCGGTCTTTTTCGCAGTCGTGGTCTTCTTAGTTGCCGCCGTTTTCGAGGCAGCAGTCTTCGCTTTAGCTGCGCTAGTAGTCTTCGCAGCAGCGGAGGTCTTCTTTGCTGCCGGCTTAGAGGCCGTAGCCTTCTTGCTGGTAGCAGCCTTTTTCGCCGTAGTAGTTTTCTTGGCTGCCGGTTTGGAGGACACAGTCTTCGCTGTGCCCTCAGTAGTCTTTGCCAGAGCTTTCGCAGCGGTCTTGGCGGTACTGGCTTTTTTAGTCGCGGTCGTCTTTTTCACCGCGGCGGTCTTACTGGCTACAGCGGTCTTCTTAGCCGTAGTAGTCTTCTTTGCTGCCGGCTTAGAGGCTGCAGTCTTAGCTGATGCCTTCGAAGTAGCGGTCTTGGCAGTACCGGCTTTTTTAGCCGCGGTGGTCTTGCTGGCTGCAGTGGTCTTTTTCGCAGCAGTAGTAGTTTTCTTAGCTGTAGCGCTCGTTTTGCTGGCTGCAGTAGTCTTTTTTGCGGTAGCAGTCTTCTTTGTTGCCGGTTTGGACGCCGCCTTCTTGGTGGCAGCAGTCTTCCTAGCCGTCGATTTGCTCGATGACTCCGAAGCCTTAGTTTTCGCTGCACTAGTAGTTTTTTTAGCGGTCGCGGTTTTGCTGGCAGCAGCAGTCTTTTTCGCCGTAGTATTCTTCTTAGCCGAGGCTGTAGTCTTCGCCGTGCTCTTCGCACCGGTCTTGGCGGCAGTAGTCTTCTTTGCCGCAGTCTTGGTGGCGGGTTTTTTCGCCGCGCTCTTAGCGGTCTTAGCAGCAGTCGTTTTCCGAGTGCTGGCGGTGGCACTAGCTTTCGAGGAAGTTTTCGCGCTAGATTCAGATTGAGCAGGTTTAGTAGTCACAGCGACCTTTCCTGATTCCTAAACGTTTTCATAGAGAATGCTCAACAATTATAATTCAATACCACACTTTCTAGCACATATCCAGGGAAGTTTCGCGGCCAGAGTAGAACACGCAGGGAAAGGAAGTAGCAGCTAATGCCCACTGAACAGGAGTTTTCCACCCAGATTGACGAACTATTACCGAAGGCGTGGCAGAGCGGGCTGCAGCCTTGGCGCGACCTCGAGGGAGTGGAAGAATTATTTCAAGTGGGACTGGCAGCACTTTCCGGAGGTAAACGCACCCGCGCTCGCCTCGCCCATACCGGCTGGGCCGCGATCAGCGGTAACCATTCCCGCCCTCCCAAGCAGGTTTTTGACCTGGGAGTGGCCCTAGAGATTTACCAAGCCAGCGCCCTCGTCCACGATGACATTATTGATAACTCTCCCCTCCGACGGGGAAAAGATGCAGCTCATATTAGTTTCGCGAAACAGCATCTCAGCGAGAAACGCCAAGGCAATTCGCAAGAATATGGCAGTTTTGCCGCGATTTTACTGGGAGATTTACTGCTGGCGGTAGCCGATCAATGTGCTTTCGCGGTCACCTCTGCTTGCAAAGACGCTAATGCTTTTTTCGCCAACTGGACCGAGATGACCCGGGAAGTGGCCGCCGGTCAGTACCTGGACTTGCGGCTCGAAACTGATGAACTTGATCCCGCTGTAGCGCGAGAGCGAATTTTAACGGTGGTTCGCCACAAGTCAGGGCGTTATTCGGTTGCGCATCCGCTAACCTTGGGGGCGCGCCTAGCTGGTGCCAGCCCCACCCAACTGAAAACCCTTTTCACCATCGGGGAATACTGGGGAGTCGCCTTTCAGCTTTGCGATGATGAACTCGGAGTGTTCGGTGACCCCAGCCAGACTGGAAAGCCTGCAGGCGGTGACTTAACCGAAGGGAAGAAAACCGCATTGTGGTCTCTAGCGGAACAGATGCTTAGCGATTCCGCGCGGCAGGGGTTGCATTACGTGTTTGGCAACCGGGCAGCTACTGCCGGACAGATTTCGGCGGTAACTGAAGCCTTAACTGTGCAAGGGGTAAAAAGCCGACACCGCGAACTAATCGCAGAATATGCCGCTAAAGGTGATGCCCTAGTAACAAGCGGTGATTTTGATAGTGCTGGCCGCCAGGCACTGCTTAAGCTCGGACGGGCGCTGGTTGAGCGCGAATCCTAAAATATTTTGCTTAAAGAGCCTGCATGGCTGCCACTGAATTAACTTTGGTGTGGCTTCCGGCGCGCAATAAATCCAGCGGGCGCTGCTCGTCTAATAACGGTTGGGCAGAAAGCACCCACTCGGTTGCCTCTTGAACGCTAAAACCCCCATCTATCAGGGTTAGCATGGTGCCGGGCAGACGCTCAATCAAAGTCCAGCCCTGTGGGGTTTCCAGTAGGCTATCCGCTACGATCTGCAGTTTTCCCTGTTCATCAGGTAAGGCCAAAAGGCGATGTTCTTTTAGGAGGCGGTGGGTACGAGTAACTTTTACCCCGAGGCGCTCGGCGACTTCCGCGAAACTGATCATATCCATGTTCTTAGCCTATCTAAGGTGGCAAGCCGGTTCCTACCCGCGCCGCTTACCGGCAATAGGGCAAGCGCCCGCTAGGATTGCCTTATGAGTATCGATCCGGAAGCTAGAGGACGCCCTAGCAACTCCCCGCGGGAATCGTCCATCCCGCGTGCAGCTGGAAAAAACAGCGAGCAGATTCCGGAAATAGAGCAGCGTGCAGGCGATGAAGACCAGATGTTGAA